>NZ_JBWKUZ010000048.1:0-782 GCF_059421435.1 Janthinobacterium sp. GW821-FHT03A03 | reverse complement strand
AAAATGGCAAAAGGTAAATTCGAACGGACCAAGCCGCACGTTAACGTCGGCACCATCGGCCACGTCGACCACGGTAAAACCACGCTGACCGCTGCAATCGCAACGGTTCTGTCGAAGAAATTCGGCGGCGAAGCCAAAGCATACGACCAGATCGATGCGGCTCCAGAAGAAAAAGCGCGCGGTATCACGATTAACACCGCCCACGTCGAGTACGAAACGGAAACGCGTCACTACGCGCACGTTGACTGCCCAGGCCACGCCGACTACATCAAGAACATGATTACCGGTGCCGCGCAGATGGACGGCGCGATCCTGGTGTGCTCCGCAGCTGACGGCCCGATGCCACAGACCCGCGAACACATCCTGCTGGCCCGCCAAGTTGGCGTTCCATACATCATCGTGTTCCTGAACAAGTGCGACCTGGTCGACGACGCAGAGCTGCTGGAACTGGTTGAAATGGAAGTGCGCGAGCTGTTGTCGAAGTACGAATTCCCAGGCGACGACCTGCCTATCATCAAAGGTTCGGCACGTATGGCGCTGGAAGGCAAAGAAGGCGAAATGGGCGTTGACGCAGTGCTGCGTCTGGCCGATGCCCTGGATGCCTACATCCCAACGCCAGAGCGCGCTGTTGACGGCGCCTTCCTGATGCCAGTGGAAGACGTGTTCTCGATCTCGGGTCGCGGTACCGTTGTGACCGGTCGTATCGAGCGCGGCATCATCAAGGTCGGCGAAGAGATCGAAATCGTCGGCATCACCGATACCGTCAAAACGACTTGCACCGG
>NZ_JBWKUZ010000047.1:0-983 GCF_059421435.1 Janthinobacterium sp. GW821-FHT03A03 | reverse complement strand
TCTTGCGCTGTCGTGCTCGCAGGGCCATCTTCAAGGCCTCGCTGACCTCTTCGGTTTGCAGGCTTGCGTGCACGTGATAGCCCACGATCTTGCGCGAATACGCATCCGTTACCAAGCTCAGATAGACGAATTTTCCGGCGGTCGGGAGATACGTGATATCGGCTACCCACACCTGCTCCGGCCGCGTGGCGAGCACTTGTCCCGGCCCCTCCTTGAGTAAATTGGGATGGCGCCGGAAGCGGTGATGGCTATTCGTGGTCTTATGATAGGCCCGCTGTGGTTGCACCAGCAGCCGCTCCTGGCGCAAGATATCAAAGAGTCCATCGCGTCCCAATTTGATTTTTGCACCGGAAAAGGCTGCACCGAGCATGCTGTGCAGCTTGCGCGTGCCGATGCGTGGCTGGCGCAGGCGTATCGGCTGCACCAGCTTGACGACAGTTTGCGCCCTGTCCAGGCAATGTCGCTCGCGCTGACGGCGCTGGTAATACGCTTGGCGGCTGATGCCGACACAGCGGCAGGCCCGTTCGACGCTTAATCCTTCGACTTGCTTGCGCGCGATGACCTGCCCAAAGGCTTTTTTACCGGCACCCCGTATTCGTCACGCAGGACGTCGAGAACCGCCTCGAACAGCGCGGATTTCTGTTTTTCTTCCTTGAGCTGACGCTCCAGCTCCTTGATGCGCTGCTCTGGCGTCAGTGGCCTGGCTGGTGTGTCTGTCATGGTCGCTCCCCGTTGGCTTCGGCCCCTGGGATGCGTCCAATCCTGCAGGCCGTGTTTGCGACACCATACCAAAACTGTCGACCGACCCTGTATTCCGTAGCGCGTTTGCGCCTGCTTGTACGTCATCTCGCCTTTTTCAACCTGCTCGACAACGCTCAATTTAAAAGCCAGGCTGTAATCTCGCTGACTGCGTCGAAACCCTTGTTCCATCGGACACTCCTTCTCTGTAACGAAAAAGTGTCAACTTATTCCAGGACGGGTCA
>NZ_JBWKUZ010000046.1:0-1017 GCF_059421435.1 Janthinobacterium sp. GW821-FHT03A03 | reverse complement strand
TGGATGAAGGACTGCATCGACGAAGCCAGGCCGCTGTTGTTGGGGAAGTGGTTCAGGGCCATCAGGGTCATCGGCGGCATGGCGATGGACAGGGCGAACGAGTAGAAGAACAGCGGCAGCACGGCCCATGGCACTTCGGCGGCAAAGAAGTAGTTGTAGCCGATATTGGCCAGCGCCGCCGCCAGCATCAGGATGAAACCGGCCCAGATCATCTGGCGCTGGCTGTAGCGGTGGGCGATTTTCGCCGACAGGGCCGAGCCGAACACCATGCCGCCGATTAGCGGAATGAACAGCCAGGCGAATGCCGTTTCCGGCAAATGCAGGATGTTGATGATGAAGTAGGCAGCCGAGCCGATGTACAGGGCGAAGCCGCCAAAGGCGGCGCCGATGGCCGTCGACAGCAGCAGGAACTGGCGGTGGCACAGCACTTTCCAGTAATTGACGGCGATGTCGCCCAGGTGGAAGGCGTGGCGCTGCTCCTTCGGCAGGCTTTCCGGCAGCGCGCGCCAGACGACGATGAACATCAGCACGCCGAAGGCCGTGAGGAACCAGAAGATCGCCCGCCAGCCCAGGCTGACCTGCAGCCAGCCGCCCAGCACGGGCGCGATGGCCGGCGCCAGCGCGAACACCATCATGATGTGCGAGAGGATTTTCTGCGCGGCGGCGCCCGCATAGCGGTCTTGCACGATGGCGCGGCCGATGACGGAACCGGCGCCCGCCGACAGGCCCTGCAGCACGCGCCAGGCCAGCAGCCAGCCCAGCGTGGGCGCCAGCGCGGCGCCCACGGAGGCGATCGCATACAGTGCCAGCGAGACGAGAATGACGGGACGGCGGCCGAAGGAATCGGACAGGGTGCCGTAAAACAGCATCATGAAGGCAAACGTGAACAGGAAAAAGCTCAGGGTTTGCTGCACCAGCAGGGGGCTGGACTGAAAATCGTGCACGATGGCGGGGAAAGACGGCAGATAGGTGTCGATGGCAAGCGGTCCGACCATGGCCAGGCCCGCCAAAATCCAG
>NZ_JBWKUZ010000045.1:0-1132 GCF_059421435.1 Janthinobacterium sp. GW821-FHT03A03 | reverse complement strand
GGCGGCTTGTCCGCCAACTACAATGCGCTGGGCACGGCCGGCAGCAGCTATACGGTGATTGCCAAAGGCATCACCCTGAGCGGCATCAGCGCCGCGGACAAGACCTATGACGCGACGACGACGGCGGCCCTGAATACGGCGAACGTGGCGTACTCGGGCATGGTTGCGGGCGACAGCCTCAGCCTGGGCGGCCAGGGTGTCGGCAGCTTTGCGACCAAGGATGCGGGCGCGAATAAAACGGTCAGCGTCTCGGGTTTCACCTTGAGCGGGCTGGACGCCGGCAATTACGTCGTCACGCAGCCGAGCGGCGTGACGGCGACGATCAGCAAGGCCGACCTGGTGGTGTCGGGCATCAGCGCCCTGAACAAGACCTATGATGGGAGCGCCAGCGCGACGCTGGGCGGCACGGCCAGCGTGACTGCCTTGCTCAGCGATAATGTCTCCGTTCTTGGCACGGGGACAGGCAGTTTTGCCGACGCCAACGCGGGCACCGGCAAGAGCGTCGCCGTCAGCGGCTACACGCTGACGGGCACGGATGCCGGCAACTACAACCTGGTGCAGCCGGGCAGCGTGACGGCCAGCATCCACAAGGCCAACCTGGTCCTGTCCGGCAGCAAGACCTATGACGGCGGCACTGCCGTGGCCGGCGGCACGCTGACGGCCACGGGCGTGGCGGGGCAGACCTTCAGCGTCGGCGGCGCCGGCGATGCCGGCAATCTGGCCAGCAAGAACGTGCAAACGGGCGCGGCGCTGGGCAGCACCACCGGCCTCGTCCTGGGCAGCAGCGGCAACGGCGGCTTGTCCGCCAACTACAATGCGCTGGGCACGGCCGGCAGCAGCTATACGGTGATTGCCAAAGGCATCACCCTGAGCGGCATCAGCGCCGCGGACAAGACCTATGACGCGACGACGACGGCGGCCCTGAATACGGCGAACGTGGCGTACTCGGGCATGGTTGCGGGCGACAGCCTCAGCCTGGGCGGCCAGGGTGTCGGCAGCTTTGCGACCAAGGATGCGGGCGCGAATAAAACGGTCAGCGTCTCCGGTTTCACCTTGAGCGGGCTGGACGCCGGCAATTACGTCGTCACGCAGCCGAGCGGCGTGACGGCGACGATCAGCAAGGCCGACCTGG
>NZ_JBWKUZ010000044.1:0-1162 GCF_059421435.1 Janthinobacterium sp. GW821-FHT03A03 | reverse complement strand
ACGGGACCGGAGTTGTTCGACGCGTTGACCGAGGCGGTGGCCGCATCGTTCCATTTGCCATAGGTCACGAAAGCGCGCAGTTCAGGACGCGACCACAGGCCGGGACCGGCCGAGATCGTCGGCGCGATGGTCAGCTTGGTCAGGCGCTTGGCCGGCAGGCCGCCCGCCTGCGTCACGCGGTCCGTGCCCAGTTCCGTCACCAGCTTGAAGTTGTTGGTGAACGCATACACAGGACGCACGCCGACCGAGGTCCAGGTCGAGGAACCGCTGGCGTTCGACTCGTCTTTTTGCCACAGGGCAACGAATTCCATGCCGAAGTTGTCCATCGGCTGCACCGCCATGTCGTTGAAGATGCGCGTGCGCTTGACGTCCGAACCGAACGAGGTGCTGCCCGAGGCGCCCATCTGGCCGTTGCCGGAACCGCCCACGCCGGGGCCGACGCCGTACTGCACGCCGAAGGTGTTCGAGCCGCCGAATACCTTGCCTTGACGGTGGAAGGCCGACAGCTGCCAGCCATTGTGTTTCGGACCGTAGCCGTCGTTGTCCTTGCCCTGGCCGATGATGTAGGTGGCGGCGATGTCGAGCAAGCCGTCCTGGTTTACGGGAATGTCGCCGTAGATCAGGTTCTGGCGCACGGCCGACGTGGTGCCCACCGCGTTGGTGACGGGGTTCACGTTGCGCACGTCGTTATCCTTGAAGAAGGCGTACGACAGCTTGCCCGGACCCACGGGAATGCGGTCCAGGCCGGCGCCCGTGCCGTTCATGTTGATGTACTGCAAGTCCAGCATGTGGATGTCGGGACGGTAGTAGAAACGCTTGCCGACCCAGGCCGTGCCGCCGCTCAGGAAGTCCAGTCCCTGCGCTTCCACGTAGGCCTTGACGATGCCCAGCTTGCGGTCGCCGAAATCGGAGGTCGGCGCGTAGGCGTTGACCCAGATGGTGGCCAGGTAGCTGACGTCGCCGGACTTGGCGATGGCCTTGGTGTAGCCGAATTCCGTGTAGGCGTCGCACTCATTGCCCAGACGATATTTCATGGTATTGCCGCCCAGGCCATAGCAGCTTTGCGGGCCGCCGCCGTCGGCGGTGGTGCTGCCGGCGCCGGCGCGCAGGTAGCCGTGGAAGCCTTCCGCGTCGCCAGGGTACATGGGGCCGGCTGCGGCGG
>NZ_JBWKUZ010000043.1:0-1303 GCF_059421435.1 Janthinobacterium sp. GW821-FHT03A03 | reverse complement strand
CTGGAGCGGGAGAAGAGTCTCGAACTCTCGACCTCAACCTTGGCAAGGTTGCGCTCTACCAACTGAGCTACTCCCGCGTCATCAACAACAGGCCAGCATTATAGAGGGATTACAGGGGCTGTCAACGGGCAATATCTGGTCTTTTGCAAAATATTCCGCATAAAGCAGCCGCCTGCCTGTTCTTAGTGCAAATTTCCGGCCTTTTCTTTAATCAGCGGCCATGCCAGGCGCAAGTAATAGAACATCGACCACACGGTCAGCACGCAGGCGATCCACAGCAGGCGCTCGCCCCACACGTGGGTGTCGATCGCGCCGAAAATGACTTCGTGGTACAGCAACAGGGGGATGGCCGTCATTTGCGCGGCCGTCTTGATCTTGCCGATCGAGCTGACGGCCACCGATTTCGACGCGCCGATCTGCGCCATCCATTCGCGCAGCGCGGAAATCGTGATTTCGCGGCCGATGATGATGAAGGCCAGCACGGCATTGACACGGTCCAGCTGCACCAGCACCAGCAAGGCGCCCGCCACCATCAGCTTGTCGGCGACCGGGTCGAGGAAGGCGCCGAAGGCCGACGTCTGGTTCCAGCGCCGCGCGAGAAAGCCGTCGAACCAGTCCGTCACGGCCGCAACAATGAAGACCAGGGTGGCGACCAGGTTCTGGTCGCCATGCAGCAGCATCGACGGCGGCAGGTAAAACACGCCGACGACGAGCGGAATCAGGGCCACGCGCAGCCAGGTCAGAAGGATGGGAATATTAAAAGGCATAGGAAAGCAATCGGCCGACGGGTAAATTGAACATGAAGAAAGCGTGAAGAAAGCGCCACTAGTCTACATGGCCCCGGGGCATTAGCCTAGTCCGGTTGCGGCGGCGCCGGACCTGGCCTTCCCTTCATCAATGCAACTGCCTGTGGATTTCTTCCGCAAGCCGGGTCGAAATCCCCTCCACCGACATCAGGTCCTCGACGCTGGCGTCGACCACGCCGCGCAGGCCGCCAAAACGCGACAGCAGCTTCTGGCGGCGCCTGGCGTCGCATTGCGCCCCTTTCGATCTCTTCCAGGCGCGACCTCTGGCGTGCCCGGACGGGTATTAGTGCAACTGCCTGTAGATTTCTTCCGCAAGCTGGGTCGAAATCCCCTCCACCGACATCAGGTCCTCGACGCTGGCGTCGACCACGCCGCGCAGGCCGCCAAAGCGCGACAGCAGCTTCTGGCGGCGCCTGGCGCCGCATTGCGCCCCTTTCGATCTCTTCCAGGCGCGACCTCTGGCGTGCCCGGACGGGTATTAGTGCAACTGCCTGTAG
>NZ_JBWKUZ010000042.1:0-4619 GCF_059421435.1 Janthinobacterium sp. GW821-FHT03A03 | reverse complement strand
GGCGTCCCCAAGGGGATTCGAACCCCTGTACTCACCGTGAAAGGGTGATGTCCTAGGCCTCTAGACGATGGGGACCTGTGCTGGTTTTACTCTCAGCGGACTCTTCGCTGAAGGCTTTGCTTAGCCCCTCAAAAAAGCGTGCGCGAAGTATAGCATGGGGCGATTCACGAAATCAACTGCTGGCCCATCTTATTTTCCATGGAGGAAACCGTTCACGGCGGCGGTTGCTCAATGTGCAATCGATCGGCTGCGCGGGCGAGGTACATGTCCTCAGCAACAGCAGCCAGACAAGCAAAAGGAAAGCCTCTTGCCCCCCCTTCGTTTGCACTGGCCCAAACCCACGACATACAAGGGTTGGGCGGCGGGAGGAGCTGAGCACGCTTGGCCCGCCGCCTTGACCATCAGTTCTTGTAATGGCTGAAGCGATAACCTTGGTCGAAGTATGCTGCCAATGCGACGATCGCTCCGGAGCACGTGAGCATCAAGGCCACTGCGCTCGTGTCACGAGTCGCAGACTGGGCAACCATTGATAACGCCCACAACGGGGCAATACCGCCGGCAATGGCAGTGCCGATTTCACGCCCCGAACCGACCCCCGTCGAGCGGTTTTGCACGGCAAACTGGCGACTGAGGAAAGAGCCTTGTGGGGCGAACATCATCGGCGCCAGCACCCCGGTGCCGACGATCAGCGCCAGGTAAATCAGCCTGTTCTCGCCGCTGTCCAGCAACTGCATGAACGGGTACGCGAACAATGCTGACAGCAGGCCGCCGACGATCAGCAGCTTCTTGCTGCTGAACTTGTCACACAGATAGCCGAAGAGCGGGACGGTAAAGATTGCGACCAGACTGGCCAGTGTCACCGATAGCGATGTCACGCTGGCCGAAATGCCTTTGAACTGGGTCAGGTAGGCCAGCGAGAAGGTCTTGAAGACATAGCTCAGTGCATTGTAACCGATGGCGACAAAGAAGACGACGCCCAGGCCCTTAAGATTGGTTTTCCACAATTCGCGGAACGGCCTCTTCTGGCGATGGCTTTCCTCGAAGTGGTGATACTCTGGCGTTTCCGGCAGACTCCCACGCACCCAGAGCCCAACCAGCACCAGCACGAAACTGAGGATGAAGGGAATGCGCCAACCGCCGGCAAGCAAAAACTTGTCGCCATTGACGGTCAGCAGATAAACGGTCAGCGACGATAGCAACAGGCCAAGGTTCAGCCCCAATGCAGGCCACGCACCTTGTCGCCCCTTCTTGTTGTCGGCCGCATGTTCGTAGGAAGTTACCGCCGCCCCCGCCAGTTCAGCACCGGCGCCCAGGCCCTGCACAATCCGGATCAGCACCAGGCACAGGGGCGCCCAAACGCCGATGCTGGCGTAGGAAGGGATCAGGCCAATGGCGGTCGTGCACAAGCCCATCATACAGAAAGTAACGAACAACATTTTCTTGCGCCCGTAGCGGTCGCCGAAGTAGCCGAAGAACAGCCCCCCGATCGGTCGCGCCACAAAGCCGATGGCGAAGGTGGCAAAAGCTTGCAGCGATGCATTCGCCGGGTCCGAGGTATCGAAGAAGACCTTGCTGAAGACAATCGACGCCATCGTCGCGTAAAGATAAAAGTCATACCACTCCAACATTGAGCCGACGATGGTCGCTGCCGCCACTTTGCGCAAACGACTTTTTGTCTGTGCCGGGGTTTCCTGCTCCGTTTTTTGAATGTTCAAAATGTCTCCTTCATGAATTAATTTTTTTCTTTTTCGCCTAGAGCGTTCGAGTTGGGGCTGGCTGGGGAGCGACAGACAACCGTACGTTGTCCGCTACGCAAACTCAGCGCCTCATCACTTCACGCACAATGTATTCAGCAATGGCTAGCGACGATGTCGCCCCTGGTGACGGTGCATTGCGGATGTGGGTAATGTTGCCGTGTTGGCGAATCACGAAATCGTCAACCAGCGCACCATTGGCCTCCATTGCCTGGGCACGGATCCCACGAACCGCCGGAACAATACCGACCGAGGCAAGCGTCGGCACATAGCGCGCCGCCTCGCGGACAAAGCTCGCCTCGCTGACCACCGTCTTCAGTTCCCGAAGCGTCGCCGGCAGGTTACGGGCGGCAAACTTCCAAAAGCCGGGGTAGCTGGCAAAATTGAAGATGTCGGCCAGGTTCATGCTGCGGCCGTCATAGTTCTCGCGACCGAAGGATATGAAAGCATTCGGGCCGATCGTCATCTGTCCGTCGATACGCTTTGTGAAATGCACCCCGAGGAAAGGAAAGCGCGGGTCCGGCACCGGGTAGATCAAGCCTTTGACATGCGACTTGAAAGCCTCGTCGATCACGTAATACTGGCCGAAGAACGGTACGATGCGTGGCGTGTCCTGATCGCCCGAACGCTCTGCCAGGCGATCTGACTGCAAACCCGCGCAGGCAATTGCCTGATCGAATACCGTATCGAAGACCTCTCCGTCTGCAAGTTCGACCCGTACTTCGCCGCCCTGCTCAAGCAGGCGCTCAACCGGCGAATTCAGACAAATGCGCCCGCCACGTTCCCTGATTTCATCGGCGATTCGGGCCGCAATTTGACCGTAACTGACAATCGCCGTTTTCGGTGAATGCAAGGCGCCCAGGCCGATGCAGTTGGGCTCGATTTCGCGCAGCTCATTTGAGCCGATCAGCCGCACGCCAGGCACACCGTTGGCCTGCGCTTTCCGATAAATCGCCTCCAGGCGAGGCAACTCTTCCTCTTGTAGCGCGACGACAACTTTGCCGCACTCGTCGTAGGGGATCGCATTGCCGCGGCAATAGTTGCCAATCAATTCGCCCCCGCGCCTGCAAAGTCGTGCCTTGAGCCCCCCCGGCTCGTAGTACAGACCGGCATGGACCACACCCGAATTGTGGCTGGACTGATGACTGGCGACACTCGCCTCCTTTTCGAACAGCACCACCGTGGCTTCGGGAAAATCCAACAATAACTGACGTGCGACTGCGAGGCCATTTATCCCCCCGCCGATAACTGCATAACGCTTCTTGTTCATTGCGCCTCTCAAAAAAAGCAAACTCGTCATTTCACTGCTACATGCATCACTTTGGCGAAGGGCGAGGGCCTGCATATGCCGCCCGCCCAACGCCTGGCACCGACGCGATTTGCCCTGTCAAGCATTTTTGATCAACCACAATTTAGATAAAAGCGAAAAATTATGTACAATTAATTTCGAAAAAAGAGAACAAGTGATGTCCATGACTTTAAAGCAACTCGAAGCGTTCTACTGGGCCGCCACCTGCGCCAACTTTGCGATTGCCGCCGAACGCCTGCATTTGTCCGTATCGTCTCTCTCCAAGCGCATTTCAGAACTGGAGGAAGCGCTTGGCATCAATCTGTTCGACCGGAGTGGCCACCGCGCCGCACTCAGCGATGCAGGCCAGGCATTGCTGCCACGCGCGCTGGCGCTGCTCGATGACGCCGCCGCAATACGTACCGCCTTCGCCCCCTCTGCCGGGCTAGTTGGCCGGTGCGCCTTTGGTGTTGGCGAACTCAGCGCGCTGACCTGGCTACCGCAGTTCATTGCGCAAGTCCGGGCACTGCATCCCAAATTGACGCTCGAACCCTATGTCGACGTGGGTTCAGTTCTGGAAAGCCGTGTCACCAAGGGCGAGCTCGATTTTGCGATCATTGCCGGACGCTCATCGCACCACGGCATCCTGTCGCAACCAGTCAGCCAAGCACAATTCATCTGGCTTGCCGCGCCAACCCTGGCTATATCCGACAACCCGCCTGGCTTACGTGGCGCCGCCGATTTACTTGACGCTGGACAGCCCATCGTTGCCTTACCGCCTTCAGCTGGCACCACGCGACTGATTGATGACTGGCTACTGGCTCACGGTATCGCTGCCGTTGAGCGTATAAGTTGCAATAATTGGGGGGCCATTGCCGGCATGCTGATTGCTTCTGTCGGGATCGGCATACTGCCCACTGGCTGGAGTCAAAAGCTGGTTGACCAGGGTCTGCTGCTCCCGCTCGCCGCCGCCGAAATGCCAGCGCCGGTAATCTATTCTTTTCAGTGGCGGCGCGGAGACAACCGTCCACTGCTCGACCAGCTACGCGGGCTTTCCACCCAATATGTCGACTTCACCGCCGATCTATCGCGACCGCTGGGCAGCCTAACGGAACGCTGATAACGGCCGGCCATGCGCCGCCCGCTGGCCACCTCGACTTCCAGCAACCCATGCATGGGCATCAGCGGGAGCCAAGCGCTGACGTCTTGCATGCCATGCCAGCGCGCTAACAGCTTGGCCACGCTCGCCGAAGGGTATGGCGAAATTGGCCCGGAAATAAAAAAAGCCGCTCGAGGCGACTTTGATTATCATGTGATTTATGCGCTGTTGGTGGAGGCGGCATGGATACGGATGCTGGCTTCAGAAGATGGTGCTGTCGGATTACGCTACGCTAATCCGACCTACGCCACACTCCCCTGTCGGGTATGGCGGAAAAGAGTCCGGAAATAAAAAAAGCCGCCCAAGGCGACTTTGATTTATTTACTGCTTTACCTACCCGTTTCTGCGCTGTTGGTGGAGGTAAGCGGGATCGAACCGCTGACCTCTTGCATGCCATGCAAGCGCTCTCCCAGCTGAG
>NZ_JBWKUZ010000041.1:0-5967 GCF_059421435.1 Janthinobacterium sp. GW821-FHT03A03 | reverse complement strand
GCGCTGTGGCCGGCCCTGGCGCTGGCCAGCCACCGCGGCGACGGCGGCGCCGCCCCGGCCATGCTCCTGGCCCTGCCCGATCCGCCCGCCTGGCGCCGCCTGCCCGGCGCGCAGCCCGCATGGCGCGCGCCCCATGCGGGCACGCCCGCCCGGTATGCGGCCACGTATGCGCGCCACGGCGACGGCGCGCAGGTGGACCTGCAGCTGGCCTGGTATGCGCGCCAGTCGCGCGACGCCGAACTGCTGGCCCACCAGAACCTGCCGTACGGCACGCGCTGGGTGGCGCTGGCGCACGGCCCGCGGCGCATCGCGCTGGCGGGCGGGCCGCTGGCCGTGCGCGAAAGCGTGCTGGCGCACGGCGGCGAACGGCTGCTCGTCTGGCGCTTCTACCGCCAGGGCGGCGTCGCCACGGCAGAACCCGTCCTCGTGAAACTGTTGCTGGCGCAAGCCAAGCTGCTGGGCACGCGCCAGGATGGCGCGGAAATCATCGTCATGGCCGCCTACGACGAGCTGGCGCCGCCGCCGCGCGCGGCGCTGCAAGCGTTTTTGCGCGCCGCGCTGCCGGCCATCGTGCGCCGCCTGCAGGAGCCGCCCCATGGCGCCTGAGCTGCCCAACGGCCACGCGGCGGGCGGCGACGCCCGGCCCCTGATCGTGCACGTGATCCACCAGCTCGACGTGGGCGGCCTGGAGAACGGCCTCGTGAACCTGCTCAACCACCTGCCGCCCGAGCGCTACCGCCACGCCATCGTCTGCCTGAAGAACGCCACGGCGTTCCGCCAGCGGCTGACGGCGCCCGGCGTGGAAGTGATCAGCCTGGACAAGCGCGAAGGCAAGGACTGGCGCCACTACGCGCGCCTGTACCGCGTGTTCAAGCGGCTGCAGCCAGCCATGGTGCACACGCGCAACCTGGGCTGCATCGAAGCCCAGCTGCTGGCCTGGCTGGCCGGCGTGCGCCTGCGCGTGCATGGCGAACACGGGCGCGACATCAGCGACCTGCACGGCACCAGCCGCAAATACCGGCTGCTGCGCAAATGCATGCTGCCCTTCGTGCACCACTTCATCGCCGTCAGCGCCGACCTGGGGCAATGGCTGGTGGACGTCATCGGCGCCGCGCCCGAGCGCGTCACGCATATCGGCAACGGCGTCGACAGCGTGCATTTCCACCCGCGCCTGGGGCCGACGGCGGCCGTCGGCCCGCCCGGCTTCCTGCGCAACGGCGCCTTCGTCATCGGCAGCGTGGGCCGCATGGCGGCCGTCAAGGATCATGCGTCGCTGGTGCAGGCCTTCCTGCTCCTGCTGGCCCAGCCCGGCGCCCACGCGCGCCTGCGGCTGATCCTCGTCGGCGACGGCCCCTGCCGCCAGGCTTGCCTGACCCTGCTGCAGCAGGCCGGCGCGGCCCACCTGGCCTGGCTGCCCGGCGCGCGCGACGACGTGGCCCAGCTGCTGCGGGCCATGGACCTGTTCGTGCTGCCGTCGCTGGCCGAAGGCAGCTCGAACACCATCCTCGAAGCCATGGCGACGGGGCTGCCCATCGTCGCCACCCAGGTGGGCGGCAATGTGGAACTGGTGCAGTCGGGCTGGAACGGCACCCTGGTGCCGCCCGGCTCGCCCGACATGCTGGCCGACGCCATGCTCGACTACTACAGCATGCCGGAGCTCGGTCCCCGCCACGGCGCGCGCGGGCGGCGCCTGGTGCTGGCCGAACACAGCCTGCCCGCCATGGCCGGCGCCTACCTGGCCGTGTACGACCGGCTGACGGGCGCGCCGCAGCCTTCGCCCCTGTCCACCTATCCCTGAAAGGCATCCCATGTGCGGCATCAGCGGCATCTTCGACCTGCAGGGCCAGCGCGACATCGATCCTGCCCTGCTGGCGCGCATGAACCACAGCCTGCGCCACCGCGGCCCCGATGAAGGGGGCTTGCACCGCGAACCGGGACTGGGACTGGCGCACCGGCGCCTGTCCGTCATCGACCTGGCCAGCGGCCAGCAGCCGCTGTTCAACGCCGACCGCAGCATCGCCATCGTCTTCAATGGCGAAATCTACAACTACCGCAGCCTGATGGCCGAGCTGCGCCAGTTCGGCCACGCCTTCCGCACCAGCAGCGACACGGAAGTCATCGTCCACGCCTGGGAGCAATGGGGGGAACAGTGCGTGCAGCGCCTGCGCGGCATGTTCGCCTTCGCCCTGTGGGACCGCCGCCGCCACCTGCTGTTCCTGGCGCGCGACCGCCTGGGCGTGAAACCCCTGTATTACGGCGAGGCGGACGACGGCACCCTGCTGTTCGGCTCCGAACTGAAAGCCCTGCTCACGCATCCGGCCATGCCGCGCGACCTCGATCCGCTGGCCGTGGAAGAGTATTTCGCCTACGGCTACGTGCCCGAGCCGCGCAGCATCTTCCGCCAGGCGCGCAAGCTGCCGCCCGGGCATACCCTCTCGATCCGCGCCGGCCGGCCGCTGCCCGCGCCGCGGCCCTACTGGGACATTCCGTTCACGCCGCATGCCGCGGCGGGCGAGGCGCAGCTGGCCGACGAACTGCTGGCGCGCCTGCGCGAGGCCGTGCGCATCCGCATGGTGGCCGAAGTGCCGCTGGGGGCCTTTCTCTCCGGCGGCGTCGATTCGAGCGCCGTCGTGGCGCTGATGGCCGGCGCCAGCGCCGCGCCCGTCAATACCTGCTCGATCTCGTTCGGCGACCCGGCCTACGACGAGGCGCGCTACGCCGACCTGGTGGCGCGCCGCTACGGCACCTTGCACCACGCGCGCCAGGTGGCGCAGGACGATTTCGAGCTGATCGACCTGCTGGCCAATCTGTACGACGAACCGTTCGCCGACAGTTCCGCCATGCCGACCTACCGCGTGTGCCAGCTGGCGCGCCAGCGGGTCACGGTGGCCCTGTCCGGCGACGGCGGCGATGAAAGCATGGCCGGCTACCGGCGCTACCGCCTGCACACGCGCGAGGAAAAGCTCAGGGGCCTGCTGCCGGCGGGCCTGCGCCAGTCGCTGTTCGGCGCCCTCGGGCGCTGGTATCCGAAGGCCGACCGGGCGCCGCGCTTCCTGCGCGCCAGGACCACCTTCGAAGGCCTGGCGCGCGACACGACGGACGCGTATTTTCACGGCGTCAGCCTGCTGGGCGACGCCATGCGCGCGCGCCTGTTCAGCCCCGAGCTGCGGCGCAGCCTGCAAGGCTACCGGGCCGTCGAAGTGCTGCGCCGCCACGCGCTGGCCAGCCCTGCGCAGGATCCGCTGTCGCAGGTGCAGTACCTCGACCTGAAGACCTACCTGCCCGGCGACATCCTGACCAAGGTGGACCGGGCCAGCATGGCCCACGCGCTGGAAGTGCGCTCGCCGCTGCTGGACCATGAACTGGTGGCGTGGATGTCCGGCCTGCCGCCGCAGCTGAAACTGCGCCGCGGCGTAGGCAAATACCTGCTGAAGAAGGCCCTGCGTCCGCTGCTGCCCGACGAACTGCTGTACCGCCGCAAGATGGGCTTTTCCGTGCCGCTGGCCGCCTGGCTGCGCGGGCCGCTGCGCCAGCGCCTGCAGCAGCGGCTGCTGGGTCCCACGCTGGCGCAGTGCGGTCTGTTCGACATGGACTATGTGCGCCAGCTGCTCGAGCAGCATGCGTCCGGGCGGCGCGACTACAGCGCGCCGCTCTGGTCGCTCCTGATGTTCGACGCCTTTTTGCGCCAGGTGCTGCCGGCCGGCGCGCAGCCTTCGCCCGCGCCGGCGCCCCTGGCGACGATAGGATAGGCCATGCGCATCCTGCACATCCTCGACCATTCGCTGCCGCTGCACAGCGGCTACAGCTTCCGCACGCTGGCCATCCTGCGGCAGCAGCGGGCGCTGGGCTGGCACACCGTGCAGCTGACGGGCGCCAAGCAGGGGCCGTCCGAGGGCGCGCAGCAGCTGGTCGACGGCTGGCATTTCTACCGCACGGCGCCCAGCCGCCGCTGGTGGGCGCGCCTGCCCGTGCTGCGCCAGGCGGCCGTCATCGTGGGACTGGCCGTGCGCCTGCGCCGGCTGGCGCGGCGGCTCAGGCCCGACATCCTGCACGCGCATTCGCCCGCCCTGAACGCCATCGCCGCCCTGAATGCGGGCCGCGCCTTGGGCATCCCCGTCGTGTACGAAGTGCGGGCCTTCTGGGAAGACGCGGCCGCCGACCATGGCAGCAGCCGGCCCGGCGGCTTGCGCTACCGGCTCACGCGGGCGCTGGAAAACCACGCGCTGCGCCGCGCCGACGCCGTCACCACCATCTGCGAAGGCTTGCGCCGCGAACTGCGCGCGCGCGGCGTGCCCGCGCATAAGATCACCGTGATCCCGAACGCCGTCGATGCGGGCGCCTTCAGCACCACCGCGCCCGAAGACCACTGGCTGGCGCATAAACTGGGCCTGTACGGCCACCTGGTGATCGGCTTCATCGGCTCGTTCTACGCCTACGAGGGCCTGGCCCTGCTGCTGCAGGCCATGCCGCGCATGCTGGCCGCGCAGCCGGCCCTGCGCCTGCTGCTGGCCGGCGGCGGCCCGCAGGAAGCGGCGCTGCGCGCGCTGGCGGCGCAGCTGGGCGTCGATGGCGCCGTCGTCTTCGCCGGCCGCGTGCCCCATGCGCAGGTGGCCGCGTACTACCAGCTGCTCGACATCTGCGTCTACCCGCGCCTGCCCATGCGCCTGACGGAGCTGGTGACGCCATTAAAACCGCTCGAGGCGATGGCGCAGGGCCGGCTCGTGGTGGCGTCCGACGTGGGCGGCCACCGCGAACTGGTGGCCCATGGCGAAACGGGCCTGCTGTTTCGCGCCGGTGACGCCGGCGCGCTGGCGCAGACGGTGCTGACCCTGCTGCTGGCGCCCGACAGCTGGACGCCGCTGCGGCGCCAGGCGCGCGCCTTCGTGGAAACGGAGCGCAGCTGGGCCGCCAGCGTGGCCCGTTATGCGCACGTATATGCGCGCGTGACGGCGCCGGCCGGATCGCCGGACCTGCCGCAGGAAATGCGGCCATGAAGCTGTCCGGCCTGCGCATCGCTCTGGTCGGTCCCATGCCGCCGCCGGCCGGCGGCATGGCTAACCAGACGCGGCAGCTGGCGGCGCTGCTGCATGCCGAAGGCGCGCAGGTGCAGCTGCTGGCCGTCAACGGCCCCGTGCTGCCGCCCTGGCTGGCGCGCATCCGCTACCTGCGCGCCGCGCTGCGCCTGCCGGTGCACCTGTGGCGGCTGTCGCGCGCCGCCAATACGGTCGACCTGTTCCACATCATGGCCAATTCCGGCTGGTCCTGGCATCTGCAGGCCGCGCCCGCGCTGTGGATCGCCAGCCTGAAAGGCAAGCCGGCCCTGCTCAACTACCGGGGCGGCGAGGCGGCAGCCTTTTTCGCCCGCGCGCCGCGCCTGGTGTCGCTCAGCCTGCGCCGCGCCAGCGCCATCGTCGTGCCCTCGGCCTTCCTGGCCCGCCTCTTCGAGCAGCACGGGCTCACGGCACACATCGTGCCCAACGTGGTGGACCTGGCCCGCTTTGCGCCCGCCGCAGCCGCGGCAGAGGCGGCGCCGGCGGGCGGGCCGCGCATCCTCGTCGCGCGCCACCTGGAAGCCCTGTACGACAACGCCAGCGCCGTGCGCGCCTTCGCCCTCGTGCGCCAGGCGTATCCGGCGGCGCGCCTGGTGCTGGCCGGCGGCGGGCCGCAGCGCGCGGCGCTGGCGCGGCTGGCCAGGTCGCTCGGCGTGCACGATGGCGTGCGCTTCGCCGGCCCCGTCGACAACGCCGCCATGCCGGCCCTGTACCAGGCCAGCGACATCGTGCTCAACCCCAGCCTGGCCGACAACATGCCCAATTCCGTGCTCGAGGCGCTGGCTTGCGGCGTGCCCGTCGTCAGCACGAATGTGGGCGGCATCCCCGCCCTGCTGCAGCACGACAGGACGGCGCTGCTGGTGCCGCCCGGCGACGCGCCGGCCATGGCGCAGGCCATCGTCGCCCTGCTGCGCGA
>NZ_JBWKUZ010000040.1:0-7491 GCF_059421435.1 Janthinobacterium sp. GW821-FHT03A03 | reverse complement strand
GCCACTTCTTGCGAAGCGTCCTATTTCATTTATTTATTCGTGAACATTTGATATTTTAAGTATGACGCCAATCCGAAAATCGGCGCTGCACTTGCATCAAATGTCCACACTTATCGACTGTTAATTGTTAAAGAACTGTATTCGGTACTGCTCTCGCGCTATCAACAAAGCGTTGTGTTTGTCAGCTGCGAAGAAGGAAGAGTATGAAGCGTTTCGCTAAATCCGTCAACCCTCTTTTTTACTACCTTCACCGTTTCCAGTGATCCCGTTGTTTTGCAAACTGCAGCGCCTCATTGGGGAGGCGAACTATAGCAAAGCCCCCCATGGGCGGCAAGCTTTATTTCAGCAATGCTGCAACTGCCATGCCGACATCGGTCGTACTGGCGCCGCCTCCCATGTCCGGCGTACGCGGTCCATGCTCGAGCACCTGTTCAATGGCGTGCAAGATCGCGTCGTGCGCCGCCGTGTAATGGGCATCGCCATTGCCGAGGAAATCGAGCATCATGGCGCCCGACCAGATCATGCCGATGGGGTTGGCAATATTCCGGCCATAGATATCTGGGGCAGACCCGTGTACCGGTTCGAAG
This sequence comes from Janthinobacterium sp. GW821-FHT03A03, assembly GCF_059421435.1. Classification (NCBI taxonomy): domain Bacteria; kingdom Pseudomonadati; phylum Pseudomonadota; class Betaproteobacteria; order Burkholderiales; family Oxalobacteraceae; genus Janthinobacterium; species Janthinobacterium sp. GW821-FHT03A03. The sequence goes on along the minus strand of NZ_JBWKUZ010000040.1, from coordinate 6,904 downwards.
ACGGAAGGGAAAGTGCGTTCCGGATTGATATTGGCCGACGGCGCAATGGCGATCGTGCCCGTACACGCGGGGCCCAGGTCGGACAGGATGTCGCCAAACAGATTCGACGCGACCACCACGTCGAAACGCTCGGGGCTGAGCACAAAACGGGCCGCAAGTATGTCGATATGGTATTTATCCCAGCGCACATCGGGAAATTCCGGCGCCATGGCTTCCACCCGCTCATCCCAGAATGGCATGCTGATCGCAATACCATTCGACTTGGTCGCCGATGTCAGGTGTTTTTTAGGCCGGCTTTGCGCCAGCTCAAACGCATACTTCAGGATGCGATCGACACCCTTGCGCGTAAACACGGATTCCTGCAGCACCGTTTCGCGCTCTGTCCCCTCGAACATACGCCCGCCCACGGACGAATATTCTCCTTCCGTATTTTCACGCACGACATAAAAGTCGATATCGCCCGGCTTTTTATTCGCCAACGGACAAGGTACGCCCGGCATCAGCCGTACGGGCCGCAAATTGACGTACTCGTCGAATTCACGCCGGAATTTCAACAGCGATCCCCATAAGGAGATATGGTCGGGCACCTTGTCCGGCCAGCCCACGGCGCCAAAATAAATGGCGTCGAAATCCTTAAGCTGGGCAAACCAGTCCAGGGGCATCATTTGCCCATGCTCCAGGTAATAGTCGCAATTCGCCCACTCCATGGTAGTGAACTGCAACTCGATATTGAAGCGGCGCGCTGCGGCCTCGACGACACGCAAGCCCTCCGGCATGACTTCATTGCCGATGCCATCACCAGCGATGACTGCGATTCTGTGTGTAGCCATGACATTCTCCTGTTGAACTATAGGGATGCATTGATGATACTAGCGCGACATCAGAATACAATCATGTCATTTGCAACCCAAGCATCCACACTTCGTGAACAATTGATGAACCATACGCCGCAGCTCGAAGATTTACGCCTGTTTTGCCTGGTCGCCCAGAAAACCAGCTTCGCCGCCACGGCGCTGGAACTGGGCATCTCCAAGGCTGTCGTCAGCAAGCGCATCGGCATGCTGGAAGCGGCTTTACAGACGCGCCTGCTGCACCGGACCACGCGCCGGGTCAGCGTGACCGATCATGGCGAAATCGTGCGGCAATGGGCGCAGCGCATCCTGGAGGACGTCGAACAAATGGGTGAAGCGGTGGCGCAGTCAAAACTGCAACCGCAGGGTGTGCTGCGCATCTGTTCCAGTTCCGGCTTCGGCCGCAATCAGCTCGGCCCCGCCCTGTCCCAGCTGGCAAGGCAGTATCCGGAGCTGAAAATACAGCTGGAACTGCTCGACCGTCCCGTTGACCTGCTGGGCGAAGGTTTCGACCTCGACATCCGGGTCGGCGTAGTTCACGAGCCCGATCTGATCGCGCACCGTATCGCCAGCAACAGCCGCGTGCTGTGCGCCGCGCCCGCCTATCTGGCACGGCACGGCGTGCCCGTTACCCTGGCGCAATTGCGCGAGCATCATTGCATCGTCATTCGCGAACGGGACCAGGATGGGCAGCGCTGGAAACTGCAGGGCCCACAAGGACTGGAAACCGTGAAAGTCGATGGGCCGCTGTCCGCCAACAATGGCGAAATCGTGCGCCAATGGGCGCTCGATGGCCACGGCATCATCCTGCGTTCCGCCTGGGATGTGGACCGCAGCCTGGCGCAAGGCCATCTGGTGCGCATCTTGCCTGCATATCAACAGGATGCCGATGTGTGGGCGGTCACTACATCACGACTGTCAAACTCGGCCAAGGTGAGGGTTTGCGTGCAGTTTCTGCAACAATGGCTGCTGGCGCGAGACGCATGACTCAGGCTTGAGGCGCCACCTCCGGATACAGGCGCGACAAGGTATCGGACGCAATGGCCGAGATAATAGGCAGAACGCGCTCGGCAGCCGGCTCCAGCGCTTTTTCCCGGCGGACGTCCTTCCACAATTCCAGCAATGCGCCATCATGGCGCGCCACGGCCCGCTCCACTTCATCCTGCCAAAAGGCCGGGGCTTCGCTTTCAACGAAATTGCCGCGGCCACGGCCAAAATGCGCCACCGCCAGATAACGCAGTACGCCCGCCACCACCAGGGTGCGCAGAAAAGCATCGGTAAACTGCATGGTGGGTTGATTGCGATCCGTACCTGAATTAAATCCCCAGGCGGCACCAGCGAACGTTAACGCACCAACCACGCCGCCCAGCAAGGCGCCCGTGCCCAAGGTCAAGCCACCGGATATCAGGTCGGCTGACAGCCCCGTCGCTGCGCCGGAGATCATGGCGCCCAGCAAGCCCGCTTGCGCCTTGTCAATCGGTGCGCGCACGGCGAAATTTTCCCGCACCCGCGCATTGATCTTATGCGCATCGGTCGGATCGAGTTTGTGCAAGATCAAGAGTTCACGCGTGGTCTCGCCGCTGCGCGTATTCAGCCGCGCCACCAGGTTGGCCATCGCCTTTTCCTGGCGTTGCTGCTCTTCATTCTTGCCAATGCCCACCACCTGCAAGGCCGACTTCAAGAGCCCTTTCGAGACGGGCTCGATCGCTTCGCTATCCTGGCCGGCCACGGCCAGCTGCGTGGCCAGCAAATGCATGGCCTGCTGGAAACGCGCCGTATTCTGTACTTGCCAGGTCGCAAACAAACGCGCATAGCCGGCCTGCTGCGACTGTGGCAGCAATTTGCCCACGGCTTCATAAAACACGCGCTCATGCACCCAACAGCGGGCAAAGGCATCGAGCGCCAGGACATCGCGCACGATGGGATATTGCCGCAAATGCTCGCGCCAACGCGCCTGTTCGCCCTGCTCCTCATTGCCCGGACGAGGCGGCCCCATCTGATTGAGCAAGACCACCACGGGTTTGCCCAGCCATTCGAGGATTTTCATTTCCGCCGGCAGGTAGCCCGCATCCTTGGGGTGCTCCGAGGAATTCACCAGATACAGCACCACATCGGCCGCGTCTCTGGCCGTACGCAGCGCCTGCTGGCTGAGCCAGAATGGGCGGTCGCGATAACGGTCCAGCACTTCGCGCAAGAACCAGCCGATGGGATTGCCCGATTGCCCCAGGCGCTTGAGCAGGCGCACGGAGTCGCCAAAACCGGGCGTATCCCACAATTGCAGGGCATCGCCCTGCGGCGTGGCCAGCAAGGTATGCGATTCCGCAAATACCGTCACATGGGCGGCATCGCGCACTTCGCCGATATCCACACCTACCAGCGTGCGCGCCAGGGTCGTCTTGCCATTATTCGTATGCGAAATCAGCGCAAACTGAATCTGCGCCGCATCTTCCTGGACATCTTTATTTACGTTCACGCTCATGCTGCTGCCGATAACTTCAGCCCGACACCCGCATCAAGCGGGCGCAGGGTTGGATTGAGTAAATTGACCACCGTGGCCGTGGTTTTGTGAAACTGGCAGAACTGCCGCCACAAGGCGATTCTTTCCGCCAGGCGGGCGGCATTGTCCGCTTGCTCGCCAGCATGCTCCAGATAGCTGGATTCATCGATGAGGACGGCGATGCCGCGCGTCGATGATTGCGCCAGGTAATCAAGGAAAGCGCCGTGGTTTTCCTTTTCCGGTGTCGCCGTCAGATTGAACAGCACGGCCGTGATATTGACCTGCGGATCATTCAGGTCCGTACCGCGCAAGACTTCCTGCGGCTCCTCGCCATACGACGTCGATGGGCGCAGCATCATGCGGCCCTGCTCGCCAAACAAGATGACGGCGATCTGCCCCAGGCCCTTGTGGCGCGCCTCATCGACAGTAAAACTGTACGGCAAGACACGCAGCATGCCGCCCGTCGCCACGCCTATGCTTTCATTGAGTTTACGGAAATACGGTTGATCCAGATCAAGCGGAAAGTGTTTCGCCAGACGGGCTGCGCGCCAGTTGTTACCGAGCGCCAGGATCAGGCGGGGAACGACGACCAGCAGGAAAATCGTTGCCGCATACAAATGCACCCACCGCGCGCCGCCTTCGACGGTCGTCGTTTGCGGGAAACGCAGCGCTTCGATTTCCGCCAGCGAAAAACCTTGCAGATGAAACAGGGCAATGGCCGGCGCAAACAGGGTCGAAAGCAGACCGTGCACCTGGCTGGCACTCAAAAACGTGCTTTCCCAGCCTGCCGCATACTGCGACAGGAAACCACGCGCGTACAGCGAAGCGACGGCGCCGGTGGCAAACATGGCGGCGCTCAGGTGGATGGTGCGACTCAGGCGCGCGGCCGTCAGCCTGCCGCTCAGATGCGCCCACTCCCCCATGAAACTGAGCAAGCCCGAAGACAATGCGTGCGGCAGCTTGCGCGGCAAGGCCAGCCGGCCCACGCTCAGGTGGCGCACCAGACCCGCTTTCGGCCAACCGAGGGCATGCGAAGGAATGCACATCCAGATCAGCAAGCCCAGGTACACCAGCACATTCCAGGCGATGATCAGCAGCAAGGGCGCCGACAGCAAATCGACGCGATGGGGATCCGTGATGCGGTCGAGCCCGGCACCCAGCAGCAGTGCCAGCAAGGGCAAGGTCAGCGCCAGGGTCTTCATGCCGTTGCGGCGCTTCGCGAACGCCGCGAAGGCGGGCGTGCGCTCGGTGATGCGTTTGATGATCAGCTCGGAACGCTGCTGCAGGAAATCGTCACCCGTGACTTCGGCCTGCTTGCCCGAAGCTTGCCACTGCGCAAGTTCACGCGCACTGCGGCTGGCATACATGCGGTCATCCTCGCTGAGGACCTCTTTTTTCTGATCGGCCGTTTCGATAGCACGGACCAATACCACTTCTCTCGCAATCTGCTCGTTCATGGTGCTCCTGTTTTTGTATGAAACGACAACTCGACAGGCAGATTGTGACGTACTTTTGTGTTTCAGGCCAACGCGTCGTCGGCCTTGAACATGCTGTACAGCAGATAAATGAGGAAAGCAGCGATCCAGGCCGACCACAAGGTATGCGAGAAAAACTGCGTACCTTGCAATTGCTGCAAATAACTGGCCGCCAGGCAGCACAGCAACATGAGAGCGGCGACCAGGACCGCCATGCGCGGTTGCCGGGGCAGCCAGAACAGCGGCGCGGCCAGCAGCCACCATGGACTCCCCGCCTTCATTGTTGGCAGGCAAGTCATGGCGGATACCTGCGCCGGCATGCTTTCCAGCAGCCGCGCATATGATTCCAGCCCCCCATAACGGAGCAAATCGCCGGGGCAGGACAGGCCACTGAAAGCAGACAGCAGATAAATGCTCACAGGCACCAGTACGGCCGACAGCGCCAGGACACGCAAGGCTGTGCGCCGCGCTACGGGCCATGCCAGCGGGCGCCAGGCATCCCACAGCGCCAACACGATGGCGGCAACGGCCAACACGCTCGTGGCGAGACTGACGTTACTTGCCAGCACGTTCTGGCTGCCAGAGAAATGCCCGCGCTCGGCATCGAACATGCTGTCCGCGATAGTCAGGTCGAGGTTGGTATAGTTGCCGATCCAGATAATCAGCAGGGCCGACAACATCAATGCGCTATCGATGCCTTTGGGTGTTTTGACGAGCTTCAGCTTGGCCAGCATGGGTGTATGCATTTACTTGGTGAGATGAAAGGAACCGGCCGCATGCAAGACAGCGGCCACGGAAGTCATCGTACAGGGTCAACATGAAGAGAACATGACGATTCCCACCATCAACACTTAGTGGGCCAGGATGCGCTTCAAGCTGCACCTTACAAGCAGGAAGATGAAATGTACGTTAGCCACGCGTTAAATTTTCGTTAAACCAATGCCTACGGCTTACGTAAAATCAATACGCAGCACGCTGCCGCCCGCAGGACGGATACTGAACGCCAGGGTAGCCCCCAGATACAGGCAAATGCGTTGAACCAGGCCAAGTCCCAATCCCGCGCCGGAGGAACCGCCCAGGTTGGCGGGATCGCTTGCCGCAGCGAGCGGGCACGGGCGGCCTCGGGCAAGCCTGGCCCCGTGTCTTCAACGATCAATGCGCGTCCCGTCAGATGTACGACGACTTCGCCCTGCAATGTGTATTGGCAGGCATTGCGCACCAGGTTGCCAATAGCCGCGCGCAACAATTTACGCGGGGCATGGACGAGAAAATCATCGCCGCCCACGAAGGCCAGCATCAGCGGCTTGCCGGCCGTGTACGATTGATAGCGCACGCATTCTTGCCGGGCCAGTTCAGCCATGGAGAGCGGGGCACACGTCAGCAATTCCGACGCGCGGGCCAGGTGCAGCAAGACCGTCACGGAATCGCTGGCCTCACGCGCCGCCCGGTAGATACGCTCCGAGGCGGAATGGACCAGCGGGGCACTACCGCCATGCACCAGCAGAATTTCCGCCGCTCCTGTAATCACAGTCAGCGGCGTTCGCAACTCGTGGCTGACATCGCCTGTAAAAAAGCGCTCACGGTCAAGAACTTCCGCCAACTGCGCCGTACGTCCGGCAAAAGCACGTGAGAGTATCCCCAGTTCATCGGCGCTATCCTGTAACGGCAACGATGGCTGTTCCGTCTCGACGGCCCGCGTCAGCGCCATGATCGGCGTGATCAGCCGGTTGGCGATGAAGGCGCCCAGCAACGATGCACAGATCAGGAAACCGATAAAACCCAGTGCGAACATGCTGCACACCACCAGTTCGGTCTTTTCATATTCAGTGGCATGGTCGATCACGACGAATTCGCCATGCACATCGCGGCCGGCGAGCACGTGCAAGTCGATGCCGTCTTGAGGCGGTCGTCAACCTAGGTATAGAGATTGGCGAGAATATCGTGACTGTCTTCAATGATCAGGATGCGCATACCAGCATTGTAGGGTGGATTGAACTGCAGCATCGCCAGACGAAAAAAAACCCGCTCATTGCTGAGCGGGTTTTTTTCTAGGTGAAACAGCCGGCGGCTGTTTCAGCAAA
>NZ_JBWKUZ010000039.1:0-7960 GCF_059421435.1 Janthinobacterium sp. GW821-FHT03A03 | reverse complement strand
GGCCCGTGGCGGAACCGCAGGCGGAGACGCCCGGCCAGGCCGTTCCCGCCGTCCCGGCCCCGGCGCCGGCCCCGCCGCCCGCGCCGCCCGCCTCCGCGCCGGCGGCCGAGGATGCCGTACCCGGCATGCGCGACCTGCCTGAGCCGATACAGCGGCAGATTCCGCCCATCGCCATCGGCGGCTATATCTATTCGAAGAATCCGGCCGATCGCTTATTGTTGATCGACAAGGTCTTGCGCCACGAGGGCGAGGAACTGGCGCCCGGCCTGGTGCTGGAAAAATTGCAGCCGAAGGCGGCGATTTTCAATTTCAAGGGCTACCGCTATCGCGTTCCGTATTGATGGCAAGCTGAGCGTTGCGGTAGATCAAGGGCCGCTCCCGTCGGGTGAACTCTGCCTGTAGGGCTTGGTCAAACCAGAGTCGCCGCGCCTGTGCGCGCGGCCGGGGAGCATCCATGCCTGCCGCCACTGCTATTGCCGCTACTGCCGCTACTGCCGCCGCCGGTGCCGACGCCCATGCCCTGGGCAATCTGGCGCAGGTCGACCATATTGTCGTGCTGATGATGGAAAACCGCTCGTTCGACCACATGCTCGGCTACCTGAGCCTGGAAGGCGGGCGCCCCGACATCGACGGCCTGCAAGCGGCTTATGCCAACGTGCATGCGGGCGTGAGCTATCCCGTGCACCACCTGCAGCGCACGGCCTTCGGCGCGGACCAGGACCCTTCGCATACGGGCGCGTCGGTGGCGCAGCAATTGCAAAACAACAATGGCGGCTTCGTCGACGACTATGCGCAAACGCATCCGGGCGACCCCGACATCGATCTGGTGATGGGCTATTACAACGGGGCCGACCTGCCCATGTACGATTTCCTGGCGCAGCAGTTTTGCGTCTGCGACCGCTGTTACAGCTCCGTGCCGGGCGCCACCTGGCCGAACCGCCTGTACGCGATCAGCGGCAAGGCTGCCGGCAGCCGCGACAGCAAGCGCGTGCCCCTGTATGCGAACAAATCCTTCGTGCGCCACCTGGACCGCGCCCAGGTCGGCTGGAAGTTTTATTCCGCCTGGAAACCCTGGAGCCTGGCCCTGACGGACGACCATTACCGCTCGTCCGAGTTTTACGAACCCTTCGGTTCCAGCGCCCGCCGCTACGGCTTCATCGGCGACGCGCTGGCGGGCGCCTTGCCGCCGGTCAGCTGGATCGATCCGCATTTCTTTGAAAATGACGACCATCCGCCGGCCGACATCCGCGCCGGCCAGGCGCTGGTGGCGCAGGTCTACCAGGCGCTGTCGCGCGGTCCCGCCTGGGCGCGCACCCTGCTCATCATCAGTTATGACGAGCACGGCGGCTTTTTCGACCATGTGCCGCCGCCCGCCGCCATCGATGACGATCCCGCGTTCCGCCAGTACGGCGTGCGCGTGCCCATGCTGCTCGTGTCGCCGCTGATCGCGGCGGGCAGCGTCAGCCACCGGGTGTACGACCACACGTCCATCATCAAGACCATCCTGCAGCGCTTTTGCCGCGCCGCCGACGGCAGCCTGCCCGACATGGGCGCGCGCGTGGCGGCCGCCAGCGGGCTGGGCGAGGTGCTGACCCTGCAGCAGGCCCGTGCCGCGCCCGCCGTGCCGGCTGGCGTGCTGCAGCAGCGGGCCGCATGGGAGGCGGATGTGCGGGCGCAGGACTTTGCCCGGCCGGCGCCCGCCGGCGCGCCCGCCGCGCATGGCCTGATGGCCGCGCCGGCGGCCGCCGGTCCGGCCGTGCCGGCCCTGTCCGATGCGGAGGCCGGCGCCATCGCCGCGCACCGGCAACTGGCGCGCACGGCCCGCAATGCGCTGGCGGCCAATGGCAAGACGGCGCCCCATGCGGGCGGCAGGCGCCGGCGGCAGGCGAGCGACCCCGGCGCGCCGGAGGGCGGCAAGCCGGCAGGAAAGCGCGGCAAAACGGCGCCCGCCAATGGCGGCAGGGCGAAGGGCACGACGGATGGCGGCGGCTGAGTCATGTTGCGTGCAGGCATGATTGCATGCATAAATTGCCGCTGCGCTTGACCTGGGCGCTGTCCGGCGCAGGCGCGGCGCGGCGGCGCGGACGGGGCTGCGTATAATTACTCCTTCTCAATCAAGGAGTGACCATGCACGATGCGATGCCCGCCCACCCCGTACTTGGCGTGATCGGCCGTTCCGGCAGCGGCAAGACGACCCTGCTGGAATTTGTGGTGAAGGAAATGGCGGCGCGGGGCTTGCGGGTCAACCTGGTCAAGCACAGCCACCACGACCTGGCGCTGGAGCCGCCGCAAAAGGACAGCGCCCGCCTGCGCCTGGCTGGCGCGGCCGAGGTGCTGGTGGCGTCGCCGTACCGCTACGCCATCGTGCACGAGCTGCGCGGCGCGCCCGAACCGAGCCTGGCGCAGCAATTGGCCCGCATGGGCCCGGCCGACCTGACCCTGGTCGAAGGCTTCAAGACGGACCCCATCCCGAAGCTGGAAGTGTTCCGGCCGGCAGTAGGGCAGGCGCCCCTGTATCCGCATGACCCGCACGTGATCGCCGTGGCGTCCGACAGCCCGGCGCCGGCCGACTTGCGCGCCGGCGTGCAGTGGCTGGACTTGAACGACCGCGAACGGGTGCTCGCATGGCTGCTGCACAGGCTGGAAAAATAAGTCTAAAGGTTTGCCGCCGCCATCCGTTAATACAGGTAGAACCTCATTGGAGAAACGTATGGACGTCGGAAGCATTGCTCAACTGTCAACCACGATGGCAGAGACCGGTACGCGACAAGCCGTTGGCCTGACTGTCCTGAAAAAAGCCCAGGATATTCAAAGTTCGACCGCGACTGCCTTGCTGCAAGCCTTGCCACCGGTACAGTCGGCGCCGAACCTGCCGGCTCACCTCGGCAACACCATCAACACGACGGCCTGAACGTCGTTGCGCGGCGCCTTCCCGGTGCCTGTCACGCCCACACCACCGTTGCCAACGGTGGCGAGTGGGCTTTTGTTTTTTCAGCATCCCCCATCTTTTGCCGCTCCCGCTCGCGCCTCCCCTGCCTGTCACTGCAATTGTTCGCCAAGGCGCGGCCGATTCAGTAGAATGCGGTGATCGCTTCCTGGCTGGCCGCCGCGCAGCCCGGGCGGTGCCAAGTTCCCCGATTCCCATGACCACGCTAGAGGATTACCCATGAACAAACGTCAAGCTCTCGTCGCCGCCGCCCTGGCCGGCATCTGCGCCGCCGCCACCGGCAGCGCGGCCGCACACGATGGTCCCGCTCCCGGCGGCAAGGAAAAGTGCTACGGCGTGGCCAAGGCGGGGCAGAATGATTGCGCCTCGTCGGACGGCGCGCACTCGTGCGCGGGCCAGGCCGAGGCGGACAACCTGCCCACGGAATGGACCTATGTTGCCAAGGGCACGTGCGAGCAGGCGGGCGGCTCCATGAAGCCCATCAAGGCTGCCAAGCCGGCCGCGCCAGCCACGCAGCCATAAGCATTCCGGGCACCACTGCCGTGCGGCAGCCGCCCCATGCGCTCGCCGGCGTGGGCGTCGGCTTGCGCGCCGCGCACTACCGCGACTTTCTCGGGCGCCGGCCCGCGGTGGACTGGCTGGAAGTGCACACCGAAAATTATCTGCAGCCGTCGGGCTGGGACTGGCATGTGCTGCAGACGTTGCGCCAGGATTACGCCGTCAGCCTGCACGGCGTGGGACTTGGGCTGGGCTCGGCGCGTGGTTTTTCCGAGCAGCATCTGCAGCGCGTGCAGGCGCTGGTGGCGCGCGTGGAGCCGGCCCTCGTGTCGGAACATTTGTGCTGGGGCGCCGTAGCCGGGCAGCAACTCAATGATTTGTTGCCGCTGGCCTTGAACGGGGCCGCGCTGGACTTGCTGTGCGCCAGGGTGGGGAGAGTGCAGGATGCGCTGAAAAGGCCGATCTTGCTGGAGAATGTCGCCACTTACGTGCGTTTTGCCGGCGACGCCATGAGCGAAGCGCAGTTTCTCGCCGAACTGGCCCGGCGCAGCGGCTGCGGCTTGTTGCTCGACATTAATAACCTGTATGTGAACCAGTGCAACCACGGCGAAGATGCGCTGGCCGCCTTGCTGGCCATCGCGCCGGGCAGCGTGGGCGAGCTGCATCTGGCCGGCCACCTGGTCACGCCGCAAGCCGTGGTCGACCACCATGGCGCGCCCGTGGCCGAAGCCGTCTGGACCCTGTACGGGGCGGCGCTGCAGCGATTCGGCACCATTCCCACCCTGATCGAATGGGACACGCAGCTGCCGCCGCTCGACGTCCTGCTGGGCGAGGCGGACAAGGCGCGGGCCATGCTGGCGCGCCACGGGCGCCATGCGCAAGCTGCGCCGTGGCAGGGCCTCGTCCCGGCGGCGCCGCCGCCCGCGCCGCCACCCGCGCCGCTTGACGCGCTGGCGGCCGGCCAGCAAGCGTTTGCCGCGGCCCTGCTCGATGCCGGGCAAGGCACGGCGCCGCCGCCATCGTTCGCCGGCGCGGCGGCGCTGGAGCGTTTTTCACTCTACCGCGGCAATCTGGCCGCCACCTGGCGCCGTACCCTGGCGCACGCCTATCCCGTCGTGCTGGCGCTGGTGGGCGAGGCCTACTTTGGCGGCCTGGCGCGCGCGTACGGGCGGCAATATCGGTCCGACAGCGCCGACTTGAACCAGTTTGGCGCCCGTTTCGCCGATTTTCTCGCCACTTTCCCGCACGCGGCCGCATTGCCCTACCTGCCCGACATGGCGCGCCTGGAATGGGCCTTGCACCTGGCCCATTACGCGCCCGATGCGCAGGGCGTGCCGCCCGAGGCGCTGGCGGCCCTGGGTCCGGAGCAGCTGGAGGCGCGCCGCTTTACCCTGCATCCGGCCTGCACCCTGCTGGCGTCAGGCTGGCAAGTGCATGCCTTGTGGCTGGCGCATCAGGAGGGGGAGGGGCAGGGCGTGTTTCCGCAGCAACTGCAGCTGGCCAGCCATGCGCTGGTGTGCCGCCCGCACTGGAAGGCGCAGGCGCAGGCGCTGGACGAGGCCGCCTATGCGGCCCTGCTGGCGTTGCGGCAGGGACACACCTTCGGCGCCGCACTGGATGCGGCGTTCGAGCTGGACCCGGCCTTCGACCTGGGCGGCCACCTGCGCCAGTGGCTGGCGCAGGCCGTGCTGACGGACATGTCGCCCGGCTAGTCGAAGGCGCGCAGCACGCGCGCTTCGCCCGTCTGGTCGCGGTACAGGGCGTTCGCCGCGAGCGTGGCGTCCATCATGCGCGTGACTTGTTCTTCTTCGAATTTGGCAAGCTCGGCCGTGGCCGCGACAAGGGCCAATTCCAGCCGGGCGCGGGCATTCTGGTACAGGCTGCTTGTGTATTTGCTGGTGTTGCGGAGCAATTCTTCCGCATTCTCTATGACCTGGCGCAAGTCGCCGATCAGGCGCTCCTGGCTGCGCGTACCTTGTTCGGGATGGTCCATGGCGCTCCCCTTCCGCAATCGATAAAAGATGGCAATAGCGAATAGTTGCAGCTTGATGTGGGCAGCCGGACGGGCGGGGTGCTGGCCAGGCGCATGGGGCCGCTCGCGCGCCCCATGCCGGGATCAAACGGGGCCGACGACCGTGATGCGGACATCGCCCACGCTGACGACCTGGCCGCTGCGGATCTTGGCGGTCTTGCGCAATTCCTTCTTGCCATCGACCTTCACCACGCCGCTATCGACCATGACCTTGCCTGCGCCACCGCTGTCGCACAAGCCGACCAGCTTGAGCAGCTGGTTCAGCTCGACGAACTCGGATGTTAAATCAAAGCTTACTTTTTGCATTGTATCCCTTATTGCAATGATGTGTTTTCAACACTTGATGACGACCTCAACTAAGTCATAGTTTACCTGAAGCCGACAGCAATGCAGGGTGGAAGTCAGCTTTTGTTGGGCTGCGTCATTTCCAATGGCACGATCCATGCACTGAATTGCTCTTCCGTCACAAAACCGAGGGCCAGCGCCGCTTCCTTCAGGGTCGTGCCTTCGTGCTGGGCCTGCTTGGCGATCTGCGCCGCCTTGTCGTAGCCGATGTGCGGCGCCAGGGCCGTGACCAGCATCAGGGAGCGTTCCATCAGTTCGGCGATGCGAGCACGGTTCGGCGCAATGCCGTGCGCGCAATGCTCGTCGAAGCTGCGCATGCCGTCACCGAGCAGGCGCGCGCTTTGCAGGAAGTTGTGCGCGATCAAGGGCTTGAAGACGTTCAGCTCGAAATTGCCCGAGGCGCCGCCCACCGTGATGGCGACATCGTTGCCGAACACCTGGCAGCACAGCATGGTCAGCGCTTCGCACTGGGTGGGATTGACCTTGCCCGGCATGATGGAGCTGCCCGGCTCGTTTTCGGGGATCGTGATTTCACCGAGGCCGGAGCGGGGGCCGGACGCCATCCAGCGCACGTCGTTGGCGATCTTCATCAGGGCCGTGGCCAGGGTTTTCAAGGCGCCATGGGCGGCCACCAGGGCATCGTGGGCGGCCAGGGCGGCGAACTTGTTGCTGGCGCTGGCAAACGGCTGGCCCGTCAGGCGCGCCAGCTCGGCGGCGATGCGGTCCGCAAATTCCACGTGGGCATTCAAGCCCGTGCCGACGGCCGTGCCGCCGGCGGCCAGCTGCAGCAGCGGCGGCAGCGCCGCCGTGATGATGTGCTCGGCAAAGTCCAGCTGCGCCACGTAGCCGGAAAATTCCTGGCCCAGGGTCAAGGGCGTCGCGTCCTGCAAATGGGTGCGGCCGATCTTGACGATGTCGGCAAATTCCGCGGCCTTCGCATCCAGGGTGGCGCGCAGCTGGCGCAGCGGCGGCAGGACCGTGTTGGCGACGGCCAGCGCGGCCGCCACATGGATGGCGGTCGGAAAGATGTCGTTCGAGGACTGGCCCAGGTTGACGTCGTCGTTCGGGTGCAGCAGGCGCTCGGCGCCGCGCAAGCCGCCGATCAGCTCCGAGCCCCGGTTGGCCAGCACTTCGTTCATGTTCATATTGCTTTGCGTGCCGGACCCCGTCTGCCAGACGGCCAGCGGGAATTCCCCATCATGCTTGCCGGCCAGCACTTCATCGGCCGCCTGCGTGATGGCGATGGCTTTCTTGCCATCCAGTAATCCCAGGTCCAGGTTGACGTGGGCGGCCGCGCGCTTGACGGTGGCCAGGGCGGCGATCAGTTCGGGCGGCATCTTTTCCGTGGAGATATGGAAGTGTTCGAGCGAGCGCTGCGTTTGCGCTCCCCAAAGCCGGTCGGCGGGTACGTCGATCGGGCCGAAACTGTCGCGTTCGATTCTGCTACTCATGGCATCCCTTTCATCGGTGGAGGTCATTCGAGTGTACTCCAGACGCCCAAAAGGCACAGGATGATGCTGTATTGCATCATTTTTCCTATATTTTTACGATTTCCTGCCGTTAAAGACGGACGAGTTCCCTTTATTTACCGTCAAAGCGACCAGTCCATGCCGAGTAGCGCCTTTCCCCGTTGGTCCCTGATTGCGTGCGCCGCCGCCAGCCTGCCCGCGCCGCCTGCCGTGGCGGCCGAACTGGGCGACATGGCCGTGCTGTCGCACCTGGGCCAGCCCCTGCTGGCCGAGATCGAGCTGACGGCCCTGGCGCCCGATGAGGCCAGCGGCGTGGCCGTGCGCCTGGCGTCGCCCGATGTGTACCGGGGCGGCGGCGTCGCCATGGACCCGGCCTTGCAGGGGTTGACGATCAGCCCGCTGGAGCGGGGCGGGCGCCGCTATGTGCGCGTCACGACGGAAAAAGCCATCCAGGCCGGGCATGTGCATTTGTATTTGTTGCTGGGCAATGGCGGTGCCGCCGTCGTGCGCCTGGGCACGCTCTGGCTGACGCCGGCGCCGCCCGCCGCCGTGTTGCCGCCGTCCAGGCCGCCAGCACCGTCGTTGCCGCCCGCGCCGTTGCCACGGCCTATCGTGGCCAGCGCGGCTCCGCCGGCGGCCCCGTCGCCCGACGCCGCCGCGCTGGCGGCC
>NZ_JBWKUZ010000038.1:0-10345 GCF_059421435.1 Janthinobacterium sp. GW821-FHT03A03 | reverse complement strand
AGTACAAAACGCCCGATGCGGTGCATCGGGCGTTTGTGCAGCAATAAATACTGTCAACCTATTTTAGGACTGGACAATCAATTAAGCCAAATCAATACGCCATCAATACGTATTGAGCGCCTTGGCGAACTTCACGATCCACAGACGGCTTGGACGCTCGCGGTCGTCGCCGCGCGCCACGCGGATGGTGTTGGCCGCGTTGCAGCCGGCCGCGCTGCTCGTGACGATGGCGCCGTTGGCGTCGACCGTGCACTTGGTCACGTCGGCGTCCGCCACTTCCGCGCCGTTCGCGTCAAAGACCTTGGTTTTCAGGCCGAAGTCATTGTCGTTGGCCAGCGCGATGGTGGACTCGTCGATCAGGGTCAGGCCTTCGGCCTTTTCCGCCGCCCAGCCGATGGCGTTCAAGTCCAGCAGCAGCGTTTTCTTCAGCGGCGTGACGGCGGCCCAGTCGGCGCCATTGACGGGGGCGCCGCCCATGCTGCTTTTCTCCAGGTCGGAGGTCGTCGCGTTGTAGGCGGCGGCCGCGATATCGGTGGCGCCCTTCAGTTCGACCAGCATCAGTTTATTGAATACCTTGCCCGATGGCGCGGCGCCCTGCTCGATGACGAGGAACTTGCCGCCGCCCAGCGCCACCATGTCGCCCAGCTTGGCGTTGCCCGTGCGGCCATCCTGGTAGTCGGCCGCGTTGAGCGGATACGCATACATCTTGCCGCTGGTGCCCGTCACCGGGTCGAATTCGATCCAGCGCGTGAAGCGGGCGAAGCGCTCGACCTGTTCATTCTTCTTCGTCACCGTGTACGGCGCGCTGCCGTCGGACAAGGGGCTTTGCAGGAAGGCGTACAGCTTGTCGTTGCTGGTGTCGAGGGTCATGCCTTCCATGCCGCGGTTCGCGCGGCGCTTGGCGAACAGCGCCGGCAAGCCCTTGCCCGGCTCGTACTTGGCCTGGATGATACCGGTGGCGGCATCGATCCTGACGATGAAGGGGCCGTATTCGTCCGAGACCCACAGCGCATTGCGCTTGGCATCGACGACGATGGCTTCCGAATCGAGGCCGCCCGCGTTGAAGACGGCCTTGCCGGCGGCGTCGAACTTCATCGCATCCATGACGGGAATCTCGGCCGAATTGCCGACCGCGCCCACGGGCACGGGCAAGCCCGAGCTGTTGACGGTGGCCGACACCTTGATCGGCGTGCTCGACGCCAGCACGGCGCCGTTCTTGCCGACCGTGATCACGCCGAACGACGGGGTAAAGCTGGGCGACGGGAAGATCTTGCTGCCGATGGTGCCCTTGCCCGAAGGGTCGGGCACCAGCGGGCCGTCGCCGTTCGGGCCGCGGTCCGTCAAGCCATAGAATTCCAGGTCGCCCGCCGCATTCTTGCCCTTGTAGGCCAGGCCCGAGCCGTACGACGGCAAAAAGCCGTTCGGGAATTCGCCCTTGATTTTGGCGTTGGCGCCTTCGTACGGCACGTAGAATTTGTCGGCCGCCTGGATCTGGTAGCGCGTCACGGTGACTTTTACTTCGCCCACAGGATTGGCTTGCGTCAGCGCCTCGTTGACGGGCGCGCCCGCTTTCGAAGCGAGAGTATCCTCGAAATGCTCGCGCACGAGGGCGCGGCGCTCGGCATCGACCGTGCGGCCGGCGAATTTGCCGCCCACCGATGCCAGGTGCGCGGCCAGGGCCGTGTTGAAGACGGCCGGGGCGGCGGCAAAGTCCAGGGTCTTGCCGGCCAGCGCGGCCTTCACTTCGGCCGTGAGCTTGATGCCGTTCGACGGATCGCTGTCCTCGTCGAGCAGTTGCAGCGCCAGCAGGCGGTTGACGACCTTGTCGTCCGCCACGTTCGTGCTGGCGGCCAGCGCCAGCGGCGTGACGACGGCGCCGCACGGCGCCGAACCGAGGGCCAGGCCGCCGACGCTGAAGGTCACCGTGTCGCCCGGGTTGCAAATGAATTCGCCCTTGGCGTTGGTGCTGGCCTTGGCGGCGCCGCCGGCCACGTAATCGAGTCCTTCCACCGCGCCGTCGAGGAACACGCCCGTCTGCGCCACGGGCTTGGAAGGCTCTGCCGGCGGATTATCGCTGCCGCCGCAGGCGGCCAGGGCCAGGCCGGCGGCGATGGCCAGCAGGGTCAGTTTCGGGGTCGACGTTACAGCAGTGTTCATGCATTCCTCGGCTAGGGTGGGATTGAAGCCGTGGAGAGTAACTGTTCAACGTGACAAGCCCATGACAGCCGTCACGCCAGTGGCGTATCCGCAACAGGCCCGCCGATGCCGCCGAAGCGTCCATCGGCCTGGCGCCGGAATTGCTTGGGCGTCACGCCTTTTACCTGTAAAAAGCGGCGGTTGAAATTGGCCACGTTCTGGAAACCCACGTCGTAGCAGACGTTCGACACGTACTGGTCGGTATCCATCAGCAGCTGGCAAGCCTTGTTGATGCGCAGCCGGCTGATGAAATCGGTAAAACTGTTGCCCGTCGCCTTGCGGAAGAAGCGCGAGAACTTACTCAGCGACATGCCCACCTGCTCGGCCAGCATTTCGGCCGAAATCGGCTCGCGGTAATTGTCCGTGATGTAATTGAGGACGGCATTGACCTTGGCCAGGGTGGCGTCATCGTCGTACGAGCGCAGCGAGGCACTTGACAGCAGGCGGTAATTGGCCGTGCGCGCCAGCTTGCTCATTAATTGGACGAATTCGGCGAAGCGCTCAGCGCCATGCGTGGCGCGGATGCGCGCCAGGTGCCGCTCGGCCTCGTGGCCCATGTCGAAAAACTCCACGCCATAGCTGGAGCGCTCGAGCAGGGGCAGCAGCTCGCGCAGTTCGGGAATGACGCGCGCGGCGCCCGCCAGCGGCGCATGGGCGAACTGCACGATCATGTCGCGCAGGGCCACGCCGCCGTCCGGCATCACGCTGGAAATCCAGTTGTGCGGCAGGCGCGGGCCCGTCAGCACCAGGTGGCCGGGCGAGAATTCGCCGATGTAGTCGCCCACGAACAGGCGCCCGCTGGTGGCGACGATCAGGTGCAGCTCATACTCTTCATGGCAGTGCCAGCGCACGCGCGAGCTGGGGTAGCCGTGTTCCAGGTAATTGATGATGCCGTCGTAGCTTTCGCGTTCCAGCTCGGGCGCCTTGCGCTCGCCGTCCTTGTGCCATAGGTGTTCCATGCTCGTCTCTCTCAGGCTGTTGCAGGCCTTTTCCAGCCAATGTACTCCAATTGCCGTCATTCTCCAAAGCGGCCCAGCGCCTGCTGGCGAAACTCCTTCGGCGTCATGCCCTTCAATTCCAGGAAGCGCCGGTTGAAATTGGCGACATTGTTAAAACCCGCCTCGTAGCAGATATTGCTGACGTAGCGCTGCGTTTCCATCAGCAGCTGGCACGCCTTGTTGATGCGCAGGCGGTTGACGAAGTCCGTGAAGCTGTTCCCCGTGGCGTGGCGGAAGAAGCGCGAGAACGTCCGCTCGGGCATGTCCACCTGCTCGGCCAGCTGTTTCAGCGAGAACTGGCTGCTGTAATTGTGCACGATAAAGTTGATGGCCGAACTGATGCGCGCCAAAGCCACGTCATCGTCGCTCGACTGCATGGGCACCGTCGACAGCAATTGGTAGTCGCTGGTCTGCGCCAGCTCGCCCAGCAACGTCAGGAATTCGATGAAGCGCGGCAGGCCATTGCTGTCGCGGATGCGGCGGAAGCGCCGCAGCGACTGCGCGCTGACGCCAAAGAATTCCACGCCGTGCAGGGCGCGCTGCAGCAGCGGAAAAATCCCCTTCAGTTCGGGGATGGCGGCCGCCATCGAGGCCAGCGGCGCATGCGAGAACTGGATCACCATGTCGCGCAGGGCCACGCCCTCGGGCGGCGTATCGAGCGAGACCCAGTTATGCGGCACGCGCGGCCCCGTCAGCACCAGGTGGCCGGGCGCAAACTGGCCGATGTAGTCGCCGACAAAGACCTTGCCGCTCGTTCCGACGATCAGGTGCAGCTCGTACTCGTCGTGATAATGCCAGCGCACCAGCGCATTCGGAAAGCCGTGCTCCAGGTAGCGGATGAAGCCGAAACTGCCTTTCGGCTCGAAGCCGGGCGTGGCGTCGCGCTGCTGTTCCAGTTCCTGCTCCACCTGCGGATATCCGGCCTTGCGTGGCATGGCGCGCCCTCCCCGTCAGGCGACGATCTGTTCCAGCGCCGCGCGCGCGCCCAGGCCATACAGGCTGGCCAGCGACTGCCCCACCGCCTGCGTGAACGCGGGTGTGTCGGACAGGTCGCCGAACAGCTCGCGCAAGGACAGCAGCGGCGCGGCGTCCGTGCCGCCCTGCAGCGCCAGCGCGCGCAGGCGCGCCGCGTACGGATCGCTCAAGGGCATCTCGCGCCCCGCTTCGTCATGGCCTTCCAGGTAGCGGAACCAGCACGCCACCGTAAAGGCCAGCAGCGCAATGGCGCCGCCCTGCGCCAGCGCCTCGCGCACGGACGGCAGCACGAATTTCGGGATGCGCGCCGAACCTTCCGTGCCGATGCGCGCCAGCTGGTCGCGCACGGCCGGATTCGAAAAGCGCTCGATCAGCGTCTCTTTATACTGCGCCAGATCGATGCCTGCCACTGCGCCCAGCAGGGGCGTCACCTCGTCATCCATCATGCGCCGCACCAGCAGGCGGACGCCCGCATCGCCCATCGCTTCATGCGCATACGTGTAGCCGAGCTGCATGCCAATGTAGCACAGGGCCTGGTGGCTGGCATTGAGCAAGCGCAGCTTCATCTTTTCATACGGCAGCACGTCGTGCGTCATCTGCGCACCCGCCTGTTCCCAGGCCGGGCGTCCCAGCGGGAATTCATCCTCGATGACCCACTGGCGGAACGGCTCGCACACGACGGGCCATGCGTCGATAATGCCAAAACGTTCGCGCACGAGCGTCCGGTGTTCGTCCGTGGTGGCCGGCGTGATGCGGTCGACCATGCTGTTGGGGAAGCTGCCATGCGTGGCCAGCCAGCGCGCCAGTTCCAGGTCGCGCAGGGCGACAAATGCCAGCAGCATCTTGCGCGTCACGTCGCCGTTGTTTTGCAGGTTATCGCAGGACATGATGGTAAACGGCGCCAGGCCGCGCTGGCGGCGCAGGGCCAGGGCGGCGGCCAGGTAGCCGAACGAGCAGCGCGGCGCCCCGGGGTGCGCCAGATCATGCACGATGTCGGCATGATCCGCATCAAACTCGCCCGTGCCCTGGTTCACGTAGTAGCCGCCTTCCGTGATGGTCAGCGCGACGATGCGCGTACCGGGATCGGCCAGCTTTTCCAGCACGGCTTGCGGCTCGGCGGGCGCATACAGGTAGTCGCCGATGCAGCCGATGATGCGCGCCGTGTCGCCTGCCGCGCTGCGCTCGACCACCGTATATAAACCGTCCTGCGCCCGCATGGCGTCGCGCATGGCCGCATCAATCGCCAGCAAGCCCACGCCGCAGTATCCCCATTCTGCGTTGCCTGGCAAGGCCAGCAAGTCGTCGAGGTACACGGCCTGGTGGGCGCGAAAAAAACCGCCCACGCCGATATGCACGATGCCGGGCACGAGCGCCTCGCGCGCATACGCGGGCACGGCCACGTTCCCTGGCAGCTTGCCCAGGTTCGATTGCTTCAATGCGATGGCGGCCATTACAGCGCTCCTTTCGCCGCCGCACAGGTCTTGCCGGCGCGGTCGAAATAGTGCACGAAGCCCGGCTCGAACGTCAGCTGCGTCTGCTGGCCCGGCTGCAGCCTGCTGCGCTCGGCGTCGCGCGACACCAGCTGCACATTGTTCGCCAGGCGCACATAGGTCAGGGTTTCCACGCCCAGCGACTCCACCAGTTCGACGGTGACGGGCACGCTGCCCGGCTGCGCCGCGCCCAGGTGCACGTGTTCGGGGCGGATGCCGACAAAGCCGTCCGCCTGCGCCGCGCTGCCCGCCTGCGCCAGCAGCTGCGGCGCCGCGTCGGCAGGCACCACGTTCATGCTGGGCGTGCCGATGAATTGCGCCACAAAACGGTTGGCGGGATGGTCATACAGCTCCAGGGGCGAGCCATGCTGCTCGATCTGCCCGTCGCGCAGCACCACCACCCTGTCGGCCAGGGTCATCGCTTCGACCTGGTCGTGCGTGACATAGATGGTGGTGGCGCCCAGTTCGCGGTGCAGCTTGGCGATCTCGATGCGCGTCTGCACGCGCAGGGCCGCATCGAGGTTCGACAGCGGTTCGTCGAACAAAAACACTTTCGGGTCGCGCACGATGGCGCGGCCGATGGCCACGCGCTGGCGCTGGCCGCCCGACAATTCCTTCGGCGTGCGTTCCAGGTAACGCCCCAGGTCGAGGATGGCGGCCGCCTTGTCGACTTTTTCGCGGATGATGGCCGCATCGACGCCGGCCAGCTTCAGCGCGAACGACATGTTCTGGAATACCGTCATGTGCGGGTACAGCGCATACGACTGGAACACCATCGCCAGGTCGCGCTTCGATGACGGCAGATTCGTGATGTCGCGCCCGTCGAGCGACAGCTTGCCGCCGTCGATCGGCTCCAGGCCCGCGATCAGGCGCAGCAGGGTTGATTTTCCGCAACCCGACGGCCCCACGAAGACGACGAATTCGCCCTGCCGGATGTCCAGGTCGATGCCCTTGATGGCGCGGTGCTCGCCAAAGAATTTCTCGATATTGCTCAGTTGAAGGTAAGCCATGATGTCATCCAATAGTGTTTACTTAACAGCGCCGAAGGTCATACCCTGGACCAGTTGTTTCTGGCAGAACCAGCCCAGCGCCATGATCGGCGCGATGGCCATCAGCGAAGCGGCCGACAATTTGGCCCAGAACAGTCCTTCCGGGCTCGAATACGAGGCGATGAGCCAGGCCAGGGTGCCCGCGTTGGAGGCGCCCAGGTTCAGCGACCAGAACGACTCGTTCCACGACCACACCATGCAAACGAGCGCCGTGGAAGCGATGCCGCCCACGGACAGGGGCAGCACGACGTGGCGGAATTCGTCCCACACGGTGGCGCCGTCCATGCGCGAGGCCTCGAGGATTTCGCGCGGCAGCTCCTTCATGCTCGTGTACAGCAGCCAGATCATGATGGGCAGATTCATCAGCATGAACATGATGGTCAGGCCGATGCGCGTATCGAGCAGGCCGAAGTACTGGTAGCAGATATAGATCGGCATCAGGGCGCCCACGCCGGGCATGTAGCGCGAGCTGAGCATGAATTTCAGCAAGCCGATGGTGCCGCCCGTGGGAAAGAAGGCCATCGAATAGGCGGCCGGGATGGCGATCAGCAGGCCAATCGCGGTGGAGACCACGCTGGTGAACAGCGAGTTCCACGCGTAGCCGAAGTAATTGTCGCGCGCCAGCACTTCACGGAAGCTGTCCAGGGTGGGCGTGAAGAACAGCAGCGGCGGCGTGGCGATGGCTTGCCCTTCCGTCTTGAAGGCCATCAGGCCCAGCCAGAAGATGGGAAAGAACAGCAGCAGCGCGCACAGCCAGGCGGCGGCCGCGCGGCTATATAAATGAAGTTTGCTATGCATCAAGGTCTCCTTATTTCGACAGATTCTTGCCGATGACGCGCATCAGGAAGAAGGCGGCGATGTTGGCGATGAGCACGGCGAACAGGGCGCCGGCCGAGGCCGCTCCCACGTCATACGACAGCAGTGCCTGCTGATAGATCATGAAGGTGATGGTGGTCGTGTCGAAGCCGGGACCGCCGCCCGTGGTGGTAAAGATTTCCGCAAAGATCGACAGCAAAAAGATCATCTCGATCATCAGCACCACGGAGACGGCGCGCCCCAGGTGGGGAATGTAGAGGTAGCGCAACTGCTGCAGATAGGTGGCGCCATCCATGCGCGCCGCTTCCAGCTGTTCGCGGTCCATCGATTGCAGCGCCGTCATGAAGATCAGGCAGGCAAACGGCAGCCATTGCCACGACACCATCATGATGATGGAAAACAGGGGATGGGCCGACAGCCAGTCGACGGGCGTGGCGCCAAAGAAGATGCTGATCTGCGCAAACAGACCGTAGATCGGGTTGAGCAGCATATTTTTCCACATCAGGGCATTGACGGCCGGCATGACGAGAAACGGCGAAATCAAGAGCACGCGCACGATGGCGCGCCCCGGGAACGCTTCGTTGATCAGCAAGCCCAGCGCCGTACCCAGCACCACCGTGACCAGCATGACGGAAAACAGCAGGGTGAACGTGTTCTGCAAGGCCGGCAGGAACGAGGCATCGGTAAAGAAAAAGTGGAAATTGGCCAGGCCATGGAAAGGATGGCCGCTCGGATCGAGCATGGAATAGCGCACGAACGCGTAATACAGCGTGATCAGCAGCGGGATCACGGAAATGACGGAGACGGCGACCACGGCCGGCGTCAGCAAAGTCCGGGGGATAAAGCGTTTCATAGGGTTCTCTTGAGACGTGAGGTGAGTGATCTAGCGCAATAGCGAGGCCAGTCATGTCACCTGTGTTACAAACCAAACGGCACAACAAAGATGCCTGACAAAACCGTAGCGAGCGGCAGTGATTTGTGGCCGAGAAGCGCAACCGTACTGGAGTACGGTGAGCATCGCCGGCCGCAAAGCGCGACGCGCAGCAGGTTTGGTCAGGCTATCCTCCTACTTGTAATACCCGCCCTTGCGCATCTCGCGTTCCGCCGTCTGCTGCGACAACTCCAGCGCCTGCTCGACCGTCACCTTGCCCAGCAGCGCTGCCGCCATCTGCTGGCCGGCCGCCACGCCGATCACCTGGAATTCGGGAATCGAGGCGAATTGCACGCCCACGTAGGGCGACGGCGGCAAGGTGCTTTGCACGGCGCGCGTGGTGGCCAGGGCCTTGCCTTCGGCGGCGGCAAATTTCGCCACTTTCTGGAAGTCGGGGCTGGCATACGTGGACTTGCGCGTGCCTGTCGGCACGTTGGCCCAGCTCGTTTCCTTGGCAACCAGTTTCACGTAATCGGGCGAGGTGGCCCAGTTGATGAAGCGCTGCGCCTCGTTCGGATGCTTCGAGCTCGACGGAATCGCGAGCGACCAGATCCACAACCAGTTGGCGCCCCGCTCCGTCACGCCCACGGGCGACTGGGCGAACGCCACCTTGTCGGCCACCTTGCTTTGCTTCGGATCGGTGATGAAGGAGGCGGCGATCGTCGCGTCGATCCAGATGCCGCACTTGCCCTGGTTGAACAGCGCGAGGTTTTCATTGAAGCTGTTGGCGGCCGCGCCCGGCGGGCCGTATTTCTTCATCAGCTCGACATACATGGTGACCGCGTCCTTCCACGGCTTGCTGGTAAATTGCGGCTTCCATTGCATGTCGAACAGCTGGCCGCCATAGGAATTGGCCATGGTGGTGATCAGGGCCATGTTGTCGCCCCAGCCCGGCTTGCCGCGCAGGCAGATGCCGTACACGCCGTTGGCCGGATCGTGCAGCTTGGCCGCCACGTCGCGCAGCTGGTTCCAGCTGGGGCGGTCTTCGAGCGTCACGCCCGCCTTTTTGACCAGGTCGCTGCGGTACATGATCATCGAGCTTTCGCCATAGAACGGCGACGCGTACAGCTTGCCGTCGCCGGACAGGCCCTCGCGGATGGCCGGCAGCAGGTCGTCGATATCGTATTTGGCGTCCGGCTTGATGGGGATCAACCAGTTCTTCTTGCCCCAGATGGGCGTTTCATACAGGCCGATGGTCATCACGTCGAACTGGCCGCCCTTGGTGGCGATATCGGTGGTCATGCGCTGGCGCAAGACGCCCTCTTCCAGGGTCACCCACTTGAGCTTGATGTCGGTATTGGCTTGCTCGAAGAACTTGCCGAGCTTTTGCATTTCGATCATGTGGCCGTTATTGACGGTGGCGATGACGAGGTCGGTTGCGGCAAAGGCGGACGCGCTGAGGCAGAGCGCGCCGGCGCACAGCGCGGCAATGGCGGTACGTTTCATTGTGTGTCTCCAGTGTTTTTTGTCGTTGGCAATGCCGCTTGTTGGCACCACGACCACAATGTAGCACCGGGCTTTGATACTTTCTGATACTCCAAAACCGCAATTCAATACTCTTTTGCAGCCCCGCTATGCACCAGAGTATCGACATTGAGTAAAAACAACACTTTGAAAGAAAGTATCGCTACTTGTTCGATTTGTATCAGGCTGGTTAAAAAAGCGCTGCTAGACTTGGTTTTCGGCATTAGACCGTGCGCGGTGGCCGCCTCGTTGGGGCGCCGCCGCTACCACCTACATTTTTCTGGAGACCGCATGAATCGCACTGCATTGAAACCCTTGGCTGCCCTGCTCCTGGCCATCGCCAGCGCTGCCGCCGCAGCCGGCCCCATGTACCCTGGCGACGCGGAAGGCTTCCACGGCTACCTGCGCGCCGGCGCCGGCAGCACC
>NZ_JBWKUZ010000037.1:0-20360 GCF_059421435.1 Janthinobacterium sp. GW821-FHT03A03 | reverse complement strand
ACTGCGTCGAAACCCTTGTTCCATCGGACACTCCTTCTCTGTAACGAAAAAGTGTCAACTTATTCCAGGACGGGTCATGCCCGTAAAAAAAGCCTGCTTCACGGATGAAGCAGGCTTTTTATCGGCAGTCTCTGACGGCAGGCGTCGGAACGGCGTGCTTAGAACGGAATATCGTCATCCATGTCCGAGAAATTCGGCGCTGGCTTCGGTGCCGGGCGTGGCGCCGGTGCCGGGGCTGGACGCGGGGCCGGCGCCTGGCGCGGGGCCGGGGCTTCGTAGCCGCCGCCACCGCCGTAGCTGTCATCGCCGCCGGCATCGCCGCCGCCCATGCCGGAACGGCCGCCCAGCATTTGCATCTGTTCCGCGATGATGTCGGTTGCGTACTTCTCGACGCCGTCCTTGTCCGTGTATTTACGCGTTTGCAAACGGCCTTCGACGTAGACGGAGGAGCCTTTTTTCAGGTACTGGCCGACGATTTCCGCCAGGCGGCCGAAGAACGAGATACGGTGCCACTCTGTCAATTCTTTTTGTTCGCCCGTGTTGCGGTCCTTCGATTTGTACGAAGTGGCCACGGCGATGTTGGCGATCGCGTCGCCGCTAGGCATGTAGCGGATTTCCGGGTCACGGCCCAGATTGCCGACGATGATGACTTTGTTGACTGATGCCATGAATAACTCCTGATGAACGGCTGCGGGAGCCGGAGTCCCGCGCGTGAGATTTTTTTACCAAACGACGATTATAAGCGACCACGCGGCGCAAAGCATCCGCTTTCTAACGAACGCCGGCTACCGTGCGGCAACACGTTTTTTTCACGGCAGGTGAAAACAAGAAACTTGAATACTGGTATTATATACAGTGTTTAAACGTCTGCACGCATCTGTATCAAACTTTGCCGGGGCACGTTCAGCTGGCGGCGCAATCCGCCCGTGACTGCCTCAGGCATGCAGAGCAAAACCCGGCTATAGTAACAGGTTGACCCGTTGCGGCTCCTCATCTGGCAGTTCCCGCAATGCGCCGGCCGCACCACTCACTGAAAGCAAGGCAATCACATGGAACAGATCCGCATTCGCGGTGCTCGCACGCATAACCTCAAGAATATCAATCTCGATTTGCCGCGCAACAAGCTGATCGTGATTACCGGCTTGTCCGGCTCCGGCAAGTCTTCGCTGGCCTTCGACACCTTGTACGCGGAAGGCCAGCGCCGCTATGTCGAGTCGCTGTCGGCCTACGCGCGCCAGTTCCTGCAACTGATGGAAAAACCCGACGTCGACCTGATCGAGGGGCTATCCCCCGCCATCTCCATCGAACAGAAGGCAACCTCGCACAACCCGCGCTCGACGGTGGGCACCGTGACGGAGATCCACGATTATCTGCGCCTGCTGTACGCGCGCGTGGGCACGCCCTACTGCCCCGACCATCCGGAAAACGCGCTGGCCGCCCAGTCCGTGTCGCAAATGGTCGACGCCGTACTGGCCATGCCGGAAGACACCAAGCTGATGATACTGGCGCCCGTCGTCGCCAACCGCAAGGGCGAGCATGTGGACCTGTTCGAGCAGATGCAGGCGCAGGGCTTCGTGCGCTTTCGCGTGCAGAGCGGCACGCATGCGGCCAAAATCTATGAAGTCGATGACCTCCCGAAGTTAAAGAAAACGGAAAAACACACGATCGACGTCGTCATCGACCGCGTCAAGGTGAACCAGGAGATCAAGCAACGCCTGGCAGAAAGTTTCGAGACGGCCCTGCGCCTGGCCGACGGCCGCGCCATCGCCTACGAAATGGATACCGCCCAGGAACACGTTTACTCGAACAAGTTCGCCTGCAATGTGTGTGGCTATTCCCTGCAGGAACTGGAACCGCGTCTGTTCTCGTTCAACAACCCCATGGGCGCCTGCCCCGAGTGCGACGGCCTGGGACACATTGAATTCTTTGACCCGAAACGCATCGTCGCGTTCCCGAACCTGTCGCTGGCCTCGGGCGCCGTCAAGGGCTGGGACCGCCGCAACCAGTTTTATTTCCAGATGCTGACGAACCTGGCGGCTTTTTACGAATTCGACCTCGACACGCCGTTCGAGCAGCTGGACCTGAATTCGCAACAGGCCGTGCTGTACGGTTCCGGCAAGCAAGTCATTCCCTTCAGCTATGTCAACGAACGGGGCCGCACCGTCGTCAAGGAACACACGTTCGAAGGCGTGGTCAACAATCTGCAGCGCCGCTACCGCGAAACGGATTCGATGGCCGTCAAGGAAGAACTGGCCAAGTTCATCAATGAAAAATGCTGCCCCTCATGCGATGGCGCGCGCCTGCGCGTGGAAGCGCGCTTCGTCAAGGTCGGCACCGGCAAGCAGCAACGGGCCATCTATGAAGTGGCGGAAAAACCGCTGCGCGAAACGCTGGAATTTTTTGAAAAGCTGAAACTGACGGGCGCAAAAAAGGAAATCGCCGACCGCGTGGTCAAGGAAATCATTTCTCGTTTGAAATTCCTCAACAATGTGGGCCTCGATTACCTGTCGCTGGACCGCAGCGCCGACACCCTGTCCGGCGGCGAAGCACAACGCATCCGTTTGGCATCGCAGATCGGCTCCGGTTTGACGGGCGTCATGTATGTGCTCGATGAGCCGTCGATCGGCTTGCATCAGCGCGATAATGACCGTTTGATCGAAACGCTGAAACACTTGCGCGACATCGGCAACAGCGTGCTGGTGGTCGAGCACGATGAAGACGCCATCCGCACGGCCGACTACATCGTCGACATGGGCATCGGCGCGGGCGTGCACGGCGGCGAAATCATCGCCGAAGGCAGCTTGTCCGATATTCTCAAAAACAAGAAATCGCTGACGGCGCAATACCTGAACGGCAAGCTGAAGATCGCCGTACCGGCCAAGCGCCATGCGAGCAATCCGGAAAAGCAGCTGGTGATTACCGGCGCGACGGGCAACAACCTCAAAAAGGTCTCGCTGAGCTTGCCGGTGGGCCTGATGACCTGCGTGACGGGCGTGTCCGGCTCGGGCAAGTCCTCGCTGGTCAACGATACCTTGTATCCTGCGCTGTCGCGCCATTTGTACGGTTCGCAGACGGAACCGGCGCCGCACGAGTCGATCAGCGGCCTGGAACATTTCGACAAGGTCATCTCCGTCGACCAGGCTCCGATCGGCCGCACGCCGCGCTCGAATCCGGCCACGTATACCGGCTTGTTTACGCCGATCCGCGATTTGTTCTCCACCGTGCCGACGGCCAAGGAACGCGGCTACAGCGCGGGCCGCTTCTCGTTCAACGTCAAGGGCGGCCGCTGCGAGGCGTGCCAGGGCGATGGCGTGATCAAGGTCGAGATGCACTTCCTGCCCGACGTCTACGTGCCGTGCGACGTCTGCCACGGCAAGCGCTACAACCGCGAAACGCTGGAAGTGCAATACAAGGGCAAGAACATCACGGAAGTGCTGGGCATGACGGTGGAAGAGGCGCACGCATTCTTCAAGCCCGTGCCCTTGATCGCGCGCAAGCTGCAAACCCTGCTCGACGTGGGCCTCGGTTACATCAAGCTGGGCCAGAGCGCCACCACCCTGTCCGGCGGCGAAGCGCAGCGCGTGAAACTGTCGCTGGAACTGTCCAAGCGCGACACGGGCCGCACCCTGTACATCCTCGATGAACCGACGACGGGCTTGCACTTCCACGACATCGACTTGCTGCTGAAAGTCATCCACCGCCTGCGCGACCAGGGCAACACCCTCGTCATCATCGAGCACAACCTGGACGTCATCAAGACGGCCGACTGGATCGTCGACCTGGGCCCCGAAGGGGGCGCCGGCGGCGGGCAGATCATCGCCACGGGCACGCCGGAAGACGTGGCCGTCAACCCGGCCAGCGTGACGGGCAAGTACCTGGGGCCGCTGCTGCAGCAATAAGCGGCGCCTCCCTCTCAATCCCCCGGCCAATGGTCTTGCCCGGGGGATTTTTCTATGGGAAACTATCTTGCTCGGCAATCAAGCCGCTTCTTCAAGAGAGACCATGCAAACCAGACCATCGCCATTCAGCTGGACCCGCTGCATGGCACTGGCGTGCTTGCTGCTGCCGGGCAGTGTACTGGCCTGTTCCTGCACGGGAGATGAGCCAGGAAAATTCCTGCATGCAACACCTGCGACCAGCGCAGGCCCCGCGACCATCAGCCTGCCGGCCAATGCGCGCGGTGTCCTGTTTCTGCCTGAAACTTATCCGGAATACGTGCTCAGGGATGAAGGAAGGTATAGCATTGTCAGGCAACCCATCGCCCTGTCCACAAAGAATTTTCGTATCCAGGAGCATGGTTTGGGTCGAAAACTGACACCGGTCGTGGTACGGCTACGCGTGGAAAAGCAAATGGGGCAACAACTGCAAGGCTATTATCTGGCGAGCCCGGAAATGCAGCAATGCACCGGCCAGAAAAACGCTTCCCTGCCGATATGCCGCAGCTTGAACGCCGTGGACTCAGACTGGAGCGCACCGAAGCAACAACAAACTGGCGACAAGATCAAGCGCTTCGCCATGCAGCAGGGCTTGCGCGACATCAGCGAAGAAGTCGATGCAGCCTACGGCTTGTATCGGATCGAAGCCCGCGAGGGCTTCAAGCCTGGTAAACAATATGATATTGAGTACCACGATGGCGCACGGCGCCTGAAACTTGCCTTGCGCATGGAATCCCTACCGTTGAGTCTGAACCAGCCCGCCCCGTTTGCGATCCATCCGCAGGGGCCACCGGGACGTGAAATCCTGCCCGTGACGAGCAACGACGGCAGCTGCGGCAGGCGGATCAAGGTAGCGACCCAGCCATTGCGCCTGGCACTGCCGCCGTCCTACGAGCGGCATGCCTCATTGCTGCTATATTTCATGCAGCAAAAATTACAGCAGGCAGATCAACAACACATGGCGGCGGCAGGACAATTTACTCCATTTCATTATTGGCCGGCGCTGTGCACCAGTATTGCCTATGGTGGCAGCTTTCATGGCGAAGGACGCGAACTGGCAATCGGTGATTGCCAGTCGCCCGCGCCACGCCAGGTGAAAGCGTTTGCCGGCGTGCTGGAAGTAGAGGACCGCCTGCACGAAACGACGCTACTGCCGGTATCCTTTCCGGCAGCAAAACCTGGCCAATGCCCGAAAGTGAAAGATGACGTAAATCTGCGCTATTTCGTGCCGACCATGTTTCGCTGAACCCAAAAAGCCACAAAAAAAACGGCGCGGATTGCTCATGCAATCCGCGCCGTTTCTCTTTTTGCTAGCACCCCAGTCATTGCCGGCGTGTCATTTATCGCACGCCAGTCTTTGCCGGCGTGTTTCTCCCCCACTACAACTCTCCACACCTGACAAGCTGCTGCGCGGCGCGCTACGGCAGTCAGGTGTTGCTTAAAATCAACTTACGCAGCCAGCCGCTTTTCCAGCGCAGCCTTGTTGTCTGCCAATTCTTGCGGCAGATGATACGCGAGTTTTTCAAACAATTCCGTATGCAATTTCAATTCTTCCAGCCACGCCGCCTTGTCGATCGAGGTGATGGTGTCGAACTGTTCTTGCGTGAAGGGCAAGCCATCCCAGTTCAGGTCGCCATACTGCGGCGTCGTGCCGAACAGGTTTTCCACGCCGCCCGCCTTGCCTTCGATGCGCTCCAGCATCCATTTCAGCACGCGCATGTTGTCGCCGAAGCCAGGCCAGACAAACTTGCCCGCCTCGTCCGTGCGGAACCAGTTGACGCAGTAGATCTTCGGCAGGGCAGCCGGGTTGACCTTGCCCACCTTGACGCCCATGTCCAGCCAGTGCTGGAAGTAATCGCTCATGTTATAGCCGATAAACGGCAGCATGGCAAATGGATCGCGGCGCACGATGCCCATCTGGCCCACGGCGGCAGCCGTCGTTTCCGAGCCCATGGTGGCGGCCATGTAGACGCCTTCGACCCAGTTGCGCGCTTCGGTCACCAGCGGCACGGTGGTCGAGCGGCGGCCGCCGAAGATGAAGGCCGAGATCGGCACGCCGGCCGGATCGTCCCACGCCGCGTCGATGACGGGGTTTTGCGTTGCAGCAACAGTAAAGCGGGCATTCGGGTGCGCCGCCTTGGTGCCGGACGCCGGCGTCCAGTCCTTGCCCTGCCAGTCGATCAGATGGCTTGGCGCTTCTTTCGTCAAGCCTTCCCACCACACGTCGCCGTCGTCCGTCAGCGCCACGTTGGTGAAAATCGTGTTGTCGCGCATGGAGGCCATGCAGTTGTAGTTGGTTTTTTCGTTGGTGCCCGGCGCCACGCCGAAATAACCGGCTTCCGGATTGATGGCGTACAAACGGCCATCGGCACCGGGCTTGATCCAGGCGATATCGTCGCCGATGGTGGTTACTTTCCAGCCATTAAAACTTGCCGGCGGGATCAGCATGGCGAAGTTGGTCTTGCCGCAGGCCGACGGGAACGCGGCCGCGACGTAATGCTTCTTGCCTTCCGGCGATTCCACGCCGAGGATCAGCATGTGTTCGGCCAGCCAGCCCGGATTGCTGTCGGACGCTTGCGCTTCCTGGTAGCCCATGTTCGAGGCGATGCGCAGGGCGAAGCATTTCTTGCCCAGCAGGGCGTTGCCGCCGTAGCCGGAACCGAAGGACCAGATTTCGCGCGTTTCCGGGAAATGCACGATGTACTTGGTGCTGTTGCATGGCCATTTCACATCTTGCTGGCCGGCCGCCAGCGGCGCGCCCACGCTGTGCACGCACGGCACGAATTCGCCGTCGGTGCCCAGCACGTCATACACGGCACGGCCCATGCGGGTCATGATCTTCATGTTGACGGCGACATACGGCGAATCGGACAGTTCCACGCCGATGTGCGCGATCGGCGAACCCAGCGGGCCCATCGAGAATGGCACGACGTACATGGTGCGGCCGCGCATGCAGCCGTCGAACAGGCCGTTCAGGGTGTGGCGCATCTCGCCGGGATCGGTCCAGTTATTCGTCGGGCCGGCCGCTTCTTTCGTTGCCGAGCAGATATACGTGCGGTCTTCAACGCGGGCCACGTCGCTCGGATCGGAGCAGGCCAGGTAGGAATTCGGGCGCTTTTCGGCATTGAGTTTTTTCATGGTGCCGCTGGCAACCATCTCGGCGCACAGGCGCTCGTACTCTTCCTGCGAGCCATCACACCAGTAGATACGGTCCGGCTTGGTCAGCGCGGCAATGTCGGCCACCCAGTTGATCAGTTTCTGTTGTTTAATATAAGCTGGGACGTTGAGTGCGGCGACGCCACCCATGACGGGCTGATTCATATTACCTCCAATACCAATAAAAGAAATTCTGGTCATTCCGGCAAGACAGGCAGCATCGTTGAGAGGTGGCTGCGGCTCACTGCGGGCGGGGTGCTCACGCTGGCAGGGCTCTGGGGTCGTTTACCTGGATCATGCACCCAGGCTGCAGGAACAGTTTGCGCTATAACTATAATCAGGAAGCTTTAAAAGTGCCGGCGATTGTACACCCGCCTAACAGCTATTCTCGCAAAAATGTAGGAGAATAGCTTGAGTAATGTAGTAGGCTATTCAGCATTTCCCGTATCCTGTTATTTCCCTACCAAATCCTCAATAAAATCGGCCATCCACCATGAAAATTGCCATACTCGATGATTACCAGGATGCCGTGCGCGGCCTCGATTGCTTCCAATTGCTCGATGGACATGACGTGAAAGTGTTCAGCAATACGGCGCGGGGGCTGGGCCAGCTGGCGATCCGCCTGGCGCCGTTCGACGCGCTGGTGCTGATCCGCGAACGCAGCAGTTTCAACCGGGCGCTGCTGTCGAAGCTGCCGAACCTGAAACTGATATCGCAAACGGGCAAGGTCAGCGGACACATCGACGTGGCGGCCGCCACGGAACTGGGCATCGCCATCGCGGAAGGCATCGGCTCGCCCACGGCGCCGGCAGAACTGACGTGGGCGCTGATCATGGCGGCGCAGCGCAAGATCGTGCCGTACGCGCAACATTTACAGGAAGGGCTGTGGCAAACGTCGTCGATCGAGCCGGCGCACAACACGCTCGGCACGGTCTTGAAAGGGCGCACCCTGGCAATCTGGGGCTACGGCAAGATCGGGCAATTGATCGCCGGCTATGGCCGCGCCTTCGGCATGACCATCCTCGTGTGGGGCAGCGAAGCGAGCCGCGCAGCGGCCGTGGCGGCCGGTGATACGGCAGCAGAATCGCGCGCGGCCTTCTTCGAGCAGGCCGACGTGCTGAGCTTGCATCTGCGCCTGTCCGACAAGACACGCGGCCTGGTAACAAGCGAAGACCTGGCGCGCATGAAGCCAGATGCCCTGTTCGTCAACACCAGCCGCGCCGAGCTGGTGGCCGAGGGCGCGCTGGAAGCGGCGCTGCAGCAGGGGCGCCCGGGCGCGGCCGCGCTGGACGTGTTTACGGATGAACCCTTGCCGCCCGGCTCGCCATTGCTGCGGCTGCCGAACGTGCTGGCCACGCCGCACCTGGGCTACGTCGAGCGTGACAGCTATGAACTGTATTTCCGCTACGCCCTGCAAAACATCGTCGATTTTGCGCAGGGTCAATGCACGCGCCTGCTCAATCCCGAAGCCTTGCAGCATGCGCAGCAAGCCCCTCAGGAGCGCTGAAAGCCCTTCAACAAGTCCGGCTCGCCCGTGAGGCGGATGGCGGGCGCGGGCAGCACATGGCGGCCGCGCCACAGGCCGGCCCAGCCTGGCGGCCAGGCGATATCCGGGCCGCCATACGACGCCACGCCGGCGCGCACGGCCACGACCGGCACGGGCGGCATGTCGGGCAAGGGTTCGCCCGGGGCGCGCGGCATGTCCAGGCTGTACATATAGTTGGGCAGCAAGGCGTCGCAGACGCGGCCGAACCAGTCGCTATGGTCATCGTCGCGTCCCAGCGCCTGGGCCAGGCCCTGCGGGTCGAAGCGGGCCAGCGCGTCGATCAGCTCGCCGGTAGAGGCGCCGGGCGTGTCGCCCCAGCCCATCACGGGGTTGACGTTGTAATCGGCGCCCGAGCCGTACCAGCCTTCGCGCCACGGCCGCTGCATCCAGTCGCGCGGCCCCGTAAACAGATGCCAGCGCCAGTGCAGGCCGGACGGTTTGGGCCAGGAATACAGATACAGCTTTTGATAGCCGGCCTGGTGCAGCTCGCGCACCATGGCCATCAGGCGCGCATGCGGCATGCGGTCGGGCGGCGCGCGGCGGAACAGGATCGCTTCGCCATCGGCAAACTGCACGTCGTCGGTGGACAGGTTCAGGTCCAGGGTCCGCGCCTCGCTGCCGAAACGGGCGGCGATCCAGCCCGTCAGCAAATTGACGGACGTGATCACCCCGTAGCCGCGGTGGCGGTGGAAAATGACGGTGCCGGGAGCGAGCGCTTTCATACAGGAATGTCGGGCCAGGGGGCGAGCAAAGAAACAAGTGTACTCACAGATGGCCGAATTTTCCAGAAGCGCCACGCCTCCGCAGGGCCATTCACGCAATCGTGCCAATCCACGATATCATGCCCGTCATTCTCCACTGACATCGTGACCACATCATGACTTTGCGCATACTCGCCACCGGCGGCACCTTCGACAAACACTACAACGAATTGAACGGCACCCTGGGCTTTTCCGACAGTCATTTGCCGGCAGCGATAGCCCGCGCGCGCATGACGGCGCCCGTGGCGCTGGAGCAATTGCCCCTGCTCGACTCGCTCGACATGCAGGATGGGGACCGCCAGCGCGTGCTCGCCTCGTGCCGCGCGGCGCAGGAAAAAGCCATCGTCATCATCCACGGCACCGACACCATGCGCGAAACGGCGCAAGTGCTGGGCGCGGCGAAGCTGCAGCAAACGGTCATCCTGACGGGCGCGATGATTCCCTACGAAATCGACAATTCCGACGCCCTGTTCAACCTGGGCTTTGCCTGCGGCGTGGCGCAAACCCTGCCGGCCGGCGTGTACGTGGCCATGAATGGCCAGATCTTTGCCTGGGACAATGTGCAAAAGAACCGCGCCGCCGGCGTGTTCCAGCCCCTGTAAGGTAATTGCGCTGCGGCAACGTCGCAGCGCAACAACAAAAACCGGCTGCAACATTTGCAGAAAAATAAAGAATACAGGCCATAATTTCCATGAGGAAATGAAAGAAGCAAAAAAACAATATATTTGTTCATAATTGCAATTTTTTCCTGTGCATCGATGCTATATTCGCGTCATCGACCAACCCCTTTCGGGAATTCATCATGACCTTGCGCAAATCGACTGCACACCTGTTTCCACTGGGCGCCATTGCGGCCGTATTTGCGCTGAGCAGCACTGCCCACGCGACGACCAGCCTGACAAATGAATATACGGTGACGGCATCGGCCAGCGCAGCAGGCGTGAATACCTGGACCTTCGATTACAGCGTCCTGAACAATAACCAGGGCATCGGCGGCCAGACCGGCCTCGATGGCTTCACGATCTTCGTGCCCGTCGCCGCCACCGTGGTCAGCTCCAGCGCGCCCGCGCCCTTCAATGGTGCGCCTGGCTACTGGTCGCAAGGCAGCAGCGGCCTGCTCGACCTGGGCGGCAATGGCTCGCAAAACCTGGTCGCGCCATCGGGCTATGCGGCCTACACCTGGTGGGGCCAATATACGCAATCGGTCTACACGCCCGGCTCGACCGCCAATTTCAGCATTACCTTGAGCAACGTTGCCGTTGGCGCCAATACCGTTGGCGTCAGCACGTATTTCGGCTACGGTGCCGCCACCGCACAATCTGCCAGCAATCAGTATGGCAATTACTCTACCTTTACCGGTACTTTCGCCTCACCGGTGGCCGCCGTGCCAGAACCGGAAACATATGCCATGATGCTCGCCGGCCTCGGCCTCGTTGGTTTCATGGCGCGCCGCAGAAAAGCAGGCCAGCAAGCCGCCTGATTTTCACTCTGCAGCACCTCGACAAGCCCGCTCCGCGCGGGCTTTTTTTCGTCCGTCGGAAATTCTTCAGCGCAGGGGATGAAAGAAAATTATTATTGGTAAAACATCAAATTGCCAAGATAATAATTATGTGTTGTAAAAAAACACCATTGATCATTTTTAAAAACATTGATATAGAAGAATATAAAACTGCATATTTTTCACATTCACAAATATTCTTCAGTATCTCTAAATTCCTGCCAAATCCGACACGGTGAGAGTCCAATTTTTCTTGCTGAGACGACATAATGTTCGCCTCGACAAGTTATAAGTGCATTTATAACAATATTGCGCTTAGTAGTCTTCCACCTCCCTCAGACGTGGTTCCGCCTACCGTACACGCCGCCGCAGGCCATCTACCCGATGGCCTTATCGGTGCTCGTGTACCGCTTGTCGTTATTAAAACTACTACGGAGTAATTGTTACAATGGCATTTAAAGAAAAAATCGGCGTGCGCAGCGTACGCCTGGCCCTGGCCGTCCTGGCAGGTAGCGTCTTGTTCTCCGGCCAATCCATGGCGGAAGAAGCAATTCAAAAAGTTGAAATTACCGGTTCGAGCATCAAGCGTATCGCCGTCGAAGGCGCACTGCCAGTGCAGCGCCTGTCGCAAGAAGCGATCGCCAAGTCGGGCGCCACTTCGGTTGCCGACCTGATCCAGGCCCTGCCCGCCATGCAAGGCTTTACCATCGGCGCCGTTGCTGCCGGTTCCGATTCGGGCGGCAATACCAGTGCATCGCTGCACGGCATTGGCGAAACCTACACCCTGGTGCTGTTGAACGGCCGCCGCATCGCGCCACAAGGCTCCGGCACCACGGTCAACCTGAACGCCATTCCCATGAGCGCCGTTGAGCGCGTCGAGATCCTGACCGACGGTGCTTCGGCCCTGTACGGCTCGGACGCCATCGCCGGCGTACTGAACTTCATCCTGAAGAAAAACCAGCAGGGCGCCACCCTGGAAGCGACGTACGGCGGCCCGGAAGACAAGGGCGGCAACGCCTGGAACACCAGCGTCACCTATGGTTTCGGCGACCTGGACGAAGACCGCTTCAACGTGCTGGTATCGTACCGCCACGACGAGCAGTCGAAACTGGTAGCGACCGACCGCACGTTCGCCGATACCTCGTACCTGAAATTCAACCGCGGCGGCAAGAACTACATCTGGGACCGCACCAGCACCTCGGCCTCGCCGGCAGGCGCTACTGTTGCCTACAACAACAACCCCTCCTCGACCGCCTTCACGCCATATCTGCGGCAAAACCAGGGAAATTGCCCTGACAATTCCTACGTCACGACCAGCAATAAAAACGCTTGCGGCTTCGACACCGGTTCCACCGTGGAAATCGTGCCGCAATCGAAACGCGACAGCCTGTTCTCCAAAGCAACGTACAAGCTGAATGACAGCCTGAACGCGTTTGCTGAACTGGCCTACTCGCGCTACGACCTGACGGCGCGTATCGCCGCCAACCCGATCCCCATCTCGATCGCGCAAACGGTAAAAGACCCTGTCACCAAAGTTGAGAAGCTGGTATTCAACAATCCGGCCGCCTACGCGACGTACGTACAACCGTTCCTGTCGCCAGCGCAACAGGCAGACATCCAATCGATCACGGCCAACTACCGCAGCACCGACTTTGGTTTGCGTGCCAGCCAGACCGTTACCCAAACCAAGCACATGGTGGTGGGCGTGGAAGGCGAACTGGGTGCGTGGAACTTCGAAAGTGGCCTGACCTGGTCGCAAAACTCGATCGACGAGCGCTACACGGGCGGTTACCAGAAAAACCAGGCATTCAAGGACATCCTGGCCAATCCGGAGTTCGATCCGTTCGCAGTGACGCAAAAGCCATCCGTGCAAGCGCAAATCGCTGGCGCCCAGTTCGTCGGTTCGGTGCGTACCGCCTCGACCACGATGCGCGGCGTCGACACACACGGCTCGCGTGAATTGTTCTCCTTGCCAGGCGGCAAGGCCAGCCTCGGTATCGGCGGCGACTACCGCACCTACCGCTATGAGCAGTCGCCAGGCGCCACCGGCAGCGACGTCTACAGCTTCAACACCAAGGCTGCCTACGACATGAGCCGCGACACCTACGGCGCGTTCGTCGAGTTGCTGGCGCCGCTGGCCAAGTCGTTCGAAATGACCGTTGGCGGCCGTTACGATGCCGTCAAGGCGATCGACGATAAGCTGAACAACAAAACTGTCGGCAAGAAAGACAGCGCCAATACCTACAAGGTATCGGCACGCTGGCAGCCGGTACAAACCGTGCTGATCCGCGGTTCCTACGGCACGGGCTTCAAGGCGCCAAGCATGCTGGACATTGCTCAGCCACTGGTTAACGCCGGCTTTACCGCCAAGAAATTTGACTGCCCATATCCAGGCAACAAGCTCTGCCGTGGAGAAACCACGCAATACAACGCCGTCTCGGAAGGCAATCCAGAACTGCAATCGGAAAAATCGAAACAGTTCACCCTGGGCTTCCGTGTCGAGCCTAGCGCGGCCTTCTCGTTCGGCGCCGACCTGTGGGACGTGAAACTGCGCAATGCCGTGTCGGAAATCACCGAAGAGCAGGCATTTGCCGATCCGGTCAAGTACGCAACGAGCTTCTCGACCTACAAGGAGCCATCGACCGGCAATACCTACTACGCGTTCAAGAAACTGTCGGTCAACATCGGCAAGAAGGAATACCGTGGTATCGACTGGGATCTGTCGGCCAACCACAAGTTTTCCTTCGGCAAGCTGACCGCCCAGTTGAGCGGCACCCACATGTTGCACGCCAACTACACCAAAGCCGGTAGCAATAACGTGTACACCAGCAACATGAACTTCTTCGGCGACACCAACGAAGTCACGTTCCGCAACCTGATGAAGCTGACGACGACCCTCGATACTGGCCGCCTGAGCAACACCGTGACCGTCAACTACCGCAACGGCTACACCGATGCAGCCGCGACCGTGTACGACGTGGCAGCCGCAAAAGAAGTGAAGGGCTACCGCCTGCAAGTTCCGTCGTACACCACGTTCGACTGGCAAGCACGTTTCGCCTTTGACAAGCAGACCACGATCCGCGCAGGCATCAAGAACCTGTTCGACCGTGCGCCACCGCTGTCGCTGCGCGCGTCGTCGGGCCACCAGGTTGGTTTCGACCCACGCTACGCCGATCCGATGATGCGTTCGTTCTACGTCACCGGCAACTACAAGTTCTAATTTGACGCGTTGAATTAGCTTGTCTGAAAAGCGCCTTGCACTTCACCGTGCAAGGCGCTTTTTTCTTGTCGCACAGCTATTTTGTTATCTGGAGATTCAGATAGCGGTAATGGCTCTCGCCGTGAGCTTTCGATACCGTACGCAGTTGCATGGCGACGCCGAGGTCATGCAGCAAGGCACTCTCGACCACGTAGCCACTTTCCTGTGAGGTACAGACAAAGCGCGTCGCTGCGCCTTGCAGGCTGGCCGAAATCGTACTGGCCTGCAAGGTATCCTGCACTTCACACAGCGTGGTGACCTGCTCCGGCCGCTCGCCCGGCTTGGCAGGCACGTTGATCGTGGTCATATTGGCCTGAAAGCGGGTGCCCGGGGACAAACTCGCCGGCAGCGACAGCGACAGGCCGGAGGTGGCCAGATAACCGTTGCGGACATCGCCCTTCTCTGCGGCCCGCAACTGAAACAGGCCAGCAAGCTTCACGCGCTGCATGGTAAAGGCGCTGTAGTTCTCGCTCGTGACGACCAGCCCATCGCGCACGCGCCACTCTTGATCGACGACGGATGCTTCCCCGGGCTTGCCCGGCGTTGTCGACTCCCGGGAAGAAGACAGCGTCTTGAAGCGCGGCTGCCAGACGGGCGCCGCCGCCATGGCCGCTTGCGCCGCCGCCAGTACTCCGGGCGGCAGCGGTGCGCTGTCAAACGCGCCCGTGGCATTTGGCGGCGGCGGATACTCGCTCGCGTCGATGTCGGGACGGGCCTCGCGCAACAGGGCGGCGTCGACACCGCCCTGCAGCGAACAGCCGACGCGCACGACGCCGTCGAGCTCGCCGTGCGGCTCGATCAGGAACACGCGTTCAACCTTGTCGCGCCCGGCCGCCACGCCCGAGGCGGACGCAAACGCCTGCCATGGGCCACCGGGCAGGCGCACGTCGGAACGCACATAAGCGCCATCATCGGCGCGCATGCGCCGGGCATCGTGGATCAGCGGCTGCAGTTGCCGGTACACCGCATCGACCTTGCCGGCCACCAGGAAGGCCCAGCTGTAATAACGGCCCAGGCTGCCCAGGTCCGACACTTCATCGGTATAGCCGAGCAAGGTCACGCCGCCAGCGCGCACGGGCGCGGCAAACTCGATGCTGCCGGCCTGGGCCTGATTGCGGTTGGGCACCTTGATCCAGCTGGCATCGCCGCGCGTGGCCAGCGGCACGCTGCCGGCCAGGGCCGCGCCGTCCTGCTGCAAGCTGCGGAAAAAAGAGGCATCGCAAGCACTCAGCCCGCGCAGGGTGGCATCGGAAATCTGCGCCTGGGCGGCCGCCATCTGCGTGGCCCCGAGGATAAAAGCGGCGCCACAGCGCCGGACATATTTATGCATGAATTTATGTAGAAATAATCAATATCAGGATAGTAACGATATCACAGCAATATTATTTCCATATGGAAAATTTCAGCACGCCGGCGCCAGCGGCCGCCCCATGCAAAACGGCCCGCCGGGCAATGCCAGCGGGCCGTCCGTCACGCATACCTGCTTGCGCCTACGCCGTCGCTTCGCCGCCCAGGGCTTCGACCACGTCGGCCATCAGCTTGGCGAGCTCGCCCGTCATCAGCATCAGGTCGCCGTCGAAACGCTCTTCGTCGTTCTTCGTGCTCGATTCCGTTTCCTTGATCACGTCCAGCGGCTTGACGCTCTTGATGGCCAGGGACTCCGTCAGCACGAACGAGATCTTGTCGTTCCACGTCATGGCCAGGCGCGTGCACTGCTTGCCGGCCGCGATGTGGCGGCGCACGTCGTCCGCTTCCAGGGTGTGGCGCACATAGCGCACGGTGGCCTTGCTTTCGCCCGTGGCGCGCAATTCCGTGTCCATGTCGACCGTGAAGCCGGCAGGCGCGTCGTCAGCCTGCAGCCATTCCGTCATCACCGCCACGGGCGAGCGCTGCACGCGCAGGCTTTCCAGCGGCAGTTTATCCACGGCTTTCAACAGCAGCTTGATGACTTCATCGGCT
Source organism: Janthinobacterium sp. GW821-FHT03A03 (assembly GCF_059421435.1). Classification (NCBI taxonomy): domain Bacteria; kingdom Pseudomonadati; phylum Pseudomonadota; class Betaproteobacteria; order Burkholderiales; family Oxalobacteraceae; genus Janthinobacterium; species Janthinobacterium sp. GW821-FHT03A03. Next base: position 4,246 of record NZ_JBWKUZ010000037.1, on the reverse strand, counting down.
TTTGCCGGGCTGGCGGCATCGATCACCAGCCAGCCATTGACAGGGTCGATCCACGTCCAGACGTTGCTGCGGATGCTGAAAGCGCGCGGCAGCAATTCGTCGGCCACGCGTTCCTTCAATTCCTTCATGGCCTTCTTGCCAGGCGCAAAGCCTTGCGCTTCTTCCATCTCGGCGGCGCGGGCCTTGGCCACCTGGTTGATGACGGTGGCCGGCAGCAATTTCTTTTCCGTGCCCAGCAAGATCAACATTTGCTTGTTGACAACATGGACCAGGCCGCCGTTCGGGCGCGGCGTATCCCAGCCCTGGCGCATCAGATCCATGCTGGTCGCCGGCGTGAATTTGTTCGAGGACAAGGCCTCTTCCAGTTGTTCTGGCGTATAGGCCCAAGGTGCGGGCAGGCGGTAAATCTGAAGATTCTTGAACCACATAGTTTTTGTCTTCCGTTTGTTTCAGTAGTGCCAGGGGAACGCCATTCTACACTTTCGACGTGAAAATGCCGTCAAAAGCGCCGTCTGGCGCGGTATGTATCTTGTAGGAAACGCCGCTACAGGGCGGGAAACAGCTCCGCCTGGGCGGGAACCTGCCGCGTCGCGACGGCCGGATCGGACAGGGTCGAGATGCGCACGCCCAGCAGGCGGATTTTCTTTTCAAATGGCACGCGCCGCAGGCAATCGCGGCTGGCCCGCAGGATGGCGGCGGCGTCCGCCGTGGCGCTGGGCAGGGTGACGTCGCGCGTGACGGTGCTGAAATCCTCGAAGCGCAGCTTGATGCCCACCGTGCGCCCCGCCAGCGACTGCTTGTCGAGGTCGCCGGCCACGCGCGTGCACAGGCCTTCCAGTTTTTCCGACAGGGTGGCGCGGTCGCGCACCACCTGCAAGTCGCGCTCGAACGTCGTTTCGCGGCTGACGGACTTGGTTTCCCGGCTCGTCTGCACGGGCCGCTCGTCGATGCCCAGCGCCGCCTGGCGCAGCCAGCCCGTGTACAGGTCGCCGAACTGCGTGCGCAGCATGGCCATGTCGGCCCGCGCCAGCTCGCCGATGGTGATAATGCCCAGCGCTTCCAGCTTGGCCGTGGCCTTCGGGCCGATGCCATTGATCTTTTTTGCCGGCAAGGGCCAGACCCGCGTTTCCACATCCTCGGGCGACAAAATGGTCAGGCCGTCGGGTTTTTCCAGGTCAGAACAGATTTTTGCCAGCAATTTGTTCGGCGCCAGGCCGATCGAGCACGACAGGCCCGTCGCCTCGAACACGGCCGCCTTCAGGCGCGCCGCCATGGCCGGCGCCTGCTCGCCATGTTCCGTCAGGTCGACATAGATTTCATCGATGCCCACGTTCTGGATGACGGGACACAGATGGGCCACGGCTTGCTTGAAGCGGGCCGAATAGTCGCGGTAAGCCTCGAAATCGGCGGGCAGCAGGATGCTGTCGGGCGCCAGTTTCGCCGCCTTCATGATGCCCATGGCGGAAAACACGCCGAACGCGCGCGCCGCATAGGTCGAGGTGGTGACGACGCCGCGCCCCACGTAGTCGCGCATGCGCGCGAATTGCCGCGTGCCGTCCATCTGCAGCACGGGCTGCTGCAGGCGCCCGCCGCCGATGACGACGGCTTCGCCGCGCAATTCCGGATATTTCAGCAGTTCCACGGAGGCAAAGAAGGCATCCATGTCCAGGTGGGCTATCCAGCGGCGCGCTGCGGGTGGTTCGGCAAGTGGTGGGACAGATGGCATCAAAAACACCTCGCGGCGGGTCGGCTTGCCTGAAGCTGGCAAGATACTGTGCATGCATACAGTATTACCGGAAATGGGCGCGGATGCAAGTTGAAACGCACGCGCACCGCAGTTGCTTTTCTCAATGGCAAGATTACAATCCTGACACAACTATTCAAAGGAGCCGCCTTGTCCACCCCCCATCACGCTGCGCGCCGCCGGTCCGCCTGGTCATCCATCCTGCCGGCCCTGCTGCTGTCCACGCTGGCGTCATCCGCGCTGGCCGCCGATGCCGCCGCCACGGCTTCTGCCGCCCCCGTCGCCGCCAAAACAGCCTGGCAGGAAACGCGCCACGGCACCATCGTCACGGACGACTACCGCTGGCTGCAAAAGAAGAGCGATCCTGCCGTGATTGACTACCTGAACGCGGAAAACGCCTACACGGCGGCCGTCACGGCCCCGATCCAGCCGCTGGCCGACAAGCTGACTGCGGAAATCAAGGGCCGCATGCAGGAAGTGGACCTGTCCGTGCCCGCGCGCCAGGGCAATTTTTACTATTACACGCGCGTGGAAGCGGGCAAGCAATATCCGATACACTGCCGCCGCCCCGTGGGCGCGAAGGGCGCGTATGACGCCCAGGCGGCCGAAGAGATTTTGCTTGACCAGAATCAATTGGCCGAAGGCCACAAATTCTTTGCCGTGCGCGCCTTTAGCGTCAGCCCGAATGAACAATTGCTGGCCTACACCACGGACACGACGGGTTTCCGCCAGTACGAGCTGCACGTCAAGGATTTGAAGACGGGCAAATTGCTCACGGACAGCATGCCGCGCGTGACCTCGCTGGCCTGGGCGGCCGACAACGCCACTCTGATGCTGACGCAGGAAGACGCCACCACCAAGCGCGCGGACCGCTTGTTCCGCCTGGCGCTGGGCGGCACGCCGCAGCAGGTCTACCATGAGCCTGTGGAACAGTTCGCCATCGGCGTGAGCCGCACGCGCGACCAGCGCTACTTTGTGCTCACGGCGCGCAGCACGGACACGAGCGAAGTGCTGCTGTTGCCAACGAACAAGCCGGAAGGCCGTTTCCAGAGCGTGCTGCCACGCGAGAAGGGCCACCGCTACGGCATCGAACACCGCGACGGCCAGCTGTATATTCTGACCAACAAGGACGCGAAGAATTTCCGCATCGTCAGCGCACCGCTCACCGCCCCGCAGCCGAAGCACTGGAAGCCCGTCGTGCCGCACAACAAGGACGCCGTGATCCAGTCCATCGACGTCTTCCAGGGCTACCTGGTGGTGATGGAAAAGGCCCGCGCCCTGAACCGCGCGCGCATCTTTGATTTTGCGCAAAAGAACTGGAAAACCGTGCAGTTCGACGACCCCGTCTACCTGGCCACGGCGGCCGGCACGCCGGAGTTTTCTGCCACGCAATTTCGCATGTCCTACCAGTCGCCCGTCACGCCGCCCACCGTCATCGACGTCAGCATGAAGGATGGCCAGCGCACGGTGCTGAAACAGCAGGAAATCGTCGGCGGCTTTGACGGCAGCCGCTACACGACGCAGCGCCTGTGGGTAAAGGCGCGCGACGGCGTGCAAGTGCCGCTGTGGATCGTCTACAAGAAGGGCGTCAAGCTCGACGGTTCCGCGCCGCTGCTGCTGTACTCGTATGGTTCCTACGGCATTTCGACGGAAGCCAGTTTTGCCATCAGCCGCATCAGCCTGCTGGAGCGGGGCGTCATCTACGCGCAGGCGCACATCCGCGGCGGCACGGACATGGGCGAAGCGTGGCATGAAGACGGCATGCTGATGAAGAAAAAAAACACCTTCAATGACTTCATCGACAGCGCCGACTACCTGGTGCGCGAAAAATGGACAAGCCCGAACCGCCTGATCATCCAGGGCGGCAGCGCGGGCGGCCTGCTGATGGGCGCCGTCGTCAACATGCGCCCCGAACTGTTCCACGCCGTGCACGCGGCCGTGCCGTTTGTCGACGTGATGAACACCATGATGGACGCCAGCCTGCCGCTGACGACGGGAGAGTACCTGGAATGGGGCGACCCGAACCAGAAGGCGGCCTACGACTACATGCTCAGCTACTCGCCCTACGACAACATTGCGCGCAAGAATTACCCGGCCATGCTGGTGACGACGGGCCTCAACGACAGCCAGGTCATGTACTGGGAACCGGCGAAATACGTGGCCAAGCTGCGCGCCTACAAGACGGACAGCAATCCCTTGCTGCTGAAAACGAATATGGGCGCCGGCCACGGCGGCGCGTCGGGCCGCTATAACGCCATTGCCGAAAACGCCTTCAATATGGCGTGGATGCTGTCGCAATGGGGCATTGACAGCTAAAACGGTAAAAAGGTGGAAAAAGCCCTTGCACAAGGATTTCAGCCGTCCTATAATAGCGCCTCTTCCAGACGTGGTGACAAACGTCGGGATGGTTTTCTGAGACAAGCAACGGGTGCTTAGCTCAGTTGGTAGAGCGGCGCCCTTACAAGGCGTAGGTCGGGAGTTCGAGCCTCTCAGCACCCACCA
>NZ_JBWKUZ010000036.1:0-23396 GCF_059421435.1 Janthinobacterium sp. GW821-FHT03A03 | reverse complement strand
CTCGCATTGCGAGGTGTTTGCTCACTCAAAAACAACTGACAGGCCACTTCTTGCGAAGCGTCCTATTTCATTATTTCTTGTGAACATTTGATATTTTAAGTATGACGCCAATCCGAAGATCGGCGCTGCACTACATCAAATGTCCACACTTATCGACTGTTAATTGTTAAAGAACTGTATTCGGTACTGCTTTCGCGCTATCGACAAAGCGTTGTGTTTGTCAGCTGCGAAGAAGGAAGAGTATGAAGCGTTTCGCCAAATCCGTCAACCTTCTTTTTTCACCCTGCTTTACTCGGCATTTGCATGCGTCGTTCAGCGAGGGGGCGAATTATAGCCCTGCCCCGCACGCCCCGCAAGGGCTATTTTCCCGCCCCGTGAAACGGCCCTGGCACCGCACTTGCTTATACAGCCCCATGCACTGCCCCTGATGGTAGCAACTCTGGGCCTCGCAGCAACACGGGGGGACAGCCCGGCTCGCTTTGCTTTGCTCCCATCTGTGACAGGTGCTACATTATGGAACACTCTCGATATTCAAAAGAGCGCCGCAGTACAGGGCCCAACGGAGGCAACGAGATCATGTATCAACCGTCAGCTACTTACCGTAGCGCACCGTTTTCGTCCATCGCGGATGCGAACACTTTGCCGGCAGGACAGGACAACGTCCCCGTCATCATCGAAACGTCCCATCAGCGCTCCGTCGCCTTTGGCCTGTCGCCCACGGCCACGCCCGACTTTACGCCGGCCGGCAAATCCGACCTGTCCTTGCTGATCGAGCAAAACCGCATGCTGCACACACATGCGCTGCCGGCGATGGAAACCCTGTACCAGCAAATCGTCAACACGCACAATATGGTGATACTCACGGATGCCAACGGCGTCATCGTGCATTCGCTGGGCGACGATGATTTCCTGGAGAAAGCCAACCGCGTCGCCCTGCAACCGGGCGTGGCATGGTCGGAACAAAGCCGCGGCACGAATGCCATCGGCACGGCCATCACGGAAAAAGTACCGACTCTGGTTCATGCGGACCAGCATTACCTTGCTGCCAATCATTTCCTAACTTGCTCTGCGGCACCAATCACCGACCACCGGGGCAATGTCATCGGCGTACTGGACGTTTCCAGCGACCAGCGCAGTTTCCACAAGCATACGATGGCCCTCGTGCGCATGTCGGCGCTGATGATCGAAAATCAGCTGTTTTCCGCCACCTTCGAAGATGCCATCACCGTGCACTTCCACGCCCGGCCCGAATTCATCGGCACCTTGATGGAAGGTATCGCCTCGTTCACCCCGGGCGGGCGGTTCTTATCGGCCAACAAGAATGGCTTGTTCCAACTGGGCCTGTCATTTGCCGCATTGCAATCACATACTTTCAGCTCCCTGTTCGGCTTGCCCGTTTCCGCCCTGTACGACCATTACCGTACCGCCTCGCCAGGTTTGCTGAACCTGTGCATGCACAGCGGCGTACGCGTGTATGGGCGCGCGCAGTTGCGCCTGTCTAATAGCGTCTTCCAGCACGGCTTTACTGCCAGCACCGACCATAGCGATATCAACGCCGTGCCGGCCCAGGTTCCCGCGCCGGCCAGCCATGCGGCCAATGCGGCGCGCCGCCTGTCCGGCTTGCGCTACCTGCGCACGGGCGATCCGCAACTGGAACTGGTGATCGAAAAGGTCAATAAAGTCCTGGGGCGCGATATTCCCATCCTCGTCATGGGAGAGACAGGCACCGGCAAGGAATTGCTGGCGCAAGCCATCCATAACGATTCGCCACGGGCCATGGGACCGTTTATTGCCGTCAACTGCGCCTCGATCCCGGAAAACCTGATCGAATCGGAACTGTTCGGCTATGAAGACGGGGCGTTTACGGGTGCGCGCAAGAAAGGGGCGATAGGAAAGATTTTGCAAGCGAATGGCGGCACCCTGTTCCTCGATGAAATCGGCGACATGCCCTTCGGCTTGCAGGCGCGGCTGCTGCGCGTGCTGCAGGAGCGGATGGTCACGCCGCTGGGCAGCAGCAAATCGATTACCGTGAATGTGGAACTCATTTGCGCCACGAATCACAACTTGCGCGAACGCATGGCCAAGGGGCTGTTCCGCGAAGACCTGTATTACCGCCTGAACGGCCTGGTGGTGAAACTGCCACCGCTGCGCGAGCGCACGGACCTCGATACGGTGGTGAAGAAAATCCTTGCAACGGAAGCGCCCGACACGCGCTACACGGTGGCGCCCGACATCCTGCGCCTGTTCCACCAGCATAAGTGGCCAGGCAACTTCCGCCAACTGACCAATCTGTTGCGCACGGCCATCGTCATGGCTGGCGACGAGCATGAAATCTGTTTGCGCCACATGCCCGATGATTTCCTCGACGATATTGAGATGACGCAAGCGACTGCCGCCAGCGCCAGCACGGACCGCATGATCGCAGCCGGCGCCAACCTGGAAGAGATGGAGCAAAGCGTGATCCTCAAGTCGCTCGATGCCCACGGCGGTAACGTCTCGGCCACGGCCCGGGCTCTGGGCGTGTCGCGCAACACGATCTATCGCAAGGTGCCGCATCTGAAATAGCCTAGAGTAGACGGGGAAAGCCGGGCGACATCTTGCGCCGCCCCTGCTTGTCGATGGTCATCAGGTCGATGCCCTGCATGTGCGCAGCCATCGCATGCGCGCGCACGGCCCCCGTCACCATGAAGGTCGTCGACAAGCCATCGGCCAGCAAGCCCGTAGGCGCCAGCACGGTCACGCTGGCCAGTTCGCGCGGCGAATCGCCTTTCGCAGGGTCGAAGATGTGGTGATGCGCGAAGTCAGGCGTGAACGCGCATTCGTAATCGCCGGACGTCGCCACGCTGCGGCCCTCCACTTTCAAGGTGGCCGCCAGGATTTCCGCGTCGCGCGGGTCCTGGATGCCCAGGGTCCACGGGCGGCGCACGGCACGCTGTCCGCGTGCAATGAACTCGCCCGTGTCGAGCAGCGCGTGCCGTATGCCGCGCGCCTGCACGGCCGCCAGCGCCATGTCGGCCGCATAGCCCTGCGCCAGGCCATTCAGAGTCAGCGCCATGCCGGGCTGCAGAAAACGCACTTCACGGCGATCCCACGCCAGTTGCCGCCAGCCTACCCTTGCCTGCGCGGCGCGGCGCGATGCTTCCGCAGGCAGGCTCGCCTGGTCTGCCGCCGACCGAAACAGCCGCCATAACGGTTGCACGGTGATATCAAATGCCCCATCGCTCCATTGCGACAAGGTTTGCGCCTGCGCCAGCACGGCCAGCAGGTGCGCGTCCGGCCGGGCCAGGCGACCATCGCGGTTCAGCTGGAAGACCTGGCTGGCGGGACTGTAAATGCTCATCAGGCGGTCGATATTCCCGGCCGCATGCAGGGCGTCTTCAATGGCCAGCTCGGCCTGGCGCTGATCGTGGTGCAACACAGTGACGGCGATCGTCGTGCCAAACGCCAGCGCTGCGCCGCGATACGGGCGCACGCCGGAGGCCGTGACCGTGCCGCGCGCCATGCTGCCAGGCAAAGACAAAGCCGCCATGCCGGCCACGCTGCCGATCGCCGCCGAAATAAAGCTTCTACGCTGCATTGCTGCTCTCCTCTGCCATGGCCCGGACTATCGGGATGGTACGGGCACGCTTGATTTCCAGCATCAAGGGTGCGCATTTTTCATCGCTGGCGTAAATCACCACGCAATCCATGCATTGAAAACACTCGCCGTAATCGACTTTCCCGCTGGGCGCAATGGCATGATGCTCGCAGCGGTGGCGGCAGGTCTGGCACGGCGTGCCGCATTCCTTGCGGCGGGGAATCCAGTTGAACAGGCGAAAGCGCCCCAGCAGGGCCAGCGCCGCGCCAAACGGACACAGGAAGCGGCAAAAGAATTTATAGGAAATACTGCTGAGCAGTAGTAAACCCACGGCATACGCGACGAAGGGCCAGGCGCGCACGAAGTTCAGGGTGATGGCTGTCTTGAACGGTTCCAGCTCCACCAGCTTGTCCGTGATCTGGCTGGAAAACATGCTGCTGCCGAGAATGGCCGCCAGCAAGCCATATTTGATCCATTTCAAGCGTTCGTCCAGGCGCGGCTTGATTTTCCACTGCGGCAAGCGCAACCATTGGCCCAGCTTGCCCGTGAATTCCTGCAAGGCGCCAAACGGGCACAGCCAGCCGCAAAACGTGCCGCGGCCCCATATGAATAGGCTGAGCAGCACGAACGCCCACAGGATCACCGTCATCGGGTCGAACAGGAAGAAGCCCAGGCTGCGCCCCGCCAGCAGCGCCTGGATCACCCCTGTGATATTGACGATCGACAACTGCCCCTGCGCGTAATAGCCGATGAAGCCGATGGTGAACAACAAAAACAGGCGGCGAAACCACGCAAATTGCCGGCCGTCGCGCACCAGGCGTTTCTGCCAGGCCAGCGCGCCGGCCAGCAGCGCCAGCCCGGCCAGCAGGATCAACAGCTCAGCCTTGCGCCCCTTCCACGTGCCGCGCCAGCCGGCATCGTCGCCTTGCGGCGCGCTATAAAAATCGGCAGGCAGGCGGTACGTGAAATCGACGTTGCGCGCGATGCGCTCCGGATACACGATGCCCTTGCTGCGCGTGATCGGCATGGTGAACGCCAGCGGACTGGCCGCATCGAGTCCCGCCTGGCTGATGACGCGAAAGACGGCGATATTTTCAGTCGGCAACGGTCCCGCATCGGACAGGTTCAGTTCCAGGTCCAGGTCGCGCATGTCGATGGGCAAGCCGTCCTGCTTCAGCAACAGGCGCTCGGGCACGGTGCCGCGCACGAAATCGTCGCCCAGCACGCCGTAGCGCCCGCGCGACATGACGAGGATGGCGTGGTCGCCCTCGTCGAGCCGGTTGCGCAGCTTGTTCCAGCTGCGCTCCGTCAACAGATTGCGTCCCACCGTGGGCACGGACACATAGGCCAGATACAGGTCGATGAACACGCCGTCCGGTTCGCGCTGGGCCTGCGCATCGAGTCCGGCGCCATTGCTGCCAGCAAACAGAGTCTCCACCTCCTTGTTGCTCAGGCGTACATGCTGGAGCAAGCCTTGCGCAAGCATCTGCGCCACGCTAAGTTGCTTGAACACCTCCATGCGGATGCGGGCGATCTGGTCCGGATCGCGGCCTTGCGCAAACCCGAGTTTTTTGCGCGACACTTTCAAGGCCGACGCCAGCACGCTCTGGTTGATGATGCGCACGGAAGCCGTGGCCTTCGACACGCCATCGATATCGGCGTGGGTCGCATCGGCCGCCCGCTTGGTGCGCGCACCGATGGCGATGTTCTGCTTGAGCGAGAGTCCCTGATACTGTTTGACGAACTGGAACAGCGGCGCCTCGCCCAAGCCATCGAGAAACACGGGTTCATGCTGCGACAGCACGGCCACGTCCAGGAAACTGCCAAGAGGATTGATGGCGATCAATAAATTGACGGGAACGCCGGAAAAGCCGGGAATCGGCGCCAGGTCCACCGACTCAAACACGTAGCCGACCAGTTCCGTGGCCGTGGCATTTTGCTTGAACAGGGGCCAGACGGGCAGGTCGGCGTCCTTCTCACCGACGACGAGGGGCGCGGGAAAGCGCCGCGCCAGCTCGGCCCGGGTGAGCACGCCGGCCCACGCCTGCCCCAGGATAAACAGGAATAGCCAGCATCCGATGAACAACCGCAGTATCCGCATGCACTACGCTCCATGCGGCGCCGCAGCTTCCGGCGCCGCATTCATTGGTTAGAAGAAAATAATGCCGCCCAGGGACACGCCATTCATCTTCGCTTCGCCGCCCGCAAAGCCCTTCGAGCGCGTCTGGCCCAGTTCACCCACGAGGGTGATCGCGCTGTTGAGCGAGTAATACGCACCGAGGGTCAGGTTGGCGTTCGACTTCAGGCCGCCCGTGCCGGCCGTGTTGTCATCGTTCTTGCTGATGCCATAGGACAAGCCCAGCTTCAGCTTGTCCGTCGTTTTATACGTGCCTTGCAGCAGCCAGTTCTTCGACTTGGTATCGCCCTGGTCTGCATCGGACAAGATGCCGAGTCCCTTGCCGCCCTGGAAGTTGACCAATACGCCGGCCGGGCCCATCTGGTAGGAGCCGCCCACTTCCACGCCGCGCATGGTCAGGTCATCGACGCCAGGCGTTTTCGAGGTGAATTTTTGCGACTTCACGCCCAGCCAGGCTTTCAAGCCTTCCTGCGCATACGTCAGCTGCGCCTGCACTTGCGGGCTGGACTTCGAAGAATAGGTCGAACCTGCCACGATGGGCGTGTCCGACACGGGGCTGACCAGCGCCACGTCGACGCCAACGCCGCCGGACTTCGGCGAGCTGTACATGATCTGGCCATAGTTGCCCAGATAGGTATAGCCGGCACCGATATGGCCCAGCGTGACGCGGCCCCGCTGCGTGGCCTGCACGGGCGCGCCCGAGCCCAACAAGGTCATGTCGGACAGGATCGCATTTGCGCCGAAGATGCCGTAGTCGCGGCCCAGCTTGAAGGTGCCCATTTCCGCATTGCCAAACGTAAAGAAAGCCTGACGCACGTCGACTACGCTGTTCTGGCTGATGGCGCTGTCCGTGGCCGTCGAGTTGTAGATGCCGATCAAGGCTTTCACGTCGTACTCGCCCAGGCGCGAGCTTGCCGAGGTGATCAAGCCATTCGGCAGCAAGCCGTTGCCGATGGTGGTGCGGTCCTTCTCTCCGCCGCAACCGAGCGCCTGGCCGCCCAGCGCCAGCCCGCCCACCGCGTCGCCCGAACACGACACTTGCGTGTAATAGGCATTGACGATGCCGCCCACCGACACGGTCCAGTCGCCGGCCTTGATATCGACGGCTTGCGCCTGCCCTACCGCTGCAATCGTCATGACACCCAGGCTCCCCAGCTTGATCAATGTGTTCATTGCTTCTCCTCTTTCTTCTCTGTTTTTAGTGTGCACATCAGTGATTGATGTACCTCAAGCTTTGGCAATAAGCGTGCCCAACACGACTCACAGGGAGAAAGAGAAAAAGCGTCGTTAACATGTGCAGCAGCGGATCAATTGCCCCGCACGGTGTTCATTTTTTGACCAAAAGTATGTGCAACAAAGATACAGGTAAACAAAAAACTGACGGCCAAGGCCGTCAGCAAAAAGAAAGCGCCCGGCAGACAGGGAGACACCCATCCGAGTGGCCCGGGCGCCTCCCCCCTTACTTCGATGCCAGCTTGAAGACCCACACGGAACCACCCTGTTCCAGGAAGTTGACCTTCTTCGCCACTTCGCCGCCCCACAGCGGCACGGCGCCGCCCCAGCCGGAAACGACGGCCACGTATTGCGTGTCGCCATCCTGCCAGGTGACGGGTGGCGCCACGACGCCGGAGCCCGTCTGGAATTTCCACAGTTCCTTGCCCGTCTTCGCATCGACGGCTTTCAGGAAGCCTTCCGGCGTGCCGTAGAACACCAGATTGCCTGCCGTGCTCATCACGCCGCCCCACAGCGGCGCGTTGTTCTTGATTTCCCAGACGATCTTGCCCGTCTTCGGATCGACGGCGCGCATGGCACCGATGTAATCGTCAAACAGGGGTTTGATGGTGAAACCGGCTCCGAGGAAGGCGCCGCCCTTCTTGTAGCTGATGGGCTCGTTCCAGATGTCCATGCCCCATTCGTTCGCGGGCACATAGAACAGCTTGGTTTGCGGCGAATAGGCCATCGGCATCTGGTTTTTGGCGCCGAGGAAAGCCGGTGCGGCAAACACGGTCGTGCCCTTCTTGCCCTCCTCTCCCTTGGTCGGGTCGCCAGGGCGGCCGGCGGGAATGAAGTTCGGCCGGCCCGTCTTCAGGTCGATGCTGCTGGCCCAGGTGATTTTCTTGACGAACGGAAAGGCATTCTGCAGCTTGCCCGTGTTGGCGTCGATGACGTAGAAGAAACCGTTGCGGTCGGCCTTGCCGCCGTAGCGCTTGCCATCCATGTCGAAGGTGACGAATTCGTTGGCGCCGTCGAAATCCCAGGCATCGTTCGGCGTGTTCTGGTATGCCCACTTGATCTGCCCCGTCTTCACGTCCAGCGCCACCGTGGACGACGAGTACAGATTGTCGCCGGGACGCAGATGGCTGTTCCATGGCGCCGGGTTGCCGGTGCCAAAATACGCGAGCTTGGTCTGCGGATCATAGGTGCCGCCCATCCACGTCGAAGCGCCGCCCGTTTTCCACAGGTCGCCCGGCCAGGTCTTGTTTACCGTGCCGGACACGCCGTTATCGCTGGCCTTGCCATCCTTGTCGTAGCGGTGGCCCATATGGCCTTCCACGGTCGGACGGCTCCACACGAGGTCGCCCGTCATCGGATTGCGCGCCTCGACCCGGCCGACAATGCCGAACTCACCGCCCGACACGCCCGTCAGCAGCAAGCCTTCGGCGATCAGCGGCGCGGCCGTCATCGAATAGCCGGCCGCATAATCGTCGACTTTCTCTTTCCAGACGATCTTGCCCGTGTTCTGGTCCAGCGCCACGAGATAGGCGTCCAGCGTGCCGAAGATCACCAGGTTACCGTACAGGGCCGCGCCGCGGTTGACCACGTCGCAGCAGGGCATGATGCCGTCCGGCAAACGGTGCTCATATTTCCACAGCTTGGCGCCCGTTTTCAGGTCGATGGCGAAGATGCGCGAATACGATGCCGTGACGAACATCTTGCCGTTGTGAATCAAGGGCTGCGATTCCTGGCCCCGCTGTTTTTCGCCGCCAAACGAGAACGACCAGGCCGGCACCAGCTTGGCCACGGTCTTGTCATTGATCTGCGTCAACGGCGAATAGCGCTGGCCCTGCGTGCCCATGCCGAACGACAGCACGCTGGCCGGATTCCTGGCCGTGCTGTCGAGCATGGCACTGGTGACATTGCCCACGTCGGCCGCCTGGACCAGCGAAACGACACTCAGACCGACGACGATCCCCATGATTTTTTTCTGCACAATCATCTCCCTCTGTTATTAGTATGTGTATGTATCAAGTGCTGCCATGGTCGTGCGGCTGCGCATGCAGCAAGGCGCACTCTTCATCGGTAAACAGGCGCGAACGCGTCAAGAAGCGCTTGCCCGTGCCGTTGTCGAGTGAAAACATGCCGCCATTGCCATCGACCACATCGATAATCAACTGGGTATGCTCCCAGTACTCGAATTGCTCGAGTCCCATGTAGAACGGTGTGCCATTCAAATTGCCGAGATAAATGTCGGTATCGCTGACATCGAACTCGCCCAGCGCATAGCACATGGGCGCGCTGCCGTCGCAGCAACCGCCTGACTGGAAAAACATCAGCGGGCCGTGACGCAGGCGCAACTTGTCCATCATTTCCAGCGCCGCATCGGTGGCGACCACCCTGGCAATTGCTGCACTCATGGCATCCCTTTCTGTGCGCCGCACCCGAGGAACAGGGGGCGGCGCCTGTTGCCGGTTTAGAAGAAGCCCAGGGCTTTCGGGCTATAGCTCACCAACAGGTTCTTCGTTTGCTGATAGTGGTCGAGCATCATCTTGTGATTTTCGCGGCCGATACCCGATTGCTTGTAGCCGCCGAACGCGGCGTGGGCCGGATACAGGTGGTAGCAATTGGTCCACACGCGGCCCGCCTGGATGGCGCGGCCCATGCGGAAGGCGCGCGAGCCGTCACGCGTCCACAGGCCGGCGCCCAGGCCGTACAGGGTGTCGTTGGCAATCGCCAGCGCGTCGGCCTCGTCCTTGAAGGTGGTCACGGAGACGACGGGCCCGAAGATCTCTTCCTGGAAGATGCGCATCTTGTTGTTGCCCTTGAACACGGTCGGACGCACGTAGTAGCCGCCTTCCAGGTCGCCCGCCTGCGTATTGCGCTCGCCGCCGGCCAGCACTTCGGCGCCTTCCTGGCGGCCGATGTCGAGATAGGACAGGATTTTTTCCAGCTGCTCCTGTGATGCCTGCGCGCCTATCATGGTGGACGAGTCGAGCGGATTGCCCTGCTTGATGGCGGCCACGCGCTTCAGGGCCCGTTCGATGAATTTCTCGTAGATCGATTCCTGGATCAGCACGCGCGATGGGCAAGTGCACACCTCGCCTTGATTCAGCGCAAACATGGCAAAGCCTTCCAGGCATTTGTCGAAATACTCGTCGTCCGCATCCATCACGTCTGCAAAGAAGATGTTCGGCGACTTGCCGCCCAGCTCCAGGGTGACGGGAATCAGGTTTTGCGCGGCATAGCCCATGATCAAACGGCCCGTGCCCGTTTCACCCGTGAAGGCGATCTTGGCGATGCGCTTGCTCGAGGCCAGCGGCTTGCCCGCTTCCAGGCCGAAACCGTTGATGATGTTCAGCACGCCAGGCGGCAGCAGGTCGCCGATCAGCTCGATCAACACCATGATCGAGGCGGGCGTTTGCTCGGCCGGTTTCAGGACGACGCAATTGCCGGCGGCCAGGGCTGGCGCCAGCTTCCACACGGCCATCAGGATCGGGAAATTCCAGGGAATGATCTGGCCCACGACGCCCAGCGGCTCGTGATAGTGATAGGCATAGGTTTCCGCGTCGATTTGCGCGACGGAACCTTCCTGCGCGCGGATGCAGCCGGCAAAGTAGCGGAAATGGTCGATGGCCAGCGGAATGTCGGCATTCATCGTTTCGCGGATCGGCTTGCCGTTGTCGATGGTTTCCGCCGTGGCGATCAGGCTCAGGTTCTGTTCGATGCGGTCGGCGATGCGGTTCAGGATATTGGCGCGCTCGGCAGGCGAAGTCTTGCCCCAGGCATCCTTGGCGGCATGGGCGGCGTCCAGCGCCAGCTCGACGTCTTCCGTCGTGGAGCGGGCGATTTCGCAAAACGGCAAGCCCGTGATCGGCGTAATGTTGGGAAAATATTCACCTTTTACGGGGGCAACGAATTTGCCGCCGATGTAGTTGTCATAGCGTTGTTTGAAGGGATTGGCTACGCCCAGTTTGCTGATGTCTGCGAGATTCATGTCGTCCTCTATCGGGTGAATTAGAATAAAAGTACTTAATTAAAATCAAACGTCCTGGTACAGATGGGGTGAGTACACGGAGTCTTCCGCAAATGCCGTGCCAGCTCGCCATCCCACTACAAACTTAGCGGGTTTTACTGCTGTTGCAAGGGCATGGCGTCAATAGCGGCGCGCTTTTCACCCATGCGCCCGGGCCGGACGGCAGGCGGCGCTTTGTTGGCGTATTGAACAGGGCGGCGGCGTCCTGTTCCCAAGCCGAACCAGCCCTGCTGCGCCGCTGCACAATGGAACAGGTGTACCAGACTGGAACACCTGTTCCGGCTTGCCTAGCGGATCACCACGCCCCATGGCAATTCGCCCACGGCAACATCGGCCACCTTGCGCGCGCTGGCCGTGTCGATGACGGAGACGCTGTTCGAGCGCCCGTTGGCCACGTACAGCTTGGCGCCGTCGGGCGTGATGGCCATGTTCCACGGGCGCTTGCCGACTGGAATGGTGGCCGTCACCTCGTTGCTGGCCGTATCGATCACCATCACCGTGCCGTCGATGCCATTCGAGACATATACGTGCTTGCCACCAGGATGGACCACGATGCCATTCGCATTCTTGCCTGCAGGAATGGTGACGATGGCCTTGCGCAGCGTCATGTCGATCACATACACGGCGTTGACCAACTCGCACGCCACGTAGGCGCGGCCGGAATCGGGGCTGAAGCCGATGCCGCGCGGACGCAGTCCCACGGCGATGGAAGCCACCTGGCGGCGTTGCGCCACATCAATGACGTCGACTTGCTCGGCCTCTTCCGCGCTGACCAGCAGCCAGCGCCCATCGGGGCTGAAGACGGCGTGTTCCGGGTTGCGCCCCTGCACCTTGATATCGGCGAGCACGACGCCCGTATGGCCATCGAGCAAGGCCACGCTATTGTTTTCCTCGACAGCCACGGCCACGTAATTGCCGTCGTGCGAGGCGCTGACGCCTTCGGGCGACTTGCCCAGCGCTACGCTGCGTACGGGCGCACCGGCAGCGTTGTCGATCAGCAGCAAGGCACTGCTGGCTGCATCCGTGACAAACAATTGCCGCCCGGTGGGATCGGCGGCGATGCCGCGCGGGCGCTTGCCAGCCGCGATCTGGCGCACCACCTGGTCGGTGGCCGTGTCGATCACGCTCAGGGTGCCCGACTTTTCATTGGGCACATAGGCAAACGGTTCGGCATGGGCATACGCACATGCCAGCGCCGGCAGCAATACGCAAGCCTGGCGCAAACGTCGGAATAACTTGGGCATAATCACCTTTTCAATGGCAAAACAGGGAAAAAGCGCTGGCTGGCAGCGCCTCTGGTGATTCCTGCATGCAAACCCCGTGCCACTGGCGCGCGTATAATTTCCCATCACCAATGGAGACATGGCAGGCATATTGCTTGAGAAGACTATGCAGACCTGCGCCGCGCACGCGATCAAGCAGGCTTTATTCACATTGGAGAACCGCATGCAGCATCGTTTCCGCCTGAACACCATCGCCAGCCTGTTTGTTGCCGGCAGCGCCACCCTCGCCCCCCACGTCTTTGCTGCCGAGCCCGCTGACCTGGCCGGCGGGCAACTCATGGATACGGTCGTGATCAGCGGCAGCCGCATCGCCCACCCCAGCCAGGAGGTGCCGGCCTCGATCGACGTGGTCGACAGCGCCCGCATCCAGGACGGGCAGATCCGCGTCAATGCGTCGGAAGCGCTGGCCGCCGTGCCGGGCCTGGTCGTGCAGAACCGCCAGAACTACGCGCAGGACTTGCAAATCTCGTCGCGCGGCTTCGGCGCACGCTCGGCCTTCGGCGTGCGCGGCGTCAAGCTGATCAGCGATGGCATTCCCGCCAGCATGCCCGACGGGCAAGGCCAGGCCGCCACCTTCAACCTCGATACGGCCGAGCGCATCGAAGTGCTGCGCGGACCGTTTTCTGCCATCTATGGCAACCATTCTGGCGGCGTGATCCAGCTGTTTTCCAAGGATGGGCAAAATCCCCCGTCCGTCGAACTGAACGTGACGGGCGGCAGCTTCGGCACCAGCAAGGCGGACTTGACGGCACAAGGGCAAGCAGGCGGCATCGGCTACGTGCTCGACGGTTCGCGCTTCCGTACGGATGGTTTCCGCGACCACAGCGCCGCCACACGCGAACAGGCGTTCGGCAAGATCACCATCAAGCCGACGAAGGACAGCAAGCTGACCATCGTCGCCAACAGCCTGCATCAGGGCAACACGCAAGATCCGCTGGGCGTCACCTGGCCCACGTTTGCGCGCGACCCGCGCGCCGGCGAAATCGATGCGAGCGACACGCAAAACCCGAAGCGCACCCTGGCCGAACGCTACAACACGCGCAAAAGCATCGATCACCAGCAGATCGGCGCCACCTACGAGCAATCATTCGGCGATGACCGCCTGCATGTGACGGTGTATGGCGGCAACCGCGACGTGATCCAGTACCAGGCATTTAATAAGGCATTCCAGGCGCCGCCCAAGCATTCGGGCGGCGTGGTCGACTTCCAGCGGGAGTTCTACGGCATCGACACCAACTGGCTGCACGTGAATCAATTGGCTGGCGGCAAGCTGAGCACCACCATCGGCATCGATTACGGCCGCTCCAGCGATGACCGCACCGGCTATGAAAACTTTATCGGCAACACATTTGGCGTGAAGGGCAAGCTGCGCCGCGGCGAGCAGGACGTGGTGTCCAGTCTCGATCCGTATATCCAGACGGAATGGCAGAGCGGGCCATGGCTGCTGAGCGCAGGTTTGCGCTACAGCAAGATGAAAGTGGCGGTCAATGATCACTTCCTCGGCAATGGCGACGACAGCGGCAGCCTGGAATACAGCCACACGACACCCGTGCTGGGCTTGCTGTACAAGCTGACGCCCAGCGTCAACGTGTACGCCAGCGCCGCGCGCGGCTTCGAGGCGCCCACCTTGAACGAACTGTTTTACTCGGGCACGGGCGGCGGTTTCAATTACCAGCTGAAACCGGCCACCAGCACCAACCTGGAAGCGGGCATCAAGGCCAAGCTCAACAACAACACGCATGTAAACGCCGCCTTGTTCCAGATCAAGACCAGCGACGAACTGGTGGTCGATCAATCGAGCGGCGGGCGCACCAGCTACCGCAATGCCAGCAAGACCTTGCGCCAGGGCATGGAGGTATCGCTGGACTCGACCCTGCCTTACGGTTTCACGGCGAAAGTGGCGCTGACCAGCCTGCATGCCGTGTATGACCAGGCCTTTGGCAGCGTACGCGAAGGCAGCCGCTTGCCGGGCGTGCCCAGCGCCAATCTGTTCGCGGAGCTGGCGTGGAAAGACACGCTCGACCGTTTCGGCGCGGCAGTGGAAAGCGTGGCCAGCAACCAGGTCTACGCGGAAGATAGCAACATCGAAAAACCGGCGCCCGGCTACACGGTGTTCAATGCCCGCTTCAACGCCAAACAAAACGCAGGCCATTGGCGCTTCAAGGAATTTGCCCGTCTGAACAATCTTTTCGACAAGACTTACGTGGGTTCCGTCATCGTCGGCGACAGCAACAAGCGCTACTATGAAGCGGCGCCGGGCCGTAACTGGCTGCTAGGCGTCAGCGCCCAATACGCCTTTTAAGAACACCTGAGAAAAAGTCCATGGCGGCGTTGCATTGCCTGGCCGTACTATTCGTACTGCCTGCGGCAATGCGCCTTGCCCTGAACATTTTTCAGGCGTTCTCATGATCTGAGAAAAAGTCCATGGCGGCGTTGCATTGCCTGGCCGTACTATTCGTACTGCCTGCGGCAATGCGCCTTGCCCTGAACATTTTTCAGGCGTTCTCATGATCTGAGAAAAAGTCCATGGCGGCGTTGCATTGCCTGGCCGTACTATTCGTACTGCCTGCGGCAATGCGCCTTGCCTTGAACATTTTTCAGGCGTTCTCATGATCTGAGAAAAAGTCCATGGCGGCGTTGCATTGCCTGGCCGTACTATTCGTACTGCCTGCGGCAATGCGCCTTGCCTTGAACATTTTTCAGGCGTTCTCATGATCTGAGAAAAAGTCCATGGCGGCGTTGCATTGCCTGGCCGTACTATTCGTACTGCCTGCGGCAATGCGCCTTGCCTTGAACTTTTTTCAGGCGTTCTCATGAAAAAGCCCGCGCCTCTTCCGATGTGCGGGCTTTTAAACGAAAGCAGGCTACTTCAGGGCCGCGCTTCCTTCACGCCATGCTTCTCAAAGATGGCTTTCAATTCACCGCTGGCCGCCATCTCGTTCATGGCCGCCTGCAGCAGCTTGCCCACGTCGAGCTGCTGGCGGCTGACGGCCAGGCCCACGGCCCAGCCGGCACGCGGCAAGCGGGCGAACGCCACTTCGCTCAGGGGGAAGGCGGGGTCGCTTTTCAGCACCGACTCGATTTCCGAGCGGTTCGCCAGTACGGCGTCGAGCTTGCCCGCCTGCAATTGCTGCAAGGCTTCGGTCGCCGTGTCGAAGATGCGCACGTCGTCGCGGTACTTGCCATTGTCCTCGCCCAGCATCAGCATGGCGGCGATCGACACTTTTTCGACGCCGATGCGCTTGCCGGCGAGGCTGGCGACCCCGTCGAATTGCGGCACGGCTTGCACGCTGCGGGCCAGGCGCACGGTTTCCACATAGTATGGGGCGAAGATCTCGACCTTGTCGTTGTCCGCCATCAATTTCTTGTCGACCGGCACGTGCAGCATCACGTCGGCGGGACCATAGCCGAGGTAATGTCCCTTCCACACCATATTGCGCAAGTCGTCGTTGAGGTTTTCGCCGGCGGGAAAGGGCAGCAAGCTCAGTTTCAAGCCCAGCTTTTTCGCCAGCGCTTCGGCAATGTCGATATCGATGCCCGTACCCTTGTCGGAAAACGGGGCGAACTCGTTATACACAGCCACTTTCAGGCTGCCCGACTGCTGCACTTTCTGCCAGTCGGCGCGCGCCGGCGCGGCCGCGCACAGCGCCAGGCAGGCGAGCGAGAGCATCGCGCGCGTGCCCCGGAGTTGAAATGAACGCATGGGACTCCTTCGTGATCAGTTCGGCCTAATTAGACTCGCGGCGGGTTTCCAGGTAGGTCTTGATGGCCCACATGGCTTCCTGGTTGAACACGCCCTCGAACGGCGGCATGTACACGGCGCCATTGCGTACTTTACCGTGACGTATGGTCGCCAGGAAATAATTGTCCGTTTCCTTGTAGCAAGCCTGTTTCTTTGTCTCATTCTTGATACCGAAACAGTCGCGATCGAGCTGGCGCAAGTCCGGCGCGATGCCGCCCGAGATGGCTTCGATGCCGTGGCAGCGGGCGCAGTTCTGATTGTAGGCCGAGGTGCCCACCGTCAGGGCCAGTTTGTTGCCCCGATATGGGTTTTGCTCGAGCCATTTGTCGCCCACCTTGGGTAAACCCGTGGTGTCGACGCCTTGCGGCGTGACATTGCCGTGCGCATAGGCTTGCGGCAAGGTCAGCAGGGAAGTGAGGGCAACAGCGCCGGCGGCGGCTACGCCGAGCAGGGTGCGGATGGAATAGGTCATGCTGGTCTCCTTGGTAGTGAATATCCAAAGAAGAGCAAATGCCATGCCATGCATGCGTACCCCTGATCCGGCCGCCCATGTATCAATTTGGAACAGCTGCAACAGGTATTTGTGTCACCGCGTACGTCAGGCGGCGGCCACCGTGCAGATACTGCCCCGCTCCTGCTGCTCGAAAGTAATACGCACGGGCAAGAAGCGGGAAATCACGTCCGCATTCGTCAACGCATGCTGCGACACCTTGCTGCAGCTGAAGGCGCCGCCGCCGGCCAGCGCCATGGGCAGCAGGAGCTGGTCGGCCAGGTGCTCGCCCACGGCCGCGTCCGTCTTGAGATAGGCGCGCACCTCGTTCAGCAGGCGCTTGGCCACGGATTCGGCCAGCAGGGACTTTTCGCCGAACGAGGTAAATACTTCCGTGACATATTCATGCTCCAATGTCAGCAGCAAGACGTTGCCCGGCCCCTGCTCCGCCGGCAGGCCGACGATGCGCAGCTGCTTGCCGCTCCAGCCCATGCCCTGGGCGACGCGCTCGAGCTCGCGCTGCGCCACGTTCACATGCACGCCCGCCACCACGCTTTCCGCATACCCGGCCTTCCGCTCGCCGCGCTGCAACAATGCGATGGGCAGCAAGCGCTGGCATGGTTGCACCGTGGCAATCACTTCGCCGCCGCCCGCGGGATGAAAGCCGTAGCGCTGCTGCGCGATATCGACGTCGGCGCCCATCTGTTCCAGGATGCGGCCATACGCGCGCTGCAAAAAATGCACGGGCGGCGCCATGGCATTGTGCGTGCCGCCGCTGATGCGCACGGTGGACGGGCCATCCGCATGCAGCAAGGCCGGCAGCAGGGTTTGCAGCACCAGGGTGCAACTGCCGGCGCTGCCGATGGCGAAGCGGTAATCGCCGCCGCGTATGGGGCCAGGCGCGAACTCCAGGCTCGATGCGCGCAGCGCCACTGGCGTCGTGCGCGCCCCGCAAATGGCGGCCGCCGCCTGCACGGCCAGCAGATGCTGGCGCAGCAAGCCGGGCTTTTCCCGCCCCGCGCGGATATTCGTCAGCCGGAATGACTGGCCCGTGATCATGGACAGGCTCAGCGCCGAGCGCAAAATCTGTCCGCCGCCTTCACCTTGCGCTCCATCAATTTCTATCATCTGTACTTTCTTTCTATTAACCTTTGACGCAAACGACCTGCTTCAGGATATGCACGACGTCGACCAGTTCGCGCTGCGCCAGCATCACCGCATCGATATCCTTGTAAGCCATCGGAATTTCATCGATCACGTTTGCATCCTTGCGGCATTCCACGCCCTCGGTGGCGCGGATCTGGTCGTCCAGGCTGAAGCGCCGCTTCGCTTCCGTGCGGCTCATCGTGCGGCCCGCGCCGTGGCTGCAGCTATGAAAACTGTCCGCATTGCCCTTGCCGCGCACGATAAAACTCTTCGCGCCCATGGAGCCGGGAATGATGCCCAATTCTCCGGCGCGGGCCGAGACAGCGCCCTTGCGCGTGACCAGCACGTCCTTGCCGAAGTGGTGCTCCTTCTGCACATAGTTATGGTGGCAGTTGACGGCCTCCACGTGCGTCTGGAACGGCTTATGGATGACCGTGCGCACGGCGGCGATCAGGTTTTGCATCATCACTTCGCGGTTGTTGCGCGCGAAACGCTGGGCCCAGCCCACGGCTTCCACGTAATCGTCGTAATGCTGCGTGCCTTCAGCCAGATAGGCCAGGTCCTGGTCGGGCAGGTTGATGAAGTGGGTGCGCATGTCCTGCTTGGCCAGTTCGATGAAATGCGTGCCGATGGCATTGCCCACGCCGCGTGAACCCGAATGCAGCATGAACCATACGCTGCCCTGCTCGTCGAGGCACACTTCGACGAAGTGGTTACCGCTGCCCAGGGTTCCCAGGTGACGATAGTTATTCGTGTTCTTCAGCTTGGGCGTTTTCAGGCAGATGGCGTCGAATTCATCCTTCAGCTGCAGCCACGCGGCGTCGACCACCGAGGGCGGCGTATGCCAGGAACCCTCGTCGCGGCCCCGGTGGCCCCGCGTCTTCGGCGACATCCCGTGCGGAATGGCGCGCTCGATGGCGCTGCGCAGCGGCCCCAGGTTATCGGGCAAATCGCTGGCCGTCAGCGTGGTCTTGGCCGCCATCATGCCGCAGCCGATATCGACGCCCACGGCTGCCGGAATCACGGCGCCCAGGGTGGGGATCACGCTGCCGATGGTCGATCCTTTACCCAGGTGAACGTCGGGCATGACGGCGATATGCTTGTAGATGAACGGCAGGGTCGCCGTGTTGCGCAATTGTTTTTTTGCCGCTTCTTCGACAGGCACGCCACGCGTCCACATTTTCACGGGACGGCTGCCTTCGGTATGCAGGACTTCGTATTCTTCGTTTTTCATCGCTATGCTCTTCTTCTATTGTATAGGGGGTGATGACAAGGATTGGTGAAACATTGCCGACGCATCGGCTCTAAATGTAGTTCCACCGGCATTCATCAGTACGACAACCCGACCAGGGAGACAGGATTTCTGCCAGGCTGACTGCACCTGGCAGGCCGGTTTGACGCGGCTGATCGATGTAATCCTGTCGGCATTCGGGGCACTGCGGCGCATGACCAGCCGGGACAGGACATCTTTATGTAGCCTTGTCCGCATTCATGCGCTTTGCTTCAACAACCTCGCGCCGCGATATCGATGGCGGCGATTTCCCCCACCCAGTGGGCTGGGTCCAGCTGGCCGGCGGCAAAGGCGGCGATGATCCTGAATACATCATCGGAAAAACCGCCGATATTCAAAATATCCCCGCGCTCCATCGCCTGCGTGGTGGCGTGCGGCGCAATATCGATGCAGACCAGCTTTGCCTGCGGATTGCGCTGCTTGAAGACATTCCACTGTCCCATGGTCGCCGTGGCGCCGCTGCGCTTCGCGTCGATCCACGATTCGTTATCGGACACATAGATCACCAGGTCGGCCAGCTCCTTCCTGCCGTTCATGCGCAGCAGGGGCGCGCTGCAATTGGTGCCGCCACCGCCGATGGCCGCCAGCCTGGCCGCGTTCTCCATCACGCTATCATCCGCGCCGAGCGCGCACTGCACCACGCTGTGCTCGAACGGCAGCACCATCGCGTCCGGATTCTTGCGCAGCATGGCCGCCGCCACCAGCGCCGCCACGTCGATGCAGCGCACGTTCGAGGTGGCGCTGCCGCGAAAACCGCTGACGGGTGACGCCATCGAGCCGGAAACGTCGGGACACACCACCACCTTGCCGGCGATCCGCGGCACGTTCGCCAGCGATATTTCCAGCGCCTGCTCCAGCGCCGCGTGCACGATGCGCGGTACCTTGTCGCCGGCGGCCAGGTACGCCGACATCAGCTGGTACGGAAACACGCGCGAGCTGGCGATCGCCGCGGGATCGCACAGCCTGGCGGCGATCAGTTCCGGCATGCCGGCGATGTCGTACACGCCATGGCGGGCGAAGGTGTTCAAGTTCATGCGCACCATCTGCCAGCCGCCCTGGCGGGCGATCTGCGCCCACGCCTGTGCGTTCAAGGGCAGCGCCGTCAGCATCTGAAACGGCACTGCCGGAATCGCTTGCGCTGGATCAAGCTTGTAAGCTTCGAACGCTGCCAGCGTCGGCGGCAGTGCGGCGGCATCGTAGGGCTTGCCGATCAGCCAGGCGAAAAACGCGGCCCGCCAGGCATCGCCGGGTTTCGGGTGCACCATCTTGACCACGTCGGCCAGCGATGGGCTATTGCCCACGGCGGCGGCCAGCAAGGCCTGTTCCGACGCGCCGTTCAGCCATGCCTGCACGAGCTTTTTCGGACGCGATCCCAGCGATTTGCGGCCGATGACGCCCGAACGCACGATTTGCACGAAATTGCGCAGCATCTTGCCATTGTTGATGACGCGTTGAAAAGCCGGCGCGAATTCCACGGCGCCCTGCCCCGCCAGCACGGCCACCAGCAAGGCCGGCATATCCTTCATATAGCCCCGTTCGCGGCAGTACACGGCCGTTTGCGCAATGAAGGCTGGCTCGACGGCCTGGCACAGCTCGATCACCTTTGCCAGCTGCGCGTCGGCGCTCGCATAAAACGTCGTGTTCAGGCAGCCCGTGGCCGCGTATTGTGCCAATTGATGGCGTGGCGTCAGCGCATACGCTGGCGCGCCTTCGGCATTGTGCGCCAGCGCCGCCGGCAAGGTTGCGCTCTGTTTCGCGCTGTGGAATAACTGGGCGTTGGCCATTTTTTTCCTCTTCTACTCTATGCGTTTATCTCGGTGTTATCCCTTCTATTGCAAGCGCTGTGCCAGCTTTCCGCAATTTCCCAGCAGTGCTTGTAAGTAATTGATTTTATTCATCAATATTTTCAACGTGCGCTTTCAGGCGAAAATGGGCAACATCGGATATTCAGATACAATTATCTTTTCAGATAAACTCCTATCCAATCTATGCAAGCAAAACGCACCGTCGTCATCGGTTTTCTCGGCACACAGCTCGACAACGGCAGGGGCGCGGCCCGCTGGGAAAAGTGGCGGCCCAGCGTCGCGTTGACCCAGCATGAAGACAGGATCATCGACCGTTTCGAACTGCTGTACGCCGGCGAGCAATTTGCCAGCCTGGTACGCCAGGTGTCGCAGGATATCGCCAGCGTCTCGCCGGAAACGCAGCTGCTCGCGCATGACCTGCCGATCAGCGATGCCTGGGATTTTGAAAACGTGTATGGCGCCCTCTATGATTTCGCCAACAGCTATCCCTTCGACCCGGACCAGGAGGATTACTGGATCCACATCACCACCGGCAGCCACGTGGCGCAAATCTGCATGTTCCTGATGACGGAAGCGCGCTATTTTCCTGGCCGCCTCGTGCAGACGTCGCCGCCGAAACGCCAGGCCATTGGCAATCCCGGCAGTTACGCGCTGATCGACCTCGATCTGTCGCGTTACGACCAGATCGCCCAGCGCTTTACGCGCGAGCAGGCCGAAGCCGTAGCGTTCCTGAAGTCCGGCATCGCCACGCGCAATGCGAAATTCAACGCCATGATCGGGGAAATCGAGCGCGTCGCCATCAAGTCAAAAGCGCCCATGCTGCTGACGGGGCCGACCGGCGCCGGCAAGTCCTTTCTCGCGCGCCGCATCTATGAGCTGAAACGGTCGCGCCACCAGATCGACGGCAAGTTCATCGACCTCAATTGCGCCACCCTGCATGGCGACGGCGCCGCGTCCACCCTGTTCGGCCATATCAAGGGGGCATTTACGGGCGCCGGTGCGGACCGGCCAGGCTTGCTGCGCAGCGCGCACAAGGGATTGCTGTTTCTCGATGAAATCGGCGAACTGGGACTCGATGAACAGGCGATGCTCTTGAAAGCCATCGAAGAGAAACGCTTCTTCCCCGTCGGCGCCGACGCGGAGGTGCAAAGCGACTTCCAGCTGATCGCCGGCACCAACCGCGACCTGGGCAAAGAGGTAGCGGCCGGCCGCTTCCGCGAAGACCTGTATGCGCGCATCAATCTGTGGACCTATGCATTGCCGGGCCTGGCGCAGCGGCCGGAAGACATCGAGCCGAACCTCGACTACCTGCTGGCGCAGTACGGCGCGGAGACGGGCGAGCGCGTGCGCTTCAACAAGGAGGCGCGCGAGCGCTTCATGCGCTTTGCCGCCGCGCCATCGGCTGCCTGGCACGGCAATTTCCGCGATTTGTCCGCCGCCGTCACGCGTCTGGCCACCCTGTCGGAAGCGGGGCGCATCACGGACCAGGTCGTGGATGAGGAAACGGCACGCCTGCGCCGCCTGTGGCAGCATCATGGCGTGCGGCCTGATGGAGACGAAGTGGCACTGGCGCAGATCATGGGAGAAGCGGCCGCCGCCCGGCTGGATCTGTTCGATGCGCTGCAGCTGCAGGCGGTCATCAAGGTGTGCCGGCAGTCGAACAGCCTGTCCGACGCGGGCCGCACGCTGTATGCCGTCTCGCGCGCGGCAAAAGCCAGACCGAACGATGCGGACCGGCTCAAGAAATACCTGGCCCGCTTTGCCCTTGATTGGGATACAGTGTCTGTAAGCAACTAATACATAATGACAATGATTCCTGAAGAAATACGAGTAGAAATCATGCGCCGCCTGGCGGCCGTGGAAGAAAAGGAAGGCGTACGGATACTGCTGGCCATTGAGTCCGGTAGCCGCGCCTGGGGCTTTGCCTCGCCCAATAGCGACTTCGACGTGCGGTTCATCTATGCCCGGCCTGAAGACTGGTACTTGAGCGTCGACCTGGAAGACAAGCGCGACGTGATCGAATATCCCATCGTCGACGATATCGACCTCAATGGCTGGGATGTGCGCAAGGCGCTCCAGCTATTCTGGCGCTCCAATCCCGCCGTGATTGAATGGATACAGTCGCCGATACAATATATCGAAAATGGCCATTTCAAGACTGGCATCCAGGCCTTGCTCAATTCCATCTATACGCTGGAAAAGGGTATTTACCATTACCGCAGCATGGCCAAGACCAATTACCGCGGCCATCTGATGGCGGAGATGGTGCCTTTGAAGAAGTATTTTTATGTATTGCGCCCCTTGCTGGCCACGCGCTGGATAGAAACCTATCGCACCGCGCCGCCCATCGAATTTGCGGCCCTGCTGCACCTGTTACCCAAGGAAGAGGGCTTGCTGGAAGAAATTCACAGGCTGCTCGAGCGTAAAAAGCTCGCGCTGGAAAAAGAATTAGCCCCACGCATCGATAAGCTCAATGCATTTATCGAATCGGAATTGGCCAGGCTGGAGAATTTCAGCGTGGAAAAAGAAGAAAAACCCGCCGGGATGCAGGATTTGAATCATCTGTTCCAGCGGATACTACGAGAAATCTGATCTAAAAATGACAAAGGCAGCGCGCAGCGCTGCCTTTTTTTCGTCCGTGCGCCGTGCAAGCGCGGCAATCTGTGGACGTAAA
>NZ_JBWKUZ010000035.1:0-24529 GCF_059421435.1 Janthinobacterium sp. GW821-FHT03A03 | reverse complement strand
AGTACAAAACGCCCGATGCGGTGCATCGGGCGTTTGTGCAGCAATAAATACTGTCAACCTATTTTAGGACTGGACAGTTGCGCAGCATCGTGCCGGCTTCCACGGCGCCATCCTTTGCTATACCCTTGCTTCACCATAGACAAGGAGATGCGCTGATGAAGCCTTTGTTGCGCGCCGCCGGCATGCTTGCCCTGATGGCGCTCTGCGCCTGCTCGGAGGAGCGGCACCGGCTTGACCGCCATCTGGCCCAGCTGCGTCCGGGCGCGGTCGCGGCGCTGCCTGATATGGGGTGGCCGGCCGGCACGCTGCTGTGCCCGCTGGCGCTGTATCAGAGCGAGCTGGCCGGCCCGGCGCCTCCGGCGGACAGGGTCAACGCCTTCCTGAAGCAACAGCAATTTCGGGGTGACGAGAGCTGGTCGCTCATCGTCGTCAAGCCGCAGCCGGCAGGAAACGCCGCTGCCCGTATCGAGCAACTGTTTTTCAAGCGTGCAGAGTATGACGTGATCAATGATCCGCAAGGCATCGCGCGCGACGCGGAAACGGCGGCCAAGGGGTTTGCGCCGCACGCTTGCGTGAGCGTGGAGCAAGCCCGCGTGCTGGCGATCCGCCCGCAAGGAAGCCATCGCACGCTGATCATATTTGGAACAGCCTGACGAGATATTGATAAAACATATTTCTATCATCACAACATACAATTGGATAGCTATGTTGCAATGCGGCATCATTGCACCTGTCTCCTCTACTTCCTCACAGGAATTAGCTTCAGCCCGCTCCCGCAGCGGGCTTTTTTTTTGCCCTTTTTATGCCGCAAACCGGCGCACGCTTGATTGTCCTTGCATCATTGTGTTGCTTTTGTGCATGCTAAACTGGGCCTTCCCCAGACCAAGGTTCCTGATGCTTCAATTATTTCGCCACACGCTGGAGTCCACGCCCATCCTGGCCCTGTTTCTCGTCATCGGCGCCGGTTATGCGCTGGGGCGCATCAGCGTGTTCGGTTTTTCGCTGGGCGTGGGCGGCGTGCTGTTCGCCGGGCTGGCGCTGGGCGCGTTCGCCCCCGGCGCCGTGCCGCCGCCGCTGGTCGGTTCCATCGGCCTGCTGCTGTTTTTATATGGCATCGGCGTGCAGTACGGCACGCAGTTTTTCGCCGGCTTGCGCGGCGCGGGGCAGAAACACAACCTGGTCGCCTTCGCCGCCGTCATGGGCGGCCTGGCCGTCTGCGTCTGGGGCGGGCAGTGGATCGATATCTCGCTGCGCATGGCCAGCGGCGTGTTTGCCGGCGCCATGACCAGCACGGCCGCCTTGCAGGCGGCGCTGGAAGCGTCGCACGGCAATGGCGACGCGGCCGTCGGCTATGCCGTCGCGTATCCGTTCGGCGTCGTCGCCCCCATGCTGGGCCTGTACCTGGCCGGGCGGATATTAAAACCCGTGCTGACGCCGCCGCCGGCGCCCATCATCGTGTCGGAAATCACCATCGATGCAGCAACACTGGCCGGCGCGGCCCTGTCCGAGCTGGCCGACGGCCCGCTGGCGGGCGTGCAGGTGATCGGCGTGCGCCAGGGCCACCAGAACCGCTTGCCCGATCCCTCGCTGGTGCTCGGCGTGGGCGATGCGCTGATGGTGTCGGGCACGGTGGCGGGCGTGGAGGCGGCGCGCGCGGCCCTGGGCCACCTGGACCCGGGCCGGCTGATGAAGGACCGCCGCGCGTTCGACGGCACGGAAGTGTTCGTGTCGGACGCGGAAATCGTCGGCGTGCCCCTGGGCGAACTGAACCTGGCGAAAGACTTCCCCCTGCAGATCGCCTTCATCCGCCGCGGCGACGCCATGATCCTGCCGCACCCGTTCCTGACGCTGGAATTCGGCGACCGCGTGATGGTCATTGCGCCAGCGAAACATGCGGCCGACGTGCGCAAGCTGTTCGGCAATTCCATCACGGCCACGGCCGAGTTCAGCTATGTGTCGCTGGGCATGGGCATGGTGCTGGGTGTGCTGCTGGGCCTGGTGCCGATACCGTTGCCATGGATAGGCTCGTTCAGCCTGGGCCTGGCGGGCGGCCCGCTGGTGATGGCGCTGATCCTGGGACGCCTGGGCCGTGTCGGCAAGATCAGCTGGCGTTTGCCCCTGTCGGCCAACCTGGTCATGCGCAACTACGGCTTGACCATATTCCTCGCCGCCGTCGGCATGGCCTCCGGCCTGCCTTTCGTGCAGCAGGTGGGCGCCGACGGCCTGCCCATGCTGGCGCTCGGCTTTGTTTCGGTGCTGGTGGTGGTGGCCCTCGTGGTGATCCTGGGCAAGGTCTTCCTGCGCCTGCCGTTTCCCGAGCTGCTGGGCATCGCGGCCGGCGCCACGGGCAACCCGGCCGTACTGGTGTTCGCCAACCGCCTGGCCAGGTCGGACCGCCCGAATCTGGGCTACGCGATGATTTTCCCCAGCATGACCATTGTCAAGATCGTGGCCGTGCAGGTGCTGCTGCATTTGTATGGCTGATGGCGCCCACGGTCAATCCCTTGCCGTGCCACGCTGCTTGTGGGCTTCCATAAAGCCGATGCCAACAGACAGCAGCAAGGCAGCAGCGGCGAATCCTGCGGCAAGCCA
This sequence comes from Janthinobacterium sp. GW821-FHT03A03, assembly GCF_059421435.1. Lineage (NCBI taxonomy): Bacteria > Pseudomonadati > Pseudomonadota > Betaproteobacteria > Burkholderiales > Oxalobacteraceae > Janthinobacterium > Janthinobacterium sp. GW821-FHT03A03. The sequence goes on along the minus strand of NZ_JBWKUZ010000035.1, from coordinate 21,937 downwards.
GAGGTTGGCGCTGAAGCCCAGCCTGTCCACGGCTTGGCCACCGGCCCACGCCCCGAGCGCGATGCCGATATTGAAGACGCCCACATACAGCGCGGCAACGATCTCCACGGCCCCGGGCGCCGTCTTCATCATCAAGGTCATCAGGCCGACCGAAACGCCGCCGTAGGCCAGTCCCCAGGCCAGCAACACCACGCCGCCGCCGATGCCGGAATCGCCGACAGCCAGGAACAGCAGTGGCGTGAGCAGCAGGCCGCCCGAGATGGCGATAATGGCCGGCGCCGTGCGCCGCGCTGCAACGACACCCGCCAGGAAGTTTCCAATGATGCCCGCGCAGCCATAGAAAAACAGCAGTGCGCCCAGCCATTGCGTATCCAATCCCGACACCGACAGCAGAAGCGGACGCACGAAGGTAAAGGCCATGAAATGGCTGGTCACCAGCAACAAGGTCAGAAGCAGCCCCGCTTGCAATTGCCTGTTGCGCAGCTGTTTGCCGAATTGGCGCCAGGTCGTCGAACCGGCAGCGGGCAGGGCGGGAATGACAGCCAGATGCAGCGCCAGTAACAGACTGCTGAACAGCGCCATGACGCCGAAGGCCCAGCGCCATCCTGCAACGTCGCCGATTTGTGCGCCAAGCGGCACACCCAGCACGGAAGCGGCCGCCACTCCACCGAAGATAAGCGACGTTGCCAGTCCAGTCGAGCGGGCGGGAACAAGCCGGGAAGCGAGGCCGCCGGCGATGGCCCAGATGCCGCCCATGCAAAAACCGACGAGCACACGGGCCGCCAGCATCCACGCCATGTTCTGCGCCAAGGCCGAGGCAATGTTCGCGATTACCAACAGACTCAGCAAACCACACAGAATGCTGCGCCGGTCCAGACTTCCCGATGCGACCACGACCAGCGGCGCGAACAAGGCCGCCAGCAATGCCGGCAGCGAGATCATCAGGCCGGCGGTTCCCGTGGAAGTGTCCAGGGTGTCGGCAATCGGTGTCAGCAGGCCGACCGGAAGCATCTCCGTCGTCACGACCGAAAAGGTGGCCATGCCGACGGCGCTGACCGCCAGCCACGGATGGCGGACAACGGCTTCTGTGGCAACGTTGGGAGACGTACTCATGATTCATATCCTTCATCTGATCATTCGATAAACGGCGCATGCCTACTTGCAACGGAGCCAGGTGGCAGTGATAATACATACAGTGCGTATGAATAGTATATATTCATACGCTGTGAATGTAAATAATCATACGCTACGTATGTAAGGAGGAAGCAATGGTTCGCCGCACCCGTGTGGAAATGGAAGAAACCCGCGCATTGTTGCTGGCTACTGCCCGCCAAGTGTTCAGCGAACGCGGCTATGCTGATACCTCAATGGACGACCTCACCGCGCAGGCAGGTCTGACGCGTGGTGCGCTGTATCATCATTTCGGCGACAAGAAGGGCTTGCTGCTGGCCGTGGTGGAGCAAATCGACGCGGAAATGGATGGCCGCCTGCAAGCCATCTCCGACAGCGCCGAAGACCTGTGGGAAGGCTTTCGCAGCCGCTGCCGTGCCTATCTGGAGATGGCGTTGGAACCGGAGATTCAGCGCATCGTTTTACGCGATGCCAGGGCGGTTTTGGGCGGCGCTTCACCGGACTCGCAGCGCCATTGCCTCGAGTCGATGCAGGGGCTTATCCAGCAGCTGATTCGGCAAGGCATCGTGGCCGATGCTTGCCCACAGGCACTGGCTGCGCTGATCTACGGCAGCCTGGCAGAAGGGGCGTTCTGGATCGCAGACGGCGACGAAGGCAATGCGCGCTTGATAACAGGAGTGGCCGCATTGGAATTGCTGCTACGCGGGATGTTGCTCAATAGGTAATCGCGTAAAGTGGCAATCTCGTCAGAAGCGGACATGTCCGCAGACGTGGATGACGATTTTGAGCAGGATTGGGAAATGGAGATCGAAGCTTCTATTGACATGGAGGAAAAATATGCAAGTCAAGCGTATCGTTGCAAATTTCCCGGCGTCGGATCCGCGCCTGGCGCGCACTTTTTACGAGGACGTGCTGGGCCTGAGCCTGTTGATGGACCATGGCTGGATCGTGACGTATGGTTCGCAAAGCGAGATGAGCGTTCAAGTGAGCTTCGCGACGCAAGGCGGCTCGAACACCGCTGTGCCCGACCTTTCCATCGAAGTCGATGACGTCGATGCCGCATTGGCACGCATGCGTGGGGCGGGGTTCCCTATTGAATATGGTCCTGCCGATGAACCCTGGGGCGTCAGGCGGTTTTTCGTGCGCGACCCTTTCGGCAAGCTCGTCAATATTCTGTCGCACACATAGACGAGAGGCCAACGGCGGCTTCGGGCCGCCAGCCGGCCCGTTCCACCCGGCGCCGGCCTGTGTAAAAGCCCTGGCGCGCCTCCCAATCTGTTGTACAATCATTGAGAACGATCGTGCTTTTTTGTGCGCTGAGCTTCCTTGCGTGCAGTCATCACGGCAACTCATAAGAACAAGGAGACAGACATGGACCTGCATTACACGGCCGGGGAGACGGCGTTCCGCGACACGGTGCGCGCCTTCCTCGACACCCATCTGCCGGCGGACTTGCAGCGCAAGGTGCGCCAGCATTTGCGCCTGAACCGCGACGACTACGTGCGCTGGCACAAGATTGTTGCGAAGCAAGGCTGGGCCGCGCCGGCCTGGCCCGTCGAGTACGGCGGCACGGGCTGGACGGCCGTGCAGCGCCACATCTGGGAAGACGAGTGCGCGCGCGCCGCCACGCCGCCCATTTTGCCGTTCGGCGTCAACATGGTGGCGCCCGTCATCATGGCCTTCGCCAGCGCCGAACAAAAAGCATATTATTTGCCGCGCATCTTGAACTGCGACGACTGGTGGTGCCAGGGCTATTCCGAACCCGGTGCCGGTTCCGACCTCGCCTCGCTGAAAACCACGGCCGAGCGCGACGGCGACCATTACATCGTCAATGGCCAGAAAACCTGGACCACCCTGGGCCAGCACGCGGACATGATCTTTTGCCTGGTGCGCACGGACAGCACGGTGCGCAAGCAGGAAGGCATCAGTTTCTTGCTGATCGACATGAAAACGCCGGGCATCACCGTGCGCCCCATCATCATGCTCGATGAAGAGCACGAAGTGAACGAAGTCTTTTTTGACAACGTGCGCGTGCCCGTCAGCAATCTGGTCGGCCAGGAAAACAAGGGCTGGACCTATGCCAAATACCTGCTGGGCCACGAGCGCACGGGCATCGCCGCCGTCGGCCGCTCGAAGCGCGAGCTGACCTTCCTCAAGCAGCTGGCCATGCAGCAGAGCAAGCGCGGCGCGCCGCTGCTGCACGACCCCGCGTTTGCGGCCAAGGTCGCCACCCTGGAAATCGAATTGATGGCGCTGGAAATGACGGTCTTGCGCGTCATCAGCGAAGAGGGCAAGGGGCCGGGACCGCAGGCGTCGATGCTGAAGGTGCGCGGCTCGGAACTGCAGCAGCAGCTGACGGAGCTGATGCTCGAAGCCATCGGCCCGCAAGCCTTGCCATTCGATCCGGCATTTCTTGACGGCGGCGCGCCCCACAGTAGCGCTGGCGACGACCTGGCCGCGCCGCTGGCCGCGTATTACTTCAATTACCGCAAGACATCGATCTATGGCGGCTCGAATGAAATCCAGAAAAACATCATCACGCAGATGATCCTGGGCCTGTAAGGCAGAAGGAAACGACATGGACTTCCAATTCAATCAGGAACAGCAGCAGTTTGCCGACGCGCTCAGGCGCTGGGTCGACAAGGATTACCCGTTTGAAACGCGGCATACCATCATGCATTCCGACACGGGCACGTCCGATGCCGCCTGGGCCACCCTGGCCGAGCTGGGCATGACGGCCCTGCCGCTGCCGGCCAGCGCGGGAGGCTTCGACGGCACGGCCGTCGACATGCTGCTGGTGATGCAGGAACTGGGGCGCGGCCTGGTGGTCGAACCATACCTGGCCACCGTGCTTGGGGCGCGCTTTCTGACCCTGGCGGGCGGCCACGACGCCGTGCTGGAACAGGTCGCCAGCGGCAGCCTGAAACTCGCTTGCGCGCTGGGCGAGCGCCAGGCGCGCCACGACATGCACGATATCGCCACCACGGCCATCGCCAGCGGCGACGGTTTCGTGCTGGACGGCGAGAAAACCGTCGTCATCCATGGCGCCCAGGCCGGCGCGCTGGTCGTCTCGGCGCGCAGCGGCGGCGGCCAGGATGACACGGACGGCATTTCGCTGTTCCTCGTGCCCGTGGACGCGCCCGGCGTTTCCGTGCGCGACTACCGCACCATCGACGGCCAGCGCGCCGCCACCGTCACCCTCGTGCAAGTGGTGCTGGGCCACGATGCCCTCGTCGGCCAGGCGGGGCAGGGCTGGACCATCCTAGACGCGGCGCTCGACTATGGCGCGGCCTTGCTGTGCGCGGAAGCCGTGGGCGCCATGGACGCCATCTTTGCCGCCACGCTCGACTATTTGAAGACGCGCCAGCAGTTCGGCGCACCGATCGGCAAGTTCCAGGCCTTGCAGCACCGTATGGCCGACATGTTCATCCACCTGGAGCAAGCCCGGTCGATGGCCATGCTGGCCGCCGCCAAGGCCGGCAGCGAGGACGCGGCGGAGCGCCGCCGCACCGTGTCCGCCGCCAAGGCGCGCGTGGGCCTGGCCGCCACCTTTGTCGGCCAGCAAGCCGTGCAATTGCATGGCGGCATGGGCGTCACCGATGAATTGCCCGCTGCCCACCATTTCAAGCGCCTCTCCATGATCGCCCTGACCCTGGGCGACGTGGAGCACCACATCGAGCGCTTTATCGCCCAGCCGGGCTTCTTGCCGACGGAGACCGCATGACCGCATTGACCGACATCAAACCCAAGCATTGGTATTTCGAAGACTTTACGCAAGGCCTGGAAATCGACCTGGGCCAGCGCCACGTGACAGAAAAGGAAATCATCGCCTTCGCCACGGATTTCGACCCGCAGCCATTCCACGTCGACCATGCGGCCGCCGAAAAAACCATCTTCAAGGGCGTCATCGCCAGCGGCTGGCACACCTGCGGCATGATGATGCGCCTGGTGGTGGACAATCTGCTCAGGCATTCGTCCAGCATGGGTTCGCCCGGCCTGGACAGCATCCGCTGGCTCAAACCCGTGCGCGCGGGCGACACCCTGCACCTGACCTACCAGGTCAAGGAAGTGCGCCCGTCCACGTCGAAGCCGGACCGCGGCATCGTCATTTCCGTGTGGAGCGTGCGCAACCAGCACGGCGAGGTGGTGACCACCGTCGAGGGCATGGGCATGTTCGGCCGCCGCCCGGCGGGAGAGCACCATGCGTGACGTCGCCGGCATCGCCGGTTTCCAGGCGCTGGCGGGGCAGCACGTGGCCGTGTCCGACTGGCTCGCCATCACCCAGCAGCGCATCGACACCTTTGCCGACGCCACGGACGATCACCAGTGGATCCACGTGGACGCCGAGCGCTGCGCGCGCGAGTCGCCGTACGGCTGCACCGTGGCGCACGGTTTTCTGACTTTGTCGCTGCTGCCCGCCATGCTGCAGGGGGCGCTGCACATGGCCGGCATCCGCATGGCCATCAATTACGGCCTGAACAAGGTGCGCTTTCCCGCCCCCGTGCCCGTGGGCAGCCGATTGCGCGCGCGGCTCGACATCCTGTCCGTCGAGGACGTGCCGGAAGGGGCGCAGGTGAACTGGGCCGTCACCATGGAGAGGGAAGGCGACACGAAACCCGTGTGCGTGGCGGAGTTCCTGATGCGTTGCTATCCGTAAATAAGAAATCTTACTCGCCCTCCGACGCGCAATACTTGTCCCGTCCCGTCTGCTTGGCGCGGTACAGCAGGGCGTCGGCGGCGCGGATCAGGGCGCTGGGGTCCATGCCTTCCGTGGGCATGACGCTGGCCATGCCCAGGCTGACGGTCACGTGCGGGCCGACGCTCGATCTGGCGTGCGCGATGTGCAGCGCGCGCACTTCCTCGAGGATGCGCTGGGCCACCACTTCGGCGCCGTCGCGCGTTTCCTGCGGCAGCAGGATGATGAATTCCTCGCCGCCGTAGCGCGCCAGCAGGTCGGGCGGGCGCACGGCGCAGCGGCGCAGGGCGGCGCTCACCTGCTGCAGGCACAGGTCGCCCGCCTGGTGGCCATAGGTGTCGTTGTAATCCTTGAAGTGGTCGATGTCGGCCATGATGATGGCCATCGGCACGCCGTCGCGCGCGCAGCGCCGCCATTCGCTGTCCATGGCGTCGTTGAAGCTGCGCCGGTTGGCCACGCCCGTCAGCGAGTCCGTCAGCGACAGTTCGCGCATGGCGTCGGCCTGCCGCTTGATGGTCAGCTGGCTGCGCACGCGGGCGCGCACGACGGCTGCGTTGAACGGCTTCGTGATGAAATCGACGGCGCCCGCCTCCAGCGCCCGCGTTTCGTCCTCGGGCTGGTTCAGGGCCGTGACGAAAATGACGGGGATGGCGCTCAGGATGGCCGACTCGCGCAGCGCGTTGCAGACGGCGTAGCCGTCCATGCCGGGCATGACGGCGTCGAGCAGGATCAGGTCCGGCAGTTGATTATGTGCAATCTCCAGCGCCTTCTCCCCGCTCAGGGCAAACAGCACCTCGTGCTCCTCGCGCAGCAGCTGGTGCAGGATTTGGATATTTTCCATGGCGTCATCGACGACGAGGATGCGCCCGTTCATGGCAAGGTTGGTCCAGCTCACTTGTTTTCCTCTCGTTTCAGCTGATCGAGCACGAGTCTTTCCGCTTCGGAAAAATTCAGCGTCTCGATCGCATTGGCCATCGCCAGGGCCGTCTCCCGGTCTGACTGCCGGATGGCGGGGTGCAGGGCGTGAAAGCGGGCCAGCGCCTTCAGATTGTTGTTGCGGATCAATACGAGCAGGTCGGCCAGGCCGGCGCGCAAGTCGGTCTGCCCGTCGCCGGGCGCGGCCGCCAAAGGCTGGCTGCGCGGCAGGGGCAGGGTGCGCGCCGTTTCGATGACTTCGGCCATCGCGTGTTCCAGCTGGTGCAGCAGGCTTGCCGTGGCCTGCGGCGGTGCCGCTTTCAGCGCCTTTTCCGCGTCGCCGGCCAGGCTGGCGATGTGCGTGGCGCCCAGGTTGGCCGCCACGCCGCACACGCGGTGCAGCAGCTGCGCGGCCTGCCGCGCCTGGCCGGCGGCCAGCAGGCGCCGCGTTTCCTCGACGGCGTCGCCCTGCGAATTCTCGAAGCGCTTGAGCAGGGCCAGGAAGGCGGCGTAGTCGCCGCCGAAGCGGTGCAGGGCCGCCGCCAGGTCGATGCCGGGCAGGCTGGCGGGCACTTCCGGCGTGTCGGCGGCGGGAGCGCCGGACGGGGCGGCGCCGTTGCGGGCCGCGCCCGCCTCAGACGGCACCAGGCGCGTCAGGGTCGCGATCATGTCGTCGACGTCGATGGGCTTGGCCACATGCGCATTCATGCCGCTGGCGATGGCGCGCAGGCGGTCCTCGTCCATGGCGTTGGCCGTCATGGCGACGATGGGCAGGTCCGGCAGGCCCAGCGCGCGGATGGCCCGCGTGGCTTCATAGCCGTTCATGACGGGCATCTGCAAGTCCATCAGCACCACGTCCCAGGCGTGCGGCGTGTGCGCGAGCAGGTCGACGGCCAGCCGCCCATTGGCGGCCACGGCCACGCGCGCGCCCGAGTGCAGCAAGATGTATTGCGCCACTTCCTGGTTGATTTCATTGTCTTCCACCAGCAGCACGCGCATGCCGGCCAGCAAGCCCGACAGGGGCGTGGAGACGGGCAGCACGGACGGCGCGCCGCTGCCATGGCGCCCATCGCGCACGGCCGCCACGGCCGCCAGCAGGCGCGCCGGCGTGGCCGGTTTCGAGACGATGCCGGCGAGCATCAGGCTGTCGGCCAGGTGTTCGAGGTTTTCGCTGTCCTGGTCGGCCACCAGCATGATCACGGGCGGCAGCGCCAGCTGTGCGTCGGCGCGCGCTTCGGTCAGCATGGAAATGCCGTCCATGCCCGGCATAGCCGCGTCGAGCAGCACCAGGTCCGCCGCCTGCGCGCCGTCGGCGTGGGCGCGCAGCAGGGCCAGGCCGGCCGCGCCGCCGTCGGCGCTGCGGCTGTGCCAGCCCTGCGCCGCGCACCAGTCTTCCAGCATGGCGCGCACGCTGGCGTTGTCGTCAATGATCAGCAGCGACAGCGCTTGCGGCGCGTCCCTGGCGGGCGCATCGGCCGCCGTCCCGGCCAGTTCCGCCACGCGCTCGAAGCGGCAGTGGAAACGGAAGTCCGACCCTGCGCCCAGGGTGCTGCTCACGCTGATCTTGCCCCCCATCAAGTCCACCATGCGGCGGCAGATGGCCAGCCCCAGCCCCGTGCCGCCGTATTTGCGGCTGGTGCTGCTGTCGCCCTGGGAAAACGCGTCGAAGATGTGTTCCTGCTCGGCCGCGCCGATGCCGATGCCCGTGTCGCGCACGGAAAACTCCAGGGTCACGCTGGCCGCATCCTCGGCCAGGCTGCGGATGGACAGCACCACCTCGCCCTGCGTGGTGAACTTGACGGCGTTGCCCACCAGGTTGATCAGGATCTGTTCCACGCGCAGGGCGTCGCCGACCAGCTCTGCCGGCACGCGGGGATCGAGCACGAAGACGGGCTCGACGCCGCGCGCCCAGGCGCTGTTGCCCAGCAGCACGCCGACGCTGCCCAGCATGCGTTCGAGCTGGAAGCGGCGCTGTTCCAGCACCATCTGGCCCGCCTCGATCTTGGAAAAGTCCAGCACGTCATTGACGATGTTGAGCAGCGACTGGGTCGCCATCTGGATCTTGCCCACGTAGCTGCGCTCGCGCCGCTCCAGCGGCGACTCTTCCAGCAGCCGCGCCAGGCCGATGATGGCGTTCATCGGCGTGCGGATTTCATGGCTCATGTTGGCGACGAACTCGCTCTTCGCCACGCTGGCCGCCTCGGCCTTGTCGCGCGCGCGCACCATCTGCTCGTTGAGCTCGTGCAGGCGCAATTCCGTGCGCTTGAGTTCGGACACGTCCGAGGCCAGCACGAAAAAGCCCCGCACGCCGCCGTTGTCGTCGAAATCGGGGATGTAGTTGGTCCACGTGTGGCGCACCTGGCCGGCGGGATCGAGCAAGTCGCGCTCGAAGCTTTGCGGCCGGCCCGCCAGCACGCCTTCGACGTGGGGCGCATACACGTCGAACAGTTCCTGCCCCAGCAATTCGCTCATGTGGATGCCCTGCAGTTCGGCGCTGCTGCGGCCAAACCACTCGTTGTAGAATTTATTTGCAAATTGGCAACGCAAATCGTGGCCCCAGTATGACACCATGCCGGGCAGGTTGTCGGTGACGGTGCGGATGAAGCGCTCGCTCTGCTCCAGGCGCCAGGTGGTGGCGTGCAGCACTTCGCTGGCCCGCTTGCGCTCGCTGACATCGATGGACACGCCCAGCACGTGGCTGGCGCGTCCCGCGTCGTCGCGCAGGACCACCTTGCGCGTGGTGAAATGGCGCGTCGTGCCGTCGGCCGTGTTGATCGCCTCCTGTTCGATTTCCACCATCTGGCCCGTGGCCAGCAGCTTGCGGTCGGCGCTGGCGAAGGCGGACGCCTGCTGCGGCGGAAAGAAATCATGGTCGGTCTTGCCCAGCAGTTGCTCGCGCGAACGGCCCAGTGTCAGCTCCGTATGGCGGTTGACCATTTCAAAGCTCAGCTTGTCGGCGCGCTTGACGAAGACCATGGCCGGGATGTTTTCGATGATGGTGGCGAACAGGTGCTTGGAGCGGCGAAATTCCGCTTCCGCGCGCTTGCGCTCGCTAATGTCCAGCCACAGGCAGGAGACGCCCAGCAATTGCTGTTCCGGCCCGAAGATCGGGTGGCAGGAAACGACCCAGTGGCTGATCTGCTCGCGCTGCTGCCCGCTATGGCCCTTCAACTCCATGTCGACGATGGGCGCGCCCGTTTCCAGCACCTGGCGCAGGCAGCGCTCCACTTCCGCGCGCACGGCCTCGTCGTACAGCATGGCGCCCACGGCACGGCCCAGGTGCTGCGTCACGCTGGCCCCGTTGATGGCGGCTAGGTACTGGTTGATCATGACGATGTGCAGCTCGCGGTCGACGAACAGCATGCCGATGGGCGCTGTCGCGTACACGGTTTCCAGCAGGCGCGTGGATTTCTCCAGGGCCAGCGTGCGTTCGGCCACCAGGCTTTCGAGCTGGGTGCGGTGGCGCCGCAGGTCGCGCTCCAGCGCACCCAGGGCGTCGGCCATGTCGGCCGATTCGCGGTCCGAGTGTTTGCTCAATATCAAAGGCTTGCCCTGCGCCAGCGCCTGGATCTGCTGCGTCAGTTCGTGCTGGGTGCGCGCCAGGCGCCCGCCCACGCGCCAGGCCAGCGCGTAGGCGGCGCCCAGCAGCAGGGCCAGGATCAGGGAACCCGTGACGACCGAGCGCAGCAGGGCGTCGGCCACCGTGCTCGTGCGTATCGTGACGGCCACCGTCCAGCCGTCGCCGCGCGCCCGGTGAAAGCCCGTGTAGACGTCGATGCCTTCCAGCGAGGCGTGGCGCAGCACGCCTTCGCGCGCCTGGCGCATCGCCTCGAGCAGGGGCGCCGCGCTGCGCTGGCCCACGTAGCGCTGCGGCGCCAGGGTGCGCGCCACGTTGATGCCGTCCGCGTTGATGATGACCGCGCCCAGGTAGGGCGGCATGTTCAGGTCGCGCATCAGCATGGGCAGGTAATCGGCCGGATACAGCGCCGTGAGTACCCAGGCGCCGCCCGCGCCGCCGGGCTGGCGCGGCAGCGGCAGGTTCAGGGCCAGCTGCGGCGCGCCGTCGGCCGTCGTGAGCAGGCTGGTCAGGCGCGGCTGGCCGGCGTCGCGCGCGCGCTGCAGGCTGGCCATCCATTTTTGCGGCAGGGGCGGCGGCGCCTGGGCGGCCGGCAGCGCCGTATTGAGCAACTGGCGTCCCGAGGCGTCGGAGATGATGAAGGTGGCGGCGGCAGGGGGCGGCAGCACGGCGTCGGCCAGGGCGCGCAGGGCGCCGCTGTCGCTGGCCTGCAGGGCGGGCGCCCGGGCGAGGATGCGCGCGGCCATCTGCGCGCCGCCCAGGTCGCGTTCGACGGCGGCGGCCACGGCGCGCGCCGCCTGCGCCGTCTCGCTGACGACGTGGTCGCGTTCGCGCGTGTAGCTTTGCGCCACGAGCAGGATGAAGACCAGCGACGTCGGGAGGACCCAGGCGAGCACCAGCCATGAAATTCTTGAGCGTATCGAAGGCAAATCTTGCACCCGGAAAGCTCCCAGAATGGATGAGTCGACAGGCAGGCTTGCGCTGGCGCTGGCTGACCTTGAATGAAAAGATGCTAGACGAAATTGATTCTTCTGACAAGCCTAGTTTCTGGCCCGAAAAAAGAGTTGCACAAGGCATACAGGGGAAGGGCGCCGCGCCGCGCAGGGGGGGCGGGGGCATGCGTCCCGCCGGGCGGGAAGCCAGGCGGGGCTTACTGGACGACGGTCAGCACGTCGACATCGATTTCCGGACTTTCCATGAAATCCTTTTCCACTTCGCCGCGGATTTCCACCAGTGTCCTGGCGTCGATCTTGCGGTTCATGAAGACTTTATTGTCGATTTCCACGCGGATTTCCGCCGTGCCGTCGGAGAAGGTGTATTTCTCGTTGCCGACCTTGCGCAGCAGGTGGCCGCGCAGCACGACGGCCTGGTCGTCGACGGGATTTTTCAGGACGGCGGCGACCGTCTTCGGCGCGTCGGGACCGACGGACGGCCCCACGAACTGGGCTTGCGCGCCGCCGGCCAGCACGGCGCAGGCGGCGGTCAGGGAGACGATGAGCTTACGGTGCAGTGACATGCTATTCCTTTGATAGTGACTGCCTTGTCAGAAAAACACGGCGGTGCGGGGAATGATAGCACCGGTATTGCCATATGGCATGTTCGCCCGGACGGAACCCGTGCTGGCCACGCCATCGTCGAGTTTGCTGTCGATCTGCTCCGCATAACCTTCCGGCAAGTTGTCGAAACGGATGCCGTTGCCGGCGCGCCCGCCCACTTCATCGTTGTACAGGTAGACGGCGCCGCCCTGGGCGCTGGTCATGAACTGCGAGGTGCCGTTGAACGAGCCGGTAATGAAGCCGCCCAGCGCCAGGTGCTGCGGCGCCAGCGTGAATTCGCGCGGCTGGCCGTCGCCGATCTGGCCGTCGCCATTGCCGTTGCCGGCCGAATTGGGCACGTGCACGGTGCCCTGGATATCGTCGCCGGGCAGGGCGCGGAATTTGTCCTGGTAGGCGTTGACGGCGGCCGTCAGCGAATTGGACTGCTGGATGATGTTTTTCACCTTGGCGCTGTCGATCAGCCCCTGTCCCTTCAGCACGCCGCCCAGCAGCAGGCCGATGATGACCAGGACGATGGCGATTTCGACGAGCGTAAAGCCGTGCTGGCGATGTTGCGGCATGGGAATTCCTTATCAAAAACGTTGGCTTGCGGGAGCCACTGCGGGGACTGCGGCAGGCAGCCCCCGCAGGCAGCCCGTTAACGGCAGTTTACTGCAAATGGCCGCTTGCGGACACGGCATTTCAAGGGCCAGGTCATGGCGGCGCATTTGCTTTCTTTGCGGCAATCTGGCTGGCAAGTTCGTCGAGCCGGCGGGCCAGGAAGGCCAGTTCGTGCGGATCGCTGATCTGGCCGCTCTGTATCAGGCCGCCGATCACCAGGCGGGCGCTGTCGAGCTGGTCCATGTCTTCCAGGATGAACGCTTCCATTTCGCGCGCCCACGGCGGCACCTGCGGCCCCGTCGCCAGCCGGCGCAGCGCGCGCGCGTACGTCAGGGCCAGCGGCAAGTCGTGCAGCTGGTGCCTGGCCAGCAGCACCGCCTGCGCCATGGCCGGCCAGCGGCGGCCCGGGTCGGCCGCGAAGCTGGCGGCGACAAAGGCCAGCATGCGCCGCGCGCGGGCCGGGTCGGCCACGCCCGCATATACCTCGCTGGCGGCCACCAGCGCGTAGCGGCTGCGCGGGTCCAGCGTCTGCGCCGTGTCCAGCCAGCCGGCCAGGCGCTCGTAGTCGAGCTCGCGCCACCGCAGGCTGACGCCGGGCTGGTCCTCGAACGATTGCAGGTACAGCAGCATCGCCTTCGACATGGCCAGCGGTTCGCCCAGGCTGGCCAGGCGCGCCACGGCTGCCGGCGGCGCGGCGGGCAGCGGCCGCGCCCGGGCCGGCGCCTGCTGCTGCGCCAGGCGCCAGCCCAGCTGCAGCAGCAGGCTTGCCGCCAGCAGCCAGCACAGGCGGCGCGGCACCGCGGACCAGGGACGCAGGGCGGCGCGCATCAGATATTGCGGCGGTAAAAGTCGCACAGCGCGGCACTGGCCAGCAAGGCCACATAGATGGCCGTCTGCGCCGCCACGCCGGCCAGCGCCGGCCAGCCGCCGGTGGCGTACAGCAGCCATTCCGTGCGCGTAAAATCGTCGAGGCGGGGCAGGAGCAGGGCCAGCACGTCGACGGCGCCCGTCATCGCTTGCTGCGGCCAGGACTGGCCCGCCTGCGCGCCGTGCGCCAGCAGCTGCAGGCTGCCCACCATGCGCGCCAGCACATAAAAGCCGGCCGTGGCGGCCAGGGCCGGCAGCGCCTGCTGCAGGCTGGCCGCGCACAACAGGCTGAAGGCGGCCACGATCCACAATTCACCGAGCAGGGAGGCGGCCCACAGCGCGCCGTGGGCGGCCGGGACGAAGCGCGCCATCAGCAGGCCGAACAGCACGGCCGGCACGCCGGCCAGGGCCGCGTAGCCCAGCAGCTTGCCCAGCAGGTAGGCGGCGCGCGGCATGGGCAGGGCCAGCAGCAGTTCCAGGCCCTTGTCGGCCGCCTCGCGCGCCATGCTCGTGACGATGAAGGCGGCCAGCAGGAAGACGCCGGCCAGGCGCAGGACGGCCGCCAGCAGGGCCGTCTGCACGGCGGCGCTTTCCGTCAGCGCCAGTTGCTGCAGGAAGCCGGCCAGGCCGGCGCCGCCGCAGGCGGCCAGCACGAACAGCCACAGCAGGCGGCTGCGCAGCGCCTCGAGCAGCGTGTAGCGGGCGATGGTGAGGGCGGGCCGGAGCATCGTTGGCGGCATCAGCGGGGCAGCCTTTGCGCCGCCACCATGCGGTTGAACAGGATGTTCGGCGACAGCCAGACGACGAGGTCGTCGAACTCGCCGCCCGGCTGCTGCGCGCCGCCGGCGGCGCGGCTGATATAGATGTTGGCGCTCGTCGCGTTGTTGCGTTCATCGACATTGTTGCCGGCAGGCACGGCCTGGCGCCGGCCTTGCACGCTGGTGGCGCCGAAGCTGTTCTTGCCGTGCGACATGATCATGGCGGGGATGTCGTTCAGCGCCGTCGCCTGCAGCAGCGGGCCGCCGTTGCGCGTGACGATGCTGATGTCGCGCGGCGTGCCCAGGTTGAACTGCTGCTCGCTGTCGCTGAAGGCGGGCGTGACGCTGTAGCGGAACAGATTGTTCCAGCTGTCGCCCTGGCGCAGCCCCAGGGTGGCCCAGGGCAGGAAACCGACGCGCTTGTCGCCGTTGCAGCGGGCGCCGCGCCGGTCTTCCAGGCCGTTCATGGGCGAGACGGCGGGACAGGGCAGGTAGCCGTAGCGCAGCGCGTAGCCCGTCAGCGCTTCTTTCGCCTCTTCCAGCGCCTGTTGCGTCTCGGCCACCTTGCGCTGCTCCAGCTGCACCGTCAGCGGCGTGACCAGGCCGCCTATCATCAGGCCGACGATGACCAGCACGATGGCGATCTCGATGAGGGAAAAGCCGCGCTGGCGGCGTTGCGGATGGCGGGCGTTCATGGCAGGTTGCGCGCGGCGCGCATGCGCTGGTACAGGGCCGGCACGGTGATCCAGGCCAGCATGTCGTCGAAGGCGCCGCCGGGCACGCCGTCCTGGGCGGCGGGGCGGCTGACGTAGCGGCGGCTGTCGCTGTCGTTGGCGGCCTCGTCGACGTTGCCGCGCGCCGTATTGATCTGCCGCACGCCGCTGGCGGATGTGCCGAAGCGCTCCCTGCCTTGCGAAAACAGCACGGCGGGCAGGCACTGGGCGCTGACGTCGCACAAGTCCTGTCCCGCCAAATACATGAGTTCGCCGCGCGCGTCGCGGCCCAGCACGACGCGGTTGGCGACGGCGGAAAATGAAACGATGGGCGCGCGCGCCATTTCCGGCGTGACGCTGTAGCGCAGCAGCTTGCCCCAGGCGTCGACGCCCGTCACGCCCAGCGCCACCCAGGGCAGGAAACCGCTGCAATCGGCGTCGCCGGCGCAGTCGGCGGGGCGTTCGCGGCCGTCGAGGGCGGAGGCTGCCGGACGGGGCAGGCGGCCGTTGGCCGCCGCAAAGCCCAGCAGGGCATCGCGCGCCTGCGCCACGGTGAGCAAGGTGCGCTGCTGGCGCGCCGCCTCGCCCGTGTTGCGGCCGAAGGCGCCGATCAGCAAGCCGGCCGCGCCCAGGCCCAGCACGGCGACCAGCAACAGCAGGGCGGCGCCGCGCTGGCGTTGCGCTGGCGCCGTCATGGCTGTTTCTCCGGCGCTTCGGTGACCGTGCCGCTGGCCGGATCGTAGCGCTGGCCCGGTTTCAGCAGCACCACCTGGCCCGTCGACAGGCGCAGCGTCAGGATGCCGTCCTGGCCGCGCGCCAGGCTGTTGTACGGCTCGTTCTGCGGCGCCTGGTTCAGCCAGACGGTGGAGCGTCCGCTGCTGCGCTGCACCATGCCATTCAGTTCGACGGGCGGGCTGGGCGGCGGCGGTGGCGGCGGTGGCGGGGGCGGCGCCAGGGCGGGATCGGCCGCCGGCTTGCCGTAGCGCTGCGCATCGAGCGCGCTGCGCTGCTCGGGCGTGGAAAACAGCCGTCCCAGCTGCGGCACCTGGGCCTGGAGGGAAGGGACGGCGCCGGCCAGCAGCACGCACAGGAGGGCGGCGCGCTTCATGGCCGCCCCAGCGCGGGCACGGCCACGCTGCCCAGGGTCAGCCACAGCAGGCTGCAATCGGCGCTGAGGACGGCAGGCATGGCGGCCGGCGCGGCCGCGCTGGCGCCGCTGCGCTTGAGCGTGCATTCCTGCACGGCGAAATAGCCCGACAGGCGCAAGTCGTCGAGCAGGTGCAGCAAATCCATTTCATGCAGCAGGTCCATGCGCAGCTGCATCGGGCTGCCGCGCAGCTGGTACTGGCCCATCACCATGGGCGAGGGCACGGACAGCACTTGCTGCGCGCCGATGTCGTAGCTGATAGGCAACAACTTGCGTTGTTCCTGGCTCAGGCGGATGGCGTCGATCCAGGCCAGGCGGTTTTCCTCGCCGATCAGGCCGCGCTGGCGCAGGGCCAGGAATTGCGGTTCGTAGGCGCGGATTTCCTGCTTCTCCGCTTCCGCATGGTTGAACAGGCTGGCCGCCGCCGAGTGCGTGCGGTAGGCCATGTCCAGTTGCTGCGCCGCGCGCGCGCGGTAGGCGATGCTCAGGCTGAGCAGCAGCAGGCTGCCCAGCATGGTCAGCGCAAAGCACAGCAGGGCCCGGCGCACCAGGTGCAGTTCGCCCAGCCAGGCGGGCAGGGCGCGCGCGGGCGCCGCGGCTTTCTTCATGCCGGGCAGCGGCGGCTGTTTCACGGGGCCGCTCATGGCTGCCACACGAGCAAAAGGGTGAAGCGGGCCTGGCTGTCCGTGGCCGGCGTGGCGCTCTTGCCGGACAGGGTGGCGCTGGAGCGCAAATCCAGCGGCGCTTCCTCGATCGTCACGCGCAGGCCGGGCTGGCGCGCCAGCGTTTGCGCGAAGGCGGTGATGGCGCCCAGCGCGGCGCGGTAGTCATTGCGCGGCATGTCCACGTCCGCTTCCAGGCGCAGCGCCTGCGGCGGCGCGACGGGCACGCCGGCCAGGGCGCTGGCCGGCGGTGCGCCCGCGCCCTGCCGCTGCGCCGGCTGGCCGCCGGCCGCGCGCGCGGGCGCCTGGCCCGCATTCCAGTGCAGCTGGCTCAGCTTGATCTGCGGCGCCTGGTCCAGCGCCGCGCTCAGCACGCCCAGCAGGCGGCCCGGTTCGGGCGCCTGGCTGGCGATCATGCGCCCCAGGGTCACGGCCACTTTCATGTTCTGCGTCTTGGCCGGCGCCGGCGGCTGGGTCGACATGACGCTGCGGTAGCGCTCCTGGTAGGACGCCGTTTCCTGCTGCAGCCGCTGCGTGCCGGCCCCGTCGGCGATGCCGCCAAGCAAGTTAATCACGCACCACAGGGCCGCCGACGCGCCGATCAGCGCGCTGGCGCCATATAGCGTCTTGCGCGCGCGCTGGAAGTGGTAGTAGCGGGCCAGCGGGCCGGGCGGGTAGTGGCTGGGCGGCGGATGCTTGCCCAGCAAGGTCAGCAGCAATTCGTCGGCCAGCGCCGGCGTCTGCTTCAAGCCCACGCGCCGGCCCGCCAGCTGCAGGTCGATGAAGTGGTAGGCCACCTCCACGCCGTTATCGCACAGCAGTTCGAGCTTGGCGATCTGCGCGGCCGGCGCCAGGATGACGGTATTCAAGACGTCGCCGCGCGCCAGCATGCGCGTGCTGGTGAGAAATTGCCGGGTTTTTTCCGTTTCCAGCGCGATATTCACGGCCACGCCGTCGAGCGCGATGGCCACCGTCTGGCGCGAAAAGCGCAGCTGGCCCTTTTCATAATAGCTTTGCCGCAAGCCGCCCGATTGCTGCGTCACCAGCAGCAGGTGTTCGTGCGCGAGCGCGAGTTTTTTCACCAGGGCAATACTCAGCAGGCTGGTCGAATAGATGCCGGCCACGGGCACGCGCAAGTGTTCGAGCGCTTCCGTCCACGGCTGCAGCAGCGAAGGGTTGGTCAGCGCAAAGAACAGCACCTGGTCGTCGTGCCGGCCTTCGCTTTCGCGGCCCAGCAGGGTGCTGCCGCGGTAGGGCGTGTCGCGGTGCAACTGCTGCTTGCGCCGCTCCAGCAGCGCGCGACCCGCCTTGCCCCGTACATGGGGCAGCAGCTGGTGCTGGAAGTCTTCCTCGATGAGGTCGGTCAGCAGGTAGGCGGGCACGTCGAGCCTGCGCGCCTGCGGGTCTTCCAGCCAGGCGGCGAAACCGTCGAGCCCTGCGGCGCTGGCGGGAAATACCTGGCCGGGGCCCAGCATGCCGTGGTCCCAGTCGTAGGCGCAGAGCGCGTCGCTGGTGAGATAGAGCAATTGTTTGCGGAACACGGCGGCCTCAGGTTTTCATGGTGCTGATGGTGTCGTAGATGGGACCGAGCACCGAGAGCATGATCCAGCCCAGCAGCAGGCCCAGGATGACCGTCATGGCCGGCTCTATCATGGCTTGCACTTTTTCTATCAGTTCCTTCACTTCGCGGTTGTAGAAATAGCTGACATTGCGCAAGGCCGTGTCCAGCGAACCCGTCGCTTCGCCCACCTTCAGCATGCGGATCACCAGCGGCGGGAAGATGCCCGTGTGCTGGAAGGCGGCCGTGACGCCATGGCCTTCGCTGATCAGCTGGGCCGCGCGGCGCAGGCCGGCGGCCACCACCTGGTTGCCGGCGATGCCTTCGGACAGGCGGATGCATTCCAGAATCGTGATGCCGGAAGCATACATCAGCGCGAAAAACGTGGCGAAGCGGGCCAGGATGATCTTGTGCAGCACGGGGCCGACCAGCCACAGCCTCAGCTTCAGGCCGTCCCAGGCGTAGCGCGCCGCCTCGCTGCGCCGTATCCACGCGCGCAGGCCGAAAAACAGCAGCACGGGCAAGGCCAGCAGCAGATACCAGTAGTCGATGAAGACGTTCGACACGGCGATGAGCACGCGCGTGTGCAGCGGCAGCTCGCCGCCCATGTTGCGGATGAAGGCCGTCAGCTGGGGCACCAGGTAAATCATCAGGAAAAACGTCACGGCCGCCACCACCAGGGCGACGATGATCGGGTACATGACGATCTTGCGCGTCTGCGAGGCCAGCTCATCCTGCCATTTTAAACTCTCCGACAGGTTCTTGAAGACGTCGGCGATCTTGCCGCTCTGTTCTCCCGCCAGTATCAGGCTGGTAAACGTGGCGTCGAAGATGTCGCCGTGCTGGGCCAGCGCGCCCGACAGGGGCAGGCCGCCCTCGATGCTTTCGATCAGGTCCGTGACGACTTCGCGCAGGCGCGGATGATCCGTGCTTTCGCGCAAGTCGTTCAAGCCTTCAAGGATGGGCACGCCCGCGCCCGTCAATTGTTCCATGTGGAAACAAAAGTTGATCAGGTCGCGGCGGTGGATGACGCGCTTGCCCAGCAGCACCAGGTACTGGCCCGTGATCTTGCAGTCGATCAAGTCAAGCTGCATGCGGTGCAGGCGCGCCTCGAGGTCCGGCACATTGGCCGCCTCCATGCTGCCGGGAATCAGGGCGCCGGCCGCATCCATGGCGCGGTAGACATATTGCGCCATCAGCTGAGCCTATCCGTCAGGTCGACCACGCGCGCCACTTCTTCCAGGGTGGTCACGCCTTCGCGCACGCGGCGCATGCCGTCGTCGACGAGGGCCGTGAAGCCGGCCGCCCGCGCCGCGGCCTTGAGCTCGCGCGCACTGGCGCGGCGCGCCGTCAATTCATCGAGTTCGGCCGTCATCTTGAGGATTTCCATGATGGCCAGCCGCCCCTTGTAGCCCTGGTGCGCGCAGCGCTCGCAGCCGACGGCGCGGCAGATGGACACGGGCGCATCGTCCGTCGCCAGGCCCAGCAGGCGGCGCTCGACGCTGTCGGCCAGCACGCTGTCCTTGCAATGCGGACACAGCCGGCGCACCAGGCGCTGCGCCACGATGCCGATGATGTTGCCGGCCATGATGTCGGGCAGGATGCCGATATCGAGCAGGCGCGAGATGGAACCGATGGACGAGTTCGTGTGCAGCGTGGAATACACCTGGTGGCCCGTCATGGCGGCGGCAAACGCCATTTCCGCCGTTTCGCGGTCGCGGATCTCGCCCACCAGGATGATGTCCGGGTCTTGCCGCATCATCGAGCGGATGCCGTCGGCAAAGCCCAGCTTGACGGAATCGTTGACGGAAGTCTGGCGTATCATGTTCATCGGATACTCGACCGGGTCTTCCAAGGTCATGATGTTGACGCTTTCCGTGTTGATGTGGTTGATGATCGAGTACAGGGTGGTGGTCTTGCCGCTGCCCGTCGGGCCCGTCACGAGGATCACGCCGTCCGGCCGCGCGATCATCAGTTTGAGCAGGCTCAATTCCGATTCGGCCAGGCCCAGCGCATCGAGCGGGACGATGCCTTTCTGCCGGTCCAGCACGCGCAGCACGAAGTTTTCGCCATGCGTGGTGGGCTGCGCCGAGGCGCGGAAATCGATTTGCCTACCGGAAAACTTGATGCTGATGCGCCCATCCTGCGGCGCGCGCGCCTCGGCGATGTTCATGTTCGACATCACCTTCAGGCGCACGGCCATGGCCGGCCAGTACGATTTGTGCAGGCTGCGGATTTGCCGCAGGATGCCATCGATGCGGTAGCGGATGCGCAGGAACGACTGTTCCGGCTCGAAATGGATGTCGGACGCGCCATTTTGCACGGCGTCGGCCAGCAGCGCGTCGATCAGGCGCACCATGGGCTGGCTGTACTCGTCCGACGGCGAGGCCATGCTCTGGTAATTGACTTCGCCCGTCTCGATCTCGTGCAGGATGCCGTCGATCGACAGTTCGAAGCCATAGTACTGGTCGATGGCGCGCGAAATATCGGATTCGTTGACGAGCACGGTGGAAATCGTGATGCCCTTGACCAGCATGGCGCTGATTTGATCGAGCGCAACGATGTTGCTGGTGTCGGCCATGGCCAGGATCAGATTGTCCGCCTGCCGCTCGTAGACGATGGGAAAGACGCGGTAGCGCTTGGCCACGTCCTTCGGGATCAGCTTCAGGGCGATGGCGTCGACCACCAGGCTGGACAAGTCCGCGCTCACCTGTTTCAGGTTTTCGCTCAGCGCTTCGCGCACCGTCGCTTCCGTGACGAAGCCCAGGGTGATGAGCAGCTTGCCCAGCGGCTCGCTGCTGCGCTTTTGCTCGATCAGGGCGATGCGCAGCTGGTCCTCGCTGATCACGCCTTTCTGGATCAGCAGCTTGCCGAGAGGAAGTTTTGCCTGTTCTGCCATGTAACGCTTATTCCTGACGGTTGATGATGACGGGTGCGGCGGGATCGGCCGCGGGGGCCGCCGCGGGTGCGCCGCCCAGGTCGCGCAGGCGGGCCTGCACCACGGCCCGGTCGAAGGCGGCCGGCGCCGTTTGCGCCAGGCTCAAGGCGCGCTGGTAGTAGGTGGCGGCCAGTTTCGGCTGGTTCAGCCGGTCCAGCCCCACGGCCAGGTTGAAGGCATAGTCGGGGTTGCCGGGCGCGGCGCTGTAGGCGCGGAAGAATTGCTGCTGCGCCTCGTTCCAGCGCCTTTGCTTGGCGTACACATTGCCCAGCGCAAACAGTACGGGGCCGCTGTCGGGCGAACGGGCCAGGATGGCTTTCAATTTCGCTTCGCTTTGCTCCACGTCGCCCTGGCGCAGGCCGATCAGGCCGGCCAGCGCTTCGCCATCGTCGGGATTGATTTCGAGCAAACGCACATACAGCGACGCCGCCTGCGCGCCCTGCTGCTCGCGCTGGGCCACGGCCGCCAGGCCCAGCAGGGCGTCGCGGTTGCCCGCGTCCTGCTGCAGCACGGCTTCATACTGCTGGCGCGCCGCGCCCAGCTGGCCGCCATTCAGGGCCTGGTAGCCCTGCTGCACGCCGGGCGCAATCTGCGGCGCGGGCGCGTTGCGCAGCACCTGGATCTGGCTGTTGTCGGGCGCCATGACCGGCGGCAGGCTGGGCGGCGCCGGCGGCGGCATTTGCGCCAGCTGGGCGGCCACGGCCGCCTGCGCCGCCGCCTGTATCATCGCCTGCTGTTCCGCCGCGCCCGCCGGCTGGCGCGGTTCGCGCGGCAGGTCCTGGGGCAGCGCCGCGGGCGGCGCGGCGTCCGGCATGGCGC
>NZ_JBWKUZ010000034.1:0-24798 GCF_059421435.1 Janthinobacterium sp. GW821-FHT03A03 | reverse complement strand
CGGCCGGGCCGCTGGCGGGACTGGCGGTCATCGACGATTTCATCGGCCCGGCCACGCCGCCGGCGCGCGCGCAAGCCGTCTGGGACCAGTATGCGCGCCACGTCGCAGAGCTGGCCGGGCAGGGCGCCCGGCTGGTGCTGTTGCCGGAAAAGATAGCCGTGCTGGCGCCGGCCCGGGCGGATGCCGTGCGGCAGCGTTTCCAGGCGCTGGCGCGGCACGCGGGCGTGTGGATCATCCTCGGCATCGGCGTGGAAGAGGCGGCCGGGCGGCGCAACCTGGCCTGGCTGTTTGCTCCCGATGGCGCGGCGCCCGTCAGCTACCAGAAGCACCATCTGGCGCCGCCCGAGCGGGACTTTCTCGCTGGCAACGCGTATGCCGTGCAGCCCGTGGCGGGTCTGGCCATGGGCCTGGCCATCTGCAAGGACATGCATTTCGCGCCGCTGGGGCAGGCGTATGGCGCGGCCGGAGCGCGCGCGATGCTGGTGCCGGCCTGGGATTTCCAGCTCGACGACTGGATGGGGGCGCGCATGACCGTCGTGCGCGGCGTGGAAAACGCTTATGCGGTGCTGCGCGCCGCGCGCGAGGGGCGCCTGACGGTCAGCGATGCATATGGACGGGTGCTGGCGGAACAGGCCAGCAGCGCCATGCCGGGCAGCGTCTTGCTGGCGCCGTTGCCGGCCGCGCGGCCTGTGGCGACCTGGGCCGGTTGGCTGGGGCCGCTGTTCGGCTGGCTGTGCGTGGCGCTGGCGGTGCTTTTCCTCGCTATGGGGCACCGCGCCGCCCCCGCTTCCTGACAGAAAATACTTCATTTTGCTGCAATGCGCAAAAACACTGCCGGGGCGCGCATTTTCATATTATCTGCAAAGCAGCCACATAATCGCCAATGGTGATTGCACGGCTGCCGCATATATATAGGCGCAATGCCGAATAAATATTGCACTGCAATAAGTGGTTTTCTCTGGTATTGAGAAAAGCGCGGAACTGGTATTAATTGGTACTTAATTCGGCCACGAAGTCGTACATATCGCCGCGGAAGTAGGAGCGGCAAAATTCCACGGCGCGGCCGTCGCGCAAAAAGCCCAGTCTTTCCACCGATAAACCGGCATCACCTTCCTCCGCTTGCAGCAGGCTGGCCTGCTCGCCCGTCAGCAACAGCGCGCTGAGCCGCTGCAGGGCGCGCACGGGGCGGTTGCCCGCCTGTTCCAGCGCGTCGTACATGGACACGTCGACGGCGTCGAGCGCCGGCAGGCAACTGGCCACGATGGTGGCGTACTCCAGGCACATCGGCACCTCGTCCGCATAGCGGATGCGGTGGAAGCGGTACACGGGCGCGCCCGGCGACAGCCGCAGGCGCAAGGCCTCTTCCGGCGTCACGGTGCCCTCCGCGCGCTTGAGCCAGACGCTGCGCGGCGTGCGTCCGCGCGCCCGCATGTCCTCGGAAAACGAGGTCAGCTTGGCGAAGTTCTTCTCGATGCGCGTATTGATGAAATTGCCCGAGCCGGGGCGGCGCACCAGCAAGCCCTCGTTGACGAGGCCGTCGATGGCCTTGCGCACGGTGATGCGCGAGACGGCCAGGTCGCTGGCCAGCTGGCGCTCGGCCGGCAGGGCTTCGTCGGGACCGAGGATGCGCTTGTCGATCGCTTCGCGCAGCGCGCGCTGCAGTTGCTGGTACAGGGGCAGGCTGCTCGTCTGCCCCAGGCCTTGCATGATGTGAGCCAGGGTGGTCATACGCTGTGGGTCTCCGTTACGGCGCGTTACAGACGCGCTCTGTATCTGTTTTGTGTCGCTGGATAATACCAAAAAAGGCCGTTATAAAACCAATTTCAATTATCAAGCCAGCAATTTATGCCTGGCTACGCTCGTATTTAGCCCGCGCATACGGGCTACAGATTGATTTAGATAAAGTGGTCTGTGTGATTCAAACAACGTTATAAAAAAAAAGTTGCAACTGGTAGTGTTCTGGTATTGGATAGTAGTATATTGGCGTTGAATTGGTTTTGTAAGTGGTTGTGCCGAAGGGTCTGCAGCATGCCGGAGACACTGGGCGGGCTGGAAAGAAGATCTACGTTAAAAATGAAAAGGTTCCATCCTGGAGCCTAAATCAAGGGGGAGTACATGAAACGCAATTTGACACCTGCAGCTGCCGTCGTGAAAACCGGTTCGCGTAGCCGTACGCCGATCGCTGCTGCCGTTGCCGTGATGGTCGCCGGCCTGGCCTTTTCGGCGCAGGCGCAAGAAGCTGCCGCCGACGACGTGGCCACCGTGACGGTGACCGGCGTGCGCGCCTCGCTGGAAAAGTCGCTGAAGCAAAAACGTAATGCGGATTCCGTGGTGGAAGTGGTGACGGCCGAAGATATCGGCAAAATGCCGGACCGTAACGTGGCTGACGCGATCCAGCGCCTGCCAGGTGTGAATACCCAATCGTCGGCCGGCGGCGAAGGCGGCTTCGGCGAAAACGACCGCGTCAGCCTGCGCGGCACCAGCCCCAGCTTGCAGCAAACCCTGTTCAACGGCCACGCCATCAGCACCGGCGACTGGTTCGTGCTGAACCAATTCGGCGGCAACGTGGGCCGCAGCAGCAGTTTTTCCTTGCTGCCATCCGAGCTGGTGAGCTCGGTAGTGGTGAGAAAGAGCGCCACCGCTGATCTGGTGGAAGGCGGCGTGTCCGGTGCGATCGACGTGATCACGCGCCGCCCGCTGGAGTTCAAGAACAAGTTTACGGCCGAAGGCTCGATTCAGGCCAACTACAATGACCTGTCGGAGAAAACCCAGCCCCAATTCTCCGGTATGGTGAACTGGAAAAACGACGACAATACGCTGGGGATCATGGTGCAGGGTTTCTCGCAAAAGTCGGAAGTGCGTCGTGATGGCCAGGAAATCCTCGGTTACACGGCGATTTCTGCCGACAAGGCTGCTGCGCAGGCGCATCCTGATCTGGTGGGCGTACTGGCCCCTACCTTCATCGGCGCGAGTTTCTTCCAGCAAAAGAAAACCCGTGAGGGTGGTGCGTTTGATATCGAGTTTAAGCCGAACAAGGATCTGACGCTGGATTTGAATGGATTCTATTCGCAATTGAAGGCGCCGCATTCGAATACCAACCACCTGGCCGCGCCGAGTGGCTCGATCAATGCGGGGATGGTGCCGACGTCCTACACGGTGCGCAATAATACGCTCGTGGCGGCGAACTTCACGAAGAATGCCGGCGAGGTCGACAATATTTATCGTCCGGACGCAGGCGGTGAAACGTACTATCTGGACTTCAACTTCAAGTACCGCGCCAGCAAGGACCTGACCTTCACCGGCAAGCTGGGCAAGACCCACGGCGTGGGCTACGACCGTGATGATGTGTACTACCAAAACAAGGTCGATGGCGGCATGAACTATGCGCTCAATGGCATGAGTCCGGCTACCGTTTCCTATCCGGGCGGCACGACCACGGCGCCATTGGGCACGGCGTGGATCGGTGGCGGGGAATCGCAGTCGGTCGACAAGGAACTGTATACCCAGATCGATGGCGAATTGCGCCTGTCGAGCGGCATTTGGGATTCCATCAAGTTTGGCGCGCGCTTCACCGACCATAAACGTACCGCCGAGCACCCATTTGAAACGGGTCCTGGCGCGACAGGTCTGGACAGTGCCGGCCCCATCTGGAACGGTACGCTGTATCCGGGTAATTTCGCTTCCAACCTGGGCGGCAATTTGCCTACCAACTATTTCCGCTATGACGGCGATGCCCTGGCAAAATGGGCGGCGATTCCGGGCAACCGCAATCCTGACCGCGTCGCTCGCCACAACTGGCGCGATGAATTCAAGCTGCAGGAAAAAACCCAGGCAGTCTACGGTATGGCCAATCTGACCGGCGATAACTGGAGCGGTAACTTCGGCGTGCGCGCCGTCCATACCAAGCAGTCCACGACGGTGAATGCCAGCGGCGGTCCGATCACAGGTTCCGCATTTGGCGCCTACTCGCAAAACACTTATGATCGCAGCTATAACGACTTCCTGCCTAGCGCCAACATCAAGTTTGATGTCCGCAACGATCTCGTTGTGCGCGCCGCATTGGCCAAGACCATTGCGCGCCCTGACTATAGCGCGTTGGGCGGCGCCGTATCGCTGAATGAGGATTCCCTGAGTGGTACCAAGGGCAACATCAACCTCAATCCTGTGCGTTCGAACAATGCCGAAGTCAGCGCCGAGTGGTATTTCGCGCCAAAATCGGCGGTCTCGGCCGGCATCTTCTACATGGATTTGAATTCGATCGTGGCGCAACGTAACGTCAACGCCACCTATTTCAATACCAAGGTTGGTGCTGACAGGGTGTTCCAGGTGACCGAGTCCTACAACACCAAGGGCAAGAACAAGGGCGTCGAGTTGAGCTATCAGCAACCGGTGTTCGGTGATTTCGGCGTACTGGCCAACTACACCTACGCCGACGGCAAGCTGAACGATGGCAGCGAATTGCTGAACGCGTCGAAAAACACCTATAACCTGACCGCTTTCTACGAAGCACACGGTTTTAGCGCGCGCCTGGCCTACAACTATCGCTCGGCCTACAAGGCCGGCGTGGACCGTGGCGCCAGCCAGCACGTCGACGACAGCAGCACGCTGGCAGGTTCGCTCAACTACAAGATCAACGAGCACTTCACGATCACGTTCGATGCGCTTAACCTGACCAACGAAACCATCAAGATGTACGCCGAAAACAAGGATCAGCCACGCGCGTTCTACAGCAATGGCCGTACCTTCTATCTGGGCCTGCGCGGCAAGCTGTAAGCAAGACGATCCGGCCTGATGCACCCGCGTCAGGCCCGGTCTTCCTCGGTCTTTCAAGGCAAGTTCCTGTTTCAGGGGCTTGCCTTTTTTTTCGGCGCTCCCGCCGGTCTTTGTCCCTTTCTGCTGCACCCCGTCGTTTGCCGTCTGTACTCATCCATAAAACCGTCCCGCCAGCGCGGCGGGCATCCATAACGAGGAGTCTATGAACAGCCGTTTGCATCCCGTATTACACCCCATCGCCGCCGCAGCCGCTTTGTTGTCCATCAATATGGCGGCACAGGCGCAGCAAGCCCAGTCCGCCTCGCCGGCGATGCAGGAAGTGGTCGTTACCGGCATCCGCGCTTCGCTGGAACAGTCGCTGAGCCAGAAGCGCAACAGCGATTCCGTGATCGACGTCGTCAGCGCGGAAGATATCGGCAAGCTGCCTGACAAGAACGTGGCGGACGCCGTGCAGCGCGTGCCGGGCGTCAACATTTCCTCGTCGGCCGGCGGCGAGGGCGGCTTCTCGGAAAATGACCGTGTCAGCATCCGCGGCACCAGCCCCAGCCTGACGCAAACGCTGATCAACGGCCACGCCGTGGGCACGGGCGACTGGTTTGTCACGGACCAGGTGGGCACCGTGGGGCGCAGCGTCAGCTTCGCCTTGCTGCCGTCGGAAATTGTCAGCCGCGTCACCGTGCAAAAGAGCGCGCAGGCGGACCTGGTGGAAGGCGGCGTGGCCGGTTCCATCAATATCGAGACGCGCAAGCCGCTCAGTTTCAAGCAGCCTTTCACGGCCGAGCTGGCCGTGCAGGCCATCTACGCGGACTTGCCGGGCAAGACGGACCCGCAGATGAATGCCTTGTTCAACTGGAAGAACGAAGCGAAGACCATGGGCGTGCTGTTCCAGGTGTTTTCCGAGAAGCGCCACGAGCGCCGTGACGGGCAGGAATTCTTCGGCTATGGCGCCATCGACGCCGACAGCCCTGCCGCGCAGAAATATCCGGAACTGGCGGGCGTGCTGGCGCCGCTGGGCATCAACTCGGCCCTGTTCGAACAGGTACGCAAGCGCCAGGGCGGCAGCATCGACCTGCAATTCAAGCCCACCGCTGACTTGATGCTGGACGTCAACGGTTTTTATTCAAAACTGGATGCGGCCAATTACAACCGCAGCTTTTATAACCAGCCGGGCGCCAACCTGAATGCCGTCGACAATGACGGCAAGCATGTGGGCGTGATTCCCAGCGCGTTTACCGTCAAGAACAATACCCTGGTGGCGGCCGATTTTCCCGCGTCGCAGTTTCCTGCGGCGAATGCCACTACGCCGTACAACGGCCAGCTGTATCCGGCCCTGGTGGACCAGATCTACCGCCCCGGCTCGAACTCGTCGACCGCGTATGTCGATGTCAACGGCAGCTACCGCGCCAGCGAGCGCCTGCGCATTACGGGCAGCCTCGGCTACACGCGCGGCATCGGCGAAACACCCGTCGACCTCGGCTATGAGGCGGGCTTGACGGGCGTGGGCGTGTCTTACCAGCTGAACGGCCTGTCGCCGGCCAGGCTGAATTTCCCCGGTCTCGACATTTCAAAGTTATCGAATGCGGTAACGGCATCGGCCTGGGGTTCCCACGTGGAAACCCTGGACACGGAAAAATACGGCCAGGCCGATGGTGAGCTGAGCATGGATTACGGCGTGCTGGAATCGCTGAAGTTCGGCGCGCGCTATGCGGAACACCACCGCAATGTGGCGTGGCCGGAAAACCGCAGCTGCGCCGTGTGCGACGGCACCACGAATGCACCCTTGCCGAAGTGGAATGGCGGCACCTATCCCGGCGACTACGGCAAGGGCCTGGGCGGCAATGCGCAGGGACGCTACTGGCAACTCGATCCGGCCGACCTGGTGGCGTGGGCCAACAAATACGACAATACGGGCGGGCCGAACTCGCGCAACTGGCCGGCCGAACTGGACGTGAAGGAAAAGGATAGCGCGGCCTACATCATGGCCAATCTGGCGGGCAACAAGTGGCGCGGCAACGTGGGCGTGCGCCTTGTGCGCACGCAACAGACGACGGTGACGAACGTGCCGGGCGGCGAAAATCCGATCGGCCAGGAAAACGTCTTCGGCACCTATACGCCCACCATCGTCAAGCACAGCTATACGGATGTGCTGCCCAGCGCCAACATCAAGTTTGACCTGAGCAAGGACCTGGTGGCCCGCGCGGCTGTGGCGAAAACCATGGCGCGCGCCGACTACAGCGCGCTGGTGGGCGCCGTCAACCTGAACGACCAGTTGCTGACAGGCACGGGCGGCAATCCGGACTTGAAACCGATACGCTCGACCAACTACGACGCCACGCTGGAATGGTATTTCGCTCCCAAGGCCATGCTGTCCGTGGGGGCCTTCTACATGGACATGAAATCCTACGTGACGTTCGGCACGGCGCCCGTGAGCTATTACAATAATACCTTCAAGAAATTCAACACCTATGTGATCCAGTCGCCGACGAATATCGGCGCCAGCAACAAGGGGGTGGAACTCAGTTACCAGCAGGGCTTGTGGGGCGGTTTCGGCGTGGTGGGCAACTACACCTATACGAATGGCAAGGCCGACGATGGCGCCGCCGTGGTGGGCAGCTCGCGCGGCACGTACAACCTGGAAGGCTATTACGAGGACGAGCGCCTGAGCGCGCGCCTGGCCTATACCTACCGCTCCAGCTTCCTGGCCGGCCTGTTCAGCAGTTCGCCCCAGTACGTGCATGGCGTGGGCAACCTGGCCGCCTCGCTCAACTACAAGATCAACGAGCGCTATTCGCTGACCTTCGACGTGCTGAACCTGAATAATCCCGTGCTCAAGTATTACGGCGCCAACCAGGACCAGCCGACGGCCCTGTATTCGAACGGCCGTCAATTTTACTTTGGCTTGCGCGCCAAACTGTAGTGGATAAGGCCTGACCACACCTGCTGCACGATGGTTTTGTCAGGCATCGTTTTTTTTCAGGCCTTCCGCCACCAGCGGTGGGCCTGCTTTTTTCATCTGGAATTGTTTGACATGACTATTGCTTCTCAACGCTACCTCGCCCTCGACGTCCTGCGCGGCCTGACCGTCGCCCTGATGATCGTCGTCAATACCCCCGGCGACTGGGACGCCGTGTATGCGCCGTTTTTGCATGCCGAATGGCATGGTTTTACTGTGACCGACCTGGTGTTCCCCAGCTTTCTGTTTGTCGTCGGCAATGCCTTGGCCTTTGCGCTGGGGAAATATGAGCACCTGGGGCATGGCGCCGTGCTGGGCAAGCTGTGGCGGCGCAGCGCGCTGATCTTTTTACTGGGCTTTTTGCTGTACTGGTTCCCCTTCTTCAAGATCGACGACGCGGGCCAGTTCGCCTGGTCGCCGCTGTCGCACACGCGCATCCCCGGCGTGCTGCAGCGCATCGCCGTGTGCTACCTGACCGCCGCCCTGATCCTGCATTACTGGAGGACGCGCGGCGCTCTCGTCTTCAGCGCCTGCGCCTTGCTCGGCTACTGGGCCATCCTGGCGACCTGGGGCGACTATACGCTGCATGGCAATGCGCCGGCCAAACTCGATCTGTTCCTGCTGGGCGACAGCCATTTGTACCACGGCGAGGGCCTTGCCTTCGACCCGGAAGGCGTGCTCGGCACCTTGCCGTCCATCGTCAATGTGATTGCCGGCTATCTGGCAGGCAGCTTTGTGCGCCAGGCAGCGCCGGCGCGGCTGCGTTCCGCGCTGTATCAGCTGGTGGTGGCGGGCGTCATCTGCGTGGCCGTGGCCCTGTGCTGGAATGAGGTGTTTCCAATCAACAAGAAGCTGTGGACCAGCTCCTATGTGATGCTGGGCGTCGGCCTGGACTTGCTGCTGCTGGCTACGCTGATGTTCATCATTGACGTGCGTCAAATGACGGGCTGGACCTGCTTCTTTGAAGTCTTCGGCAAGAACACCCTGTTCATCTACCTGGTGTCGGAAGTGCTGGTGATCATCGCGTTTACCGTGCGCATCGGCGGCGGCAACCTGTACCAGTGGCTGTACCGGCAGTGGTTTACGGGCTGGGCGCCGCCCCGCGTGGGCTCGCTGCTGTTCGCCGTCAGCTTCATGCTGCTGTGCTGGCTGATCGCCTACGGCATGGACAAGCGCAAGATCTACATCAAGGTCTAGAACTTTAACTTCAAGCCGTAACGCGTGGCCAGGGCGGTCAACAGCAGCATCAGGGCGGTGACGGCGGCCGCATTCCACAGGCCGGCCGCGCCGCCCGTGGCCAGATACGGCCACCAGAAGCGCGGCAGGTGCAGCACGGCCGCCAGCTGTTCCCACAGGTCGGGCACGATGTAGGCAAACAGGGCGTTGGTGCCGGCCGGTAACAGCACCACGGCCCAGGCGCGCCAGCGCCACACGTCGATGACGACATAAAACACGAGGAACAGGGCCAGGATGAGGGCGCTGCACACGAGTGTGTAGGATTCCGTGGCCGCGATCTTGTTGATGTGGTGATACGGCCGCAGCAGCAGGCCGGCCGCCAGCAGGCCCAGCGCGAACCAGGCCATGAAGCGGATGCGCTGCCCATGGCTGAGGGCGGCGCCGCGCAGGAACAGCCGGCCCGCCACGGTGCCGGCCAGCACATTGGCCGCCGTCGAACCGAGCACTTGCGGCACGTTGACAAACCCCTTGATACCAGCCGGCAAGAAATCCAGGCTGCCGGCCGTGCCGCCCATGTACAGCACGATCAGCAGGGAAAACATGCCCATCAGCGCCGTGCCGCTGCCCCGGCACGCCAGGTAGAGCAGGCTGCACAGCAGATAGGCCCAGCCTATCATGCCGAGGATGCCCCACCATGACGGTTGCAGCCAGGTGCTGGAAAACTCGCTGTTCAATTCCCCGCGAAAAGTTGCCAACAGAAACAGCATCAGCGCGCCGCCCACAGCCAGTTCCCGCTTGCCCGCACCCTGGCGCCACAGCAGCATCATGGCCACATAAAACAGCAGGAAATACGCGGCGCGCGGCAGCAGCGCCGCCTGCGCATCGTAGCGGTAGGCGTTCGCCAGCACCACGCCGGCCAGCATCAGGCTGCCCGAGCGCCACAGCAGGCGTCCCAGCAGGGCGGGCGTGACGCGGCCGCAATGGCGCTGCAAGGCCAGCGGGATGGCCATGCCGACCATGAACAGGAAGCCGGGGAAGACGAGGTCGGGCACGGTGATGCCGTCGGCGCGGGACCCCGCATGTTCGAGCCACCAGGCGATGCCGGGCATGCCGGCCAGGTAGTTGACCCAGATCATGGCGATGATCACGCAGCCGCGGAAGGCGTCCAGGCTGGTCAATCGTTCAGGAGCGGCGGCGGTGGCTGGCGGCATGGCGGGAGGCAAGAAGGTCGAAAAAAAAGCGGCCCCGGCATACACCGGGAACCGCTCTGGCAGGGATGCTTGCTGGCAGGTATTACTTGGCCGCTGCCGCCGGCGCCGCCGCTGCCGTGGCAGGACGGTTCAGCCACAGGATCCAGTAACGGGCCAGGTCGCCCACGCCGTCGCCGCCCTTGACGGTTTCCAGGACCTTGATGGCTTCATCTTTCTTGCCAGCCATGGCGTAGGAATAGCCGAGGCGCAGCTTGGCGTCTTCCGGACGCTTCAGGCCGCCCTTGGCGATGCCTTTCTGGATCAGGTCGATACCTTTGTCGAACTGCTCCATCGTCACGAAGGCGTAGCCGAGGTTGATCAAGCCCGTGCCGTCCTTGCTCTTCATGGCCGACGCTTCGCCGCTGGCGATGTTTTTCACGTCGTCGGCGGCCGCCTTGTTGGCCTGGTCGCGCAGTTTCTTGTGCTTGGCGGCATTCGCGCCCGTGCCCAGCGCGCCCTTGGCAAAGCCGGCGTCCAGCACTTTTTTCGCTTCTGTCGGGAAGGCGTTCTGCAGCGCGATTTCAGCCATGTCGCTGTAGTCCTGTGGCGGCATGGTGTCGACGGCCTTGAATTGCAGGCGCAGCACGTCGAGCGCGAAGCGGTCGGAATAGCCGGCCTTGCTTTGCGTGCGGCCCAGCAGATCGCTCCAGTAGTCATCCGACGGGTAGTAGCGCACGAGGTTTTCCATGGCGACCAGGTAGGTGGCCGGATCCTTGCTCTTCGAGCCCGTATTGGCCAGCAATTGCAGTTCCTCGATGGTCGGCGTCTTGCCCGCCTGCTGCTTGGCCGTCAGGTCGGCCATCAGTTCCTGTTTCGCGCGCGCGAAATCATTGCTGAAGTAATAGGCGCGGATGATGTACGGGCGCATGGTGGTCACGTCGCCTGTTTCCGTTTGGTAACGGGTGAACCACTTGATGGCGTTCGGATAATCCTTGGCGTTGTAGTGGTAGTTGGCCAGTGCCTGGATGAAGTCGCCTTGCGCTTTCTTGTCCAGCTTGCCGGATTCGATGACCGCTTCGAGCGCCGTCATGGCCATGGGCGCATTGTTGGTGGTCGACGCCAGCGCCACGCGCAGGCGGTTCAGCACGAACGTTTCATACGGCGTCAGGGCGGGAATGGTGGCAGCCTGGTCGATGCGGCTTTGCACGTCGGCGTAGTTCTTCGCATCCATCGACGCCTTCACGGCGGTCGGGTCGAGCAGCTTGAACACTTCAGGGCGCACGGAATCGGCCGGAGCGGCGGCAGGCGCGCCGGCGGCAGCGGCCGGCTTGGCATCCTGCGCGTGCGACAGGGCTGGCAGGACATTCAGGCCGATGGCTGCCAGGAGCAGGCTAAGACGGGCAAGGCGGAATTGGGACATGGGTTATCCTTCAATCAATAACAAAAATACACACCGGCAATGGCTGCCGCAGCATCGTGCCGCAGCGTTGCCAGAGGGCAAGGAAGCTCAAAAAAACACACATTCTGCCATTCTGCCTGCATAAGTCAAAGAGAGGCAGCATGGTAAATAGCGGCTATTGTCACATAAACGGCTGGGCTGGTGCGGCAACAGTGCGCGGCAGGGCTTGCCCTGACACATCGAACAGCAGGCAGCGCGGCGGCGGCAGGTGCAGGCGCATGGATTCGCCCGGGTGGCGCAAGCCCCCCTCGGCAGGCAGCTTGACGGCCAGCATCTCGGCCACGCCCGGCAGGCTGGCGTAGACGATGGCCACGTCGCCCAGGTATTCGACGTGGCTCACGGCCGCGTCGACGACGTTGCCGCCCGCATGGTCGCCATCGTGCAGGCCGACATGCTCGGCCCGCACGCCCAGGGTCAGGCGGTCGCCGGGCGCCACGCCCGCACCGTTGGCCTCGACCCCGATCACGGCGCCGCCGGGCAGGCGCACGCTGACTGCGCCGGGCGTGCTGGCGACGGCGACGCAGGCGATGCAGTTCATCTTCGGCGCGCCGAGGAAGCCGGCCACGAACAGGTTGCCGGGATGGTTGTACAGCTCGTGCGGGCTGCCCACCTGTTCGATGCGCCCGCCGTTGAAGACGACGATGCGCTCGCCCAGGGTCATGGCCTCGACCTGGTCGTGCGTGACATAGATCATGGTGGTTTTGAGTTCCTGGTGCAGGCGCGAGATTTCCACGCGCATCTGCACGCGCAGGGAGGCGTCCAGGTTCGACAGCGGCTCGTCGAACAGGAAGACCTGGGGCTTGCGCACGATGGCGCGGCCGATGGCCACGCGCTGGCGCTGGCCGCCCGACAGGTCTTTCGGTTTGCGCTGGAGCAAAGGCGCGATCTGCAGGATGTCGGCGGCGCGCTCGACGGCGGCGCGCACCTCGGCCTTTTTATGTCCGGCCAGGGTCAGGGCGAAGGCCATGTTCTCGAACACCGTCATGTGCGGATACAGGGCGTAGCTCTGGAAGACCATGGCCAGGCCCCGCTCGGCCGGCGCGATATCGTTGGCCAGCTTGCCGCCGATATGCAGCTCGCCGCCCGTGATGTCTTCCAGGCCGGCGATCATGCGCAGCAGGGTTGATTTACCGCAACCTGACGGCCCCACGAAGACGATGAATTCGCCGTCGCGGATGTCGAGGTCGATGCCGTGGATGACAGGATGCCTGTCATCGTACAGCTTGACGATGTTCTTTAAAACGATGTGTGCCATGGAGTGGTTCTATCCTAGCTGGCGCTGGCTGGCGCTTGAGGGGGATCGGCCTTGCTCAGGTCCGGTTTGTCCGCGTCTTCCTTCGGCCCGACGCGCATGAAACGCGACAGTATCAGCACGGGCAAGGCCGATACCAGCACCCACAGGAAGAAATTCTTGTAGCCGAGGGCCATCTGGATATCGCCGCTGACCATCTTGAACAGCACGAAGCCCAGCTGCATCACGCCGGTGGCGAATGCATAGTGGGCCGTCTGGTATTTGCCCACCGAGACGACCTGCATCATGAACAGGATCAGGCCGACGAAGCCGAAGCCGTAGCCGAACATTTCCACGCTGAGCGCGGCCGTGATCAGGGCCAGGTCGCTCGGCATGCTGTGGCTCAGGTAGTAGAACACCAGGTTGGGCAAGTTCATGGCCAGGATCAGGAAGAACATGGCGCGCTTCAGGCCCAGCCAGGAAGTAAAGTAGCCGCCGCCTATGCTGCCCAGCAAAAAGGCCACGGTGCCGGCCGTGCCGTACACGGCGCCCACTTCCACCGTCGACAGGCCCAGGCCGCCCAGTTCGCGCGCTTCGCGCAGGAACAGCGGGCCGATGGTCTGCACCTGCGCCTCGCCGGCGCGGAACAGGATGATGAAGGCGATCATGCCCCAGATGCCGGGCTTCTTCAGGAAGTCCACCAGCACTTCCCACAGGGTGCGGCTGATGCCCGCCACGCTCTTGTCCTTGACGGCGCTGTTGCGCACCTGCGGCAGCGACCAGATGTGGTAGGCGGCCAGCGACAGCATGATGGCGCCGATGATCAGGAAGATCACCGACCAGGCCTGCTTCTTGCCGATCTGGTCTTCCAGGTAGCCGGCCAGGATCACCAGGCCGCCCAGCGAGATGAACTTGCCCGCGTTGAAGAAGGCGCCCTGCCAGCCCGCATAGGCGGCCTGCTGCTTGTTCGACAGGCTGGCGATATACAGGCCGTCGCAGACGATGTCGTGCGTCGACGAGGCCAGCGCGGCGACGGCCAGCACGGCCACGCAGGCGGCGAACCACAGCGGCGTCTGCAGGGCCAGCGCGATCAGGCCCAGACTCAGGCCGCCGAGGAACTGGAACAGCACCACCATGGTCTTTTTGCTGGGCGCCAGTTCCAGGAAGGGGCTCCACAGGGGCTTGAAGACCCAGGCAAAGCCGATCAGCCCTGTCCAGCGCGCGATCTGGTCGTTCGGCACGCCCAGGCTCTTGAACATCAGGCCGGCGACCAGGGCCACGGCGTAGAACGGCAAGCCCTGGGCGAAGTACAAGGTGGGCACCCACGAAATCGGGCTGCGTGTGCTGCTGCTGATGCGCTGGTCGTGCATGGAGGCTTCCTTATCGAGAGACGTTTTCATTTGACTGCGCCGTCCATGCCGCGCATGAAGAAGCGTTGGGTAAACAGAAAGGCGAGCAGGGTCGGCACGATGGTGATCAAGGTGCCGGCGGCGATCACGCGCGTGCTGCTGCCGAAGGTGCCGCGCAGATACAGCACGCCCACCGACAGCGGGAATTCATCGGGCTTGCTCATGACGATGGAGGGCCAGATGTATTCATTCCACGATTCGACGGCCGTCAGGATGCCGACCGTGGCCAGCCACGGCGTGATCAGGGGCAGCATGATGCGGCTGAAGATGACCCATTCGGACGCGCCATCGACCCTGGCCGCGTCGATCAGGTCTTGCGGCACTTCCTCGAACGCCTGCTTGAGCAGCAGGATGGCCACGGCCGTCACCACGTTGGGCAGGATCACGCCCGTGTAGGTGTCGACCAGGCTCATTTGCGTGATGGTGATGAAGTTGACGAGGAAATTGACTTCCGACGGCAGCACCAGGGTGGCCAGGATCAGGCCGAACACGAGCTTGCGGCCGCGGAATTTCAGGCGCGCCAGCGGATACGCGGCCAGTGAGCACAGCAGCAGCTTCCAGAACACGGTAAACACGGCGATCAGCACGGAGTTCTTGAAGAACGACCAGATGGGAATCGCATTGAACACTTCGATGAAGTTCTCGAAGGACGGCGCCTTCGGCCAGAAGGTGGGCGGGAAGGCGAAGATATTGCCTTCCGTGGAGACGGCCGTCACCAGCGTCCACCAGAACGGAAACACGCAGACGACGGCGATGGCGCACAGCACGGCGTAGTGGCCCAGCATGTGCAGGCGGGTTTTCAGGGGGCGGGAACGGATTTTCATGGTCATCCCCCGGTCAGCGGTGCTTGGGTTTGAGGTAGCGCAGGCACAGCAGGGCGATGCCGATGCAAAATAGGGACACGACGAAGCTGGCGGCCAGCGCGCGCGGCAGTTTCAAATGCTTCAAGCCCTGGTCGTAGGCGTAGTACAGCGCCGTGAAGGTGGAGTTCATGGGGCCGCCCTGCGTCAGCACGTCGACCTCCTGGTAAGCCTTCAGAGCCGCCAGCACGGACAGGATGGAGCACAGCATGATGGTCGGGCGCAGCATGGGCACGGTGATCTTCCAGAAGCGCTGCCAGCGGCTGGCGCCGTCGAGCATGGCCGCTTCCTGCATGTCCGACGGAATCGATTGCAGCGCCGCCAGGTACATCACCATGTACCAGCCCAGGCCGCGCCACAGGGTGACGAACATGACGGCGAACAGGGCCAGGCTGTCGTTCGACAGCCAGCCCACGGGCGCGTTCACGAGTTTTAACGTCATCATCACGTAGTTCAAGGCGCCCTGTTCGTGGAACATGAAGCCCCACATGATGCCGACGACGGACACGGTGGTCACCACGGGCACGTAGAAGGCCGCGCGGAACAGGCGGATGCCGGGCAGGCGGTTGTTCACCAGCACGGCCAGGGTGATGGCGCCCACCTGCACGAAGGGCACCATCAGCAGGAACAGCAGCGAGTTTTTCAGGCCCGAGACGAACATCTCGTTGTTGAAGATGTAGCGGAAGTTGTCGAGGCCGACGAAGCGCGTCTCGCGTATCAGGCTGTAGTCGGTGAAGGCCAGCACCGAGCCGTAGCCGACGGGCCAGAAGGAAAAGGCGGCCAGCAGCAGCAGGGCGGGGGCGAGGAACAGCCAGGCTTGCACGGTGTGGCGGTGGGCGAGTTTCATGGTGTCCTTAGTGGCGCGGCAGGCTGGCCAGCTTGCGGTTCCAGATGGCGACGGCCTGGTCCAGCGCCTGCTTGACGTCCTGCTTGCCCGTCACGCCCGCCTCGACGGCCTTCACCAGCGAGCGGCGCAGCTCGTCGTAGTCGTCGATGCCGGCCACGTACAGCGTGCGCGAGTGGTTCATCGACATGGCGCCGGCGGCCACCGCCTTTTCAGCCGCGCCCGCGTTCTTCGGCGTGGACAGAAAAAACGGGTCGGCCGCCGCCTTGACGGTGGTGGGGAAGACGCTGGCCTGGCGCGCGAAGGCCAGCTGGTTGGCGTCGTTCGTCAGGTAGCGCGCGAACTTGCCGACCGATGGCAGCAGCTGCGCCGGCACGCCTTTCGGAATGGCGAAGTGCACCAGCCAGCCGCCGTCGGCGATGCCGGTCGGGCCCAGCGGCGCCGGCGCCACGTCCGTGATGGCGTAGATGTCCTGGGCGTCGCTGCGGATGCGCTGCATGGCCGTGGGGGGCGCCAGCAGCATGCCCAGGCGGCCGCCCTTGTAGGCGTCGATGACGGCCGGGAAATTATCTTCGGCGAACAGGCTTTCCTTCAGCAGGCCGCCCGCCCTGTAGGTATCGGCCAGCTTCTGCACCAGCGCCACGTGCCGCGGCGAATTGAAGACGGCGCGGTTGTCGGCGATGACGGCCAGGCCCTGCTGCATGAACAGGCCGTCGATTTTGGAAAGGGCCGGGGCGATGCCGGCCTTGCCCGTGCGTTGCGCGATCTGCCGCGCGAACGCCAGCTGCTCATCGAGACTGGCGGGGCCGCGCGTGAGGCCCGCCTGTTTGAAAATGGCGGTATTGAAGGCGATCACCGCGACGTTGCTGTACATGGGAAAACCGTAGGTGCGGCCCTTGAAGCGCAGGTCGTCCAGGGCGCTGGGAATGTAGCTGGCGCGCGCTTCCCTGATCAGCGCGTCGACGGGCATGAGCAAGCCGTCGCGCGCATATTCATCGGCCCAGGGCACGTTCAGGCTGACCAGGGCGGGCGGCGTGCCGGCCACGATGCGCGTGACCAGCTTGGTCTGGATGACGTCCCACGGGAAGTCGATCCATTCGATCCTGACGTCGGGATTCTGCGCCTCGTAGTGCGCCACCACCGCATTGAAATACGGCGTGAACTTGGGCTTCATGCTGAAGGTCCAGAATTCGATTTTCTCGACAGCCCATGCCTGTGGCGCGAGCAGGCCCGCGCAGGCAAACACCGCCAACAGTCTCTTGATCGTCATTTTTATCCTGGAGCGCAAGGCTCCAATGTCCATGAGTCCGCGGCGCGGGTACATGCCCTTGCCGTCGCTTATATTCGGGTATGGCTGGCGGCAGCCGCGCCCCGTGCCGGGGGCGCAGCTGCCGGTACTGCTTAGTTGGTCTTCGTGACCTTGCTCAGGTGACGCGGCGCATCCGGGTCCATGCCGCGCGCGGCCGACAGTTTTGCCGCCATCACGTAGAAGGACTGGATGGCAACGATCGGGTCGAGGTCCGGCGTGGCCGCCACGGGCAGGGTCAGGTCGCGCTCGGCCACGTCGGCGGGCGCCGCCAGCAGGACCTTGGCGCCGCGGCCGCGCATTTCCGTGGCCAGCTGCAGCAGGCCGGCCTGGGTCGGGCCGCGCGTGGCGAAAATCAGCAGCGGGTAGCCGTCTTCGATCAGGGCCATGGGGCCGTGCTTGATTTCGGCGCCGCTGAACGCTTCCGCCTGCAAAGCCGAGGTTTCCTTGAATTTCAGGGCCGATTCCAGCGCCACGGGGAAGCTGATGCCGCGGCCCACGACCATGATGTTGCGCGCCGGCGCCAGCACGTCGATGGCGGGCGACCAGTCGACGCGGGTCGCTTCGAGCAGCGCTTCGGGCAGCGCTTCCAGGCCTGCCTGCAGCTCGGGGTCGTTCTGCCACTGGGCCACCATGCGCGCGCCGGCGACCAGGCTGGTAATGAAGCTTTTCGTCGCGGCGACGCTTTGTTCCTTGCCGGCGCGCAGGGGCATGGCCCATTCGGCGGCGTGCGCCAGCGGCGATTCGATGTCGTTGACGAGGGCCACGGTGGTGGCGCCGCCGTCGCGGAAGTAGCGGATCGGCTCGACCACGTCCGGGCTCTGGCCCGATTGCGAAATCGAGATGGCCAGGGTGTCGCGCGTCACCAGCGGCGACTTGTTCAGGGTCACGAGCGACATCGGCAGCGAGGCGACGACGCGGCCCAGGCGCGCCATGATCAGGTAGGCGACGTAGTTGCAGGCGTGGTCGGAGCTGCCGCGCGCGATGGTCAGCGCGGTGGAGAACGAGGTGCTCCTCAATTTGCGGCCCAGTTCCGCGTAGCGTTCCGTGTCGCTGGCCAGTTGCAGGGCGACGCATTCGGCGGCGGAAACGGCTTCTTTAAGCATCATTGAGGTCACAGATTTCTCCTTCTATATAGACAGCTTTGAGTTTGAGATCGCGATCGAGTACCACCAGATCGGCGTAAGTGCCGGGGGCCAGCCGGCCGCGTTCTTCCAGGCCCAGGTAATCGGCGGCGTTGGTCGACACGCGCTTGGACGCGTCGGCCAGGTCCAGTCCCAGTCCCACCAGGTTGCGCAGCGCCTGGTCCAGGGTCAGGGTGCTGCCCGCCAGCGTGCCGTCGGGCAGGCGCACGCCGCCCATGCATTTCTGCACGGCGTGGCGGCCCAGCATGTATTCGCCGTCCGGCATGCCGGTGGCGGCGGTCGAATCGGTGACGCAGTACAGGCGCGGGATGGCGCGCAGGGCCACCTTGATGGCGCCCGGATGCACATGCAGCAGGTCGGGGATCAGTTCGGCGTATTCGGCGTGCGCCAGGGCGGCGCCGACCATGCCCGGCTCGCGGTGATGCAGGCCGCTCATGGCGTTGAACAGGTGCGTGAAGCCCACCGCGCCGTGTTCCAGCGCGGCCACGCCGTCTTCATAGGAGCCCAGCGTGTGGCCGATCTGCACGCGCACGCCGGCGTCGGCCAGCGAGCGCACCAGTTCCAGGTGCCCGGCGATTTCCGGCGCCACGGTGATGACGCGCAGCCTGGCCAGCGTTTGCAGGCGCTCGATTTCGGCCAGCGTGGCGGCGCGCGCGTAGTTCGGCTGCGCCCCGAGCTTGCCGGAATTGATGTACGGGCCTTCCAGGTGGGCGCCCAGCACGCGCGCCGTGTTCGGGCGGCGGTTGTTGGCGGCGATGCCGATGGCCGCCAATGCCACGTCGATGTCTTCCGGCGGCGCCGTCATGGTGGTGGCCAAGAGGCTGGTGGTGCCGTGGCGCGCATGGATGGCCGCGATGGCGTACACGGCTTCGCCGCCTTCCATGATGTCCTTGCCGGCGCCGCCGTGCACGTGCAGGTCGATGAAGCCGGGCAGGATGTAGTCGTCGCTGTTGCTTGAGGGATGGATGGAATTGCCCGCGATGCTGTCGACGCGCTCGCCGAAGGCGATGGCGCCGTGGATCCAGCCGCCGGGGGT
Organism: Janthinobacterium sp. GW821-FHT03A03; assembly: GCF_059421435.1. Lineage (NCBI taxonomy): Bacteria > Pseudomonadati > Pseudomonadota > Betaproteobacteria > Burkholderiales > Oxalobacteraceae > Janthinobacterium > Janthinobacterium sp. GW821-FHT03A03. The sequence continues at coordinate 5,416 of NZ_JBWKUZ010000034.1, read as the reverse complement.
AAGGATATTGCCTTTGATAGTGCTGCTCATCTGCGCGACTCCGCTACGAATTCATAATAATCACTGCGGCAATACGAGTGGGTCAGTTCCACCGCTGCGCCGTTGTCGAGATAACTGACACGGGTGATGTGCAGCATGGCTTCACCCGTCTTGATATTGGCCAGCTTGGCCTGTTCCGCCGTGGCGTTGACGGCGCGGATATGCTGCAGCGCGCGCATCGGGATGGTGCCGCGCGACTCCAGGTAGCCGTACAGCGAATCGGTCACCTGCTGCGGGTCCGGCATGTACAGCGCGGGGATGGTGGTCGTCTCGATCGCCATCACCACTTCGTCGGCCGTGCGCAGGCGCCGCAGGCGCGCCACCGGCATGTGCGGCGACAGGCCCAGCGACAGCAGTTCCAGCGGCGCGGCCGCGCCGATGTCGCGCTGCAGCCAGCGCGAGCCGGCCGTGAAGCCCCGCTGGCGCAGTTCCTCCGAAAAGCTCGTCAGGCGCGACAGCGGCTGCTCCAGCTTGGGCGTGATGTAGGTGCCCGAGCCGCGCTTGCGCGTCAGCATGCCCCGGTCGCACAGCATGTCGATGGCCTTGCGCGCCGTCACGCGCGAGATTTCCAGGATTTCCGACAGCACGCGTTCCGAGGGCAAGGCCTGGTTGGCGCGCCAGTCGCCGCTGGCGATGCCGTCCGACAGCATGTTCGCCAGCTGCATGTAGAGCGGCGTGTCGCTGGCGGGATTCGGTTTGAAGGCGGACAGTTTGGCCAGCATGGTCATTGCTCCTGCAAGTGCTTGCTGATCAGGCGCAGGCCGCCTGCCGCCGAGTCGCCCTGTGCCGGCACGACCAGTTGTAACAGCTGCGCCGGCAGGTAGGCCGACAAGGGCGCCGCCAGGCCGCCGCACAGGGCCACGGGCAGGGTGCCGGCCGGGTCCAGGGCCCTGGCGATGAGGGCGATCTGCTGGCCCGCGTCGGTCAGGATGGTGCGCGCCACCGCGTTGGTGGCCGCGTGTTCGAGCACCAGCCGTGCCAGCTGCGCGAACGTGGTCTGGCTGGCGGCGGCCAGCCACACCTGCATGGCGTCGCGCTGGCCGCCGCAGGCGTCGATGACGGCCGTGGCGAAGGCGCTGCCGGGCACGCGCCCGTCGACCACCTGCTGCACGTGGTTGACGGCGCGCATGCCGATCCAGGCGCCGCCCGCTTCGTCGCCGGAGGGAAAGCCCCAGCCGCCCACTTCATGGCGGCTGCCGTCCGCGTGCAGCACTTCGCCCACGCTGCCCGTGCCGATGGCAACGATGGCGCCCGGCTGGCCGGCATGCGCGCCCAGCAGGGTGGTCAGGGCGTCCGATTCGAGCGCGACGGCAGCATAGCCGGGATTGTGTTCGGTGAAGCTGGCGGCCCACTGCTTGTTGTGCACGCCTGCCAGGCCCAGGCCGATGGCCATGCGCTGCAGGGGCGGCTGTTCCAGGCCGGCGGCGCGGAAGGCCAGGGTGACGGCATGGCCCACGGAAGTCCAGGCCCGTTCGATGCCCAGTCCCAGGCCGGAAGGGCCGCTTTGTCCCTGCGCCAGTTCCTGGCCGTCGCGGCGCGCCAGGCGTACGCGGGTGCCGCTGCCCCCGCCGTCGACGCCGATTATGTATTCGATCATGTGTGTGCAGTCCCGCTTATGGTTGGATGCGCCTGTCTCGGTTTTTTATTTGTCGGGCGGCGAAAAAGCTGAAGGCACTATATTGTCGCCTCGATGGCTTGTCAACAGGTATTTAAGTGGTATTAACAAATGCATTGCGCGGAGTCGCGCCATGCCCGAGCGTATGATTGCAAGTCTTTGTTAATAAAGGGATTTTTGTGTGCCGTGAATGGTATTGAAATTGGCCTTGTTTAATGCCAATTTTTCCCCACTGGTCTGTTGTTGGCCGTGCGGTATTGCTTTTGTGCATGCTTGGCAAGGGACGCCATGAAGAGTAGAGTCCGCCTTTTACACCTGAGTTGGAAGAGCATGATGAACGACAAGGCAGCAAAGAGCGCGTATTGGGATGACTGGCAGCAAGAGGCGCTGGCCGCCGGCGTGTCGGCGCCGCTGGCCGCGCTGGGCATGGAAATGATGCGCACGCACCGCAAGAACCGCTGGCCGAAGGATTTCCTGGGCCGCGAAAGCGATGGTCCGGTCATGATCGAGATGTGCCTGGAGGACGAGGCGGAAACGGAATTGTTCTTTATCGAAAACCTGTATCCCTACGATGCGGCACTGATCGAGAAGACGCGCCGCCGCCTGTGCCTGCACTGACCGGGCGCTGACGCCGGAGTGGAACGGCCGCCTTGCGCGGCCGTTGTAACGTCAGGTGCTGAACTTTTCGCTGCTGGCGCGCACGCGCATGCGCAGGCTCAGCAGCACGACGGCGACCAGCAGCAGCGACTGCGTGCTCGGTTCGTATGGCCCGCGCTGGCTGGCGTCGGGCGACTGGAAACTGGCCAGGCGCATCGGCAGCGTGGCGGGCGCCGCCTGGTAGGCGGCCAGCTGCATCGGCGGCCGCGTCTCTGCCGCATGCGTATTGCCGGCGGCCCATAGCGACAGGGCCGCGCCCAGCAAGATCATCGTTCTCATCATGTTCTGTATTTCTGCCGAGGGCTGTGCGTTGATACCCACGGGCGCGACGCATGCCGGCCCGTGTCCTGTCCCCAGTGTGTATGCTTGCCTCCGGTGCTGGTCATGCCGCACCGAAATGATATCTTTTTATAAATTGCGTGTATTAAAACATAATGAAGTGAAAATGCAAACGTCTTTTTGCAAATAAGCGCATGCGCTGGCTGTGCTTGCCGGCCGCGGTCTATTGCATGGGGGAAAGGACGTGGCATTTTCATGGGGGAGTGTCATAATGGCCCAGGCATTTCCGCCCAGGCATGGAGTAGATGATGAGCAAGGCACAGGACAGCAAGAAAGAAGCCAAGAAAGAACCGGCCAAGACCATGAAGGAAAAGAAGGAAGCCAAGAAGGTCAAGAAAGAAGAGCGCAAGCGTTAGGCATGCGCGCGCGCCTTTCCTTGTCGCATCCGTGGCGCTGGCCGGCCCTGCTGGCGGCATGCGCCGTGCTGGCCGCGGGCGCGCCCGTGTCCGGCGTGCTGGCGCAGGCCAGGCCGGCGCCGTCGACGTTCGGGCAAGTGGTGGGCAATGCCGTGCTGTGCGTCGACCATATCGACAACAAGGCCTTCTATGCCTATCTGCTGACGGCTTTCGGTCCGGCCTACAAGCATGAAGGGGGCGCCTACTGGTTCCGCACGGAAGCGACCCTGTGGGGCGCGCCGATTACCGACGTCATCGTCAGCGACGACACCAGTGCCCTCGTCTTCATGGGCGTGGTGGCGGACTCGACGCCGGAAAAGCTGGAGCCGGCCATTCGCAGCGCCTCGGGCTTGCGTTTCAACAAACTCGACAATTCCGCATTTCCCGTCCGCGGTTCCGTGCCTGGCAGTAAAATCGTGTACTTCCGTAGCAAGGCAAAAGTCTATTGCGCCAAATACAAGCCGTTGCCGCCCGCCCGCACCCGCTGAGGGCAGCGGCTTGCCGCCGCGCATTTTGATCGCTTCATCCGCAGGGTTTCCATGTACACGCATTATTTCCAGCTCAAGCAATCACCGTTTTCGATCGCCCCCGATCCCCGCTACCTGTTCATGAGCGAGCGCCACCGCGAGGCGCTCGCGCACTTGCTGTACGGCGTGGGCAGCGGCGGCGGCTTCGTGCTGCTGACGGGCGAAATCGGCGCCGGCAAGACCACCGTGTGCCGCTGCTTCATGGAGCAGATCCCGGACAATTGCCAGCTTGCCTACATCTTCAATCCGAAACTGTCCGTCGAGGAATTGCTGCTGTCGATCTGCGAGGAATTCCGCATCGCCGTGGCGCCAGATGTTGCCAGCGTGAAAGGCTATGTGGACGCCATCAATGCGCACCTGCTGGCCAGCCATGCGCAGGGCAAGAACAATGTGCTGATCATTGATGAAGCGCAAAACCTGTCCGCCGCCGTGCTGGAACAGCTGCGCCTGCTGACGAACCTGGAAACGAGCGAGCGCAAGCTGCTGCAGATCATCCTCATCGGCCAGCCGGAATTGCGCGCCATGCTGGCCCGTCCCGAACTGGAGCAGCTGGCGCAGCGCGTGATCGCGCGCTATCACCTGGGATCGCTGACGGCCGATGAAACGGCCAGCTATATCCACCACCGCCTGGCCGTGGCCGGCGGCACGGCGCAGACGCCGTTCGCGCCGCGCCTGATGGCGCAGATCCATGCCTTGAGTAAAGGTGTGCCGCGCCGCATCAACCTGCTGTGCGACCGCGCGCTGCTGGGCGCCTACGTGGAAAACCGGCCGCAGGTGACGCGCCAGATCCTGCGCCGCGCCGCCGAGGAAGTGTTTGCGGAAGAGGGCAAGCCGGCTGCCGGACGGGGCTTGCGCTGGCCGCAGGTGGCCGGTGGCGTGCTGGCCGGCACGCTGGTGACGGCCGCGCTGGCCTGGCATTTCATGCCGCGCGCTGGCGTGCCCGCCCCAGCGGCCGTCGCCCCGGCCTTGGCCGCATCCGTGCCGGCCGCGTCCGCAGCGGCGGCCGCGCCTGTGCCTGCCGGCGTGCCGGACCGCAACGCCGTGCTGCGCCAGCTGGCCGCCCTGTGGGGCGAACAGTTGCCGGCCGGCGACGCTTGCCAGGCGGGCGCCCGTGCCGGCCTGCGCTGCCTGCACAGCAGGGGCGGCATCGCCGAGCTGCGCGTGCTGGATACTCCCGCCATGCTGGCCTTGCGCGACGGGCAAGGAGTGGAGCAGCTGGTGCTGCTGACGCGTTTGCAGGGCGAGACGGCCACCTTGATGCTCGATGGCAAACAACACAGCCTGCCCCTGGCCCAGCTGGCACAGCGCGGCGATGGCAGTTTTACGACCTTCTGGCGCGCGCCGCGCGGCTGGCGCGACGAAGTGCCGCTGGGCGCGCGTGGCGCCGACGTGGACTGGCTGGCGCAGCGCCTGGCGCAGCAGCGTGGCTTGCCGGCGCCGGCCGCCAACCTGCCGCTCGATGCCGAGATGCAAGGCCAGCTGCGTGCTTTCCAGCAGAGCCAGAACTTGCGGGCCGATGGCCTGGCGGGTCCGAAAACGTATATACGCCTGAGGCAACTGGGTGACAACGCGGAGCCGCGCCTGAGTAGCGCAGCTCCTGCCGTGGCAGCACCCGCTGCGACGGCGATGGTGGCGGGGAAATAAGATGTCCTACATACTGGAAGCACTGAAAAAATCGCAGGCCGAGCGCCAGCTGGGTGAATTGCCCTCGATCCACGCGCCGCAGGTACAGCTGCAGGCTGGCGCGGCGGCCCATGGCGCGCGGCGCGCACCCGTCTGGCTGGCGCTGGGCGGCGCGGTCGCCGCCGTGGCCGCCGCGCTGCTGCTGTGGCAGCCGTGGCAGG
>NZ_JBWKUZ010000033.1:0-27126 GCF_059421435.1 Janthinobacterium sp. GW821-FHT03A03 | reverse complement strand
GGCCAGGCTGGCGCCGGGCCGCAGCCCGCCCGACGCCAGCTTGCGCCAGAAAGCGCCTTGCAGCAGGCGCGGCAAATAATAGTGGCGCAGGGTGGCGCGGGCCAGGCCCGCGGCGCTGCGCACCCAGGGGTTGAGCAGGACCAGGCCGCAGACGCGGGCGTCTTGCGGCGCATGGCAGGCGGCGGCCGTGGCGCCGTCGCACAGGCCCCACAGCACCACTTCGCGCAGGGCCGGCACGGCGTCGAAGAATTGCGCCAGCGCGCCCGCGATGTCGGGAGCGGCGGCGCGGTAGTCGCGCGGCGCGCCTTCGCTGTCGCCCATGCCGCGCAGGTCGAAACGCAGCACGGGCACGCCGCGCGCGGCCAGCGCCCGCGCCAGCAGGACGAACTGGCGGTGGCTGCCGGCCCGGTACTGTGGCCCGCCCGTGACGATCAGCACGCCCCGCGGGCCCGGCGCGTTGGGCAGGCTGAGGATGCCGACCATGCGCGCCTGCGCCTCGGCGTCGGCCTGCGCGTCCGTCGGCAGGCTGCGAAAGCGCAGCGCCAGCTGGTGCACGGGGCGTGCTGCGGCGGCGTCGCGTTTCATGGCGCCGTCCTTTGCTCGTCGAGCCAGTCGCGGCACAGTTCCCGCGTGGCGTCGAGCAGCTGCGGGCAGGCCAGCAGTTCGCCGCTGTGCCAGAACGGGCCGTCGCCAAAGGCGGCCAGGTGGACGGCGGCGCCGTGTTCGCGCCAGTGGCGCGCCAGCCGGGGCAGGGGCGCCGGTGCCTGCCCCGGCGGCTGGTACTCGAGCCAGTAGACGGGCACGGACGGCGCGAGCGCCGCGCCGTCGACGCCGTCGATGGCGTGCGCCAGCGCGGGCGCCAGCAGGTAGCCGGCCACTTCCACGGGCTCGCCTTGCGCCAGCGCGGCGCGCGCCTGGCCCGGCGCTTCGGCTTCGGCGCCGGCCAGCATGCCGCTGGCCAGGCGCAGGCGCAGGAAGCGGTCGATGCAGCGCCGGCCGTCCAGCTCCGGCTGCCACAGCAGCAGCCGGGCCAGCGGCAGCGGCGCGCGGCTGGCGAAATCGAGGGCCAGCAGGGCGCCCAGGCGCAGCCCCCAAAGAGTCAAGGGGCCGTCGACCCGCTGCGCCAGCCAGGCGCAGGCCAGGTGCAGGTCGTTGTGCCAGATCGGCCAGCGGGCCTCGCCGAAGTCGCCGCTGCTGTCGCCGCAGCCGTACAGGTCGATCTGCAGCACGCTGTAGCCGGCGGCGGCAAACGCGCGCGCCTGCGCGGCGGCCACGTGGCGGCTCTTGTTCAGTTCTTCCGCCAATGGATGCACGTAGACGATGCCGCCGCGCGCGGGCCGGCCCGGCGGCGGCAGGTGCAGCAGGCAATAGCGCTGGCCGCCGCTGGCGGACATGAAGAACGGCAGCAGGGGCGGCGCCACGGTGGCGGTATCGTTCATGGTCGCAGCCTGGCAACAATGAAATCGTGCAGCGTGGCCACCGTGGTGAAGTGGCGCGCGTGGATATCCTCGTCGGCCACCTCGATGCCGAAATGCGCTTCCAGCGCCGCGATGACGCCGATCACGGCCATGGAATCGAGTTCCGGCAGGCTGCCCAGCAGCGGCGTGTGCGCTTCCAGCGCGCGCCCGTTCAGCCCCAGCGTGGTGTCGAGGATGTGCTTTACTGCTTCAAGATGCGGCATGTCAGCTCCAGGGAAGGGTAGTGGGGCAAGGGCGTCGTATCGAAGGCCAGCAGCGGAACGTCGGCGCGATGGCGCGACAGGTGCAGATAGGGCGGCACGCTGGCGGCCATCCATTGCCAGCGGCCGCAGCGGATGAAGGTGGCCGTGCCCAGCGCATGCGTGCCCAGGCGCGCATGGGCCGACAGCGAAGCGCGGTTGAAGCGCGAAATGCGGCTGCACGACCAGCGCACGCCCTGCGCGTGCAGCACGGCGTTGGCTTCTTCCCACAGGCGGGCGAAGACCAGGCCGCCGCGCTGCTCGGGATGCACCCACACGTCCAGGTCCCACGACGACTGGCGCGACGCCAGCGCGTAGCGGGCGCGCGCCTCGTCTTCCTCGCAGCCGTGGCGCAGCAGCCAGATCCAGCCGGCCATGCCGGCGGCCTGCCCGTCGCGCCCCGTGCGCGCCACCAGGCATTGCGCGCCCTGGCGGTAGCGCTCGCCCAGCACGCCGGGCCGGCGCAGGGGGCCGGGCGGCAAGTCCGCCTCCGCCAGGCAGGGCGCGACCGTGATGGAGCGGCCGCGCCCGCCGCACAGCGAGCCGGGCGCCACGGCCTGCGCGACGAATTGATAACGATATAGCGCGCAGCGCCCGCCCGGCGCGCGTTCGAGCAGGCGGGCCAGGGCCAGCCAGGCCGTGTCGCGCCAGCCCAGCCGGGCGACGCTGGCGGCCAGTCTTTGCAGCAAGGGAAAATGCGGGCGCACGGACATGGGAAGAACGGATGGGGCGGCTATGCAGCCAATGCTGTCCATTAGAGCGCAGCGGCGCGCGCGGATCTTGCGCCGGCTCAAGCTGTGTTGCTGAAACTGTTAATTGATCAAAATCAAGACCGGCGTGGCCGTTTGTCTGAATCATAGGGGGATGCATGGCAATCATGGCAACCCGGGGGCGAGACGATGGCGACACTGATACACGAGTTGATCTTCGACACGGCGCGGCGCGCGCCCGATGCGCCGGCCCTGTCGTGGCAGGGCGAGGCGCTGGCCTATGGCGCGCTGGCGCAGTGCGTGCGCGATTGCGCCTGGGCCCTGTTGGCCCTGGGCCTGGCGCGCGGCGCGCGCGTGGCCGTCTACCTGGAAAAGCGCCCGGAAAACGTCGGCGCCATGTTCGGCGCGGCGGCGGCCGGCGGCGTCTTCGTGCCCGTCAACCCGCTGCTCAAGCCGGAGCAGGTCGCCTACATCCTGGCCGACTGCAATGTCGCCATCCTCGTCACCTCGCGCGAGCGGCTGGCGCAGCTGGGGCCGGCGCTGGCCGCCTGCCCGGACCTGCAGACGGTGCTGCTGACGGGAGAGCGGGGCCTGGACGCCAGCCTGGGCGGCGTGCGCCTGCTGTCCTGGGACGACGCGCTGGACCTGGCAAGCGAGCCGGAGCGGGCGCCGCACGCGGTGATCGACACGGACATGGCGGCCATCCTGTACACCTCGGGCAGCACGGGGCGGCCGAAAGGCGTGGTGCTGTCCCACCGCAACATGCTGGCCGGCGCGCTCAGCGTCTCGGGCTACCTGCGCAACACGCCGCAGGACCGCATCCTGTGCGTGCTGCCGCTCAGCTTTGACTACGGCCTGAGCCAGCTGACGACGGCGTTCGCCAGCGGCGCCTGCGCCGTGCTGATGAATTACTTGCTGCTGCGCGACATCGTCGAAGCCGTGGAGCAGGAAGCCATCACGGGCCTGGCCGCCGTGCCGCCCCTGTGGGTGCAGCTGTCGCAGCTGAGCTGGCCCCTGTCGACGCCCTTGCGCTACATCACCAATTCCGGCGGCGTCATGCAGCGCGCCACGCTCGACCGGCTGCGCCTGGCGCTGCCGCGCACGCAGGTCTTCCTCATGTATGGCCTGACGGAAGCGTTCCGTTCCACCTATCTGCCGCCGGAACAGCTGGCGCGGCGTCCCGATTCCATCGGACTAGCCATCCCGAACGCGGAAGTGCTGGTGCTGCGCCCGGACGGCAGCGTCTGCGACGCCGGCGAGCCTGGCGAACTCGTGCACCGGGGCGCGCTGGTGGCGCTCGGCTACTGGAACGATGCGGCGCGCACGGCCGAGCGCTTCAAGCCCTTGCCGCCGCAGGCCAGCGGCCTGGTGCTGCCGGAACTGGCCGTCTGGTCGGGCGACACCGTGCGCCGCGATGCGGACGGCTATCTGTATTTCGTCGGCCGCAGCGACGACATGATCAAGACCTCGGGCTACCGGGTCAGCCCGGCCGAGATCGAGGAAGTCGCGCATGCGAGCGGGCTGGTGGGCGAGGCGGCCGCGCTGGGCGTGCCGCACGCCGTGCTGGGCCAGGCCATCGCCTTGCTCGTCACGCCCGCGCCGGGCGTGGAAGTGCTGCGCGACAGCGTGCTGGCCGCCTGCCGCGCCCGCCTGCCGGCGTATATGGTGCCGCTGTGGATCGAGGTGCGCGCGGACGCCTTGCCGCGCAATCCGAACGGCAAGATCGACCGCCCCTTGCTGGCGCGGGAACTGGCGCAAGCCCATGCTGTCCAACCAGGAGCATCGACATGAATGGCCCCGGCCTGACATCCCCCGCCATGCCGCCGCACGCGGCCTTGCGCCAATTCGCCGTCGCCGGCGACATGCTGGAAGTGGGCGGCATGCCCTTGCGCCGCCTGGCCCAGCGCGTGGGCCGCACGCCGTTCTATGCCTACGAGCGCGGCCACATCGCGCGCCGCGTGGCGGAACTGCGCGCCGCCTTGCCTTCCGGCGTGCACCTGCATTACGCCATGAAGGCCAATCCCATGCCGGCCGTCGTGCAGCTGCTGGCGGGCCTGGTGGACGGCATCGACGTGGCCTCGGGCGGCGAACTGGCGACGGCCCTCGACACGCCCATGCCCGCCGAACGCATCAGTTTTGCGGGGCCGGGCAAGAGCGAGGGGGAACTGGCGCGCGCCGTGGCGGCGGGCGTGCTGATCAATATCGAGTCCGGCGCCCAGCTGGAAAGGACGGCGCTGGCCAGCGAACGGCTGGGCGTGACGGCGCGCGTGGCCGTGCGCGTCAATCCCGATTTCGCCCTGCGCCGCACGGGCATGCGCATGGGCGGCGGCGCGCAGCCGTTCGGCGTCGACGCGGCCCTGGTGCCGGCCTTGCTGGGCCGCATCGGCCAGCTGGGCCTGGATTTTCACGGCTTTCACATTTATGCGGGGTCGCAAAGCCTGTCGGCGGCGGCCCTGGCCGAGGCGCAGGCCCACAGCGTGCACCTGGCGCTGGAGCTGGCCGACAGCGCGCCGTCCCCCTTGCGCGTGCTCAATATCGGCGGCGGCTTCGGCGTGCCGTATTTCCCCGGCGAGCAGGCGCTGGACCTGGCGCCCGTGGCCGCGGGCTTGCAGGCCCAGCTCGCCCTCTTGCAGGCGGCCGCGCCCGGCGCCCGCCTGAACCTGGAACTGGGCCGCTACCTGGTGGCCGAAGCGGGCATCTATGTGTGCACGGTGCTCGAACGCAAGGTGTCGCACGGGCAGGTGTTCCTCGTCACGGACGGCGGCTTGCACCATCACCTGGCCGCCTCGGGCAATTTCGGCCAGCTGATCCGCAAGAACTACCCGGTCGCCATCGGCAACCGCCTGCAGGAGGGGCCGCGCGAGGTGGCGTCCGTCGTGGGACCGCTATGCACGCCGCTGGACTTGCTGGCCGACCAGATGGAGATGGCGCGCGCGCACGAGGGCGACCTGGTGGTGGTGTTCCAGTCGGGCGCCTACGGCTTGACGGCCAGCCCGACGGCCTTCCTCGGCCATCCCTTGCCGGCCGAGGTGCTCGTATGAGCGGCCTGTGCGGTTGGCTGGCCCGCTGCGGGGCGGCGCCCGAGCCCGCCGCCGCTCCCCCTGTCACGCCCGAGGCCGTGCTGGCGCGCATGGCCGCGCCCCTGTCGCGCTTTGACGGCGCGCCGTTGACCCTGGGCGCCGGCGACACGGGCGCCGTGGCCGTGGCCGCCATCGACGGCAGCCGCCACCTGTACCAGCAGGATGGCTTGCAGGTGGCCATCTGGGGCCGGCCCGCGCTGCACGGTTCGGCGGACGACGTGGCGGGCCGCCTCGCGTCGTTGTGGCTGAGCCGGGGCGTGGCCGCCTGCGCCTGCCTCTCGGGGCCTTTCTGCTTGGCCATCCTCGACGCCTTTTCCGGCTCGGCCGTGCTGGCCGTGGACCGGGCCGGCATCCACCCGCTCTGCTACGCCAGCAATGCGCAGGGCCTGTTCTTCGCCTCCTCGCTCGATGCCTTGCTGGCCCATCCGTCCGTGCGCGCCGCGCTCGACCCGCAAGCCCTGTACCATTATCTGTACCATCACATGGTGCCCGGACCGGGCACGGCCTATGTGGGCCAGCAGCGGCTGCTGCCCGGCGAATACCTGCATGTGCGCGCCGGGCGCCGCTACAGGGGCAGTTACTGGCAGCTGGAATTCCAGGAACGCGCATACGCGCGCTCGCGCGCGAGTTTTGCCGTCAAGCAGGAGGAATTCCTGCGCACCCTGCGGCTGTCCGTGGAAAGCAGCCTGGGCGGCGATAGCGCCGGCACGGGCGCCTTCCTCAGCGGCGGCACCGACAGTTCCACCCTGGCCGCCATCGTGGGCCAGGTGACGGGGCGCCCGGCGCGCACGTATTCGATCGGCTTCGACGCGCCCGGCTACGACGAGATGGCGTATGCGCGCCTGGCCGCCAGCCACGCGGGCAGCATCCACCACGAGCGCTACGTGACGCCAGGCGACGTGCTGGCCGCCATCCCCGCCATGGCGGCCGCCTTCGACCAGCCCTTCGGCAACGCCTCGGCCATTCCCGCCTTCTATTGCGCGCAGATGGCGCGCGAGGATGGCGTGATGCGCCTGCTGGGCGGCGACGGCGGCGACGAATTGTTTGGTGGCAATGAACGCTATGCGCGCCAGGCCCTGCTGTCGCAGTACGCGCGCCTGCCGGCCATGCTGCGCCAGGCCGTCATCGAGCCGCTGCTGTTCCGCGAACGCGCGGGCAAGCCGTGGCGCCTGGCCGGCAAGGCGCGCCGCTACATCGAACAGGCCAGCCTGCCGTTGCCGGCCCGCCTGGACAGCCACAACCTGCTGCTGTGCCATGGCTACCGCGCGGTGCTGGAAGACGGCTTCATCGACACCATCGATCCCGGCATGGCGGCCGGCTGCCTGAGCGGCGCGTACTGGGAGCGGCAAGGCCAGGGTTTGAGCCAGATCAATGAACTGCTGGCGCTGGACATGCGTTTTACCCTGGCCGACAACGACCTGGTCAAGGTGCGCACGGCGTGCGAGCTGGCCGGCGTGGAAGCGGCGTTTCCCTTCCTGCACGACGCGATGGTGGCGTTTGCCGCGCGCCTGGCGCCCCAGGACAAGCTCGACGGCATGCGCCTGCGGCCCTTCTTCAAGCGGGCGCTGGCGGACATCCTGCCGCCGGCCATCGTGCGCAAGAAAAAGCACGGCTTCGGCCTGCCGTTCGGCCTGTGGCTGCACAGCCATGCGCCGCTGCGCGACTTCGCCTTCGATAACCTGGCCCAGCTGCGCCGGCGCGGCATCGTGCGGCCCGCCTTCATCGACGAGCTGCAGTGCCGGCTGCTGGCGCAGCACCCGGCCTACCACGGCACCATGGTGTGGTTGCTGATGATGCTGGAACAGTGGCTCAGCCACCACCCGGCGGCGCTGGGCGCGCTGGCCGGCGGTTTTGCCGCAAGCGCCACAGAAACGCCAGCCGTCCTCGATCCCACGGCGTAAAACGGGGCAGCTGCAGCAGGTCCAGCCCCGCGCCGGGGCGGGCCACGCCCCAGTCCGTCGCGACGGCCGCCGTGAACCCGAGGCTGCGCACCATCGCCACATGGGATGCGCCGTAATCGCGGCCCGCCTTGCCGTTCGGATAGGCAAACAGGGTGACGGGCGCCTGTATCAGGCTTTCCAGCTGCCGCTTGCCGTGGGCGATGTCGCGCCGCGCGGCGCCGTCCTGCAAGGTGGCCAGGATAGGGTGGCTGGCCGTGTGCGCGCCCAGCCCCATGCCGGCCCCCTGCAGCTGGCGCAGCTGCGCCGTGCTGAGCATGGCGGGCGGTCCCGCCGCCGCGCCCGCCTGGCGTCCGATGTGCAGGGCCAGCTGCTGGCGCCGCTCGAACGGCAGGTATTTGAGCTGGCCCAGCAGGGTGGCGATGGCCGTTTGCCGCTGCGCCAGGCTGGCGACGGGCAGGCGCTCCAGGCCGAGTTCCCGCAAGTCCAGCTGGGGACCGGGCGCATGGCGCACGCCCTCGATCACCGCGTCGTTCCACATCCGGCCGCCATCGAGGTAGCCCGTGGCGATAAAAAACGTGGCGTGCAGGCCGTGTTTCAGCAGCAGCGGCAGGGCCACTTGCGCATTGTCCGCGTAGCCGTCGTCAAACGTGATGCAGGCGGCGCGCGGGGGCAGGCTGCCGTCCTGCAAGCGCTGCACGGCCTCGGCCAGGGGCAGCGGCGCATAAAAACGCTTTAGCAGGCGCAGCTGGCGCTCGAACAGGGCCGCATCGACTTCGCCGGGAAACAGGGCGTCGGGCCGCGCCAGCACGCGGTGGTAGATCAGGATGGACAGTGCCGCCGTCATGGCAGCTCCGCGACGGCGGCGCCGGGCTTGGCTTGGCGCGGCGTGGGCGCCGGCGCGCGCAATGCGCGCTCGACGACGATGCGCGTGGCGATCAGGGCCGCCATCAGGTAATACGGCATGTCGAAATACAACAGGCTGAGGAAGGCGCCGCCCACGGCAAAGCCGATCAGGCTGGCCTGGCTCATGGTGGCCAGGCCGTGCGCCCAGCGCAGCTCGGCCTTGCCCCGCGTCAGGCGGATGATGGCCGACGCCGTGCGCCAGGTGGCGATGCCCAGCGCCAGGTAGATCAGCAAGCCGACGAAGCCGTGTTCGCCCAGGGCCTGGAAATAGATGCTGTGCGCCGCATGCACGTCCATGGGGTTGGGCGCGTAGCGGGCAAAGATGGCGCCGTCGGACACATCGAAGCCGCCGCCGGGAAAGCGGTCGCGCGCCAGGTTCCACGCCATGCGCCACGCATTCAGGCGGCCCATGGCGGAACTGTCTTCCTCATAGGTATTGATGGTGTCCATGCGTTCGGCCCAGCGCTCGGGCATGAAGGCCAGCAGCAGCGGCGTGACCAGGCCCAGCAGCGCGCCCAGCACCAGCTTGCGCCCGCTTTTCAGCCACATGAACAGGACCATGGCGGCAATGGCCAGCAGCGCCCCGCGCGAATACGAGCCCAGCGCGGCCAGCGCCGACAGCAGCATGGCCGCCGACAAGCCGTGGCGCAGCCAGCGCCTGTCGCTGTTTTGCTGCAGATAATACATGAGGGGAATCGTGATGATCAGGGCCAGGGCCAGTGAATTGTTATCTCCAATAAACGTTTCTTCCGGCCCCCACACGCGCTCCGTGCCGCCGCTGCGGATGGTGAAGATGCCGCCCTTCACGCCGTAATAGCCGATCGAGCCCACCAGCACCCAGATCAGGCGCACGATGTCGCGCCGCGTGCGTATCACCATCATGATCACAAAGCTCATCAGCATGATCTTCATGACCTTGTTCCACTGCACCCAGGACGACTCGGGCAGCAGCGCAAACAGGGCCGTGACATTCATCCAGGCAACGAACAGCAGCAGCAGCACGCTGACGGGCGTGATGGGCAGGCTTTTCGGTTCGCGCGTCATCACGAGGCTGAGCATGGTGGCGATGGCGATGATGAAGGCGAACGGCAAATGCGTGGCAAAGCCCCACGCCTGCGTGTGCGGGTTCATCACGCTGACCCACACCCACATCAGGCCGCCGATGGCCGGCGACTTCAGGATGAAGGGCAGGGAACCCAGGATGATGATGGTAATCAAGATGTCGCGCATGAAAGGGGACGCTCCTGGTTGTGCCTGCATGGTATTGATGCCTGTCAACGGGCGGGCGGGCAGGCTGGGTACACTGGATCAACACGGTTTCGTACAAAGTTTTGTCATGGTAAGACGAAGGAGGCATGTCCTTGTTGACCGTTCTCATGGCGACCTACAATGGCGCCGGCACCTTGCCCCAGGTCTTGCGCGCCTACACGGGCTTGCGCCCGCCCGCGGGCGGCTGGCGCCTCGTCATCGCCGACAACGGCAGCAGCGACGCCACGGCCCGTATCATCGACGCCTTCCGCGGCCGCCTGCCCTTGAGTTGCGTCCATGTGGCGCGGCGCGGCCGCAGTCCCGCCCTGAACGGGGCCGTCGAGCACGCCTTGCGCTACAGCGGCGACGGCGCCGAGCTGTTCGTCTTCGGCGACGACGACGCCATGCCCGCGCCGGACTGGCTGTGCCGCCTGCAGGACTGCGCGCGCGATCACCCCGGTTACGGCCTGTTCGGCGGCGCCATCGTGCCCGCCTGGCGGGAACGGCCGGCCGACTGGCTGCTGCGCCTGACCCCCGTGGGCCTGACATGGGGCATCACCAGCCCCGATTTGCGCGACGGCCCCGTCTATCCGGGCCTCGCCTGGGGCGCCAACATGGCCATCCGCCGCCGCCTCTTCGAGGCGGGCGCCCGCTATGACGAAAGCATCGGCCCGCAGGGCAACAGCTACGCCATGGGCAGCGAAACCAAGCTGAACCTGGAAATTTACCGCTCCGGCAACCCTTCCTGGTTCTGTCCGGCAGCCAGGGTGGCGCACATCATCCGCGTGCAGCAGGTGCGGCGCGCCTGGATACTGCGCCGCTCCTTCCTGTTTGGCCGGGGCCAGTGCCGCCTCGTCGCGCCGGCGCCCAGCGTGGAATGGCTGGGCGTGCCGCGCTGGATGCTGGGCCGCTACCTGCGCGACGGCGCGGCCCGCGCGCGCGCCTGGCTGCAGGGCGACCGTGAAACGCTGTTCCTGCGCAGCTGGGAAATGGCCGCGCTGCGCGGCTACTTCCATGAAGCGTGGCGCGGCCGCCGAAAGCGCCTGCCGCGCGTCGTCATCACCAGCTATTCCGGCGAGCTGGGCGGCATGGAGCTGCGCATGGCGCAAGAGGCGACAATACTGGGCGCAAACGGTTATGACAGCGTGCTGGGACTGCGGCGCTTTCCTGGTCTTGCCGCATGGATGCAAGGCTTGCGCGCGCAGCGGCTGCAGGTGCGCGTGTATGAACCGCCGCTGTTCGTCGAGCACTGGGCGTGGCGGCGCTGGAACCTGCTGCGCGCCAGGCTCACGGGCGCCTGGCGCCTGCGCCGGCTGCGGCCGGACCTGGTGCACGTGGCGTTCTGCTGGACGACGTATGGCGCCTCCATCCTGTGGCTGGCGCAGCAGTGCCGCCTGCCGGCCGTCATCAGCGTGCACAACGCGTTTCCCCCGGAACCGTTCAGCGCCTGGCAGCAGCCGCTGCTGCAGGAAGCGTTTCGCAGCGTGAAGGGCGTGTATGCCGTGTCGGCCTCGGCCATGAAGCATTTCCTCGACCTGTACCGTGGCATGCTGGCGCCGCAGACGCGGCTGGCCGTGATCCCGAACGGCGTCGATACGGACACGTTCACCGTCTCGCCTGAGCGCAAAGCGCTGGCGCGCAAGCAGCTGGGCTTGCCGCCGGACGCCCTGGTGATCGGCTCGGTGGCCAGGCTGTCGGCGCAAAAGCGTCCGCAGGCGCTGCTGGCCCTGTTCGCGCGGCTGGCGCCGCAGTTTCCCAACTTATATTTAGTGCTGGTGGGCACGGGACCGCTGGAAGCGCCGCTGCGGCTGCAGGCGCAGCAATCGGGCTTGCAGGACAGAATCGTGTTTGCCGGCTTCCGGCAGCGCGTCGAGCTGCTGATGCCGGCCTTCGACCTGCACCTGCTGCTGAGTAAAAACGAAGGTTTCGGCATCGCCACCATCGAGGCCATGGCGTGCGGCGTGCCGGCCGTGGGCACGGACGTGCCGGGCACCCATGACATCCTGCACGACAGCGAAGGGGGCCTGCTGCTGCCGCCCGGCGACGAGGACGCCGCCTGCCAGGCCTTGGCGGACCTGCTGCGCGACCCGGCGCGGCGGCAGCGCATGGGACGCCAGGCCCGCCTGGAAGCGCAACAGCATTATTCCATGCAGCGGCTGGAGCAGCAGCTGCGCCAGTTCTATGCCGGTCTCATGTAGCGCCTGGAGCTTGCCCGGATGAATGCCACGCGCCATTCCTTCTTCTTTTCCTTCGCCGAGAAGTACACGGTGCTGCTGCTGGGCATAGTCGCGACGATGATCCTGTCGCGCCTGCTGACGCCGGCCGAGGTGGGCGTGTATTCGCTGGGCGCCGTGCTCGTGGCCATGGCCCAGGTGGTGCGCGATTTTGGCGTGGGCCAGTATCTGATCCAGGAAAAGACCCTGACGACGGAAAAGTTGCGCGCCGCCCTGGCCACCAGCCTGGCGGTGGCCTGGCTGCTGGCGGCGCTGGTGCTGGGCGCCAGCGGGCCGCTCGCGCGTTTCTATGACGAGCCGCGCCTGCAGCTGGTGCTGCAATTGCTGTCGATAAACTTCCTGCTGATCCCGTTCAGCGCGCTGACCTTGCCCTTGCTGCGGCGGCAACTGCGCTTTCGCGCCATCTATGCGATCAACGCGGCCAACAGCGTCACCAACCTGCTGGTGGGCGTGAGCATGGCCCTGCTGGGACACAGTTACATGAGCCTGGTGGCGGCCGTGCTGGCCGGTTCCACGGCCTCGCTGCTGACCAGCCTCGTGGTGCGCCCGCGCGAACTGCCGTGGCTGCCGGGACGGCGCGGCATCAAGTCCATCATTGCCTTCGGCGCCTACGCGACGGGCGGCGGCCTGGTGGACGAGGCGGGCGTGGTGGCGCCGGACCTGGTGATCGGCAAGATGATCGATATCGAAAGCCTGGCCCTGTTCGGCAAGACGCAAAGCATGCTGAGCATTTTTAACCAGGCCATCACCAGCGCCATCTCGCCCGTCGTGTTTCCCCTGTTCGCGGCGCGCGACCGCGAGGCGGGCGGGGCGGGACCCGTGTATGTGCGCACGGTCAGCTATATGACGGCGCTGGCCTGGCCCTTTTTCCTGTTTCTCGCCTGTATGGCCTTGCCTTTGGTCAAAGTGTTGTATGGCCCGCAATGGAGCGCCTGTACGCCCTTGATACGCATCATGTGCCTGTCCTCGGCCGTGTATAGCATATTCAGCATGGCCCGCTACCTGTTCGTGGCGACGGGCCAGATGCGCGTGCAGGCCCGGCTCGACGCGTGGGCGGGCGGCCTGAAGGTGGCGGCGCTGCTGCTGGCGGCGCCGTTCGGGCTGGTGGCCGTGGCCTGGGCCGTCGTGTTCAGCACCCTCGTGCGCAGCTGGCTGATCTACGGCTGCCTGCGGCGCTTCAGCAATCTCGACTGGCGCGTGCTGCTGCCCGTCCTGCGCAAGAGCCTGGCCCTGTGCGCGATCAGCAGCCCGCCGCCGCTGTGCATGCTGCTGTGGATGCCGGCTGACATGCCGCATGCCATCCCGCTGCTGGCGCTGGCGGGCACGGCGCTGGCCACCTTGCTGTGCTGGATCGCCGGTATTTTTCTGTTGAAGCATGACATCGCGGCCGAGTTCCTGTTGTTGCAACGCAAGCTGGCAAGCCGCTGGCCGGCCGCCAAATCACCGCTGTGAGGCGCCGCCGCCGGCGCACGCCCGAAAGGAGCACCATGCGTGTCGGTATCTTGTCCTATCCCATGCTGTTCCAGCGCGACGGCGGCCTGCAGATCCAGGTGCGCGAAACCATCGCCGCCCTGAACCGCCTGCCGGCGAATCCGGCCAGGCCGCTCGAGGTGCAGCTGGTCGACGCCAACCATGAGCGGCTGGCCGATTTCGACCTGCTGCATGTGTTTTCGGCGAGCAATGGCACCTACCGCATCCTGGAGACGGCCGCCGAGCTGGGCGTGCCCGTGGTGCTGTCGCCGCTGCTGGCGCCCAGCTGGAACCGGCGCAGCGCCTGGCGCGCGCGGCTGGCCGACCGGCTGGCGGGGCGGCTGACGGACTGGATGGTGCAGACGAGCTATGCGCAGACGCGGCGCGCCCTGCAGCTGGCCAGGGTCGTCATTGCGCTGGGCGAGGCCGAGCGCGACGCCCTCGTGCAGGGGTTCGGCTTGCCGCCCCAGGCCATCCGCGTCTTGCCGAACGGCATCAACCCGCATTTTTTCTCGGCCAATGGCGACCTGTTCCTGCGCGAGACGGGCATCGCCGGACCCTTCGTGCTGATGGTGGGCAGCATTTCGCCGTATAAAAACCAGCTGGGCCTGGCGCAGGCGCTGGCCGGCGCCGGCCTGCCCCTCGTGCTGATCGGCGCCGCGCCGCGCGAACAGCAGGCGTATCTGCAGCAATTGCTGGACGTGCCGCACGTCAGCTGGCTCGGCGCGCTCGACCACGCCGACCCGCTGCTGGCCAGCGCCTACCATGCGGCGGCCGTGGCGGCCTTGCCCAGCCAGGGCGAAGTGTTTCCGCTCTCGGTGCTCGAAGCGCTGGCGGCCGGCACGCCCGTCGTCATGACGTCGCAAAGCGCGCTCGACTTGCCCGATTCCGCGTTTGCGCTGCGCAAGGTGCGCTGGGATGACGGCCCCGCGCAGCGGCAAGCCATCGGCGCACTGCTGGCGCTGGCCCCCGAGCGCGCCCGCGTGCGGGCGCTGGTGGAGCGCTTTACGTGGGAACGGGTGGCGGCGCAGATCGCCGATTGCTATTGCCAGGTGCACGCGGGGACTGCCGCGCTGCCCGCGAGGAGACGCCATGCTGTTTAATTCCTTCGCCTTCCTGTTCGCCTATCTGCCCGTCGTGCTGGCCGGCTATTTCCTGCTGGACCGCTGGGCGTCCGGCGCCAGCGGCCGCCGCATGGCGCCCGCACTCTGGCTGGCGATGGCTTCGCTGTTCTTCTATGCGTGGTGGGATGTGCGCTACCTGCCGCTGCTGCTGGCCTCGATCTGCGTCAATTACGGCGCCGGACGTTTGCTGGGCGCCAGCACGGGCGCGGCCCGCAAGCGCGTGCTGGTCGCGGCCCTGGCCCTGAACCTGGCCTTGCTCGCCTACTACAAATATGCGAATTTCTTCATCGACAGCGTGAACGCCGTCGCCGTGGCCGCCGGGGCCGACGCCGCCAGCCTGCCGTGGCACGGTCTGGCCATTGTCCTGCCCATCGGCATCTCGTTCTTTACCTTCACGCAGATCGCCTTCCTCGTCGATTGCTACCGGGGCGAGGTGCGCGAATACCGCTTCATCCATTACGTGCTGTTCGTCAGTTACTTTCCCCATTTGATCGCCGGTCCCGTGCTGCACCACCGCGACATGATGCCGCAGTTCGCCGACCCCGCCAACGCCCACCCGCGCGCCGCCAACTTCGCCATCGGCCTGTCGATTTTTACGATAGGCCTGGCAAAGAAGGTGCTGATCGCCGACAACCTGTCGCCGCTGGCCATTCCCGTCTTCGCGGCCGGGGCCACGCCCACCCTGGTCGAGGCCTGGATCGGCGTGCTGGCCTACACCTTTCAGCTGTATTTCGACTTTTCCGGCTATTCGGACATGGCCATCGGCCTGTCGCGCCTGTTCGGCGTGAAATTGCCGCTGAACTTCAATTCGCCGTACAAGGCGGCCAATATCGCCGACTTCTGGCGCCGCTGGCACATGACCTTGTCGCGTTTCCTGCGCGACTATCTGTATATCCCGCTGGGCGGCAGCCGCCGCGGCGCGGCCATGCGCTGCCGCAACCTGATGCTGACCATGCTGCTGGGCGGCCTGTGGCACGGCGCCGGCTGGACCTTCGTCATCTGGGGCGGCTTGCACGGCCTGTACCTGGTGCTGCAGCAGGCGTGGCAGCGCGCGTTCGGCGCGGCGCCGGGATACTGCTGGCTGCGCTGGTGGCCCGCTTGGTGGTCCACCTTGCTGACCTTTCTTGCCGTGATGCTGGCCTGGGTCTTCTTCCGCGCGCCCGACGTGGCCACGGCCTGGGATATCGCCGGCGCGCTCGTGGGGGCGAACGGCGTGAGCCTGCCGCGCGGCCTGGCCAGCCACGCGTCCAGCCTGGCGCAATGGGGCTGGCAGCCCGCGTTCGACGGCATCCGCTGGATCGAACTGGCCGGTCCCGGCTTGCCCGTGCTGCTGGGGGCCATGCTGCTGGCCTTCAAGGCGCCGAATACGCAAGAAATATTCTTTCTCTATGAGCCAGTCATTGAAAGAATCTTTCAGCCCGCGGGGCGCTGGGCCGTCAGCTGGCGCCCCACGCGGCGCTGGAGCGTGGGCCTGGCCGCGCTGTTCGTCGCCTGCATCTTTGGCATGAACCGGGTCACCGAATTTCTCTACTTCCAGTTTTGAGCATGGACGCCGCCGCCCGCCGCTATCTTGTCTGTTTCCTCGCCTGCGTCGGCCTGGCGCTCGGCGCCGTCTCGCTGCTGAACTACCAGGTCGATCCCTACCTGCTGCACCAGTGGGACAGTCCCTTGCTGCAGCGTCCGCGCCAGATCAATGAAAAACTGGGCGCCTGGGCCAAGACCTACGCCGTGGCGCGCTACCGGCCGGCCATCATCTATATCGGCAATTCGCGCACGGAAATGGGCTTGCCGACGGGCGTGCGCGCGCTGTTCGACGGCAAGCGCGTGTTCAACAGCGCCGTGTCCGGCGCCTCGGTCGGCGACGCCATCCGCCTGGCCGAGCATGCGGCCAGGGTCAGCCCCGTCGAGACCATGGTGTGGGGCATCGACGCGCCCACCTTTTCCCTGGAGATGGGGGCGGCGCGCGTGGAGGACAGCCTGACGGGGGCAGGGCGCGGCTTTTTCGCCCGGCGCGCCCTGGTCAACCTGCAGCGCGGCCTGACCGTGGACATGACGCAGGACAGCCTGCGCATCCTCACCGGCCATGCCGGCGACACCTGCCGCTCCAGCCTGGCCGTGTACGGCCAGCGCGACGAGACGTGCACCCGCAAGGGCATCGCGCACTGGCTCGGCACCAGGGACGCCATTCCCGTGCGGCTGCAGGAATTCGGCGATGGAGCGGGGCCGACGCCGCCGTCGACACCGGCGCTCGACGCCAGCATCGGCAATCTGTGCCGGCCAGGCCTGCGCCTGCGCCTGTACATCAACCCCACGCACGCGCTGACCTTGTACGCGCTGCACTGGCGCGGCAAGTGGGATGCCATGCAGGCCTGGCAGCGTGCTCTGGTGCAGGTCGCCGAGCGCCACCGCCAGCGTGGCTGCGACGTGCGCCTGGTTGATTTTTCCGGCTTTAACAGCATCACCACGGAAGCGACCCCGCTCGTCAGCGGCAAGCCCGACATGCATTATTACTGGGAAGTGTCGCATTACCGGGACAATGTGGGCCGCTTGATCCTGGCGCGCCTGTTCGGCGGCGGCACGCCGGCGCCGGCCGATTTCGGCGTGGAGCTGACGCCAGCCAATGTCGCCGCCCACCAGGCGGCCATGCGCGCCGCGCGCGACCGCTACCGCGTGGAGCACGCGCGCGAAACGGCCTATGCGCAGCAGGTGCTGGACGGACCGCTGATCCGGCGTTGACGCCAGGCCCCCGCATACGCCATTTTTCCACTTCCTATGCCGACCATGGATACCACCGCCCGCCGCTACCTCGCCATCTTTTTTGCCTGCGCGCTGGCCGCGCTGGCCCTGATCTCGGCCGTGAACTACCGCGTCGACCCCTACCTGCTGCATCAGTGGGACACGCCGCTGGTGCAGCGCTTGCGTCCCACCTACGAAAAGCTGGCCGTGTGGGGCAAGACCTATGCCGTGGCGCGCTACCGGCCCGCCGTCGTCTACATCGGCAATTCGCGCACGGAAATGGGCTTGCCCACCAGGGTACGCGCCTTGTTCGACGGCAAAAGCATCTTCAACAGCGCCGTCTCGGGCGCCTCGATCGGCGACGCCATCCGCCTGGCCGAGCACGCGGCCAGGGTCAGCCATGTCGACACCATGGTGTGGGGCATCGACGCGCCCTCGTTTTCGCTGGAACTGGGCTCGGCCGGCGTGGAACCGGGCCTGACGGCCGGCGGCCCCGCGTTCTTTGCGCGGCGCGCCCTGCTCAACATCAAGCGCGGCCTGACCGTCGACATGACGCGCGACACCTGGCGCATTCTCAGCGGCACCTATGACGGCGTGTGCCTGTCCAGCCTGGCCCTGGACGGCCAGCGCGACCAGGGCTGCATCACGGCCCGCAAGCATGGCTGGGTGGGCACGGCGCGCGCGTTCACGCCGCGGCTGCAGGAATTCGGCGACGGCCTGGGACCGACGGCGCCCGCGCTGCGCGCCTTCGACGCCAGCGTCGGCAAGCTGTGCCGTGGCGGCACGCGCTTGCGCCTGTACATCAATCCCACGCACGCGCTCACGCTCGACGCCCTGTACTGGCGCGGCAAGTGGGACGCCATGGAACAGTGGCAGCGCGACCTGGCGCAACTGGCGCAGCGCCACCGCAGCGAGGGCTGCGACGTGCGTCTGTACGATTTTTCCGGCTTCAACAGCATCACCAGCGAGCCTATCCCGCAGGTGACCGGCGTGCGCGAGATGCGTTATTACTGGGAAGCGTCGCACTACCGCGACAACGTCGGCCATTTCATCCTGGCGCGCCTGTTCGGCGGCGAGGTGCCGGTACCGGCGGACTTTGGCGTCGAACTGACGGAAGGCAGCATCGCGGCCCACCAGGCGGCCATGCGCGCCGCGCGCGAGCGCTACCACGCCCGGCATGCGGCGGAAACGGCCTACCTGCGCCACGCGCTGACCTTGCCCCGCGAGCCCAAATAGGCAGCCAGGGCGTCAGGCGGACGCCGCGGGGCAGGGCGCTTGCGCTATCATGCTGTTTTGCCATCCAGCAAGTTCCAGGACTCTCCATGAAAATCGCCTTCTTTGCCAGCCAGCCCTATGACCGCCGCTTCTTCGACGAAGCCCTGCCGGCCCAGCCCGACCCGGACGGCATTGAACTGGTCTACCACAGCGCCTTGCTGAGCCAGGAAACCGTGGTGCTGGCGCAAGGCGCGGACGCCGTCTGCGTCTTCGTCAACGACGTGCTCGACGCGCCCGTGCTGGAAGCCTTGCACGGCTACGGCGTGCGCGCCATCCTGCTGCGCTGCGCCGGCTACAACAACCTCGACCTGGAAGCGGCCAAACGCCTGGGCCTGTTCGTCGCGCGCGTGCCCGCCTACTCGCCGGAAGCCGTGGCCGAATACACCTTGGCCCTGGTGCAGACCCTGAACCGCCACACGCACCGCGCCTACGCCCGCGTGCGCGAAGGCAATTTCTCGCTCGACGGCTTGCTGGGTTCCACCTTGCACGGCAAGACGGTGGGCATTGTCGGCACGGGCAAGATCGGCCTGGCCACGGCGCGCATTTTCAAGGGTTTCGGCTGCACGGTGCTGGGCCACGACCCGTATCCGTCGCCCGCGCTTGCCGAGCTGGGCACGATGGTGGAACTGCCGCGCCTGCTGGCCGAATCCGACATCGTCTCCCTGCATTGCCCCCTGATGGAGAGCACGCGCCACATGATCAGCGAAGCGACCTTGCCGCTGATGAAGAAGGGCGCCATGCTGGTCAATACCTCGCGCGGCGGCCTGATCGACACGGGCGCCGTCATCGAGGCGCTCAAATCGCGCCAGCTCGGTTCGCTCGCCATCGACGTCTACGAGCAGGAAAGCAATCTGTTCTTCCAGGACCGCTCGTCCGACATCATCGACGACGACGTCTTCCAGCGATTGATGACCTTCCCCAATGTGCTGGTGACGGGCCACCAGGGCTTTTTCACCATCGAGGCGCTGCGCGAGATCGCCGCCATCACCTATCACAACCTGGCCTGCTTCCGTGAAGGCAAGGCGTGCGAGAACAGCGTATTAGCTGCTTGACGCCGGTTTCCTGGGCTTGGGCGGCGGCTTCGGTTTGGGCAGCGGCAAGGCGTCGGCCGTGCGCCGTGCCAGCTGGCTGAGCCAGTCGCGCTCGTCCCACAGCCCGCCATCGACGAGGAAATACGGCTTGGCTTGCGGATAGGGCGGCGCTTCCTGCAGCGTGCCCATGGTACTGATCCAGGCGCGGCCCGCCTCCGTCGGCTTGATGAAGAGCATGTCGTCGGCGACGATGGCGAACATCTTGCCGTCGCAATACAGGCCATACTCGCCGAACATTTTTTTCGCGCTGATGCCGCCCGCGCCCGCCATCTGGTCGAGCAGGAAATCCACCGTGCCTTGTTGTGATGCCATATTGTTCTCCGTAGGAAGCAATAGTGTAGCGCACTGGCCAGGATGGGCCGGCGCGGCTACACTGTCGGCATTATTTATTTTGCATGAGCTGCCATGACGCCCCAGCATATTATTCACCATGGCATCACCATCGCCACCCTGAAGGCTGACCAGGCCGTCGAAACCCATTGCGCGCCGGGCCACACGGCCATCCGCGAGCAGGCTGACGGCTGGTGGCTGTATTTTGTCGACGAAGACGGCACCATCGACGGCTACGACAGCCCGTTCGCCAGCCACGCCGAGGCGCTGTGGGCGGCCAAGGCCGCGGCCGAGTTCAGCGCGCAATGAAGGCCAGTCCCTGGGCTTTCCTCGGCTTGCCGCAAGCGCCCGTGCCGGAAGCGGAGAGCGCGGAGTACGGCGCCTGCCGGGCCGACCTGCACGGCAAGCGCCTGGTCCTGCGCGTGGCGAAAACCACGCCGACGAAAACCGGCCAGTTCGTCACCGTCTGGAAGCGCCCCCATCCCGACGCCGACATCGCCCCGCTGGACGAAGCCGACCCCGTCGATGCCGCCATCATCGCCGTGGCCGACGACGATGGCGCGCGGCACGGCTTTTTCATCTTTCCGCGCAGCGTGCTGCTCGAACGGGGCGTGATGTCGCGCGCCGGCACCGGCGGCAAGCGCGCGCTGCGCGTGTATCCGCCGTGGTGCGCGCCGGAAGCGCCGCAGGCGCGGCGCACGCAGCACTGGCAGGGGGAGTGGTTTGTGGCGGCGGGGGATCAGCTGCGGCTGGCCAGCATGCTCGATACCGTCGCCTGACGTTGCCGGCCCGAGGGCAGGCGCACCAACTGAACAGCTTGAGAAAGCGGGAATGAAATCTTTTTTTGATGGAAAAATATATCACGCGCTCTTTGCCGGCTTCGCGATATTCCTCTTTTACCAGCTTGGCCGCAATGACGCGCCCAGGCGCGGTCACGATGTCGTGCAGTTCATCGAGAGCGACATGGCGGCAGTGCTGCAGAACGGCGGCAATGTGATAGACCGGACGAGCCGGGTGCAGCTGCATAATGTGGTCTACTCGGTGCGCTTCAAGGACGAGGGCTGGAGCGCGGCGCTGCGGGACCGCAATATCGCCACCTTGCGCAGGCTCGACTGGGTGCAGCGCGCACCGGCCGTGCTGTGCAAGATGGGCGCGCAGGTGACCATCAGGGAAGGCCAGAGCATGTACCGCGGTCAGGGGACCAATAGCATCGCTTTTGACTATAGCGCGACGACCGTCAGGGCGTGCGCGGCGCCGGCGCAGTAGCCGGCCGTGACGCCGGGAGTCAGGAAAGGCATCGATCACGCAATGCCTCCGCGTTTCCGCCCCGGATGGCCATTTGCACATATTCCACATACACGCAGCTGTCATTGCCGGACAATCGGCGGCCGGTTTCTCCATAGGGGCAAATATTCAGGACCTGCCTGGAATTTGGCGCGCGAACGCCGTACTAGCGGGCGAACGCCATCCAGTCCGGGAATTCAGAGAAAACAAGGGTGAGCTATGTAGCCGGGGTTTCGGAAACGGCGCGTCCGTTTATTTCGGTCCGGATAGCGGTCGATTGGTCTTTAACGGTAATGGCGCACGGGGCTGCATCTATTTATTCCACGCCGATGTCGGAAAATATAACGGGGTATGAACATCGGTGACGCACTATCCGCAATGTCAACTCGTGAAGGGCTTGGATACGATACCGGCGAGTAGCGGGCCTGGCAAATGCTAAGATAGCCGGGATGTTGCCGAAGCTTCGCCTTTTAAAGGCTTTGATCCTCCCGCAAAAGGAAAATAGTGAGCTGCATGGATTCGAGGAATTCCTGCGTCAAGCGGGCATGCAAGTATTTTCAGGTGACAGCAGATCAGTTCAAAAAGGGTAAGGTTAATGTGGAAATTTTTTGGGCGTAAAGACACGCCTGAATTGCCTGCCGCGCATCAGGCAGCGGTAAAGGTCGAAGTTAAGATAATTCAGAATGAATGTTCCGAGGAAGACAAGGATGCCTTCCTGCGCGCTGAGAAAATTCTTGAGTTATTTGGAAACTCCCAGGAAGTTCTGGCAACTTGCGGCGTGGGGGAACTGGAGTCGCCGCGGGTGCGCCAGCAACTCTACAGGATTCTCCTGGAGCGCCCGATCGGGCCATACGCCTCGCTAATTCGGCAAGTCTTTGAGAGGGAAGTGCAGTATAGGAAAGCGCTTTGGCAAGGGGAAATTGAAGATGACGGTGATGCTTGCGAAGGAATTTATCGTTGCGCTTTCCTGCTTTATCGTGTCGGCAGCACGAGCGATATCCATGCCCTTTGGGCAGCAAAGCATATAAACATGGATGTCGGGACATCAATGGGCGCGGAGTTTTTTATCGGCGCGGGATTGCAAGCGACAATTTCATATCTGGCAGAATCAAACTTGCAGGATTCGAATGAAATATTATGCTACGTGGACGGCTGGTTCTCCCAGGATGATGCAGAAGAATGGCAAAAAGACTGGGAGTCTAGCATGAGACGGAATATTTCAGATACCGCAAATTCGTGAAGATCGGCGGCCGCAAGCGGACATTCTTGCTGACGTGACAATGTACGAATTTTTCACCTGGTGATTCCTGCACGCTCCTGGGCTGCGTTCGGCCACGCGTATTTGCGCGCCGGTTTGGCAACCATCGGACAGGTTTATGTGGCTATTCATGAAAGTTTTTAGGGAATATGATGAAAATTGCTTTACTGTGGCCGTTAGCGGCGTTGTTGGTGTCCGGCGCAGCCCGCTGTGCGACACCGGACAATGCCAGTTTGCTCTTCTGCGCGAGGGCGGCGTTGTTCGCCGAGAGTTTTACCGAAGGGACAGATGCGAATAAATCCCGACAGGAAAGTATTACGGGAGCAGTAGCAGTCTTGAACCTGACCTTCAAGGAAAAAGCTGACGACGAGACGTTAAAACTGCTATTCCCATGGATCGCCCTCGCCGAAAAGCTTCCCGGCTATAAACCCTATACCAAAGGCAGTTACGTTGCCGTATCCTGCATGGCGGCCCTGGGCCAGGCCGTATATGTTCCGCTCCAGCAGGACGAGGTTCTGCCCCAGGTCCGCAATTTTCTCGATGGCTGTGAAGCGAAGGGCTCCCGCGAAGCCGTGGGCCAGTGCATCAAGAGCGGATTTATGGCACTTCCGCTGGCAAAACTGAGCAAGTAAATTCGTGCCTGTCCAAACGCCGTGTTTGACGTACTGCGGTCATGGACGGAAAGCCCACGATCCGCGTCCTGGTCAATTCCCGCTCACCTGCCGCCACGATGACGGCAACTGGCTGCGGAGGCAATCGTGCAAAATTGTAATAAGGAGCGAGTGCTCGTGGGAAATGCCGTTCTAAGCCGCTTATCCATGTTGGGCGTTGTTTTCTTGGGCCTTTCGCTGCCGTCCTTGACCTATGCTTCCGAACAGCAAAGCGATATGGCATCGATCAAGCAGGAGCATTGTGAAGAAGGTAATAATATTGAGAATACTTTCTGCATGAGTCGAGAGCTAACAGACTCCGACGCGCGTTTACATGTTGTCTACAAGACATTGGTGTCTGCGCTTGCCAAGCCGCGCGGGCTGCAACGCGCGCAACGTGCATGGATTGTTTTCCGCGACGCGGAGTGCAAGTTCCAGAACGCGGCGATGCATGGCGGAAGTGCTTACACCTTTTCGATGGACCTGTGTTTGATGCAGCTGACTGAACAGCGCATATCGGCCTTAGAAACCGTTAGGCCCTGCAATGGATGCGTAGAATTCAAGAGTGAGTTTTATGGAACGAGGAAAGGTTTCAGCTTGCCGGAGCGTCAACGCACGCCTGCTTCGGGCAAGCTCTGACAGGGGCTGGGTGGCTGCTAATGCTGTCTTGAAGCGCT
The DNA here is from genome assembly GCF_059421435.1 of Janthinobacterium sp. GW821-FHT03A03. NCBI lineage: Bacteria > Pseudomonadati > Pseudomonadota > Betaproteobacteria > Burkholderiales > Oxalobacteraceae > Janthinobacterium > Janthinobacterium sp. GW821-FHT03A03. The sequence goes on along the minus strand of NZ_JBWKUZ010000033.1, from coordinate 3,438 downwards.
TCGACTGCTACGTCCGCCAAGGGGTGCGGATGCAATATCACGCGACGATGAGGCCGCTGGAGCGGGATGCGTCTCGGTTGCTTCAGACTACTTGCTTGCATACGGATTTTCGTGGTGCGGCAACTCATTTGCGTACACAACGAGTAGCGATGTGACAATCTTTGCACGTTTCGGGTCAATTGCCGTAATCGGCCAGGAATAGGCGTTCCGATTCTGTATCGCCCTCCCCATTTCCAACAGTAAATCACCATTCATGGCTATATTCAGTCCCGACGATGAGTCTTAATATTTCAGCTTTCCTTGGCAAAAAAACCGATGGCTTGGAGGCGCGGTTCATTGAGGCATTCGCAAATCTTGGCTTTGATGTGCAACTGCATCCGGACCTTACGTTGACAAAGTCTTCGGCAGAGCAAGTCCTTTATCTACGCGTTACTAAGACGCCAGCTGAATTCCTGCGCATGGAACCGGCAACTCACTTGCTCATTGCGTTTGAATTTGGCGTGCAAAAAAGAGGAAAGAAAGAACCTCGCAGCATGCTGTGGCCGCCAAGAGGTGTCGCCAATTGCAGCTATGCGACGATCTCCAGGACGGCCGCAGGAAGAAGCGATTCCACTGCTGCCATGCAAATACTCTCGATGGCAATACTGGCAAAGGAAAGCGAAGGCTATTTCTATGCAGACGGAGAGGACGTCGCATCCCCGGGCGAGGTTGCCTTCAATCGAGCAGTTCAAGAACAGAAGCGGTTTAATAGAACGAACTTTGACGCTTACGCTTATCGTTTCGAATCCTGGCCGCCTGTCGATGGGGGCGCTCCATTTGCCTGGCCGCCAAAAATCGTTCCGCCGGAATCGATGACGCAGAAAATGCCAAAATGCCGTTTCCGATTCAGATATAAATTTTCCTGGCTCCAGCTTCCGGGCATCCTGTTGGTTAGTTATTTTATCCTGGCCACATTGCTATATTCATAGCTTTCAGCATAGGATTTACTTTGGCGAAAATCCGGCGATCGCATTCTTGGAAGGAGATGCTGAAGCATTTCACGTCGTTTTCGGCGGTCTACGATCCAAGGGTGGTGCGCCTATTCCTGATTTGGGATTCTTTGTGTCGGACCTGGGTTTAATCGCCCTCGACTATAGGATGGGACCTGAGTGGGATGCGCCTGCAATAATCGGGCTATTCGAAATAATGCGGGACCTAAAGTCGCTCTCTGATGTTGTCCATATTTCCCACGACGGTAGCATCTTTGAGTCGGATGAATGCATTCTTCTCACTGAATTCAAGAATTGGTTGTACGATCACACTTCGCATACCGGGGCCGGGCAGTCCTCACCCCGATGTAATGTGAGTCCGCATACGGCCAGTAGCGGGGATACGAAAAAAACTGGGATCACCTTACAATGGCAATTTGGCAATATGAAATGTTCTTAGTTGGCGAAGAAAATACACTGCCGTTTCCGAAGGATGACGGTTGGGAGCTTCCTCAACTACTTGCCGCATCAACACTAAACGCACAACGAACTTTGGTGGGCTCGATGGGTAATCCATGGCTGATGATGGAAGACTGGATAGTATTCGGGAGTGAAGTCGGCACCCGCGTTGATCTTCTCTTTGACTCAGACAAAGTAGAAATTCTCATTCGCTTAGACGCATCAGCAACTGAACGAGAACTTAATGATGTCTGCTCCTTTGTAGGCGAGCTAAATGGTCGACTCTTCGATCCAGCCACGCGGACACTGCTGCAACCCGACTGCACTACATTAGCTTCTGCTCTGGCCACGTCCCGTGCGGCGGCGTTTTCCCAATCCCCGCGATCTTATCTGTCAGGACAGTCGAGAGGATAATTGGCTCCACATGCACCGTCCGCTTCGGGGCGAAATCGGGCCTACAAAGCCCAGGTGCGCGCAGCAGCGCGATTGCGCCGGCGCGGCGCTGCCGCCCGGCCCCCAGGACAGTGACAGGCTGCCTGCCTATGCCACCTCGCTCACCACGTAACGGTACTTGCCCGACGCCTCGGCCGCGATTTCCCCGACTTCCTCGATGATGACCTCCACCTGCGCGCCCAGCCTGGCCCGGAAGCCCCTGACGATGGCGCTGCGCGTGGCGTCGTCCAGGCGCGGCTGGCAGACGAGGAGCACGCGCGTGCGCAGCAGGCTTTCCTGGATGATCTTGAAACTGCGCACCTGCGGCAGTTCGCGCACGATGTAGACGAGGGCCAGGCCGTGCATGACGGTGCCGTCGGCGGCCGTGAGGAAATCCGTGCTGCGCCCTTCGATTTTCTGCAGCAGGGGCAGGCCGCGGCCGCAGGCGCAGGGCTGCGTGCCCAGGGCGCCCACGTCGCCCGTGGCGTAGCGGATGAAGGGGTAGTCCTGCGTGGCCAGGTGGGTGACGACGATGTCGCCCGTGGCGCCAGCGGGCAGCGGCCGGCCCTGGGCATCAACAATTTCCACGATGATGTCTTCGGCCGTGATGTGCATGCCGCCGTCCGGACATTCGTGGGCGATGAAGCCCGCGTCGCGTCCGCCGTAGCCGTTCGCGACGGGGCAGCCGAAGGCGGCGGCGATCTGCGCGCGCTGCTCGTCGTACAGGCGTTCGGCCGTGACGAACGCCACTTTCACGCCCAGGCCGTCGAGCGGCAGGTCGCGCGCTGCTGCATGGCTGGCGATGCGGCACAGGGCTGACGGATAGCCGAACAGCATGCGCGGACGCCAGCGGCGCAGCTGCTCGACGTAGCCGTCCAGGCGCGCGGGCGACATGGCAAACGCGGGCAGCAGGGTGGTGCGCAGCAGCGCGTCGCGCACGCGGCGCAGGCGGTCCTGCGCGTGCAGCTCGATGGGCGAGCCCCACAGCACGGCTTCGCGGTCGCCGATATCGACGCCCCACCAGCGCGTGGCGCGCCACTTGGCGGCGATGTCGTGGCTGACCCTGCGCCGCCCGAGGAAGAACTGCAGCGGCTCGCCGCTGGAGCCGCCCGTGGCGAACGGGCGCAAGCCCAGGGCGCGCGCGGATTTGAAGCTGTCGCGCGCGTTAGCGATGTCGGCCTTGCGCAGCAGCGGCAGGCGCGACAGGTCGGCCAGTTGCCTGACTTGGGCCGGATCGAAGCCGCTGCGGGCGAACAGGGCGCGGTAATGGGGCACGTGCCGGCCCGCATGGCGCAGCAAGTGGCGCAGGCGCGCCAGCTGCCAGTCGCGCAACTGCTCTTCGCTCCACCATTGCGAGCGTTCCATGCGCCGCAGCAGGCGCGTGCTGTGGTGGCCCTTGAGCCTTTCGTGCAGGGGAAACAGCCAGCGGGCGACGAGGCGCGTGTAGGCGCCGGGACGGGGCGTGGCGCGGATGCGCCGGTAGTGCGTGGCCAGCAGCGGCGCCACCGTGCGCCAGTCGTGGCGCGCCGCCAGCGCCAGGCCGGCCTGCGCCAGCGCCCGCGCGCGCGCCGGCTCGCGC
>NZ_JBWKUZ010000032.1:0-41461 GCF_059421435.1 Janthinobacterium sp. GW821-FHT03A03 | reverse complement strand
GCCACGGCCTGCGGCGCCAGCGACGCGCCGCGCGCGCCCTGCTGCGCCGCCGCCGTCGCCAGGAGGCCCAGCGCCCAGATGGCGCCCCGGTGCGTGTTCACGCCGCCCGTGGCCGCCAGCATCAGCGCTTCGCCGTCGCGGCCGATGGCGCCGATGCGCTGGCGCAGGCGGTCATCATCGTCATCCTGCGCGCCGGCCTGCGCCATCGCTTCAAAGACGGGTTGCAGCACGCAGGCCGAGTGGCACATCAGGGCCCAGTTCAAGTCCGTGTGGGCGCCGCGGCTGCGCAAATCGACCAGGCCCGGTTTCGGCGTCAGGGTCACTTCGTCGAGCAGCGCCTGCAGCACCTGCCGCGCCAGCGCGGCGGCGCGCTCCCGCACCGGCACTGTCCTCATCATCGTCGTCATCATTGTGCTCATTACCAGCTCCTGAATTTGGCGGGGGGTTGATACAGGCCGTCCGACCATTCGACCAGGTCGGCGATGCTTTTCGCGGCCAGCAGCGAGCGGCTGGCCGCGCCGCGCTGCACGCCGATATCCTCGGGCAGCGCGATCAGGCCGCCGGCGCGCAATTTCGCCGTCGTCTTCGGGTCGTGGCGCAGGCCGATGGGCGTCACGCCGGCGACAGCCGCCAGCATGGCCTTGCGCTCGTCAAGCGAACGGGCCTTGTACAGGTAGGCGATGCCCTCTTCCGTCAGCACGTGGGTGACGTCGTCGCCATAGATCATCACGGGCGCCAGCGGCATGCCGCTGGCCTGGCCCACGGCGACGGCGTCGAGCGATTCGACGATCGTCGGCTGGCCGCCGTCCTGGAACGTCTCGACCATCTGCACCACGAGCTTCCTGCCGCGCGCCAGCGGGTCGTCCGTCTCGATCAGGTCCAGCCAGGCCGGCGTCGGGTGGCGCCGCCCGTGCGGGTCGTGGCCCATATTGGGCGCGCCGCCAAAGCCTGCCAGGCGGCCGTTGGTGACGGTCGAGGAGTTGCCCAGGCCATCCATCTGCAAAGTCGCGCCGATGAACAGGTCGACCGCGTACTGGCCCGCCAGCTGGCACAGGGCGCGGTTCGAGCGCATGGAGCCGTCGCGGCCCGTGAAGAACACGTCGGGCCGCGCGGCCGCATAGCCTTCCATGCCCAGCTCCGCGCCGAAGCAGTGCACGCTCTCGACCCAGCCCGTCTCGATGGCGGGGATCAGCGTGGGATGGGGATTGAGCACCCAGTTGCGGCAGATCTTGCCCTTCAAGCCCAGCTGCTCGCCATAGGTGGGCAAAATCAGCTCGATGGCGGCCGTATTGAAGCCGATGCCGTGATTGAGCGACTGCACCTGGTGTTTTTCATACACGCCGCGGATCGCCATCATGGCCATCAGCACGTGCACGGGCTTGATCACGCGCGGGTCGCGGGTGAACAGCGGTTCGATGAAGAACGGCTTGTCGGACTGCACCACGAAATCGATCCACGAGCCGGGTACGTCGACGCGCGGCAAGTCGCTGACGTCGTCGACGATCTGATTGACCTGGGCGATGACGATGCCGTCGCGGAAGGCGGCCGATTCCACCAGCGTCGGCGTGTCTTCCGTGCTGGGGCCCGTGTACAGATTGCCCTGGCGGTCGGCCATGTAGCCGGCCACCATGACGACGTTGGGCGTGAGGTCGACAAACAGGCGCGCATACAGCTCGATATACGTGTGGATGGCGCCCACTTCCAGCAAGCCGTCCTGCAGGAACTGGGCGATGCGCAGGCTTTGCGTGCCGGCGAAGGAAAAGTCCAGCTTGCGGGCGATGCCCCGTTCAAACAGGTCCAGGTGCTCGGGCAGGCTAACGCTGGGCATGATCAGGTGCAGATGGTGGATCTTGTCGGGATTGACCTGGGTCAACATGCGGGCGAGGAAATCGGCCTGCTTCTGGTTATTGCCTTCAAGAACGACGCGGTCGCCCGGCGCAAGCAGCGCTTCGAGCACGGCGACCATGTCGCCCGGTTGCAGCACGGGACCGTTCGCGTAAGGGCGCACGGCATCGAGGCGGCGGCGTTTCTCGGTGCGCCGCGTGTCCCATTGTTTTTGCCGCTGCGCTGGCGCTGCTGTGGCGGTTGACATCATGCCTCCGGAATGAGCTATCGAATCCAGACGATAGAACGAAAGCGCCAGCGCGACAATCAACCTGCTAGCATGTTCATTACTTTGAAGTTAATGAACTGCCGTTAAAAAGGGTAGCCATGGCCATCAACGAAGAAATTACCCTGAAAAAGCTGGAAGTTTTTCTCAGCTTCATGGAATTGAACAACCTGGCGCGCGTGGCCGATGCGCTGGGCCAGAGCACCGTCAGCGTGCACCGCGCCCTGCACTCGCTGGAAGACGGCTTGCGCTGCCCCCTGTTCAAGCGCGAGGGCCGCAGCCTGATCCCCCTGCATGCGGCCTACACCTTTGCCGAATCGGCGCGGCGCGCGCTGGCCGAGTGCGAGGAAGGCGTGCGCAAGGTGCGCGAAATGTCGGGCATCAACCCCGTGCGCCTGAAGATCGGCTCGCTGTACTCCTTGACCCTGCACTGCATCCCGCAGCTGGTGATCGCCCTGAAACTGCGCCGGCCGGGCCTCGACATCGACCTGACCCTGGGTTCGAACCGCGACCTGCTGCAAAGCCTGGCCGATGGCAGATTAGACGCCATCATCATCGGCGTGCAGGAAGACGAACAGCATGCTGGCCTGGTGGCCGTGCCCCTGTTCCAGGACGACATCTTCCTGGCCGCGCCGCTTGCCTCGCCCTACGCGGGAACGGCATCGGTGGACTTGCAACAGTTGCGCAATGACAAATTCGTCACGCTCAGCGAAGGTTTCGTCACCTCACAAAGCTTCAACCACGCGTTTGAGCTGGCGGGATTCGTGCCCGACACGGCCATGCGCGTGGGCGACATCTTCTCGCTGATCAACCTGGTCAGCGGCGGCATCGGCTACAGCCTGCTGCCCGGCCGCGTGCGCGCCTTCAGCTCGCGCATCGAACTGCTGCCCCTGGACGCGCGCTACGGCTCGCACCAGCAAATCACCCTGCTGATGCAGAGCAGCCGCGAGCGTGACCCGAATCTGCTGGCGCTGGCGGCGGAATGCAGGTTGTATGGGCGTGGCGAGCCTGCTTTACCCAAAACTTTGACTTAATATCTAAACAATGGCAAATCAAACCAAGGCCCGAGTCTCCAGCCCGGGCACCTCGGGCCCAGCGGGCCTGAAAAATGCCCAGGGCAAGGCGCGCGGGCGCAGACAGTACGAATGTACGGCAAGCCCAAGCAACGCAGCCATGGACATTTTCTCAGGCCCGCGATCCAGGCCCGCACTTAAATAGCACTATCCCAAGGCGCCGACAACCGCACCGCGCAGTTGATCAACCCCACCATCGAATACGTCTGCGGGAAATTGCCCCACATCTCTCCCGTCACGGGGTGCGTGTCTTCCGACAGCAGGCCCAGGTGGTTGCGCGCCAGCAGCATCGTTTCGAAGATTTTTCGCGCCTCGTCTTTCCTGCCGATGCGCGCCAGGGCGTCGATGCGCCAGAAGGTGCAGATGTTGAAGGCCGTTTCCGGTTTGCCGAAGTCGTCGGGCGCTTCGTAGCGGCGCATGTAGGGGCCGTCGCACAGCGATGCTTCGAGCGCATCGACGGTGGCGATGAAACGGGGGTCCATGGGGTCGATGAAGTTGACTTCCGCCATCAGCAGGACGGAGGCGTCGAGGTCGCGCCCGCCCAGGCTTTCCGCGAAGGCCTGGCGCTCCTCGCTCCACGCTTCGCGCAGCAGGCGTTCGCGGATCAGCACGGCGCGGCTGTTCCAGTGGTCGGCGCGCTCCGGCAAGCCCAGTTTGTGCGCGACTTTCGCCAGGCGGTCGCAGGCGGCCCAGCTCATCAGCATGGACGAGGTATGGACCCTGGCGCGCGTGCGCAGCTCCCACATGCCCGCGTCCGGCTCCGCGTGCAATTTGAACGCCTGGTCGCCCACGGCTTCCAGCGCGGCAAACTCGGCTTTTCCCGCCCGGTGGAACAATCGGTGGTCAAGGAAGGCCTGCGCCGCGCCTAGTACAATGTTGCCGTAGACGTCGTGCTGGAAGTGTTCCTGCGCCTGGTTGCCCACGCGCACGGGGCCGTTGCCCCGGTAGCCGGGCAAGTGCTCGAGTATCGATTCGGGCAACTGCTCTTCCAGGCCGATGCCGTACAGGGGCTGGATGTGGCCGCCTTTCGAGCGGGCGACGATATTCGTCAGCCAGCGCAGATACTCTTCCATCGTGCCCACTTCGGACAAGCTGTTCAATGCCCGCACGACGAAGAAGGCGTCGCGCAGCCAGCAATAGCGGTAATCCCAGTTGCGGCTGCTGCCCGGCGCTTCGGGGATGCTGGTCGTCATGGCGGCGATGATGGCGCCCGTGTCTTCATACAGCGACAGTTTCAGGGTGATGGCGGCGCGGATGACCACGTCCTGCCATTCCAGCGGCACGGCCAGGCGGCGCGTGTAGCTGCGCCAGTAGTTGATGGTGTCCTTTTCAAAGATGCGCGCCGTCTCGTCGATGCCGCCGGCCAGGGTTTCATCGGGGCCCAGCAGGAAGTTGGCGGTGCCGCCCAGCACGAAATACGTTTCGTTCAGCACATAGTTGAGCGACACATCGCTGTTCAGGCGCAAGGTCTGTTCCGGCCCCACGTAGCGGATGTGGTGGCTGCCCTGCGTGATCTGCGGCGCCAGCCGCCCCCAGTCGTAGCGGGGGCGCAGCCGCATGCGGATGCGCACGCCATGGTCGAGCGCGCGCACGCGGCGGATCAGCATCAGCGGGCGGAACATGCGGTCGCGGCTGAGGAAACGGGGGGCGAAATCCGTGATTTCCACGCCGCGCCCCTGCGTGTCGTACAGGCGCGTGCGCAGCACGGCCGTGTTCGGCTCATAGAACTGCTCGCTGCGCGCAAAGTTCTCGATGTCGATGCTCCACACGCTGCCGTTGTCCGTGCCGTCCAGCAAGCTATTGAAAACGGGGTCGCCGTCGAATCGGGGCAGGCAGGACCAGACGACCTGCCCGGCCTCGTCGATCAGGGCGTTGAAGGCGCAATTGCCCACCACGCCGCAGTTCAGCGATGCTGGCGCGGACGGTTGGCTGGCGCGGGTGTCATGCGATGTCGTCACGGGCTACTCCTTCGATGTCGGGGATACGGCAGCGGCCAGCAAGGCGGCGCGCAAGGCGCCGGGGCTGGCCAGGCGCAGGCTGGCGGCGCTGGGGCCGCTGCCCACCTTGACGCCCTGCCCGCCTGCTTGTTGTACAAAGGCAAAGCCTGCCTCGTCGGTGGTGTCGTCGCCCGCAAACACGGGCCGGCGGCCGGCAAACGGGCTTTCCTGCATGAAAGCGGCGATGGCGCCGCCCTTGTCGGTGGCGGCCGGCTTGGCTTCCAGGACCATTTTGCCATGCAAGAGCAATACCCCGGGGCACGCTTGCACGGCCGCGGTCATTTCCTGCAGGCATAACGGTTCAAGCTCGGGCGCCAGCCGGTAATGCAGGGCCACGGCGCCCCGCTTCTGCTCCACCAGCAAGCCGGGGTAAATCGCCGCCAGCACCCGGGCGCGCGCCAGCACGGGCGCCACGTCGGGCGTGGCCGCCACGTGAAACTGGCCATCGGCGCCGCGCCGCTCCACGCCATGCACGCCGGCAACCGGCAAGACCAGGGGTGCCAGCATGGCGTCGATCTGCGCCACGGGACGGCCGGAAATGAGGGCCAGCGCGCCGCCATGACGCTCGTCCAGCAGCGCCAGCGCTTCGATGACGCCAGGCGCCACGCGCACGCCGTCGGGCGTGGGCGCCAGGTCGACCAGGGTGCCGTCGAAGTCGAGAAAGACGGCCCAGCCGCGATTGCCCAGCAGTTGCAGCACGGTTTGATCATCGTCAACAGCTTGCATCATCGCATCCCCTTGCGCCGCTGCATGCGGCTGTGGGCGTCGATCTTGGTCATGACCTTGTCGCGCTGGCGCAAGCGGGCCGCGTCCAGCAGCATGCGCCCGGCCCAGCGGTAGACGTTGAAATGTTTCACACGCGCACGCATGCTCTTCATGCGCTCGCGCTGTTCCACGGGCGGCATCACGAGGGCGCGGTACAGGGCCTCGGCACCCTGCTCGATGTGGTAGGGATTGATGATCAGCGCTTCATGCAGCTCGCGCGCCGCGCCCGTGAATTGACTTAGAACAAGGACACCCAGCTCGTCGTCGCGCGCGGCGATGAATTCCTTGGCCACCAGATTCATGCCGTCATGCAAGCTTGTCACCATGCACACTTCCGCGGCGCGGAAATAGCGCTGCAAGTCGTCCTGGCCGTGGTGCTCGGCTTTCAGCAGGATGGGCACGTAGTCTCCGCTGCCGAAGCGGCGGTTGATGCGTTCGACCATCTTGCGCACCCGAGCATCAAAACTTTGATATTCGTCAAGCGAAGCGCGGCTGGGGGCGGCGATCTGCACGAACGTGAAATTGCCGACCATGCCGGGCTGCAATTCGAACATGCGCTCGACGGCCTGGAAGCGCTCGACGATGCCTTTCGTGTAATCGAGGCGGTCCACGCCAATGCCCAGCAAGTGATCGGCAGCCACGCCCAGCTCGGCGCGGATCTGTGCGCGGCACGCGGCCACGTCCGGCTGCGCCGGGTCGTCCTCCGGCCAGGCGATCGAGATCGGGTAATCCTCGACCTGCGTCATCTCGCCGCCGTAGGAAATCGTGGACGCTTCCGGCTCGATGCGGGTTTCCAGGTAGCGGTCCACCGTTTCGAGGAAATTCTTGCGGTGAAATGGCGTGTGGAAGCCCAGGATGGTGCTGCCCAGCAAGCCGTCGAGGATTTCCTCGCGCCAGGGGCAAATACCGAACGATTCCGAGTTCGGCCACGGGATATGCCAGAAGGTAATGATCGTCGCCTTCGGCAAGGCTTCGCGCACCATGCGCGGCAGCAAGGCAAAGTGATAATCCTGCACCAGCACGACGGGGTTGTCCGTCTTCGCCTCGGCGATCACGGCGTCGGCGAAGCGGCGGTTGACCTTCACGTACTGCTCCCAGTCGGACGAGCGGAACACGGGGCGCACATGGGCGATATGGCATAGCGGCCACATGCCTTCATTGGCGAAACCATAATAATAGCCCTGCTCTTCCTCGTCCGTCAGCCACACGCGGCGCAAGGTATAGCTGGGCTTATCGGGCGGCACGGGCACGTGGTCGAATTTATCGACGGTTTCGCGGTCGGCGGAACCGGCCCCGTGCGCGATCCACGTGCCGGAACACGCGCGCATCACGGCTTCCACGGCCGTCACGAGGCCGCTGGCGGGGCGCTGCACGGCGATCCCGCTCTCTGTTTTGGTGTGGATATACGGTTCGCGGTTCGACACGACAAGCACTTGATCTCCCGCAAGGTCCGCCTCCAGCAAGCCGCGCAGCTTTTCCGGCGTCCATTCCGACGTCCAGCCATTGTCGCCCTGGCGTTCCAGATGGTATTCCTGCAGCAATTCGCGCAAGTCGCCGATCAGCGGCTGCATTTCCGGCGGCGGCGCGGGCGCGGCGGCGGGCGCCGTGGCGGCGGCCACTGCGCCAGTGCTTTTCGGCAGCAACTCGCCCCGCAAGATATCCTTCACGGCCGACAGCCAGCCGCGCCAGCTCAGGTGCGCCACGAACACGGTCATCAGCGAAATCAGCACGGCCAGCACGGCCAGGAAGGCAAAGATAAAACGCTTGGTATCGGTATTGCGGCGCTCGACAAAGCTCATGTCCTGCACCAGCACCAGGCGGCCCAGCTGGGAGGCGTCCTGCATGACGGGCGTTTCGCTCAGGTGGACTTGCCCTTGCGGCAGTTGCGCCAGCGATTTGTACAAGCCGCCCGTGCCAGGCGTGCTCCAGCAGCCGATGGAGGCCGGATATTGCGCGGAGCGGTACAGCAAATGGCCCCCGTTGTCGCAAAAGCCGATGGCGATCAGGCGTTCGTCGCGCGTGGCGCCCTGGAACAGTTCACCGATACGCGCGGCGTCCTGCGCGGGCAGGTAATCGATGAGCGAGGGGCGGAGGGTTCCAGCGAGCAATTCGGCCCGGCTGTCGAGATCGCGCACATACCAGCGCAGGGTGATATTGTCGAGCAACGGTACGACGATATAGGCAAACAGTCCCAGCACCAAGGCCAGCGGCAGGATGAAGCGCAAGGACATGCGGAGCGATCGTAAAATCATCTGTTTCCTTTGCAAATACAACGTGGCAAGTATGGCCATGTTGCCAGTGGGGCGCCGGTCCCTTGCTTTCTGCCGTGAAACGTCCAGCGGCGGGCCGGGCCAGGTAGTTCCTCCCAGTATCTACCTTGATAGCAAGCTTATCCGTTCGGCAACGCACGTCCCCGTGACGCCATCTGCCCGTAAAATACCCGCTTCCGACATCCATTTCACTTATATAAGGAGTTTTCGCCTATGGATCTCACCACGTTTCACTCGCTGATGGGCGGCCCGCTGCGCTCGGCGCTGACCGTGCTCGTTTCCGCCCTGCTCGTCACGGTCGTCGCCATCGGCGTGCACCGCGCCGGCATCGGCTTGCTGAAACGGCTGGCCAACGGCCGCCCGTTCACCACCAACGCCACGCGCGTGGCCTTCCGCGCCAGCCAGCTGTGCGTGATTGTCTTCGGCCTGCGCATGGTGCTGGCCGGCGCGCCCGACGACACGCCGGGCCTCGTCGCTATGTCGCACCTGGCCAGCGTGGCGCTGATCATCGCGCTGACCTGGCTGGCCATGCAATGCATCGAGGCCCTGTCCATCACGATTTCCGAAATCAACCCCGTCGACGTGGCCGACAACCTGCGCGCGCGCCGCCTGATCACGCAGGCGCGCGTACTCACGCGCAGCGCGCACGCCATCGTCGTCATCCTGGGCCTCGCTTTCGTGCTGCTGACCTTGCCTGGCGCGCGGCAGATCGGCGCCAGCCTGCTGGCCTCGGCCGGCGTGGCCGGCCTGGTGGCCGGTATCGCCGCCCGTCCCGTGCTCGGCAATTTCATTGCTGGTTTGCAAATTGCGTTTTCTCAACCCATCCGCATCGACGACGTGCTGATCGTCAATGGCGAATGGGGCAAGGTCGAGGAAATCAAGGGCACCTACGTCGTCGTGCGCGTGTGGGACGAGCGCCGGCTGATCGTGCCGCTGCAGTGGTTCATCGAAAATCCGTTCGAAAACTGGACGCACAGCTCGTCCACCCTGCTGGGCACGGTGTTCCTGTGGCTCGATTTCAGCATCCCGCTAGCCCCGCTGCGGGCGGAGCTGGCACGCATCTGCGCGTCCGCGCCGCAGTGGGATGGCCGCGTCTGCACGGTGCAGGCGACGGATTCGAACGAACGGGCCGTGCGCGTGCGCTTCCTGATCAGCGCGGCAGATTCAGGCCTGGCCTTCGAGCTGCGCTGCCTCGTGCGCGAGCAGATGCTGGCCTTTATCACCGCCAACTACCCGCACGGCTTGCCGCGCCTGCGCTCCACGCACGACCCGATCGAACTGCACGAGGTGCGCGAAGTGCGCGAGATGCAGGCGCAGAACGACAGCGTGTCGCTGCACAAGGCGTAAAAAAACCTGCGGCGCGCTGCCCGCTGCCTTGCACCGCTAGAATATGGCGCATGAGCACCACCGCCTGGTTCATCCTGATCGGTTGCCTGATGCTGGCGCGCGGCCTGGGCGCCGACAGCATCGCGCGCCTGCCGTTTACCTCGGCCATGGCCTACCTGGGCGTGGGCCTGCTGCTGGGGCCCATGTTCCTCGGCCTGTTTGCGCTCGACCTCGTCAAGCAGGCGCCGCTGCTCGAAACCCTGGCCGAAGTGGCCGTCCTCATCTCCCTGTTTTCCGCCGGCGTCAAGATGCCCGTGCCGTTCAGCCTGGCGCGCTGGCTGCCATCGCTGCGCCTGGCCTGGCTGTCGATGGCCATCTCCGTGGCCCTGGTGGCCGTCTTCGCCTGTTTCGTGCTGGGCATGCCGCCGGGCGCGGGCGTGCTGCTGGGGGCCATCCTCGCGCCCACCGACCCCGTGCTGGCCACCGACGTGCAGCTGCGCCATGCGGGCGACAGCGAGCAATTGCGCTTCGTGCTCACCAGCGAGGCGGGCATGAACGACGGCAGCGGCTTTCCCTTCGTCATGCTGGGCCTGGGCTGGCTGGGCCTGCATGAACTGGGGCCGCACGGCGCCACCTGGCTATGGCGCGACCTGCTGTGGGCCAGCGCCGGCGCCGTCGCCCTGGGCGTGGCCGGCGGCACGCTGCTGGCCTGGCTGGGCTGGCAGCTGCGCGCCAAGGAACCCAAGCATGAAGTGCTCGACGACCTGGCGGGACTGGGCCTGATCGCCCTCGTGTACGGCCTGGCCAGCGCCATGCACGCCTGGGGCTTCCTCGCCGTGTTCTTCGCCGGCGTGGCCCTGCGCCAGACGGAACTGGTGCTGGCCGGCGCGCCGAAGGACCGGCAAGGCTTGCTGCAGGCCGAGGAAACGCATGCCGTCTCGGCCGCCAGGCCGCACGACAGCGCCGCGCCGCTGACCGTCAGCGGCGAAGCGCTCGTCTTCAAGGAACACCTGGAGCGCCTGTCGGAACTGACCCTGGTGCTGCTGCTGGGCGGTGCCGTCACGGCCGCCGCCTGGAACTGGCGGGCGTGGAGCGTGGCGCTGTTCCTGCTGCTGGTGGCGCGCCCGGCCAGCGTGATGCTGGGCTTGCTGGCCTCGGGCACCGGCGTGCGCCTGCGGAGCCTGGCCGCCTGGTTCGGCGTGCGCGGCATCGGTTCCATGTATTACCTCTGCTACGCCATCGCCCACGGCTTGCCGCCCGCGCTGGCGCGCGAACTGGCCAATATCACCATCGTCGTCATCATCCTCTCCATCGTCGCCCACGGCCTCACCGTCAAACCCCTGCTGCAACGGCTGTGGCGCAAATAAGGGCGGCGCGGCGCGATTGTCATTGCTGTACAGCAATGTTTTCTCAATTAGCCGTGGCAAAGCGGGAAATATTGTTAAGATAATTAAAAACGGCAAAGAGAGAAGCAATGAAACGAAGAAGTGTGCTGGGACTGGGCGTATCGCTGGCCCTGCTGCAAACGGGCTGCGCCATCGATCCGGCCAGGCAGGCATGGGAACGGGAATTCGACGCCTTCATGCACGATGGCCTGGCGCGCACGGAAACGCCGGGCATGGGCGTGGCCGTCGTGCGCGGCGAGCAAACGCTGTTCGCGCGCGGCTATGGCTGGGCCGACATCGGCGCGGGCAGGAAGGCCGACGCCAACACGGCCTTCCACACCGCCTCCGTCAGCAAGCTCGTCACGGCCGCGGCCGCCATGCTGCTGCTGGAACAGGGCGCCTTCCAGCTCGACGACAAGGTGGCGGCCTATCTGGACTTCCCGCTCATGCACCCGAAGTTTCCCGACGTGCCCATCACCTTCCGCCATCTGCTCAGCCACACCTCGGGCATTTCCGACGCCGTGTACGACAAGACAACGGCGTTTGCCGTGCAGGGCGACCCGCGATTGCCCCTGCGCGACTTCGTCAAGGGCTATCTGTCGCGCGGCGGCGCCTGGTATGACGCGGAGCTGTCGTTCGCCGGCCGCCCCGGCACGGAATGGCGCTACAGCAATGTCGGCGTGGCCCTGCTCGGCTACCTCGTGGGACGCTTGAATCCGGACAGCCTCGACGTGCTCACGCAGGAGCAGCTGTTTGACCCGCTGGGCATGGACAACACGGCCTGGAGCCTGGCCGGCTTGCCCCGGCGCGCCGTCGTGGCCCAGCCGTATGCGCACGGGGAAGCGGGCGTGCAGGCGCTGCCGCCCGTCGGCTACCCGGACTGGCCGGCCGGCCTGCTGCGCAGTTCCGCGCATGACTTCGCCCGTTTCCTGGCCATTTTCAGCAATGGCGGACGGGTCGATGGCCACCGCTACCTGCAGGATTCCACATTACAACTATTTTTCGCGCCCCAGGAGGCCAGCCTGCCGCCGGCCGAACTGGCCGCCCGCCAGGCCTTGATGTGGATCATGCGCGACGTCGACGGCACGCCGCTGGCCACGATGAGCGGCAACGATCCGGGCGCCGCCTCCATCGTCTGCGTGGACCGGGCCAGCAAGACGGCCGTGCTGGCCTTCGCCAACGTCAGCGCCGACAAGGAATTTCGTACTTTTCAGAAAGAAGTCGTGCGGCGCCTGCTGGCGCACGGCGGCAGCGGCGCACCGGCGAAACTGGCGAAAGTGACGAAACTGGCGGCGGCCAGGTAGCCGCTTGTGTGTGCGGGCGCACGGTGGCGCGCGGGCAGAAACGTATGCTGTGCTGGTCGGCTTTGACGATTTGACGACCCTTGAGGAGACCAGCATGACCAAGCGCATCGGCAACAAGGACGTGGCGCAGCAGCGCAGCAAGAGTGAAAAAGCCCGCATCAGGGCGCAGAACATCGCCAGCGAGGCGGTGAAGCTGGCCGCGGCCAGGGACAAGTACCGCAACGCCGTCAAGGGCCGGCCGGGCCAGCCCGCTCCCGCCGGCTAGGCGCCGAACCAGCCGCGCAGCTTCTCGGCCGCGCGTTCCTTGACCTCGGCCGTGATGTAGGTGGCCACCGTTGCCACGGCCGCGGCCAGCACGGCCAGGTCGTCCGCATAGCCGACGACGGGCGTGATGTCGGGGATCGCGTCAATGGGCGAAATGAAGTAGCCGAGCGCGCCATAGATGGCCGTCCTGGCCCACAGCGGCGTGTCCGGCTGCTGGGCCGCGTAGTACAGCCACAGGGCTTTCTCGATGACTTCGCGTCCCGCCGTCCTGGCGAACCTGACCACCTTGTCCCAGAAGCTGTCTTCCGTGTACTTTTTTTCATACTGTTTGCCGGCCTGGGGGGCGTGGTCTTCTTCCAGATTCTTTTTTCTGCCAAACATCTGCTGCTCCTGTCTGCCGCGCACGGCGTTACGAATGCGCACCTTAGCATAACGGCGCGCCAGGCGCGCGGCGCCCCGGCAACGCGCTCTTTATAGGAAAGCATGGATATCTCCGCCACCACCACGGCCCGCGCGGCCGGCCTGCGCTACACGGGCGACCACCAGGGCGGCATCGCCCGATCAGGAACGCCGGGCAAGTTCCGCTATGCCGATGCGGACGGCCAGCCCGTGCGCGACGACGCCACCCTGGAGCGCATCCGCGCCCTGGCCATACCGCCGGCCTGGACGGACGTGTGGATCTGTCCGCGCGCCAACGGTCACCTGCAGGCGACGGGCCGCGACGCGCGGGGCCGCAAGCAATACCGCTACCATGCCCGCTGGCGCCAGGTGCGCGACGACGTCAAGTACGAGCGCATGCTCAGCTTTGGCCGCGCCCTGCCCGCCATCCGCGCCGCCGTCGCGCGCGGCATGCAGCTGCCCGGCTTGCCCCGTGAAAAGGTGCTGGCCACCATCGTGCACCTGCTGGAGTTGACGATGATGCGCATCGGCAACGAAGAATATGCGCGCGCGAACAAGTCGTTCGGCCTGAGCACCTTGCGCACGCGCCATGTGCAGGTCGACGGCAGCGCCGTGCAATTCCACTTCAAGGGCAAGAGCGGCGTGCGCCACGACATCCGCCTCAGCGACCGCAAGCTGGCCAGGGTGCTTGCGCGCATGCGCGAGCTGCCGGGCCAGGAACTGTTTCAGTATGTCGATGAGGCGGGCGAGCGCCACGGCGTCGACTCGGGCGACGTCAACGACTACCTGCGCCAGGTGACGGGCGAAGACTACACGGCCAAGGACTTCCGCACCTGGTCCGGCACCCTGCTGGCCGCCCTGGCCCTGCAGGCGTTCGAGCAGGTCGATTCCCAGGCGCAGGCGAAGAAGAACATCGTGCAGGCGATCGAATCGGTAGCGAAAAGACTGGGCAACACGCCGACCATCTGCCGCAAATGCTATGTACACCCGGCCGTGCTGGAATCGTATCTGGAGGGCAGTTTGCTGGAAGGCATGCGCGCGCGGGCGCAGCAGCAGTTACGCGAAGAGCTGCCCGCGCTGGCGCCGGAGGAAGCGGCCGTGCTGGCCTTGCTGCAGCAGCGGCTGCAGAGTGCGGTCAAGCCTGGCGCCCCGGCTGGGGCTGGCAATGGGCCGACAGCGTGAGGGCGTCGGTGCTGCAGACGGGCAAGGCGCCATGGCCCGCATCGCGCGCCACGGGCGCCGGTGCGCCGTCGGCCTGCCGTGCCTCGCCCGTATGCATCAGCGTGGCCGCCAGGGTCGCGAAGGTAAACAGGCAGATCAGCAGGAGCGGCTTGTTCAACTGGCTGGGCTTGGCTTGCTTGTGCATCGCGGACTCCGTGTGTCGGTTGTTATTGCGTTGACATCATCATCGCGTGTTTCCACCAAGCATACAATCGGACAGCGACCGCAGAACGGGTAGGACAGCGCCGACAGACTCAGCCTGGGGCGCCGCTGTCGGAAAACTTGACAGCCAACGCCCCTCCTCTCTCCAAGCCCTTGTTTTACCAGCATAAGTTAGACAGGAACGCTTCCTGCTTGCCCTCCAGCCTGGGTACGCTTGGCGCCAGTCTGGGGGGAACGATCATGAGCTTTATCAAACACGCGCTGCTGGCGCTGCTGCTGTGCGCAATGTCCGCCGCGCACGCCACCAGCATCGGCTACGCGGCCAGTTCGCTGGGCGGCACGCAGTGGCGCTACGACTACACGGTCAGCAATACCTCCCTGGCCGTCCCCATCGAGGAATTCACCTTGTTCTTCAGCGTGGGCCAGTACGCCAGGCTGCGCAACGTTTCCACGGCGCCGGGCTGGGACGTGCTGCTGGTGCAGCCAGATCCCGCCATCCCCGCCAGCGGCTACGTGGACGCGCTGGCGCTGGCGGGCGGCATCACGCCCGGCGGCGCTGCCACGGGATTTTCCGTCACTTTCGACTACCTGGGCGCAGGCAGCCCCGGCGCCCAGCCGTTCACCATCCTCGACCCCGTCTCCTTCATCGAACTCGATTCGGGCAGCACGCAGCCGGCCGCCGTCGCCGTGCCGTCCACGCCGTGGCTGCTGCTGGCCGGCATACTGGCCCTGGCCGGCCTGCGGCGCCGGCAACTGGCGGGCGCCGCGCTGGCCGCGAGCCTGGCGCTCGCCCTGTGCGCCTGCGGCGGGCCGGACGATCCGACGCAGCCGCCCGCGCCGAAGATCATGCTGGCCGCCGCGGCAAGCGGCAGCACCGACCAGGCCGCCGGCGACTTCGAAGTGACCTTGCTGGAAAAAGTGACCGAGCAGCGCGTCAGCCGCACGGCCTGGGACTACAGCTACCGCGTGCACATCCGCAACAATAGCGGCGCAGCGGCCAGCAACGTGCAAGCCGTGCTGGCCAGCGCGCCTGAAGGCAGCACCATCATCGATGGCGACGTGCTGGCCGGCAGCATCGACGCGGGCGCCACCGTCATTCCCGACGACACCATCACCGTGCGCATCGAGCGCAGCGTGGCCTTCCAGAGCGCGGGCCTGGCGTGGGCCTTCAGCGCCGACACCAGCATCACGCTCGATCCCGTGCGGCCCGCGCAAGTGCTCGTGCTCTCGCTGGCCGAGCTGGGCCTGGCGGACGGCGCCGACAGCGTCAAGGCCGGCGGCGCCGTCACGGACGTGCTGCTGCAGGGCGGCAGCCTGCGCTTTTCCACGCCCGGCGACACGGGCGCCGACCAGCATGCGCAGTTTCTGCTCAGCAAGGACGGCAAGGTCACCACCGTGGACCTGCTGATCCAGACGGAGCTGCCGACGGCCGTGGAAACCCGCGTGGAAGCGGACGACGACGGCAATCTGCCCGCCACGGCGCCCGCGCTGGCCATCACGGGCCTGGGGGCGAACAACCGCCTGCAGGCGGGCGCGCTGGCGTTCCGCCTCGATGGCGCGCCGCCGCTGGCGCTGCAGGACGACAGCGACGGCCTGCTCTCCTCGGCCGACGGCGTGGCCATCAGCCTGAAGCCCTACTGGACCTTCCAGCCGGCCGCCAACAGCTTTGCCATCAGCGCCACGGCCATGCAGCAGCTGCTGGCGTCCCTGCCCAACGGCAGCTACGACCTGAACCTCAATTTCGTTTCGCGGGACGGTGAATTCACGGCCAGCTATGCCTTGATCGTCATCAAGGCGGGCGCCGTGCTGCAAGGCCGGCTGCGCACGCCGGACGGCGGCAACGCCAATGGCCTGGCCGGCAAGAAAATGTTATTAAGCGGCTACAACAGCCACCAGCGCCAGGTGGCCGAGGTCGACGCTACGGGCGCCTTCCATTTCGACGGCGTGCTGCCCGATACGTATCAGCTGACCTTGAACGACCTGGTCCACCCGAACGTCGTCAGCGTCAGCGCCGTCGTCTTTGACGGCAGCACCAGCGTCAGCGTCGACATCGTGTATCCGTATGCGGCCGGCCTGGCCGGGCGCGCCCCGGCGCGCAGCTATGTGGCGGGCACGGTCGCGCAGGATGGCGCCGGGCCGCCCGCGCGCCACGCGGCGCCGCCTGCCCGCTCCCTGCCCGACGCCACGCCGCAGGATGACGAGGGCGACCAGGCTTTCACGGCCACGGCCGCCGCGCAAGACCAGACCATCACCACGCCCATCGTCTACACGGTCCCCAAGGGCACGAAAAACCTGGGCGTGAAAATCACCGTCAGCACGGCCGAATATCCCGACTACACGACGGCGCAAAGCAAGTACAACGATACCTGGTCGTATTCCGTCACCGGTTTGCCCGGCGCCAACCTGGCCGCCGCGGGCGCCGTCAACCAGACGCACTATACGCAGGGCAGCGTCGTCCGGACGGAATGCATCGATGTCAGCAAGCAAACCAAAGATGGGCCGCTGACCGTAGGCGGGGCCGTCAGCGCGACGAATATCGGCGACAACGCGCTGGCCACGGTGGCGACGGTGCGCCTGGGCTTGGCCTGCAAGGGCTTGAAGGTGACGCTGGCGAAATTCCTTTCGCCCAACAAGAGCGCCCACCCCGTGTTGCAGCCGATCAAGCTGACGGGCAATCTGCGGGGACCATACATTTCCGTGCCACAAGGCGCCGCCACGGCCACCCACACCCTGCCGCTGGAAGTGCACTACACGCCGGCGGCTGCCACGATTACGGAAGTAAACATCGGCATCTCGTCCGGCGGCGGCGATCCCGCCTTCAGCACACAGAATTTATTGTCCCAGACCAATACCAACAGCGCCGGCAAGGTCAAATTTCCCGGCCTGGTGCTGCCCGCCTTTGCTGGGGCCAAGCTCGACAGGAAGGCCGTCGTCACGCTGCGCCTGAAGGGCCGCTTCGACAATGCCGACGCCAGTTCCGACCCGGCAGAAGGGGGCCACGTGGAATTCAAGGGCGACACGGCCTACATTCCCCTGTACCTGGCCAACAACGAGGCGGCGCTGGCGGCGCGCCGCTACGGCACGCGCGATGACGGCGGCGATTCCTGGGCCACGCGACTGGCCATCGCCTGGCTGGCGGGCAAGGCTTACCGCTTCGACGACATCAGCGGCCAGCATGTGAC
Organism: Janthinobacterium sp. GW821-FHT03A03; assembly: GCF_059421435.1. Taxonomy (NCBI): domain Bacteria; kingdom Pseudomonadati; phylum Pseudomonadota; class Betaproteobacteria; order Burkholderiales; family Oxalobacteraceae; genus Janthinobacterium; species Janthinobacterium sp. GW821-FHT03A03. The sequence continues at coordinate 24,003 of NZ_JBWKUZ010000032.1, read as the reverse complement.
GCAGACGGCGGCGGGCCGCTCCATCCTCGGCCACAGCGGCCACAGCGACGGCCAGCAGATCGACTTGCGCTACGCGGACGGCGCGGGCGGCTACGCGGATGCGCTGGGCGGCCAGGGCAACGGCGCCGCCATCCACAAGCTGATCCTCGACGCGCAGACGGAAGTGGCGGCCAATCCCGCGCAAAAGCCGAAACTGGCCGCCCTGCAGGCGTGGATCGCCGCGAACCGGGCCATGCTGGCGCAGGAAGCGGCGCAGGGCGGCACGCGCGTCATCTATATCGGCCCCGGCTTCGTCAAGCTGGCCCTCGTCGACGGGCGCTTTTCCGCCAGTCCGGCCGACAAGATTCCCGGCGCGGGCGCCTGGCTCAAGCCGCCGAAAGTGCAGATCGAGAAGGGACACCTGAGCCACTGGCACATCAGCCTGACGGCCCATCCGTAAGCCGGGTCAGGACGGCAGGTCGGCCAGTTCCAGCTCCGAAAAGCCGGCCCGGCGCCGCGCCTCCAGGTTGAACGGGCCGCGCAGCGTGGGCGCCTCGTAGCGCAGGGCCAGGTCGGCGTAGGTGGCGCGCAATTCCAGGCCCCGCTGCTCGCACAGGTAGCCGTACCAGCGGTTGCCGATCTCGACGTGGCCCACCTCGTCGCGCAGGATGATGTCCAGGATGGCGGCGGCGGCCATGTCGCCCGCCTGCGCCAGCTTGGCGCGCAGCGGCGGAATGGCGTCCAGGCCCCGCGCTTCCAGCGTGCGCGGCACCAGCGCCATGCGCGCCAGCACGTCGCCGCGCGTCTTGTCGACCATTTCCCACAGGCTGTCGTGGCCAGGGAAGTCGCCATACGCGTGGCCCAGCACCTGCAGGTGCGCCTGCAGCATGGCAAAGTGCGTCGCTTCCTCCTTCGCCACGCGCAGCCAGTCCGTGTAGTATTCAAGGGGCAAGTCCGGGAAGCGCCACAGGGCGTCGAGCGCCAGGTTCATGGCGTTGAATTCGATATGCGCGAGCGCGTGGACCAGCATGGCGCGCCCTTCCGGCGTGATCATCGAGCGCCGTCCCACCAGGCGCGGCGGCACCAGTTCCGGGCGCTCGGGCCGGCCCGGCACGGCGCCCGATGGCGCCAGCGGTGCCTGCGCATCGAGAGAAAGTTGCGCCTCGGCCATGGCCGCCACCATCGCCACCTTGGTGGCCGGGTCCGGTTCGAGCAGGCAAGCCAGCGCATACGTGCGCAATTCCTGCGGCGCGGTGAAGGTCAGTGGGGATGTTGCGTGCATGGTGTTTCCTTCGTGCGCGTGCTTGAACAAGGGGCGCAGTGTATCAAATTGCCTGTCCCACCAGCCAATCGAGCAGCGCCTGCACGCGCGCCGGCAGCGCGGCGCGCCCGCTGTGCACGAGGTAGTACGCCTGCGGGCTGGGCAAGTCGAAACCGCCGAACGGCAGCACCAGCTGGCCGCTGGCTATCCACGGCTGCACCAGCTGGCGCCGGCCCATGGCCACGCCCGCGTGGTGGATGGCCGCCTGCGCGCACAGGTCGGCGCGGTCGAAACGCAGGCTGCGCGCAGGCAAGTTCACGCCGGGCGCCCGCCCTTCCAGCCACAGCCGCCACTCGGCGTCGGGCGCGCAGGCGGGCCATGCCAGCGTGTCGTGCAGCACAGTCGCGCCGGAAAAGTGTTGCGGCGCGTCAAACAGGCCGTGCTCGCGCGCATATTGCTGACTGCACACGGGCGCCAGCCATTCGTCCATCAGCTTGCGCGCGGCCAGGCCGGGAAAGTGGCCGTCGCCGTAATGCAGGGCCAGGTCCACCTGGCCGGCGCGAAAGTCCACGCTTTCATTGCCCACGCGCAAGTCGATCGACACGTCCGGATACTGCGCGGCGAACCCTGCCAGGCGCGGCACCAGCCAACACTGGGCGATGGACGGGCGCGCATGCACGGTGATGCCGCCCGCCAGCGCATCGCCGCCGGCCAGCGCCGCCTGCAGGCTGTCCCAGCCGATTTGCAGGGCGGCGAAGATGCGCTCGCCGTCGGCCGTCAGTCTGACTTGCCGCGTCAGGCGCTGGAACAGCCGCAAGCCCAGGCTGCTTTCCAGCCGCGCGATGCGGTGGCTGACGGCGCTGGGCGTGAGCGCCAGTTCCTGCGCGGCCAGCGCAAAGCTGGCGTGGCGCGCCGCCACGCGAAACGTCTGCAGGTTGGCGAACTGGCCGGCCGGCAGCCTGGCCCCAAGCGTGGCCATGCTCTGCGCGCCGGGCGGCATCACGCGGCTCCGGCCGCCAGCAAGGCGCGGCCGCGCGCCACGTAGGCCGCCATTTCCTGCGCCGGCACCATGCTGCCGCCCGTGCCCCACACCAGGTGCGTGGCCGTTGCCAGGTGCTGCGCGTATTGCGGCGCCGCCAGCACGGCGGGAATGGCCGCGAAACCGGCCACGGCCGACGGTTCCAGGCGCAAGCCTTGCGTTTGCTCAAGCGTCGCCAGCAGCCGGTACAGTTCTTCATCCGTGACGGAGGCGTAGCCGTCGATCAGCCGCTGCATGGCCCGGCCGACGAAGCCGGACGGCCGTCCCACGGCCAGGCCGTCGGCGGCCGTGACATTGTCGATGCCGATCTCCTGCACGCTGATGCCCTCGTGCAAGCCCGTGTGTACGCCCAGCAGCATGCACGGCGAATGCGTCGGCTCGGCGAACACGCAGTGGACATGGTCGCCAAAGGCCAGCTTCAGGCCGAAGGCCACGCCGCCGGGACCGCCGCCCACGCCGCACGGCAGGTAGACGAACAGCGGATGCTGCGCATCGACCGCAACGCCGGATGCGTCGAACTGCGCCTTCAGGCGCCGGCCAGCCACCGCGTAGCCGAGAAACAGATCGTGCGAGTTCTCATCGTCGACGAAGTGGCAGGTCGGGTCGCCCTCCGCCTGCCTGCGCCCTTCTTCCACGGCCACGCTGTAATCGGTCGCGTACTCGACGACGGTCACGCCATGGCTGCGCAATTTATCCTTTTTCCATTGCCGCGCGTCGGCCGACATGTGCACGGTGGCGCGAAAGCCCAGGCGCGCGCTCATGATGCCGATCGACAAGCCCAGATTGCCCGTGGAGCCGACGGCGATCGCATGCTGGCCGAAAAACGCCCGCACGGCGTCGCTGGCCAGCAGGCTGTAATCGTCGCCCTCCCGCAGCAAGCCGGCGTCCAGCGCCAGCGTTTCCGCATGTTTCAGCACTTCATAGATGCCGCCGCGCGCCTTGATCGAGCCGGAAATGGGCAGATGGCTGTCCAGCTTGATCCATAGCTGACCGCTCGTCATGCCCAACGCCGCCTGCATGGCGGGCAGCGGCACGACGGGCGACTCGATGACGCCGCCGCCGGCCTGCGTTTCCGGAAACGCCCTGGCCAGGTAGGGCGCAAAGCGCGCCAGGCGCGCGCTGGCATCGGCCACGTCGTCCGCCGTCAAGCCCACGTCCTTCAAGGCCTCGGCCGCCGGCGCGATGGCGGGATTGAACCAGCTCAGCGGCTGCAAGGCCATCAGTTCTGTAATCAGGGGAAATTTTTCGCGCAGCGCGGCGATGGCGGAAGTGGGCAGCATGGCAAGCTCGTGTAGGAACAAACCATGATTAGACCGCATCCGGGCGCCGCTGGCAAAGGATGCTTGATCAGGCAATGCATGACGGGAGGTCATGTATGGCGGCAAATCGCGGTCGCGCCCGAAGCCGACGCCCGCGCATGGCGACAGTGCGCCCGCAGCACGCGCCCGCCCCACTGACTTCCGCTTGTGCGTCGATGGCCTCAGAGATCAATGCCCGACACTGGCCATCTATGACTGGGACGCGTCATCGTCCTTGCGCCTCGATGTCATCAACTGCCTGCGCAACTTCTTTGGCAAAAGGTGGCTGAGTAAGATGCAGGGTAACAACAATATCACCAGCACGGTCGCGCCTTCCCGCCGCAAGCCAAGTAGAAAGAACACCAGCATGCCAATACCGACCGCCAATGCCAGACGCACCAGAGCCGGCATGTCTGCCGCCCAAGCGGAAAGGCCGGCTATGGCGACAATGGCGATACCTCCTGTCAGCAGATCGCCGGGTTCCTTATGCATTGCAGACACCGGCAAATCCCCGTGCCATACGCTCGCTCATGCTCTTCTCCTCTATTCCAGTATTGACCACATTATTGACCACATTATTGACCGCATTTCCAGCGTATGTCAGAACAGCAATTCCTGGCCGCGGACGCCGTGTCGCCGCCGTTGGCCCGGCGGACCTTGCTCCTCGGTTCCTGCAGGAAATTTTCATCGGCCAAGGGCAGAACATGGCCTGTAATGAGAAGTTCCATTGAGCAATATCCGAACCGCCAACCCGGATCCCCGCCGACAGCTGAATTTAATTCTTAAATGCACTATTTGTTAAAGAAAAGTTTCCACAACAGGAAAAAATAAGTTATCTTTAAGGCAAGAGACATTTTTTCTCTTTTCTACCGAGGCAAGAATGCGCTCCAAGAACGACAAAGTTACCGCTACGATGGATACCCCCGACTGCGCAAGACAGGACGATTTGACGGCCCAAAAGGTCGAGGTCGGCATTATCTTCCAGGAAATGCTCGATACGGCGACGGCCGCCGCCTACCTGGCCAAGAACAAGGTGCCGATCGCCACCGCGCTGCGCGTGCTGACGGGCACGCGGCGAAAAAAGAGCGGCAATTGACGGCCCTGTGCCGGATTGCCCGGGCCGGCGCCCGCCGCATGCCCTGGAAGGCGGCGTGGGGAGCGCACGCTGACATGGCCCGCTTGAACAGTTCAGGACTTCAAAGGGGGAGCCGCCACTTCATACCACACCCGTAAGCCCCGCTCTACCCGGATGATGGCCATCCAGCCCCCGGATTCGGCGATGGTTTCGATATTGACGGGACGAACGCCCGTTTTCAGCAGCCATTCATTGGCCAGTAGCAGCGACCGTTCCATGCCGTCAGAGAGCGGACTGCCCGGGGTGGTCGAACGAAAATCTTTAAACGCGATCATGTACACCTTTATATGAGTCAGCCTGCCATCCGGCGACGGCAACCGGCCTCGCTATCGCGCATATGTGCGGGCAGGCCGGAAACAGGACGGCATGCAGGATAACAAATTACTGGGAAGAAACATGCACACATTGTCACGCACATGGCGCTCGCTGCTGCCGCGATACCAGCGGGCGCCTTCCGCTTCCCGCATCGTCAAAAGGCGCCCTTGCTGATGGCCAGTCTTAGAACTTCAGCTGCAGCCCCAGATCAATCGACCTGCCCTCGGCCGGCAAGGCTTGCAGCGCCCCGCCGTTCGCTTTCAAGCCAGACAGGTAGACGCCGCCCAGCGGGTCTGCATAGGCGCGGTTGAACAGATTGCTCACGCCGGCGCTCAGGCTGGCCATTTTGCTCAATGCCACGCTGCTGCGCAGGTTGACGAGGGCATAGCCGCCTGTTTCCGGCTCAAAACGGCGCGCATCGACCTTGTCCTTGCGGGCCACGATCTTCGTTTCGATGCGGCTGCTCCAGGCGCCCAGCTTGTGCTCGACGGCCAGCAAGGCGTTGAACGGCATCATGCGGTACAGGTCGCCGCCATCGCTGCGCTTGCCCCGCGTGTAGGCCGCATTGCCCGTCACCATGAAGCGCCCCCAGCGCGCGCTGCGCACCAAAGGCAGCTGCCACGCCACGTTGGCGCCGTACAATCTGGCGTCGTGGTTGGCAAAGCGCAGCAAGTTGCCGTTCGCGCCCATTTTCATGTACGGATGAAAAGATGCCAGCACGTCGACGTCGATGTAATTGTCGACCTTGCTGTAATAGGGATTAACGCGCAGGAACCAGCCGTCTTCGCCGCCGCCATGCCAGTCGGCCGTGAACGCGGCCGTGTAAGCCGTCTCGGGTTTCAGGTCGATATCGCCCACATAGCCGTTGCCGTCGCCAAACCAGTTGGTCATGGTCATGGCCATCGAGCCGCGGCCCCACGAGTAGCGCTCGTACAGATTCGGCGAGCGCACCTTGCGCGCCAGTGCGAATGCATAGCTGCTGGCGGCGTCCGGCGCAAACGTCGCTTGCGCCGTGGCATCGATATTCGTGTCGCGCTGGCTGCGGCTGCGCGCATTGAAGGCCCTGGCGGCCATCAGGTCCGGCATGTTCATCATATTGGTGCCGTACGATTGCACGTCGCCCGACTCCATGCGCACGGATTCGCCGCGCAGGCCCAGCACGCTCGTCCAGCGACCATCGTGGCGCGTTTCCAGTTCGCCGAACAGCACGGTGCGGTCGCGCTTGCCGTCATTGATGTTCAGGTAGGTGCGCGGCCCCATCATCATGGAACCGGGCACGGCCGGCCAGTAGTCGTCGAGGCGGAAACCGTGCCATTCCTGGCCCAGGCGCAACTCGCCCGCCGCCGTCGGCACGCTGGCCATCAGCGCGTAGCCCGTGTTGCGCCCGTGCGTGATCATCGGCATCGAGCCCTTGCGCTCGGGCGAGAAGAAGCCCATCTCGTGGTCCGTCTGCTGCCAGTATGCGCGCGCGTCCAGCACGCCCCAGGCAAATGTGCCCTGGTAGGCCAGGTTGGCAAACCGGCCATGGTTGTCCGTCATGTCCATGTACTGGTTGGGGAAACCCTGGTACGGGATGTGCTGCACGCCGGCGCGCAGGGTCAGCTGCTGGCCATCGCCCTTCGCCGCCAGCACGATGGCCTGGTTGATGCTTTCGTACATGCTGCCCAGCACCTTGTTGCCGTGGCCATCTTCATAGCTGTGGCCGCGCGTGGTGGCGCCGCTGTAGCCGATGCTCAGGCTGTCGCTGGCGGCCGAGGCGTTCACGCTGGTCGCCACGCTGTTGTTGACGCTGCGCCCCGACACGGCAAAGCTGCCTTGCGTGAGCAGGCCCGCGCCCGGCCGGGCGAAGACGGGCGCGTTCGACTGCACCTCGATGGTGCCGCCTATGCTGTCGCCGCCCACGCTGACGGGGGTCACGCCCGCGATCAGGCGGATGCGCTGCACTTGTTGCGGATCAATGTAGGACAGCGGCGCATTCATATGATTGGCGCAGGCGGACGTCAATTCCATGCCGTCGATGCGAATCTTGAGGCGGTCATCGGCAAAACCATTGACGACAGGCAAGCCGGACACGCCGCCGCCGGCCGCCACGCTGTAGCCGGGCGTGCCGCTGAGCATCTGCGCCGTGTCGGCGGCCGGACGGTAGCCGTCGCCTATGGCCGTGACGATGACTTTCATTTCCGGCAAAATGGTGCTGTCTGCCTCACTGCGGGATTGCGCCACGGCGGGCATGGCGATGGCGAGGGAAATCAAGAACGGTAAATGTTTCATGGTGCTGCTTTCAGATTCTGTATAGGTAAGACGAACAGCCGCAAGCGCAGCACATTGCCGCGCGGCGCCAGGCAGTTCAGGAAAGGGACAGGTCAGAAAGCGGCGGGCGGACCGCGGGGCTGGACGGGCGTCCAGGCGAACAGGGGCGTGGCGGACTGGTAGAACAGCACGGGCAGCAAGCCCGTGATGAGCTCGCCTGACGCGAGCACGAGGGAGGTGGGCGGAATCGACAAGGTGTCCGCATGCATGCTGCAGCAGGGGCAGTCGCCCATGCGCATGCCCGGTTTTTCGGGCGCGGAAGGCTCTTGCGCATCGTAGCGGGCGGGCACGGCTTGCATGCCGCCCGCCACCGAGCAGATTTCCAGGCTGGGCACGGCCAGGCCGCTGGCGACCGTCAGCGCGCGCGACACCGTAGGGGCGAGCGTGGCCAGGAAGATGGCGATACACGCGATCCACAGGACGATGCCGGCCTTGCCTTTGCTGATGAACATGGCAATATTGTATCAGGGCAAGGCCCCTGCGCACAGGGCGCAGGTCAAGCCTTGCTTACAACGCCTAACAAAACCGTAGCGAGCGGAAGGGAGCTGTGGCTGAGAAGCGGAACTGTGCTTGGCACGGGGCCGCCGAGGCAGTGAGCATCGCAGGCCGCAGATCACGACGCGCAGTAGGTTTTGATAGGCGTTCTTACAAATCCACCTTCATCGACAACTTGACAGCGCGCGGCGCGCCCGAGGCCAGCCGCGTGCCGGCACCGGCCCAGTAGCGCTTGTCGGCAAGATTTTCCACGTTCAGTTGCCACACGACGGCCTTGTCCAGCACGCGGCTCGCATAGCGGGCGCCCGCGCTGAACAGGCTCACGCCGCCGAGGAAGGCCTGGTTCAGGTCGTTGACGGGACGGGCGCTGTAGTAATATGCGCCGCCGTTGACGGACAGGCCAGGCACGGCGTCGAACGCGTAGGCGAGAAAGGCGCTGGCCGTGCGTTTCGACGCGTTTTCGGGCGCCTTGCCGTTGTAATCGGCGTTGATGTTGGCGAACCTGGGGTCGAGCAGCTGGGCCGACGTCTGCCACGACAGCTGGCGCGTCAGCTTGCCCTGCGTCGAGATTTCCAGGCCGCGGTAGCGCTGTTCGCCGTCCGACGTAAATATATTGCTGGCATTCGTGTAGTAGCCGGGGCGCGTGATGTCGAACAGCGCGGCCGACAGCAAGGTGCCGCCCGGCGCCAGCCAGCGCGCGCCCAGTTCCTTCTGTTTGCTGACGCCGGGCGCCATCTTGACGCCCTGGTTGACGGTGCCCGTCGGGCCCGTTTCGCCCTCTTCCAGTCCCCGCGCCGTCGACGCGTACAACGACAGCTGGGGCGTGGCCTTGTAGATCAGCGAGGCCATCGGCGTCGTCTTGCTGACGTCGTAATGGCTGGCGCCCTGGTCGCTCTGATAACTGCTGCGGCGCACGCCGATGACGCTTTGCCATTGCGGGCTGAAGACCATGCGGTCGAGCGCGTACAAGCCCGTGTCGCGCGTCTCCAGCGCGGCCGTCGTGGGCGCCGTCGGCCTGGGGCCGAACACGACATTCGTCACGGGGACGGGGCTGTACAGGTTTTGCGACGCGATCGTGTAATTGCTCTGGTAGACAGGATCTTGCGACTTGTCCGTGCGCGAGGCGCCCAGGGTCAGCTCGTGGGCAATCAAACCCGTATTGAAATTGCCGGCCAGTTCCGCGCGCAGCAAGTCCGACGCCGTCACGCTGTGCTGGATATTGCCCGTGATGCGGCCCGCGCCCGTGGCCAGCGCGGCCGTGTTGTTCAGGCGAAAGATGGCCAGGCGGCGGTCGCGCGCCGTTTCCGAGTGGCCCGCCTCCACCGTCAGGGCCCAGCCATCCGTGATGGCGTAGTCGGCGCGCAATTGCGCGTTTTTCGTCTGCGCCTCGAAATGCGACCAGTCAGGGCCGATCAGCTGGCGCGGATCGACGGCGCGCGGCAGGCTGATCACGCCTTTCACGGCGGCCGGCAAGGCCACGCCCGCCTGCTCCGTCACTTTGCGGCGGTCGTATTCGAGGTCCGCCTTCAGCAGCAGTTTATTTGTCGCGCGCCAGTCCAGCGCGGCGGACAGGAAGCGGCGGTTGCCGTTGCCGACATTGTTCAGCCAGGAACCCAGGGCGCCGCCGGCGGCGTTCACGCGCACGCCGAATTCCTGCTGCGCGCCGAAGCGGCGGCCCACGTCGACATTCGCCACGGCACTGCCACGGTCGTCGAGGCTCAGTCCCATGCTGGTGACGGGCGTGCCGCCGGCCCGCTTGGTAACAAAATTGACGACGCCGGCCGGCGACGTAAAGCCGTAGTACAGGGCCGAGGCGCCCTTCAGCACTTCCACGCGCTCCTTGTTTTCCATGGGCACTTGCGAGAAGTTCATGATGGGCATGGAGCCGTTGAGGCGGTAATTCGTGCGGTTTTCCACGGCGATGCCGCGTATCACCAGCTGATCCCACGTTTCGCCGCCGTTTTGCTGGCGCGTCACGCCGGCCGTGTTGCGCACGGCGTCGTACAGGCCGGACACGGCTTGCTGTTCCAGCAATGCGCGCGTGATCACGTTGACGGTCGACGGCACGTCCATGATGTTGGCGCCGCGAAAGCTGCCCGCCTCCGTGGTCACGGGCACCAGGCCTTGTGCCCGCGCGCCCGTCACTCGCACGGCTTGCATGACTTTCTCATCGCCGGCCGTCAGGTCGTCCTGGCCGCTGGCGGCCTTGGCCGCGTGGGAAGCGAAGGCCAGCGACAAGGCGGCGGCCACTGGAAGTAGTTGCAAGGAAGGAAAAACGACGCGCATAAAGACGGGACTTTCGACAGAAACGATGACAAAGGGAAACTTCGGGTTACGCGGCATGATATCCGTAACGAGAATCATTCGCAATGAATGAATGACAATCCGTGAGATTGTAGGAGTTTCACGGGATAAACAGGTGCTTAAGGCGCCTGTTGTCACTTGAACACGTTTGAATTTTGCAGACGAGGCCGCAAAGAGGCATACTGACAGTCACGGCGCGCAGGACGCGCCGCCCAACAAGATACTAAAGGTAAGTTCGTGAACACAATCGACAAGAAAAGCGTGCAGACGAAAACATTTCGCTGGAAACGCTGGCAGCGCTGGGCCGTCGGCACCGGCTGCGCCCTCGCCGCCTACAGCGCGGCCGGCTTCTGGCTGGTGCCCTACGTCATTAAAAACCAGCTGCCCAAATTTGCCGAAAAAGAACTCGCGCGCCAGGCCAGCATCGCCGACGTGCGCTTCAACCCGTTTACCCTGCGGCTGGAAGCGGAGCAGATCGCCTTCAGGGAGGCGCCCGGCGCGGATGGCCAGAGCGGTGCGCCGCTGCTGGCCATCGGCGCGCTGGCCGTGCAACTGGAATGGAAATCCATCGTGCGCCGCGCCTGGAGCCTGGCCGAAATCCGCATCACGGCGCCGCAGGCGCATTTGACCATCACGCCGGACGGCAAGTTCAACCTGGCCGAGGTGCTGGCCACCTGGCAACGCAAGCATCCGGAGAAGAGCGAGGGCGGCATGCCGCGCCTCGTCATCGCCCGCTTTGCGCTGGAACAAGGCAAAGTGGAATGGCAAGACCAGAAGGCGGGCTACGCGGACAATTTCACGCCCATCGCCTTTTCGCTCGACAATATTTCGACCTTGCCTGACGCCAATGGCAGCTATACCTTCAGCGCCGATGCGGCGCGCGGCGGCAAGCTGCACTGGCGCGGCACGGCCTCGCTGAACCCCATCCGTGGCGAAGGCGAGCTGATCCTGACCGACGCTTCCCTGCCCGGCCTGGCCGCCTACCTGAAAGCCTACACGCGTGCGCAAGTGACCAGCGGCAAGCTGTCGGCGCGCCTGCCCTACGCTTTTTCCTATGCGGACGGCACGCTGGAAGCGGCAGTCAAAGGTGCGGGACTGGCCCTGCGCGACCTGGCGCTGGTGCGCGACGGCAAGGGAGAACCGTTCACGGCGATGACCACCCTGGCCGTCACGGGCGCCGACGTGGATCTGGCGCGCCAGAACGTCACGGTGGAAAAGATCAGCCTCGACGGCGGCAAGGTGGCCGTGCGGCGTGACGGCAAGGGCGAGATCGACGTGGCAAACCTGATGTTGCCTGGCAACCCCGCAGCGGCGGCTTCCGCCGCGCCAGCCAAGCCTGGCAAGTGGAAAGTGGACTTGAAACAAGTGGCCCTGGCCAACGTGGACGTGTCCGTCATCGATGAAACCGTCTCCCCTGCCCTGCAATTGAGCGCCAGGCAGCTGCAACTGCAGCTGCAGCTGGGCATGCAGCAAGCACCATCGGGCATGGCCACCGTCATCGACGGCGCCAGCTTTGCAGTGGCCGATCTGGCCATGCAGCGGGGCGCGCAAACGCCGTTCAAGCTGGCCCAGCTGGGCTTTACGGAAGGCAAGATCGACCTGGCGGCGCATACCGTCCACCTGGGCGCCGTGACGGCCAGCGGCGCGCAGATCGACCTGGCGCGCAACCGCCAGGGAGAGTTTGCGATTGCGCAAAAGCTGCCCGTATTTGCTTCCAGCAAGGCTGACGCGGGCAAGGAACCCCCTTCCGCGCCGTGGTCCACCACGGTAGACAAGGTGGAGCTAAGCAAGTTCGGCGCCCGTTTCGACGATGCGGGCACGGGCATCAAGGTCAATGTGCAGGATGCGCGCCTGTCGCTGCACAACGCCAGCAACGACATGAAGCAGGCGCTGCCGTTCGAACTGGGCGTGGGCCTGCGCGAAGGCGGCGTGCTCACGGCCAACGGCAAGTTCGTGCCGGGCACGGGCGCCGTCGATGCGCAGCTCGACCTGAAGCAGCTGGCCCTGGCGCCCGTGCAACCATTGCTGGCGCAACACTTGAAACTGAAGCTGGCGGGCGGCGCCGTGTCCGGCAGCGGCCGCCTGACGACGGGCGGCGGCGCGCCGAAAGCGCCGAAAGTGCGCTATGTGGGCGGCGTGGATATCGCCGGCCTCGTGCTCAATGAAATGGATGGCAAGCGTTTTGCCTCTTGGAAAAGCGTACGCGCCGACAAGCTGACGGCCGGCGTGGGGCCGGACTTGCTCGACATCGCGGAATTGCGCGTGGTGGAACCGAACGCCCAGCTGATCATCGAAAACGACCGCAGCCTCAATGCGCAGCGCCTGCTGGTCAAGGCGCCGGAACCGGCGCAGCCAGCCGCCCCTGCCGCATCGGCGCCGGACGCCGCCTTCCCCGTGCGCGTGCGCCGCGTGCGCCTGCAGAACGCCAAGCTGGACTTTGCCGACCTGAGCCTGCGGCCCCAGTTTGCGGCGAAAATCTATGAATTGAACGGCGTCGTCACGGGCCTGTCGACGAAACGCGATGCGCGCAGCCAGATCGAGCTCGATGGGCGCATCGACGAATTCGGCCTGGCGCGCGTGCGCGGACAATTAAATCCCTTCGCCCCCACCGACAACACGGACTTGAACGTGGTCTTCAAGAACGTCGACATGGTGTCCGCCTCGCCGTACACGATGAAGTTCGCCGGCTACAAAGTGGCGGAAGGCAAGATTTCGCTGGACTTGCAATACAAGGTGCGCAACCGCCAGCTCGACGGCACCAATCAGGTCGTGCTCGACAAGCTGACCCTGGGCGAGCGCATCGACAGCCCGGACGCCCTGAAACTGCCATTGGAACTGGCGCTGGCCATCCTCAAGGACAGCGACGGGCGCATCGACCTCGGTTTGCCCGTGTCGGGCGACATGAACGACCCGCAATTCAGCTATGGCGCGCTGATCTGGAAAGCCGTCGGCAATGTGCTGACGAAAATCGTCACGGCGCCGTTCCGCGCCCTGGGCAACTTGCTGGGCATCAGCGCCGACAAGCTGGAAGCCATCGACTTCGACGCGGGCAGCGCCGTGCTGCTGCCGCCCGAACGGGAAAAACTCAAGCAGGTGGCGCAGATCCTGGCCAAGCGCGAACAGCTGAAGCTGGCCGTGCCGGGCCAGTACAGCGACACGGACGGGGCCGCCCTGCGCGCCCAGGCCGTGCGCCGCGCCGTCGCCGCCAAGGCCGGCATCAAGCTGGAAGCGGGCGAAGAGCCAGGACCGTTGAGCCTGGGTGAACGCAAGATACGGGGCGCCCTGCGCGAGCTGTACGGCGAGCGCTTCGGCAAGGCCGAGCTGGACAAGCAGAAGAAGGCGGCGGAGTCGGCCGTACCAGCCACAGCGGCGGCAGCCTCCGCCAGCGCCTCCGCGCCGGCGGCGGCCAAGATCCCCGTCCTGCAGCGCCTGGGCAAGCTGATCGAGGGCGAACCGCAAGTGGCCGACACGGGCGCTTTTTATAACGGCTTGCGCGAGCAGCTGGAAGCCAGGCAGCCGCTGCCTGCCGATGCCTTGAACAAGCTGGGCGCCCAGCGCAGCGCGGCCATCCTGGCGGCCTTGCAGCAAGACGGCACGCCGGCGGCCAGGGTCAGTGCGGGCGCGCCGGAAAAAACGCAGGCCGTACCGGGCAAGCCGGTGGGCTTGAAACTGGGATTGGCGGCACAATAAAATACGGAGAGCATCTGACGCATGAAAAACCTCGACAAAGTAGCGCCCTATACATCGTCTGTCACGCAGGGCGACTGGGGCACAATGACAACACTGCTTGCTGAGACAGCCGTATCAGCCAAAACCAGCATGTCATGTGCTGAAAAGACGCTGCTGGCTAACTATGTGTATGAAAAAAATGGCACGTACAAGCTGATGTATACAACTGTCGGGGTTGACGGCAGTATTGAAAACTACGTCGAGGATGACGGCATTTTGCCGACACTGTTCCTGAGTCCGGATCAGGAAAATTATGTTTCCGTCATTCCCTATCATCCTGATAAAGAACTGGAAATCAGCATTCCCATCTTTCATCGTGAAGATGTGGAATTACCAAAGGGTAACCGTCCATGTACAGGAGACTTCATTGGAACGACGGACTCACATTCGATATTTCACGATGTGGATTTTGACGATAAGAAACCGGACAAAATCCTGGCCATCGAGTTTATCAATGGGAAGCTGAGGAAGAAACACAATAGCAAGGTCCCCTTGCCCGCAAATAACCGCATTGCCATTTGCAACAAGGCGATCCACTTGCTGGCCAATGACGGCAGCATCCTGCTGCACCGGGAGATCGATGAAAAAGGCAACGTCACGCGCTCGCGGGAGATTGAGGCGAAGGATATCCCGGTTTTGCAGATATTGAGCGCCTCCTTCGACAAGGATTCTTATCTGCTGGCGCAAGAAAACGATAAAATCATTATCGAAAAAATAGCTGCGTCCGGGGCAAGCGAGATCATTGAATTGGTGGACTTTGCCGATCCGCTGTTCAATACATGGCAGCCAGTCGACATCGCAGACGATACTTTTGTCACGCGGTTCAATACCGAGTTTGGAAACGGCTGGCTGACCACGCAAAATGATAAATTACTGGAAATATTCTATAGCAAAGGCGTGCAAGGCTACCGGAACCTGCTGACCAACGAGGTTCTGTCGATACCCGGTGACAAATTGATCATTTCCAGCATCAACAAGACCACGGAGCGTGCTTATGCGGTCGTGCTCTACCCGCTGGCGGACGATACTGCGGATAATGCCGAACTCATCATCTTGAATCGCCGCTTGCCATAGCGTCGGGGCCCTTATGGCGGCGCATCCGAGGCATGGCCAGACCATGCCTCGGATGCGCTTCACTTACTTCTCTTCTTACTTCCCTTTCCCCGCCCCCTTCACCGCCTCGTCCGGCAAGGCAAACGCCACCAGGCTGTCGCCCATCTTCGTGCCCAGCGAACCGTGGCCGCCGGCCATGACCACCACATATTGCTTGCCCGTCTTGTCGGAGACATAACTCATCGGCGTGGCCTGGCCGCCGGCCGGCAAGCGGGCTTTCCAGACGGTTTTGCCGTTGCGCACGTCGTAGCCGCGGATGGTGTAGTCGAGCGTGCTGCTGAGAAATGCCACGCCGCCGCCCGTCGTGCTCATGCCGCCCAGGCTGGGCACGCCCAGCGGCAAGGCGATGGGCACGGGGGCGCTGTCGCGCGTGGTGCCGTTCTTGTGCATCCACACTTTTTTCATGGTGCGCAAGTCGACGGCGGCCACATAGCCCCAGGGCGGCGCCTGGCAAGGAAAACCCAGCGGCGACAGGAAAGGCTTGATTTCCACGGCGAACGGCGTGCCCGTCTGCGGCTGCAAGCCCATTTCCGTGCCGGAACCGCCCTTCACATTGGCTTGCGCGCGCGGCACCAGGCGTTCCAGAAAGCCCATGTAGTCGGGGTTGACCAGCAGCAACTGGCGCCCCGGATCGACGGCCGCCCCGCCCCACTCGAAGATGCCCAGCGGGCCCGGCGAGATGATGGCCCCCTTGATCTTGCCCTGCGCCACGGTCTGCGGCGTGAACGGCCCTTCGTAGCGGTGCTGGCGGAAGATGATGCGGCAAGCCAGCTGGTCGAATGGCGTCGTGCCCCACATATCCGTCTCGCTGATGTGCTTCTCGGGCAGGAAAGTGAGGGCCGAGAACGGCTGCGTGGGCGACAAGCGGTCGCCGGGGGCCGCGTTGGCCGTCGGCACGGGTTTTTCCGGCGCCGGCACGACCAGGCTGCCGTCGCGGCGGTCGATCACGTAGATGTCGCCCCGCTTCGTCGTAGCCACGACGGACGGCACCTTGCCTTTCGGCGTGTCGATGTCGACCAGGGTGGGCTGGCCGCCGATATCCATGTCCCAGATGTCATGGTGCACGGTCTGGTAGACCCAGCGCACTTTCCCGGTCGCCAGGTCCAGCGCGACGATGGCACTGTTGTATTTCTCGCCGTTCGGGTTGCGCATGCCGCCCCAGGTATCGGGCGTTTCATTGCCCATCGGCACGTACACCATGCCCAGCTTTTCATCGATGCTCGACACGCCCCAGGAATTGGGCGAGTTGTTCGTATAGGTTTTGCCATCGGCGATGGGCGCCGTGTCGTCCGGGTTCGAGGCATCCCAGTTCCACAGCAGCTTGCCCGTGACGGGGTCGTAGCCGCGGATCACGCCGGAAGGCTCCTCGGTGGAATCGTTGTCCGTCACGCTGGCGGCCATCACCACCACGTTCTGCGCCACGGCCGGCGGCGACGTCGGCATCAGAAAGCCCCGTTTTTTCATGGCCATGCCGTGGTACAGGCCGATCACGCCGTTTTCTCCGAAGCTTTTGCACGCCGCGCCCGTATCGGCATTGACGGCGATCAAGGTCGCATCCATGGTGGGCGCGAAGATGCGGCGCGGGCATTCCATGCCGGCCGCCTCGGGCGCCGGGTCACCCTTGGCGCGGCCCGCGTTCACGTCCCAGTAGGCCACGCCGCGGCAGATCATGTGCTGGTAGCTCGACGCATCGCGGTTGATCTGCGGATCGTGGCGCCACAGCTCCTTGCCCGTGTCCGGGTCCAGCGCGATGACGATGTTATGCGGCGTGCACAGGTACAGCATGCCGTTTACTTTCAGCGGCGTGACTTCGTTGGCGATCTCGCCCGGGTCGTTCGGTCCCTTGAAGTCGCCCGTGTGATACACCCACGCCTGTTGCAGCTGCGCGGCGTTGGCCGGCGTGATCTGCGCGGCCGGCGCGTAGCGGTCGCCATAGCCGGAGCGGCCGTAGGCGGCCCAGTCGTTGGGCGCCACGCCGGGCGCATAATCGCCTTGCGGCGCGGCCGCCATGCTGTCTGCCGGCACTTCGCCGTGCAGGGTGTAGTAATCCTGGAACAGGGAAAATATGCCCACGGCGGCCGTGGCCACCACGGCGGCGGCCAGCGCGCTCCTGCCCGCGTCGCGCGGTTTGGCGCCGCGGGCCAGGGCCGGCGCCAGGCGGCGGTCGACGAACGGCAGCAGCAGCCAGACGGCGGCGGCGAACCAGATGTCGAGACGCGGCAGCAATTGCCACCAGTCGAACTTCACTTCGATGACGGACCAGATCAGGCTGGCGAACAGCAGCAGCGCCAGGCAAAGCTGCGCGCTGCGCCGTCCTTGCCAGACCAGCGCGCCGGCCAGCAGCATGCCGATGCCGGCCACGACGTAATACCAGGAACCGCCAAGGCTGACGAGCCAGGCGCCGCCGCCGACGAGCGCCAGTCCCAGCAGGAGAAAGATGACTGCGGTGATTGCGAACAAGGGTCCAGGCCGGGCAGAGGCAGTCATGATGCTCCTTTACAAGAGTCAGTCGGCGGCACGCGCCTGCGCACCGTGTTGATGGCAATCAAGGCAATTCCATTTTTTCACTAATTGGCAAAGCGTGGCACACGCGAGCGCGAATATGCGCGCAGTGTTGCTTTTCGCCACAAGCCAACACCCGCTTCCCGTCCGCAACACTGCCAGCCGCGCTCTTCTGTAGTGCGATTTTGACGAAAAACATAAAATAAAATAAATTCACAACAAATATCTCGAATAAACCAAATTTATATCGTAAAATGAAAATCATGCACCTGGCAAACCGGTTTTCCTGATTTTCATCTTCCTTTGGAGCGGCGCCCATCATGACCATCGCCAAACGGCTGTACGCATTGATCCTCTCCGTCGTCCTGGGCCTGGCCGCCCTGACGGGCTTCGGCATTTACCAGATGGACCGCGTGTACACGGCGGCCAGCTATGCCACCGTCAACACGGTGCCCAGCCTGCTGACCCTGAACCAGGCTTTCGTGCCGTTCGCGCAGATGCGCACGGCGGTCTGGCAGCACATGGCCAGCAAGGATGCGGCCAGGCGCGACGCGCTGGAAGCGGGCATCCGCGAGGCGCGCGCGGCCGTCGGCAAGGCGCTCGACAAGTATGAGCAGGAAAACCTGTCCGACGAACAGGACAAGGCGCTGCTGGCCACGGACCGCGCCGTGCTGCTGCGCTACGACGCCGTGCGCGACAAGGTGCTGGCGTTGTCGAAGGCGGGAGAGCTCGACGCGGCGCGCGACCTGCTGATGGAAAACCAGCCCATCATCAAGGAACTGGTCGACGCCCTCGCCGCCCACCACCGCTACAACGAAAATCTGGGCAACAAGGGCGCGGCCGACGGCGCCGCCGCCATCGCCAGCGCGCGCTGGATTTCGCTCGGCCTGGCGCTGGCCGTGACGGCGCTGGTGGCCGGCATGGGCCTGCTGCTGGCGCGCCGCATCGTCGCCTCGCTGGCGGGCGCCATCGGCGTGGCCCGCGCCATCGCCGGCGGCGACCTCAGCGTACAGGTACCCGTCGCCTCGAAGGACGAGGTGGGCCAGCTGATGACGGCCCTGGCGGAAATGAGCGACAGCCTGGTGCGCATCGTGGCCGAAGTACGCTCCGGCACGGACACCATCAGCACGGCCTCGACCGAGATCGCGGCGGGCAACCTGGACCTGTCGGCGCGCACGGAACAACAGGCCGGCTCGCTGGAGGAAACCGCTTCGGCCATGGAAGAGCTGACAGCCACGGTGCGGCAGAACGCCGACAATGCACGCCAGGCCCAGCAAATGGCCGTCAGCGCCTCGGACAAGGCGGCGCACGGCGGCCAGGTGATGGGCGACGTGATACGCACGATGGAAGCGATCGACGGCTCGTCCAACAGGATCGCCGACATCATCGGCGTCATCGACGGCATCGCCTTCCAGACCAACATTTTGGCCCTGAATGCGGCCGTGGAAGCGGCGCGCGCCGGCGAACAGGGACGCGGCTTCGCCGTCGTCGCCACCGAGGTGCGCAACCTGGCGCACCGCTCGGCGGCCGCCGCCAAGGAAATCAAGGCCCTCATCAGCGACTCCGTGGAACAGGTGGGGCAAGGCGGCAAGCTGGTCCAGCAGGCCGGCGCGGCCATGACGGAAGTGGTCGACACGGTGCGCAGCGTCACCGACATCGTCAGCGAAATCTCGGCCGCCAGCGTGGAGCAAAGCACGGGCATCGAGGAAATCAACCGCGCCATCACGCAGATGGATGAAGCCACGCAGCAGAATGCGGCCCTGGTCGAGGAAGCGGCGGCGGCATCGCAATCGCTGCAGGAGCAGGCGGGCAAGCTGGCCGCCGTGGTAAGCGCCTTCAAGCTGGCGCACGGCCCGGCTGGCGCCCCGTCCCGGCCAGCGCAGCCGCGGGCGTCCCATGCGCCCCGTGCGCCTGCCGCACGGCCGCCCGCAGCGCGCAAGGCGGCGCCGCTCAAGCTGGTGGTCACGCGCGGCGCGGCCCCGGCCAGGAGCACGGCCGCCGCCGACGACGGCGACTGGGAAGTTTTCTGAACCATCGATTGCACGAATGACGCACGACCACTGGCATACACCGCACCGGAGCACCGCCATGAACGCCCTTTTTCTCACTTATCCCTTCATACGCTGCGAAGACCTTTCGCTGATGCGGCCGGCCCTGGCCATGGCTGGCCTGGCGCTCGTGCTGGCCGCCCTGCTCTGGCGCCGCATCCGCTGGCGCCAGGCCAGCCGCGCGCCGGACGCCACGCAGGCACATGTTGATCTGCATCAACTACTGCAGACGCGCAAGACCGCCGCCCCGGCCAGGGCGCAGGAAGCGCCCGCGTTGCCGCTGGAGCCGCAGGAACGCGCCGCACCGCCCTTCGAGCAGGCCCGCCTGGACGCCATGTTCGGCCACGACCGGCGCCTGCAGGGCGAGATCCTGGCCCTGTTCGTGTCCGAAACGCGCGACCGCCTGGCCGGCATCGCCCATGCGCTGCGCTGCGAACGCGCAGCCCCGGCCCGCATCCTGGCGCAGGAAATCCTCGACGGCAGCCATGCCATGGGCCTGATGCCCTTGCAGGCGCTGGCGCGGCAAGCCGTGCATGCGGGGTTTTCCAACGATATCGCCGCCCAGCGCCGCCTGCACGCCGACCTGCTGATGGCGCTCGACGCGCTGTCCCAGGCCGTCACGGCCCTGCAGACCAGCGCGGCCGAAGCGGACGACCGCAGCGACATGGGGAGCCTGTCATGAGCGCGCGCATCGACCTGGCGCTGCTGCGGGGCGGCGCCGTCCTGCCCTCGCCCGAATGGCGGCGCCAGCGGCTGGCGGCCATGTGCCAGCAGCAGGCGCCGCTCGATGAACTGGCCGAGCAGATACGCAGCGATCCCGCCCTGTGCGGCCAGGTCATCGGCCTGGCCAACGGCGCCGTGCCAGCGGACGGGCGCCGGCACGCGGCCGTCAACGCGGCGATGCTGGCGGCCATCGGGCGGCCCGCCCTGCAGCGCGCGTTCGCCGCCCCGCCCGCGCCGGCGGCCGCGTGCGCCCCCTTCGACGGCGCGCGCCACGCGGCGCACGCGCTGGCCATGGCTTGCGCGGCCCGCGTGGCGGGCGAGGCGCTGCAACTGGCGCCCGCCGATGAGCTGTTCAGTTGCGGTCTGCTCGCCAGCCTCGGCCAGCTGGCCCTGGCCACCTTGCGTCCGCAGGCGTACGGTCAGTTGCTGGCCCTGCACGGCGGCGGCGCCACCTCCCTGCTGCTGTGCGAACAGTCGCGCCGCTTCGGCCACCACGAGCTGGCGCTGTCGGCCATCCTCATGCGCGGCTGGGGCATGCCGGACATCCTGTGCGACGCCGTGCGCTGCCATGCCGCGCCGCCCGGCTTCGGCCAGGCGGGACGCATGACGGACCTGGCCTGGCTGCTGAAGCTGGCCAGCGGCTTCGCCGACCTGATACTGATCAACGGCGCGGGTCCGCGCGGACCGTCGATGACGGCAGCGCGGGCGCTGGGACTCGATGCGCAACACATGGAAACGCTGCTGCGCCACAGCAGCGCCGAGTGGAGCGAATGGCGCGATATACTCGCCTTGGCCGAACCTGGCGCCGCCAGCCGCATGCGGACCAGGTCGCGGCGCGCCGCCCGCATGGCCTTTAGTGAATTCATATAATTTGTTGAAATTGATTTTTTGAGCGCGATTGCGTATCATTCCCTTCAACTCTTATTCGCCCCTAAAGCTCATCATGCATACAGCCGACGTTTGCACTACACAAAAGGCCGCCGAAATCCTCGGCATCTCGGTCACATCGGTGCAACAACTGGTCGAGGCCGGCGTTATCGAAGCCTGGAAGACCAAGGGCGGTCACCGCCGCATTCCCCTCGCGGCAGTGGAAGCCTACAAGGGCAATCCGGGCCAGCATGGCCAGGAACAGCGCACGGCGCGCCCGGCCCGTCCGGCGCCGACGGGCCGTCCGCCCTCCATCCTCGTCATCGAGGACAATCCGATGGAGCGCGCGCTGTATGAAAAGCAGATCGGTTCCTGGGGCTTGCAGGCGGCATTGCGCTTTTGCGAAAACGGCTACCAGGCGCTGATGGAAATCGCCCGCGACCAGCCCGACATCCTGCTGGCCGACATCGTCATGGAAGGCATCGACGGCTACGAGGTGATCCGCACCATCCTGGCCGACCCGCTGCTGGCGGAAATGCACATCGCCATGCTGTCGAGCCTGACGTCGGAAGAGCTGGCAGAACGGGGCGGCGTGCCGCCCGGCGTGGTGTTCTTTGCCAAACCGGTCAATTACGACGAGCTGCGCGGCTATCTGCGCGCCTGCTGCGCCGGCCATGCGCGGCGCAACAGCCTGGCCGCCTAGTCCACCACCTTCGTCCGGGAGTCCAGCATGCCAGCTTATCGCCACATCGATCCAGCCGTGCTGTTCCAGGCCACCGGCCATGACCTGGAGATGTTCCGCGCCCTGTCCCAGACCTACCTGGATACCTCCCCGGCCATGTATGCGCGCGTGGAGCAGGCCGTGCGCAGCGGCGCGATGCAGGCCATCGTGCATGGCTGTCATACCTTGCGCGGCACCGTGACCCTGCTGGGCGCCCGCGCGCTGACGGCGCGCCTGGCCGAACTGGAGCAGCTGGTGCGCCACCAGGGCGTGGCGCCGCCCGGCTGGCTCGATGAAACAGCGGCGCTGCTCGGCGCAGTGGAGCAGGAGGTACGCCGCAGCATGCTTGACTACACGGGCGCGCAGACATGAACGCGCGCCGGGCCATCCTGCGCCTGGTGCACCGCTATCCGCCGCGCGCCACGGCAGCCGTGGCCGGCCTGGCGCTGGTGGTCCTGCTGGCGCTGTGCATCATCGTCTCCGGCGTGCTGCTGCACCGCGAAGCCGTCGAAGACTGGAAACAGGACCTGTCCAACCTGTCGCTGCTGCTGGCGGAGAACACGGCGCAAAGCATGACGGCGGCCCGCCTCGTGCTCGACAGCGTCAGCAACGAGGTGCAGGCGGCCGCCCCGGCCAACGCGGCCGCGCTGGCCGCTGCCGCCGGCAATCCGGCCATGCACCAGCTGCTGCGGCACAAGATCGGCGGCGTGCCGCAAGTGGACGTGGTGTCCATCGTCGGCGGCGACGGCGCCGTGCTGGTCTTCAGCCGCGCCTACCCGGCGCCGCCCATCCGCCTCGACGAGCGCGATTACTTCGATTACCACCGCCGCCACCCGGAGGGCGGCATGCATGTCAGCGCCCCCGTGCAAAACAAGGGCAACGGCGCCTGGACCTTCTATATCAGCCGGCGCATCAGCGGGCCGGACGGGCGCTTCCTGGGCGTGGTGCTGGTCGGCCTGTCGTGCGACTTCTTCAGCAAATTCTTCCAGAACACGAGCATCGGCGAACATACGGCCTTTTCCCTGTACCGCAGCGACTACACGCTGCTGGCGCGCTGGCCTGCCGTCCCGGCCATGATGGGCAAGCGCAACCTGACGGGCAGCACCTACCGCCTGCTGGAACAGGGCAAGACGCACGGCGTGCTGCAGGTGGACTTGCCGCGCACGGCGGAACAGGGCCGCCCGGTCGACCGCCTGGCCGGCATCCGCCTGGTGCGCGACTATCCGCTGGCCATCAACGTCACCGTCACGGACGCGGTCTACCTGGCGGGCTGGCGCCGCATGCTGCGCACCATGGGCGGCGCGGCGCTGGTCAGCCTGCTGGTGGTGGCGCTGGCCGTGGCGCTGATCATGGGCCTGCTGCGGCGCCGCGAGCGCGACACGGCCAAGGCGCTGGCGCTGCAGGCGCACGCGGAAGCGGCGAACGCCGCCAAGTCGCGCTTCCTGGCCATCATGAGCCATGAAATCCGCACGCCGATCGCCGGCATCGCCGGCATGGCCGAACTGCTGCTGGAAACCCCGCTCGATGCGACGCAGCGCCACTATGCGGGCAACGTCAGCAACGGCGTGCATGACCTCATGCACATACTCAACGACATCCTCGACCTGTCCAAGGCCGAAGCGGGCCAGATGGGCGTGGAGCTGCGCGACTTCGACCCGCGCCTGCTGCTCGACGACCTGCTGGTGCTGCACCGCGCACAGGCGGACCGCAAAGGCTTGCAGCTGGTGGCCGAGGTGGACCCGCGCGTGCCGCGGCAGGTCTGCTCGGACCGCACGCGCATCGCGCAGATACTGGGCAACCTGGTGGGCAACGCCATCAAGTTCACGGCGTCGGGCCCGGTGACGGTGGGCTTGCAGCTGGCGCCCGGCGCGCCGGAGCGCCCGGACACGGCCACGCTGCTGTTCCAGGTCAGCGACGGCGGCATCGGCATGACGCCCGAGCAGCTGGGCCGCGTCTTCCAGCCCTACTGCCAGGCCGACGCCAGCATCAGCGGCGCGTATGGCGGCACGGGACTGGGGCTGGCCATCTGCCAGCAGCTGGTCGGACTGCTGGGCGGCGAGATCGGCTGCGACAGCGCGCCCGGCGCCGGCTCCCGCTTCACCGTGCGCATCCCGTGCGGCGCCGCCGCCCCGGCCGCCGCGCCGCAGCCCCCCCTCCCGGACGC
>NZ_JBWKUZ010000031.1:0-41893 GCF_059421435.1 Janthinobacterium sp. GW821-FHT03A03 | reverse complement strand
CCCGCGTCCAGGCCGGCGGCGCGCGCGCCGGGCGACAGCGACGTCGCCTTGCTGACGGCGCTGGTGGCGCATGCGCACCGCCAGGAAGGCGCAGCAAAGCCCCTGCGCGACGTCGTCGTGCGCAAGGACGACGAGGAGACGAGCGACTTGCTGCAGCGCTGCAAGCAGCTGGGCATGATAGAGGGCATGCTGTGCCGCGCGCGCATCTGCTCGGGCCGCTGGGACAGCGATCCCGCCTGCCATTGACGGGGGTTGATGCAACTCAGGCGCGCTCGGCCACCTCGACCAGGTTGCCGTCCGGGTCGCGCAGGTAGACGGAGCGGATGGGCCAGTTGGCGCCCGTGCGGGCCACCGGTCCCTCCTCGATGGCCACGCCGGCGCGGGCCAGGTGGGCGATGAAGGCATCGAGCGGCACGGCGGCGATGAAGCACAGGTCCAGCGAACCGGGCGTGGGCAGCGCCGCCTTGGGCAGGAATTCCTTGCCGTATTCATGCAGGTTGATTTTCTGCGCGCCGAACTTGAAGGCCTGGCGCCCGGCGCCAAAGGTTTCCAGCTGCATGCCCAGCACGCGCGTATAGAAATCGATGCAGGCCGCCTTGTCGCGCGTGGTCAGCACCAGGTGGTCCAGGCGGGAAATCATGGCGTCCTCGCGTGGTGCGGCGTGTCCATGCGTCCGTGCAGGAAGCCTTCCATCAGCGCCAGCAGCGCCTGCGGCTGTTCCTGGTGCGGCGTGTGCCCGCACTGCTCGACCATGGCCGGCATGGCGTTGAGCGCCTGCGCCACGATGGTGTCGACCTGGGCCGCGCTGCCATACTGGTCTTCCGTGCCCTGCACCACCAGCACCGGGCATTCGACGGAAGGCAGCAGGTATTCGATATTCCAGAACTGGAAACCGTAGCTGAGCCAGGTGTCGGACCAGGCCTTGAAGATGGACTCTGTTTTTTCTCCGTGGTACTTCGCCAGCGCGCGCAGCTTGCCCGCGCCAAACGCCGCGTCCGCCGTGCGGATGCCATCGAGGGTCACGCCTTCGACGAACACGTGCGCCGCCTCGGTGATGATGCCGCGCAGGCGGGGCGGCTGCTGCGCCGCATGGATCAGGGCGATGCTGCCGCCATCGGAGTGGCCGATGAGAAAATAATCCTGCCCGGGAATCAGCGAAGCAAGCACTTGCTGCAACTCGCGCAGCGCATAGTCGTGCAGGTAGTGGATGTGCCGGCGCGCCGACAGCGGCGAGGACTGCCCGTAGCCGAGACGGTCATACACGAGGCCGCGGCAGCCCGTGGCCTGGCACAGTTGCTCGGGGAAATCCTTCCACATGGCGCAGCAGCCGAGGCCCTCGTGCAGGAACACCAGCCAGGGCCTGGCGGGATCGCCCTCGATCTGCTCGTAATAAATATCGTCTTCGGCGCTCAGGTTCAGTATCGGCATAGGCTAGGCTCGCAACGGTTTTTGCATCGGCAGGACAGGCCGGCCTATTGTGCCATCGTCCGCAACAGCATGCTCGCCGTACACGAAAAAATAGCCACCTGGCAAATACCCGGGGCACTGTCCGCACGCTGTTTGCGTCAGCGCAAATGCCCTCCGTTTTTCCCCGTCCTGGCGGCCCTTTTCGCCACGACACAGGCCTAGAATTGGCTTCTCCCCCCTCGGAGCAGACGGCTACCTTATCAGCCAGGACGTGACACTGGCCGTCACGGCAACAGATAGGGCGTCTTGCCGCACGACGTCAGCTGCGGTGTCCAAACTATCGATCAGGAGTACATCATGGAAATGAAAGTTGAAGACCGGACCGGCAGCAATCTGGCCGAACAAGAAATCACCGACTTGCCCGTCCAGCAGGAAAGCAAAACGGCAAAAGGCACGGCCGCCAAGGATCTGAACCTGAGCGGCAACGCCTTCACCACGTATTACACGTGGCGCGCCAACGGCGTTTTCCACGCGGTGAATTTCGTCAACGGCAACGTGAATGCCAATTCGCGCGTGTTCCTGAACATCAGCGAATTCAGCACGGATGCGCAGCACCGTTTCATCGGCGCTGCCCGCATGGCGGTGTACAACATCGCTCCGTACAACGGCGGCTTCCTGGCCTGGGTAGAAATTTCCTGGGGCAGCCCGCTGAATATCCGTTTCGACGTGTTCGTCGATCCCTGATCCAGGGAAACGGCACGCCGCTGCCGCCGGATACCCTCAGGCGTAAGGGACGGCGTCGTGCCGGCGGTATGTGGCATGGCAAGGTGTAGCACGGAGATTTTGCGCGCGCGCAAAACAAAAGGGCCACGTGTTGCCACGTGGCCCTTTGCTACTACTTGTTCTGGCTCCCCGACCTGGACTCGAACCAGGGACCTGCGGATTAACAGTCCGTCGCTCTACCAACTGAGCTATCAGGGAAAGGAGGCCGAATTATATACGTCAAAATTTTACCTGTCCAGTTGCAATCTGCGCGGCGGCCCAAAACAGGGCGGCCTGGCTCGACGGGGTATTAGCGCATGGACGATGGCGCAGCCGTCTGGCGCGCGTGCACCGGACGGACCGCTTGCGGCAAAGGGCGCCAGCCTGCGGGCAGCGGCTGCGTGCGTCTGCGCGCCGCGACGCAGCACGCAGCACGAATAGAACAGGCCGGCCGTCGCCGCATCGGAGGCGCTGAACGGCATGCCGGCAGCGACGCCCCCGGCCAGCGCCATCGGCATGTGCCCGCACAACTCGTGCTTGCCCCTGGGCGGCGGCTCTTTCCTGACATGAGCGCATCCGGCGCAGCCGCGGCGGCAAAGTCCCGTGGCAGCGCGCCTGATGGGCGAGCACCTGGCGCACGTGGAAGCGGCCTTGCGCTTCGACGGCAGGGCCGGCAAGGCCTGGAAAGACGTGCTGGCCACGCTGCCGAGGCAAGCCGTGCCAAAAGAAAAGGCCGCCCCTGCAGGTGCGCGGGCGGCCTTGTCACATGCTTGCCGGCAAACCGGCTATTCGCCCAGGTAGATGAACTTGAACAGGAAGATGGCGGCGATGATGTAGGCCACCACCGATACTTGCTTGCCCTTGCCCGTCAACAGTTTCAATACGGCGTAGGTGATGAAGCCGAAGGCCACGCCGCTGGCGACCGAATACGTAAATGGCATCATCAGCGCCGTGATGGCGGCGGGAATGCTTTCCGTGCTGTCATCCCAGTCGATGAAAGTCAATTCGCGCAGCATCAGGCATGCCACGTACAGCAGCGCGGGCGCCGTCGCGTACGGCGGCACCGTGTGCGCCAGCGGGGCGAAGAACAGGCTGCCCAGGAACAGCAGCGCCACGGCGACGGCCGTCAAGCCCGTGCGGCCGCCGGCCTGCACGCCGGCCGCGCTTTCCACGAAGGCCGTGGTGCTCGAGGTGCCCAGGCAGGCGCCCGCCGCGATCGCCGTGCTGTCCGCCAGCAAGGCCTTGTTCATGCGTTCCATCTTGCCGTCTTTCAACAAACCGGCGCGGTTGGCCACGCCCATCAGGGTGCCTGTCGCATCGAACAATTCCACCAGGAAAAATACCAGCACCACGTTGACGATGCCGATCGACAATGCGCCCATGATGTCGAGCTTGAACAGGGTCGGCTCGATGGCGGGCGGCGCCGAGACGATGCCGTTGAACTCGTTGCCGCCGAAGAAGAAACTGGCAACGGTGATGACCAGAATGCCGATGAGGATGGCGCCCGGCACTTTCAGGCGGTCCAGCGCGACGATGATGAAAAAGCCGAGGATGGCCAGGATGGGCGCCGCCTTGTGCAAGTCGCCCAGCGCGATGATGGTGGCGGGATTCGACACCACCACGCCCGCGCTCTTGAGCGAAATGATGGCCAGAAACAGGCCGATGCCGACCGTAATCGCCGTGCGCAGCGCTGGCGGGATGCTGTTGATGATCATCTCGCGTATCTTGAACAGGCTCACCAGGATGAACAGGCAGCCGGAAATGAAAACGGCGCCCAGCGCCACTTCCCAGCTCATGCCCATGCCCTTCACCACCGCATACGAGAAATACGCATTCAGGCCCATGCCCGGCGCCAGCGCGATCGGATAGTTCGCATACAGGCCCATGATCAGGGTGCCGATGGCGGCCGCCAGGCAGGTGGCAACAAAGACGGAGTCTTTCGGCATGCCGGCATCGCCGAGGATGGTCGGGTTGACGAAGATAATGTAGGCCATCGTCAGGAACGTGGTCAGGCCGGCCAGCAGCTCCGTGCGCACATTGGTCCCGTTGTCCTTCAGTTTGAAATAGCGTTCCAGGAACTGCATGATTAACCCCTTGTATTGGTAGAACCGGGCGCCCGCGTGTAGCCAGCGCCTCTCTTTTATGACCGTATGACTACTTTCCCGCGGCGCCGGCCGGCTTGAAGGCCCACCAGCGGCTGCCTGCAAAATTCCACAGCAGGCCGATGCCCGTCGCCAGCACCTGCGCCAGCCAGTAGTACCAGCCCAGCTGGTGTACCAGCAGCCACATCAGCCCCGTATTGATGCACCAGCCGATGCCCAGCAGGGTGAAGTATTTGGCGGCCGCCTCGCCGTGTCCCTTGTCGCTTTTAAACGTGAAAAAGTAATTGAGGATGTAATTGACGACCGAACCCATGATGTAGCCCAGGCCGGAAGCGGCGGCGGCGCTGACGCCGGCCAATTCCACGCCGCACCACAGCACGGCATACTGGACGGCCGTGCCGGAAGCGCCGACGGCGGCGAAACGCAAGAATTGGTGATGCAGGGCGTGCGAGGTGGTCGGTTCAGACATAGTCGATTTTCAAATGGGCGGCAGCCGGGGCCAGGCAAGAATAAAAAATGGCTACGATTGCTCGTAACCATTTTTCAGCCTGCATTTTACTGCAAGTTGCGCCCAAGGTTCAGATTTACGCCCGATTTGCCGCGACAGCGCGATGCCGGCGCCGGCGCCGCAGCCACACGAACAGGGCGGTCAGCAGCAGGATGCCGGCGATGCCGCCCGGCAGCATGAACGGTTGCGCCCGCGCCAGCACGGGTTTCTCGCCGCCGTTGCGCGCCTGCGCCACGTAGGCGGGCGTCACCGACACGTCCGGGTTGCCATACTGTTTCAATACATAATTGGCGATCGAGGCGACCTGCTCGTCCGTCAAGGGCTGCACGTAGGAACGCTGGTCGAAACGGGGCATGAACGCTTCATGCTCCTCCCCTTCGATCTTGCGCTCGACGCCAAACAGGATGGCCGATACCAGGTTGGCCGGCGTGGCGCCGCCCGTCGCCGTGTTGTTGAACAGGGCCGGATAACTTTGCCCCGTGCTGCCGGCGCCGCTGGCCGAATGGCAGCTGGCGCAATAAGCGGAAAACAGCACGGCACCGCTATTCAAGGAATGATGCTCGGTGGCGCCGGCCATGCCGCGCAGCGCAACTTCCTCGCTGGCGGCGCTGCCGTGGCTGTAGGCGGCCTTGCTCTGCCCCGGCGTGCGCACGGGCGGCACCGTGCGCAGCCACGCCACGATGGCGGCCACGTCGTCGTCGCGCAAGAACTGCAGGCTGTTCTGGATGGCTTCGGCCATGCCGCCCGCCGCCTGCCCCTTGCCTTCCACGTGGCCCGTCTTCAGGTAAGCCGTCAGCTCCGCATCCGTCCACGCGCCAATGCCGCTGACCTTGTCGGACGTGATGTTCGGTGCATGCCAGGAGCCAAGCGCGGCGCCCGCCAGGGTCTGGCTGCCGATTTCCGCCATCAGCGCGTTGCGCGGCGTGTGGCAGGCGCTGCAGTGCGCCAGGCCTTCGGCCAGGTAGGCGCCGCGGTTGATCTGCGCGCTCTTCGCCGGATCGGGCACGAAGCGTTTATTGTCGAGGAACAAGGTGTTCCAGCCCAGCATGGACAGGCGCACATTGAACGGGAATGGCAGGGCCGTCTGGCGCGCCGGCTCGTCGACGGGCCGGACGGCCTGCATGAAGTAATAATACAGGTCGCCCACGTCCGCATCCGTCAGCTGCGCATAGCTGGTGTAGGGCATGGCTGGATACAGGTGGCTGCCGTCGGCGCGCACGCCTGCGCGCAGCGCGCGGGCAAAGTCGGCTTCCGTGTAGTGCCCGATGCCGCCTTTTTTCGATGGCGTGATATTCGTGGCATAAATCGTGCCCAGCGGCGAATCGATGGCGTAGCCGCCCGCATACGGCTTGCCGCCGGCTGCCGTATGGCAAGCCATGCAGTCGGCGGCGATGGCCAGGTAGCGGCCCCGCTCCAGCCGTGCGTCGGGGCTGGCGGCCACGGGCGCGGCCGGACGGTCCGGCGTCAGGGTGACGGGCGGCGCCGGCGGCACAGGTGGTAAAGCACGCGCGGCCAGCGGCAAGCCGGCCGCCAGGGTCAGGCCCAGCAAGAAACGGCGCATCATGCGGCCTCCCTTGCCAGGGTGCGGGCGATGTCGTCGGCCGCGCGCAGGCCCAGCGCGGCCATGCTGAGGGTGGTGTTGACGACGCTGGCCGACGGCATGGCGCCGCCGCCCGGCAGCCACAGGTTGGCGTGGTCGTGGGCGCGGCAATTGCCGTCGACGACGGAGTCAAGACGGTTGCTGCCCATGATCACGCCGCCCATGATGTGGTTGTTCGCATTCAGGCTGTCGGTGATATGGAATTCCACGGCGCCGAACAGCTTGCCGATGTGTTCCAGTTGCGCATGCGCGGCCTTCGCGCCTTCGCGCACGTAGTCGCCCACGTCATAGTAGATGTCGGGACAGGCCAGCCCCAGCGGATCCTTGCGCGTCTTGCTCAAGGTCAAGCGGTTGTGCGCCTCGGGCAGCGGCTCCAGGCTGATCGACAGGTCCACGCCGAACGCGGCGCGGCGGCGGATCTCGTCGTCGAGATCCTTGCCCACCAGGCCCAGCTTCAGGGATTGCTGGGTGGCAGGTCCGACCCTGGTGATATTGTTCAGGATCATCTTGTTGGCCGAATACTGCGCGCGGAAGGCGCCGTCACGCGGACCCACCAGGCAGCTGCTCTGCGCGGGGCCGCGGCCCGTCCAGATCGGTTCATTGGCGAGGAAGGTACAGTGGAAACCCGAGTGGTCCATCATGTTGCGGCCCACCTGGTCCGAACTGTTGGCGATGCCGTTCGGATTGTTCTGGTTGGCCGCCAGCAACAGCAAGCGCGGCGTTTCGATGCCGTTGCAGGCAATCACGAAGGCCTTGCCGGTCGCCATGTGGGACTGTTTCTTGGCGTCATACCAGTGCACGGCGGTCACGCGGTTGTGCTGGTCCGTGTCGATGCGGTAGACGACGGCCTCGGCCAGCACGCCAGCGCCCTTCAGCTCGGCCCGCTCCACATGGTGGATGCCGTTGTACATGGCGCCGATGGGGCAGATCGGCTGGCAATTGTTATTGCCGCAGCAAGTGGGACGGCCCTGCCACGGGCGCGTCGAGCGCCCCTGCGGGATCGGCACGGAGCGGTAGCCGTGCGGGTTGACCACTTCGGCGAAACGCTTGTCGCCATAGCCCCAGGGCACCATGTCCATCGGGTACGGGGCGCTGCGCTCGCTGGGCGACTGCAAGGCGGGATCGTTGGGGCCGGCGACGCCCATTTCCTGCTCGGCGCGGCAATAATAGGGTTCCAGTTCCTCATAGGAAATGGCCCAGTCGCGTCCGACGCCGTAATCGCTCTTCATGCGCATGTCGGACGGCAAATGGCGCCAGCACGACGCAGCCCAGTGCCAGGTCGTGCCGCCCACCGTGCGCAGATAGCCCTGCTGGAAACTGCTGCCGCTGGGGCCCGACAATTCCACATAGTTGTTCTTTGGAAAGTACAGGGGCGCGGGCGCATTGTCCGCCTGCGGATACAGGCCCTGGAAGTCGGAGCCGACACGGTTCTCGAACGGCATGTTGCGCCAGTTTTCCACGGCTTGCCCCCGCTCGATGCGCAGGCCCGCTTCCAGCATGATCACGGAATGGCCTTGCGCGGCCAGCTGGTCGGCCATCATCGCGCCGACCACGCCCGTGCCGACGATGACGACATCGGCGACGACGTCGCCATTGCTCTTGAATTGCGGTGATTTCATTTTGCTTGCTTGCCTTTCGGTTCGGGAGTGCCGGTGGTGGCCGGGGCCGGTACGGGTTTGGGCGCCACGGGTGCGGAGACGCGCACGGCCGGCGGCGCCTTCAGCCACCACAGGGGGCCGTAATTGCAGTACGTGGGCACGACCTGGCCGTCGGCCACCGTGCGGTACATCAAGGCTTCCGCATAGGCGACGACGATGGACTTGGTGCCCTGCTCGGGATGGCCGGCCACGGTGCCCGTGTACCAGGCGGCAACGATGGCCAGCGCCAGCTCGCGCAAGCCCGCATCGGCGGCGGTGGCGGCCGCCAGCAGGGTCTTCGCCTCCTGCCCGGTGACGAGCAGTGCGCCCAGCCGCGGCAGGCGCTCGGCAAAGCCGGGCACGTTGCTGCGCATGGCGTGTTCGATGCGCGCCGCCGTGCCGGCGGACAAATCGCGGTGGCCCGTGATGGTTTGCGACAGGGTGTAGAACAGCATGCTGCCGGGCGCCGGGCCCGCAGCGGGCGCGCTGGCCGGAGGCTGCATGGCGGCCGACAGCGGATTGCTCCAGAAACCGGCCTGCGCCAGCAGGGCGGCCAGGCCGACCAGGGCGTGGCGGCGGCTGATGCGGGGAATGGAGGGGAATGCTTCAGAGGGGGCGCTGCCTGGATGTTTCATGAGACTCCCGCAAGACTTGTTATTTTGTTGACTACGATGATTGCGTTAAATCACATTTGAACAAATGCAATCCGTGCCGTCATTATCCTACATAAATAAATTGTTTGCCAATGTAGTATTACTACCCTCGCAGCAAGGAAGCCGATAAGCAGGCGCGGCCGCGCCATCCAGGCCCGCCGGCGCAGGCTGCACGCTGATTCCTCTTAAAAAGATTGCAAGCTTGCCTAAAAATTGGCAGCATGGCCCATGCGCAAACGGCCGCAGCAAGCCTGGCGTGCACCTATCAGCTGTCCCCATGCGGCGCGTGATGCGCCGATGCAATCAACCTGAAACTGATGACAAGACCATGATAAAAAAAATGACGTTTTTAGTGCTATTGACCGCCCTGATTCCATTTTCTGCATGCCAGGCGCACAACACGCAGGAAACACCACCCCCAAGCCTCCCCGCCTACGCCAGTACCACTCTGACGCCTGAAATCGGCGGCATAAAACAGGTCATAGAAATCAAAACCGACGACGCCAGCAAACCCGTGCTCCTGTTTTTATCGGGCGGCCCGGGCAGCTCCATGATCAAGGGGGCGGATTCCTTTACCAGCATCCTGAAAGACAGATACACGCTGGTGCAATGGGACCAGCGGGACGCGGGAAAAACCCTGAAACTCAATCCATCCCCCACCCAGCCGTCCGTCGCGCAGATGGAACAGGATACGTATCAGGTCATACAATTTCTGCGAAAGGAATTAAAGCAGGACAAGATATACCTGCTGGGCAGCTCCTGGGGCAACGTGCTGGGCTTTTATATCGTCAAGCATCATCCGGAACTGCTACATGCCTATTTCGCGTCCAACCCTGTCGTAAGCCAGCTGGAGAGCGAGAAGGAATTGCTGCAGGCCTTGAAAGTGCACTTCAAGGACCATGCCCTCGCCAGCCAGGAGCTGGACAGCGTCAGTTTTCCGTTTGCCAGTGACGAAAGCATGTTTTATTTGAGGAAGTGGCTTTTTTACAAGGATGGCAAGGAATTTGCAACGAGTGCGGGTTTCAAGACGGGATTTTTGCAATGGTCGAAGACCTGGTCGCCCGTGTGGAACGAGGTCATGAACATTGACTTGCCCAAGACCTTGAAGAGCGTTGACTGCCCCATCTATTTCTTCGTTGGCAAGAACGATATCCAGACCTCGACCAGGATCACGCAAGCGTATTTTGAGACGTTGCAGGCGCCAAGGAAAGGCTTGTTTCTGTTTGAACAGTCCGGACATCAAATCCATCAGGATGAAGCCGAGAAATTTCAACGTGCCATCATCCAGGTGCTCGATGCGGCCGATCAGTCCTGATATGGGCCGTCGACGATAAGCGGACGGCCCCGGCGCCCGCCACGCCACCGGCGCAGTGCGGGGCGCCGATCGGCCGCCCCGGGTATTTCTTGCCTATGCAGCCGCCGGCAAAGCCTCAACGGCTTTCCTGATCAGTGACGCCACCGCATCCGCCCGGGAGAGGTAGACGGCGTGGCTGGCAGCAACTTCAACCACCCTGGCGCCCGCACGTTTGGCCATGCCCCGTTGCGCCACGGGTGAAATCATCCTGTCCTCGGTGGCCACCAGGTAGCTGCAGGGCTTGCTCTTCCATGCCGGCGCCGTGACCACGCCGGTCAAGGCAGCCATGCCCCACGGCACTTGCGACGCCGCCATGAAGCGCGCCTTCTCCGCGGGGATATCGGCGGCAAAGGCCGCCGCAAATTTTTGCTGATCGAGCAATAAAAAACCATCGCGTGGCGGCAAGATCGGCGGCACCGGCGCACCTGGCGGGGCATGTTTGATCAAAGTATCGACGGATTCGCCTTGATCCGGCACAAATGCCGCAATGTAGACGAGGCTCTTGACCTGGAGATCATTCCCCGCTTCCGTGACCACGGCGCCGCCGTAGGAATGCCCCGCCAGGATCACCGGCCCCGGCGCGGCAGCAATGACCCGCCGGGTCGCGGCCACGTCGTCCGCCAGCGATAGCGTTGGATTTTGCACGATGGACACGCGGCATCCCTGCTTGTGCAGCGCCCTGTAGACGCCCTCCCAGCCCGATCCATCGACAAAACCACCATGCACCAGCACGATCGTTGGCGGCGCAGCACTTGCAAGCTCATCCATTTCAGCTGCTCCAGGAAGTTGAGGGCGATGACAGTGCCGCTGAGGCCCTGCTTCCTCCAGCTTAGCACCGGATGCCTGGCGCTCTGTGCGGTGGATCAAGAATCGGTGACCACGGCGCGCCATGCCGCAACGAACGGCCCCTGAAATGCAAAAAGCCCAAGCGGATGAGGGCTGGGCTTTCTGCTGCTGCATGTTCTGGCTCCCCGACCTGGACTCGAACCAGGGACCTGCGGATTAACAGTCCGTCGCTCTACCAACTGAGCTATCAGGGAAAAGAGGCCGCATTTTATAGGGCAAACTTTCAGATGTCCAGACTTCCCTGGGAGAAAATGCATTTTTCCCCGCGCTCGCCGCGCTCGCCGATCAACCGGGATGGTCTTGCGGGCTGTAGTCAACGACCAGCACCCGTCCCAGCCATGGCTTGAGCAGTTCGACAAAGTCCAGGTGAGCCGGATGGGTCAGGTACACGTCGCGCGCGCCGGCCCCGGCAAAGGTGAGGCTGAAGCAATCGGTAAAACCATCGTCGAGGCCTTCCGGGCTGACGTTCGGCCCCCACTCGAATTGCAGGATGCCGGGAATGTGGTGTTTCAGCTGGGAAAATTCATAGACAAGCTCGGCATGCTTGGCGGAAGTGATGCCATCGAGAAAGTCGCACAGGACGATATGGCGCAAGGCGGAGGTACAAGTCATGGGAAGATGCTCCTGAAGTGATGCCTTCAGGATAGCGCAAAACGCGATCACGCACCGGCCGGCCCCGTGGAAGGGGCCGGAAAACAAAAAAGGCCATGTTTTTCAACATGGCCTTCCGAATTCTGGCTCCCCGACCTGGACTCGAACCAGGGACCTGCGGATTAACAGTCCGTCGCTCTACCAACTGAGCTATCAGGGAAAAGAGGCCATATTATATAGGCCAAACCTGGCGCTGTCTAGATTTCCATAGGGAAATCTTATCCCGGCATCGCGCGGCCTACCGGCGGCGCAAAAAAACAAAAAAGGCCATGTTTTTCAACATGGCCTTTCGAATTCTGGCTCCCCGACCTGGACTCGAACCAGGGACCTGCGGATTAACAGTCCGTCGCTCTACCAACTGAGCTATCAGGGAAAAGAGGCCATATTATATAGGCCAAACCTGGCGCTGTCTAGATTTCCATAGGGAAATCTTATCCCGGCATCGCGCGGCCTACCGGCGGCGCAAAAAAACAAAAAAGGCCATGTTTTTCAACATGGCCTTTCGAATTCTGGCTCCCCGACCTGGACTCGAACCAGGGACCTGCGGATTAACAGTCCGTCGCTCTACCAACTGAGCTATCAGGGAAAAGAGGCAATATTATATGTCGCTTGCTCCATATTTGCAAGACGGATACTGCGTCCCGACAAACACGGCCATCGCCGACTTTCCACTGCCATCAGCGCCGCACTTGCATGCAGCGCCGAAGAAGCAAGATATTAAAGTACTTTGGCGATCGCGTCAATAACGATGTCGATGTTGCGCGAATTCAATGCTGCCACGCAGATACGGCCCGTGTCGACGGCGTAGATCGATTGCTCGCGCAACGATGCCACCTGCTCCTTGGTGAGGCCCGAGTACGAGAACATGCCGATTTGCTGGCGCACGAATTCGAAGTCGTGGCCTGGCGCCTTGGCTTTCAGCTTTTCCACGAAGGCATTGCGCATTTCGCGGATGCGCACGCGCATGCCGGCCAGCTCCTCTTCCCACAGCTGGCGCAGTTCCGGCGTGGCCAGGACGGTAGCGACCACCTTGCCGCCATGCGTAGGCGGGTTCGAGTAGTTGGTGCGCACGACGCGCTTCAGCTGCGACAGCAGGCGGGCCGCTTCATCGGCGCTCGAGGCGACGACGCTCAGGGCGCCCACGCGCTCGCCATATAGCGAGAACGATTTCGAGAACGAGTTCGACACCAGCAGCGGGCCGCCCGCGTCGGCAAAGCGGCGCACCACGGCGCCGTCTTCGGCGATGCCGTTGGCGAAGCCCTGGTAGGCCATGTCCAGGAACGGCACCAGGCCGCGCGACGTGACGACAGCGATGATCTGGTCCCACTGGGCGACGCTCAGGTCGGCGCCGGTCGGGTTGTGGCAGCAGGCGTGCAGCACGACGATGGAGCCGGCCGGCATGGCGTTCAGGCTGGCCAGCATGCCGTCGAAGTTCACGCCATGGGTGGCGGCATCGTAGTACGTGTAGTTATTCACAACGAAACCGGCGTTCTCGAACAGCGCGCGGTGGTTTTCCCAGCTCGGGTCGCTGATGTAGACCTGGGCGCCCGGCGCGAAGCGCTGCAGGAAGTCGGCACCAATCTTCAGTGCGCCCGTGCCGCCGATGGCTTGCACGGTGACGGCGCGGCGCTCTTGAATAACGGCGCTGTCGGCGCCAAATACGAGTTCCTGCACCGCCTTGTCATAGGCAGCCAGGCCTTCGATCGGCAGATAGGTGCGTGGGGCGGCCTGTTCGATCAGGATGGCTTCCGCCTTGCGTACGCAAGCTAACAGAGGCACCTTGCCGTTGTCGTCATAATAGACGCCAACGCCCAGATTGATTTTGGCGGGATTCTGGTCCGCGTTAAATGCTTCGGTGATGCCCAGGATCGGGTCGCGTGGGGCCATCTCGATGGCGCTAAACAGACTGGCAGAAACAGTTGGGTTCGTCATGATAAGATTGGATTCGATTGGAAGCAGGTTCACAGCGGAGTTGTAGACAACAGCGCCCCGAATACAACGCCAGGGCCGCCAGCAGAGCACTATTCTAACAAAGGTCTGATTCACATGCCCGAATTATCTACCGCCAGCGAGGCGGAAAGCGCAATTATCTCTTTCCCGGATTCCCCCTTCAAGCTGCACCAGCCCTTCCCTCCGGCCGGCGATCAGCCCACGGCAATCGCCCAGCTGTCCGAGGGCATCGCCGACGGACTGGCCTTCCAGACCCTGCTGGGCGTGACCGGTTCGGGCAAGACCTACACCATGGCCAACGTCATCGCGCGCATGGGCCGGCCGGCCATCGTCTTCGCGCCGAACAAGACGCTGGCGGCGCAGCTGTACAGCGAGTTCCGCGACTTTTTCCCGCAGAACGCCGTCGAATACTTCGTCAGCTACTACGATTACTACCAGCCGGAAGCCTACGTGCCGCAGCGCGACCTGTTCATCGAAAAGGATTCGTCGATCAACGAACATATCGAACAGATGCGGCTGTCGTGCACCAAGTCGCTGATGGAGCGGCGCGACGTCATCATCGTCGCCACCGTCTCGGCCATCTACGGCATCGGCAATCCGAACGAGTACCACCAGATGATCCTGACCTTGCGCGTCAAGGACAGGGTCGCCCAGCGCGACGTCATCGCGCGCCTGATCCAGATGCAGTACACGCGCAACGAGGTCGATTTCGGCCGCGGCACCTTCCGCGTGCGCGGCGACACCATCGACATCTTCCCCGCCGAGCATGCGGAACTGGCCGTGCGCCTGGAAATGTTCGACGACGAGATCGAATCGATCCAGCTGTTCGACCCGCTGACGGGCCGCGTGCGGCAAAAGATCCCGCGTTTCACCGTGTATCCGGGCTCGCACTACGTCACGCCCCGCTCCACCGTGCTGCGCGCCGTGGAAACCATCAAGGACGAGCTGCGCGAGCGCCTCGAGTTCTTCCGCAAGGAGAATAAACTGATCGAAGAGCAGCGGCTGGAGCAGCGCACGCGCTTCGACCTGGAAATGATGGCGGAAATCGGTTTCACCAAGGGCATCGAGAACTATTCGCGCCACTTGAGCGGCGCGCTGCCTGGCGAACCGCCGCCGACCCTGGTCGACTATCTGCCGGCTGACGCGCTGATGTTCCTCGACGAGTCGCACGTGCTGACGGGCCAGCTGAGCGCCATGTACAACGGCGACCGCTCGCGCAAGACCAACCTGGTCGACTACGGCTTCCGCCTGCCGTCCGCGCTCGACAACCGGCCCTTGAAATTCGAGGAATTCGAGCAGAAGATGCGCCAGACCGTGTTCGTCTCGGCCACGCCGGCCGAATACGAAAAAAGCCATTCCGACCAGGTGGTCGAGCAGGTCGTGCGCCCGACCGGCCTGGTCGACCCGCAAATCATCGTGCGCCCCGCCAGCACGCAGGTGGACGACCTGATGTCGGAAATCGTCGAGCGCATCAAGAAGGACGAGCGCGTGCTGGTGACGACGTTGACCAAGCGCATGTCGGAGCAATTGACGGAATACCTGGGCGACCATGGCATCAAGGTGCGCTACCTGCACAGCGATATCGAGACGGTGGAGCGCGTGGAAATCCTGCGCGACCTGCGCCTGGGCACCTTCGACGTGCTGGTGGGGATCAACCTGCTGCGCGAGGGCCTGGACTTGCCGGAAGTGTCGCTGGTCGCCATCCTCGACGCGGACAAGGAAGGCTTCTTGCGCTCCGAGCGCAGCCTGATCCAGACCATCGGCCGCGCCGCGCGCAACCTGAACGGCACGGCGATCCTGTACGGCGACCGCATCACGGACTCCATGCGCCGCGCCATCGACGAGACGGAACGCCGCCGCGCCAAGCAGATCGCCTTCAATACGGCCAACAACATCATCCCGATCGGCGTGAAAAAGTCGATCCGCGAAATGATCGACGGCGTCTACAGCCCGCAGGAAGCGCGCGAAACCCTGCAAGTGGCGCAGGAAGCGGCGAAATTCGAAGCCATGAGCGAGAAACAGGTCAGCAAGGAAATCAAGCGCCTGGAAAAACTGATGGTCGACCACGCCAAGAACCTCGAGTTCGAAAAGGCGGCGCAGGTGCGCGACCAGCTGCACATCCTCAAGCAGCAGCTGTTCGGCGCACCGGGCACCGACAATGTGGCGTCGATCCTGGGCAAATAGACGGCTGGCCTGGCCTGGGCCGGGCTGTGGCCCGCCTACGGCGCCGGCAGCGAATAGTCGATATCGTAGAAATGCCGGCCGTTTTCAATGCGGATGGCCAGCGTGCCGTTGATGCCCGTCAATTGGCCCGTGCCGGAATGCGGTACGATCACGATGGTCAGCTGCTGCTTGCCATCGGCCATGGTGCCCGCATGCTGCGCGACGAAACTGCCTTGCCTGCCCTGCAGCACGCCCGTGATCGCTTCCATGGCGACATAGCCGGCGGCGCCCTTGGTGTCGGTGACGGCGCTGAGCATCTCGCCCCTGGCCGTGGCGACCAGGTCGCCGGCATAGGCCTTGTCGAGCAACACCTTGCCCAAGGTCGTGCGCCCCGCGCGCTGCGGCGCCGCGGACGGCGTCATGGTAATGCTGAAACTTCCCGTAGCGTGCGCGTGCATGCGATGATCCCCCTCTGCAGATGAAGCGGCGCCGGCTGGCGCCACCGATAGACAACATGCGGCCAGCATCAGGCCCGCCAGGCTGCGTGATTTCATGATTCCCCTTCCATTGATGCGAGAGGACCAGCTTAAGGCCGCACAGGAGACAAATATTGGATAAAGCCGACAGCACGGTCAATCTGCTTGCCGCGCGCGGGCTGGCGCCGAAAGGCATCGTCGACCCGCAGGCGGCGGCGCGCCGCATACGCCTGGCGACCTACCCGCCGGCCGCCGCGCTGGCGCCGTTCATCGACTATTTCTGGGTCGTCGAATGGGACAGGCGGGGCTGCGCGCCGGAGACGCAGCGCGTGCTGCCCTACCCGAACGCCCACCTGGTGTTCGACCTTGGCCGCACGGCCATCCATGGCGTGGTGCGCGGCGCCTTCGACCGGCCCTTGACCGGCGCGGGCAAGGTGCTGGGCGTGCGCTTCGCGCCGGGCGGCCTGCGCCCGTTCATCAGCCAGCCCCTGTCATCGTTCACCGACACGACCATTGCCGCCGATGCCCTGCTGGACATGCCGGTCGCGCAAGCCGAGGCACGGGTGCTGCGGCAAGCCGACGATGCGGCCATGGTGGCGCAGGCGCAGGCACTGCTGCTGGCAAGGCGGCCGCAGATCGATGACGCCGCCCTGCTGGCCGCCAGGCTGACTGCCGCCGCCGCGGCACACGACGGCCCGGCCAGCGTGGCGCAGCTGTGCGAGAACATGGCCATCGGCGAACGCCGGCTGCAGCGCCTGTTCGCCAACTACGTGGGCGTGCCGCCAAAATGGGTGATCCAGCGCTACCGCCTGCAGGAGGCGATCTGGCGCCTGGCGCAGCCCGACGCGCCCGACCTGGCCAGCCTGGCGCATGCACTGGGCTTTTTTGACCAGGCCCATTTCAGCCGCAGTTTTACGGAACTGGTGGGTACTACGCCGCTCGACTATCGCCGCTCGCAACTGGCGACCGCCGCCTAGCCCGTCGCGTACTATGGCCAGGCGGGCCGGCGCATGCGGAACAGGCTGTCGGGTCCGATTTCGAAATAATCGGCCGGACCGCCGCCGCGCAATATCGGCGCGGCGGCAGCCGTGTCGTACACGCCATCGGTCAACAGATGGCGCGCAATATGCACGCCCACCACTTCGCCCAGCACCAGCCAGCTGCCGACACTGTCGCCATTGACGCCTTCGAGCTCGATGATCTGCGTGCGCCGGCATTCGAAGGAGACGGGGCTTTCGGCCACGCGCGGCACCTTGACGATGCGCGAGGCGGCCGGCGTCAGGCCGGCCAGCGCGAATTCGTCGATCTCGGGCGGGGCCGGCGCGCAGCTGGCGTTCATCGCCTCGGCCAGCGGACGGGTCGCCAGGTTCCACACGAATTCGCCCGTCTGTTCGATATTGCGCAGGGTATCCTTGCGGCCGATGCTGGAAAAACCGATCAGCGGCGGCGTGTAATTGAAAGCGTTGAAAAAACTGTAGGGCGCCAGATTGAGCACGCCCTCGCCGCTGCGCGAGGCGATCCAGCCGATCGGACGCGGCCCGACAATCGCGTTGAAGGGATCGTGCGGCAAGCCGTGGCCCTGCGCAGGTTCATAAAAATGCATGTGATCGGCCACGCTGATTCCTGAAGTGAGGGGCGCCGGGGATGGGGCGCCGGGAACGACAGCTTACTGGAACTGCCGCCACAACGTTGCCAGCCACCGGGCGCCAGGTGCGCAGCGCGACAATTGTATGGCGCGCTGCAGCACGCCTCGCTTATGATGGGGCAACTCAACCCTTCTCATTGCGCCACCACCCATGCATACCCTCACGCTGCACCAAAAAGTGTTCTTGCTCCTCTTGAGCATCGTCACCATCGGCTTTGGCTGGATACTGGCGCCGTACGCAGGCGCCGTCTTCTGGGGCATGGTGCTGGCGATCCTGTTTGCGCCCGTCTACCGCTGGCTGCTGGCCAAAACCAAGGGGCGCGCCGGCCTGGCGTCGCTGCTGACCTTGCTGTTGATCATCGTCATCGTCATCCTGCCCTTGTCGCTCATTTCCGTGTCGCTGGTGAACCAGGCGGCGGGCGTGGTGGAAATGGTGCGCTCGGGCGAAATCACGGTGGGCATGTTCTTCAACAAAATCATGGCCGTGCTGCCGCAATGGCTGATCAATCTGCTCGAACGCTTCAACCTGTCCAGCCTGGCGAGCCTGCAGGACAAGCTGGCCGATGGCGCCACGCAGGTCAGCCAGGTGGTGGCGGTAAAAGCCATCAATGTGGGCCTGTACACGTTTGAATTCCTCACCAGCCTGTGCATCATGCTGTACCTGCTGTTTTTCCTCATGCGCGACGGCTCGGCCCTGTCGGCACGCATCAAGGCCGCCGTGCCGCTGAGCCGCAAGTACAAGCAGCGCCTGTTTAACAATTTCACGACGGTGATCCGCGCCACCGTGAAAGGCAACATTCTGGTCGCGATCGCCCAGGGCGCCCTCGGCGGCCTGGCGTTCTGGTTCCTCGACGTGCCCGCGCCCCTGCTGTGGGCCGTGCTGATGGCCTTCCTGTCGCTGCTGCCCGCCGTCGGCGCCGCCCTCGTCTGGGCGCCCGTGGCCGCCTACTTCCTGGCCACGGGCGCCGTCTGGCAAGGCGCGGGCCTGGCGGCGTTCGGCGTCTTCGTCATCGGCCTGGTCGACAACGTGCTGCGCCCCGTTTTGGTGGGCAAGGATACCAAGATGCCCGACTACGTGGTGCTGCTGTCGACCGTCGGCGGCATGGCCCTGTTCGGCCTGAACGGCTTCGTCATCGGCCCCGTGGTGGCGGCCCTGTTCATCGCCGCGTGGGACCTGTTTGTCTCGGCCAGCGAATTCCAGGCCGAGGACTGACGCCTGGCCGCTGGGCGGCAGCCGGACATGGGCCGAAAAAGCCCTCCCCCCCCCCGTCACCGATGATGCGGCGCCCCGGCATGGCGGAAGGCGGCCCGGCATCGGGTCGCCGCCCCATCATGCCCACATAATCCATCAGGAACCCGGTGCCGCCGGCAGTGTCACTTGCGTCGGCCAAAACAGGCTGCGGCAGCCTTGCTGCAGAGTGTCCGACGGCCCAGGCCAGTCACGGCAACTATCCACATGAGACCGCATTTCGCAGCAACTATCATGTTGCAATGGTGCGATTTTAGCAACAGAATCAAAAATATAGTTTTTGACGCAGTTGGCGCCGCGGCGTAGTGTCGGTCCTCCCGACACCCACGTAATGAGGAGCCTCCCATGGCAAATCCACTGTGCTTGATGATGCCGGTGCTACCCGGCACCAATCCGATCTCCATCGCCGCAGCGTTGCAGGAATACCAGGCGAAGATCAATGCCGCCCTCACCGATATCGGTACCGTGCACTTTGCCCGTTTCACCCTGCTTGACCGCTCCCAGGCCAATCTGCTGCCCAACATTGGCTCGGCAGGCGCTTCCGGCACCCTGGTCATCGGCGTGATCACCGAGTATGACGGCAGTTTCAACAGCTACATCGAAGACTTTGTGGCCCAACTGGGCGAGGTATTCGACGCGCTGCTGCAGTTTGTCGTGGGCGGCAAGGCGCTGATGCCCGTTGCCGACCACGTGGCCGCATTTGAAGCCTTCATCACCGCCAACGACGCCGCGCAGCACGTGCCCAATATCGGCCTGTATAGCGCCTATCCGCAGACCGTCCAGCAAATCCTCGCCTCAAGCTGAACCGCACCCCGCGCCGGGGCTGCGCTGACGGCCCCGCCATCTTGCCAGCCCCTGCCCCCGGAGAGACAGCATGGCCGATCCCATCATCGATTACGACGACGTGCAAGGCACGATACTGCGCGGCTACCGCGTCAACCTGGCGCGCCATTTCATCTTCAGCATCACGGATGCGGTACTGGCGCGGCGCACCATCGCGGCCCTGCTCGACGGCAGCGACGGACTGCCGTCGATTACCACCGCGCGCCACATCAGCCCCAAACCGCCGTGCTTCCTGAACCTCAGCTTTACCGCTCCCGGCCTGTCCGCGCTGGGAGTGGGCGCGGCCGACCTGGCCACGTTTGACCTGGCATTTCAA
The DNA here is from genome assembly GCF_059421435.1 of Janthinobacterium sp. GW821-FHT03A03. Classification (NCBI taxonomy): domain Bacteria; kingdom Pseudomonadati; phylum Pseudomonadota; class Betaproteobacteria; order Burkholderiales; family Oxalobacteraceae; genus Janthinobacterium; species Janthinobacterium sp. GW821-FHT03A03. The sequence continues at coordinate 21,731 of NZ_JBWKUZ010000031.1, read as the reverse complement.
CGGGGCGCCGCCGACCCGGCCAGCATCGCCGCCGTGGGCGACGTGGGCGACAGCGCCCCCGAACACTGGCTCGGCAACCTGGGAGCGGCCACCGAGGCCGGCCAGGTGCATGCGCTGCTGAGCCTGTGGGTCAGCGCATCGCCGGAAGTGCTGCAGGCAACGTCGGCCGCCCTACGGCATGCCTTTGCCGCCGGCTGGCGTGAACTGTATGCCCACGACGGCGTGGCCCTGCCAGGCAACCGCGTGCATTTCGGCTACCGCGACAACATCGCCCAGCCGGACGTCGATGGCGCCCCGCAGCGCAAGCATGAGCACGAGCCCGACCCGCTCAACAGCGTCAAGACGGGGGAATTCCTGCTCGGCTATCCGAATGAAAACGGCGGCACCTACCGGGTGCAGCCGCCGCAACTGTCCACCAATGGCAGCTATGCCGCCTTCCGCATCCTGGAGCAGGACGTGGCCCTGTTCGACAGCATCCTGAGCCAGGGCGCGGCCAGTTCCGGACTCAGCACCGAGATGGTGGCCGCCAAGATGTGCGGGCGCTGGCGCAACGGCAATCCGCTGGTGCTCAGGCCGGACGAGCCCGGCCCCGAGCTGCCGGATGCCAGCCTGAACCATTTTCACTATGTCGATGGCGCACAGCCGCAACTGGACGACACGCTGGGCCTGAAATGCCCGGTCGGCGCGCATATCCGGCGCAACAATCCGCGCGACGAAGGCGTCGTGGGCACCTCCGCACGCCACCACCGCATCGTGCGGCGCGCCATGCCCTACGGTAGCGAATATGATCCGGCCGCCCCCATCGCGGAACGCCGCGGCCTGGTCGGCTACTTCATCAACGCCAACCTGCGCAATCAGTTCGAATTCCTGATGGAGCAATGGAACGATGACGATACTTTCGTCAAATCAGCCGTCGGCCCGGCCGGTCCCGAGGCCGGCAATGCCACCTTCAACATCAGCGGCCAGGACGTGTTTTTGGGAATCAATGACCCGTCCGTCAGTTCCTTCACCTTGCCCGGCGTGGGTCCCAAGGGCAGCGGCAATACGACACTGCGGCATTTCTCGCGCAGCGTCATCACGCGGGGCGGCGTATATTGCTTCTTCCCCAGCATCACGGGACTGCGCTACCTGGCGAGCCTGGGCTAAGGATGGCGGCGGCAAGCGAAACGGCAGGTGCACGAACTGCCCGGATCGCTTGCTTTGAGCCTGACATTGCACTATCGTTGCAGCACGCGCGTGTTGCCAACCTAGCAAAATGACAGGAGATTCCAGCGTGTCACTCATACTCTACGGCCATCCCTTTTCCTCGTACACGCAAAAGGTGCTCATCGCCCTGTACGAGAATGCCATACCGTTCAGCTTCCGCTGCCTGGCGCCGGACATGCCCGAGCACCTGCACGAGTGGCTGGAGCGCTGGCCGCTGCGCAAATTCCCGCTGCTGGTGGATGGGGAGCGCAACGTCGCCGAGACCAGCATTATCATCGAATACCTGCAACTGGCCCATCCGGGTCCGCTGCGCCTGCTGCCGGACGACGCCATGCAGGCGCTGGACGTGCGCTTTCTCGACCGCTATTTCGACCTGCACGTCATGACGCCCGTGCAGCATGCCGTCGGCGCCGCGCTGACCGGCGACCCGGCGAAGGCCCGGGAAGGCCGCGCGTTTGCCGCTGAAAAACTGGAGCTCGCCTACGCCTGGCTGGAAACCCGCCTGGCCGGCAAGACGTGGGCGACGGGCGACGACTTTACCCTGGCCGACTGCGCCGCCGCTCCCTCGCTGTTCTATGCGGATTGGACGCAGCCGATTCCAGCCACGCTGCCCCTGCTGCGCGCCTACCGCGCGCGCCTGCTGGCCCGCCCATCATTCGCCCGCGCGGTGGAAGAGGCACGTCCGTACCGCCACCTCTTCCCCCTGGGTGCGCCACAGCGCGATTGAGGTGGATCAGGCAAACACGGGCCGGAAAAAACTGCGTTCATAGCTGACGATGCAGCGCGTCTCTTCGGCATAGCGGAAGGCGGCCTGGCATTCGGCGTCCTGCATCGAATCAGTGCGGTACTGCTCGTACAAGGCCAGGCTGGGGAACGAGAACATGGCCAGCGCCACATTGCTGGTCCCTTCCGATGGCAAAAAGTAGCCGTGGTGCTGGCCGCCGAAGCGTTCGACCAGCGGTATCCACAGCTTGCCGTAGGCTTCGAATTCCCGCAATTTATACGGGTCGATGATGTAGCGCAAATAACAGGTGATCATGCGATTTCCTTGTGAACATTCAACTCCATCAGCACGCCAGACTCCCACGAGCCGATGGCGGCCAGTGGCGAGCCAGGCAAAAAGTCCAGCGCGCAGGGATAAATAAAGTTTTCCTGCGCCAGGACGTTTAACCCGGGCCAGCCGTAAAACAGCAGCTTGCCCTTGCCGATGCGTCCCAGCGCGCTGCCGTCGGGCAGCCAGCGCAGGGCGTCGCCCGTGCCGCCGCCCGCCTCCACAGGCACCGTGGCCAGCACGCGGCCATCGTCCATCGCCTGCACGGACAGATACTCCACGCCGCCGGCGTGGTGCAGCACGGCCAGGCGCGCGCCGTCCGGCGATGGCGCGCAGGACATGATGCCGGGCAGCGACAGCACCACGCGGCCGCCCCCCGCCTGCAGCGGCCAGTCCCACACGCTGCAATAATCGGGCGGCTGCACCTGCCCCTCGGCCACGGATTTGACGCCATGCTGGACCAGCAGACGCCGTCCGCCATCGATGGCGCAGGCATCGCGCAGCATCTCGCCCGGATGCTCCTGCATGAACAGCACCTCGCCCGTCTGCGCGTCGCGCACGCGCAGGCGGCCGTCCCAGCCGCCGTCGGCAAGCTGCTGCCCGCACGGCGACCACGTGGGGTCGGAGCCTTCGCGATCCTTTTTATTCTGGAAGTTGAGCAGCAGTTGCCCCGACTGCGCATCGACCACGGCCATCTGGCCCGTCGTGCTCTTGATGGCGATCCGGCTGCCGTCGGGCGAGAACGCCATGCCCGACATGTGCGCGATGAACTTGCCGCGCCACAGTTTGCTCCGCGCCGCCACGTCCCACAGGACCAGGTCGCGTCCCAGCACGGCCAGGCGCGTGCCATCGGGCGAAAACTGCACGCCGTAGCTGCAGCCCAGCTTCAGGGGCTTCGGCCTTGCCGTCATGGGCGCGCCAGCCGGTACACGACGGTATCGAGGTCGTAATGGCGCTCCATGCCCTCGTACTGCATGCCCAGGCGCGCCATGACCTTGATCGAGGCGGCATTGTCCGGATGCGCCACGGCCACCACTTCGGGCGCGCCGACGACACCGAACGCATGCGCGACGATGGCGACCGCCGCCTCGCTGGCATAGCCCTGGCCCCAGCCCGTACGCGCCAGGCGCCAGCCGATTTCATGCGGTTTATTTTTGTCTCCATCGAGATGCTGCAGGCAAGCCATGCCCACCATCTCGCCGTCGTCGAGGCGGATCAGCGCCCACCACGAATAGCCCCACTCGGCCCAGCGCCCCATGGTGCGCGTAATAGCCGCGCGCGTCACCTCTTCCGACTCGGGCTGGCCCGCGTTCAGGTAGGTCATCACCTCGGGATCGGTGTTGAGCGTGCGCAGGCGCTCGTAGTGGCTCTCGTTGATCGGTTCCAGGCGCAGGCGCGCCGTCGTCAGTATGGTCATCGCATTTCCTTGCACGAAAAAAAAGACGATACACGATCGTCTTTTTTTTGCAAGCGCGCACGCAATTACTTGCCTGCTTCGCCCTTCTTGATCCACGCCGCCAGCTGGTGCGGACGCAGGCCGTCGTAGTCTTCGAACGGCTGATGGATCCACGGATTGTGCGGCAGTTCGTCGAGGAAGTAGTCGGGACGCACGACGGAGCAGCCTTTGAGCCAGATCACGGCCGATTTGACTTCCGTCACATCGGGGAAGTTTTCCTTCAGGTGACGCGTGACCTTGTCCAGCGTGACGCCGGAATCGGCCAGGTCGTCGACCAGCAGGATGCGGCCGGCCAGCGGACCCTTGGTCATGGTCATGTACTTGGCGATATCGAGGTCGCCGCGCACCGTGCCCGCGTCCTCGCGGTAGGAGCTGGTCGACAGGATGGCCAGCGGCAAATCAAAAATGCGCGAGAACACGTCGCCAGGACGCACGCCGCCGCGCGCCAGGCACAATACCTGGTCAAATTTCCAGCCCGATTCGTAGACCTTGAGCGCCAGGCGCTCGATCAGGCGGTGGTACTCTTCCCAGTTGACCCAGAGATGTTGATCGTTCGATTGTGGGGTAGTCATGATAGTGGAATCTTATTATTAGCGTGATTAAAAAAATCCGCCTTGCGGCGGATTGTGTCCAGCAGCTTACTCGAATGGGTGGCGCAGCACGATCGTTTCTTCACGATCCGGACCGGTCGAAACCATGTCCACTGGCACGCCGACCAGTTCTTCGATGCGCTTGATATAAGCGCGCGCCGTTGCCGGCAGGGCCGCCAGCGATTTCGCGCCGACGGTGCTTTCCGTCCAGCCCGGCATTTCTTCGTACACGGGCACGCAACGGGCCGCTTCTTCAGCGCCCGACGGGAAGATGTCCGTGGCGACGCCGTCGATGGTGTAGCCGGTGCACAGTTTCAGCGTTTCGATACCGTCCAGCACGTCCAGCTTGGTCAGGCACATGCCCGTCACGCCGTTGATCTGCACGGAGCGGCGCAGCAAGGCGGCGTCGAACCAGCCGCAGCGGCGGGCACGGCCCGTCACGGTGCCGAATTCATGGCCGACTTGCGCCAGGTGGTGGCCGACGCCCGCATCCGTTGGCAGTTCCGAAGGGAACGGGCCGGAGCCGACGCGCGTCGTGTAGGCCTTGGTAATGCCCATGATGTAGTGCAGCATGCCGGGACCGACGCCCGAACCGGCGGCGGCATTGCCAGCCACGCAGTTCGACGAGGTGACGAACGGGTAGGTGCCGTGGTCGACGTCGAGCAGGGAACCCTGCGCGCCTTCGAACAGCAGGTTGGCGCCGGCCTTGTGCGCCTTGTACAGCGCGCTCGACACGTCGGTGACCATCGGACGCAGACGCGGCACGTAGGCCAGCGCATCGTCGAGGGTCTTCTGGTAATCGATGCGCGGAGCCTTCAGGTAGTGCTCCAGCACGAAGTTGTGGTAATCGAGGTTTTCCGCCAGTTTTTCAGCAAAACGGGCTTCGTTCAACAGGTCGGCGACGCGGATGGCGCGGCGCGCCACCTTGTCTTCATAGGCCGGGCCGATGCCCTTGCCGGTGGTGCCGATCTTGGCCGCGCCGCGCGCGGCTTCGCGGGCCAGGTCGAGTGCCGAGTGGTAAGGCAGGATCACCGGCGCGGCGTCCGACACTTTCAGGCGCGAGGCGACTTCAACGCCGACCGCTTCGAGCTTGTCGATTTCGCGCAGCACGTCCGGCACGGAAACGACCACGCCGTTACCGATGTAGCAGGCGACGCCTGGACGCATGATGCCCGACGGGATCAGTTGCAGCGCGGTTTTGACGCCGCCGATGACCAGCGTGTGGCCTGCATTGTGGCCGCCCTGGAAGCGCACCACACCCTGGGCGTGATCGGTCAACCAGTCGACGATCTTGCCTTTACCTTCATCGCCCCATTGGGTGCCGATGACAACGACGTTCTTTGCCATAATTTTCTTTGACATCACTCAACCTAAGTTTTTAAGAATCCAGCTACTACCATTATCGGCAAGTACCAGCACGCGATCGCACTCGAACTCGTCTTGTTCATTACTGTGACCCGGCATACTCTGGATCACGACCTCGCCCGCCTTGCGCAACTCGGCGATTTTTTCCTTCAATTCTGGCGCGCTGCCCCACGGCGCGCGGATCGAATGCTTCCGTTCCGCGGTCGGCAACAGGCGCGCCAGTTCGCGCAAATCGAGCGAGAAGCCGGTCGCGGGACGTGCCCGGCCGAACGCTTCGCCGACGTGGTCATAACGGCCGCCGCGCGCAACGGCGTTCGGCAAGCCAGGTACATACAGCGCAAACATCGCGCCACTTTCATATTGGTAGCCGCGCAGGTCGGCCAGGTCGATCGCCACTTCGGCGCGGCCCAGGGCAGATCCTGCCAGCGCGGCCAGTTCGGCCAGCGCCTTGAGCACGCCCGGCAGCGGCGGCAGCACTTCGCGCGCACGCGCCAGCACATCGATGTCGCCGTACAGGTTCGGCAAGGCCAGCAGCGCATCGCGCGTGACAGCATCGTAGGATGCGGTCAGGGCGCGCAGGCCCGGCGCATCCTTGGCGCGCAGCAGGGTGTACAGCGCAGCCTCGTCACGCACGGCAGCGGCATCTTGCGCAATGATAGCGCGCAACAGGCCGACGTGCGACAAATCCAGGCGCACGCTCTCGAAACCGGCCAGCGCCAGCGAGGCGAGCGCCAGTTCCTGGATCTCGGCATCCGCTTCCAGGCCGGCGTGGCCATAGATTTCGGCGCCGATCTGCAGCGGCTCACGGGTGGCGTGCAGGCCCGACGGACGGGTATGCAGCACGCTGCCGGCGTAGCACAGGCGGGTGACGGTGGCACGGTTGAGCAGGTGGGCGTCGATGCGCGCCACTTGCGTCGTCATGTCGGCGCGCAGGCCGAGCATGCGGCCCGACAGCTGGTCGACCAGTTTGAACGTGCGCAGGTCGGTATCCTTGCCGGCGCCGGTCATCAGCGATTCCAGATACTCGAGCAGCGGCGGCATGACCAGTTCATATCCGTACAGACGGAAATTATCCAGCATGAGGCGGCGCAGCTCTTCGATCTTGCGCGCTTCCGACGGCAGAACATCGGCAATATTTTCGGGCAAAAGCCAATTCGGCATGAGGGAGCGAGATACGGAAGAAAGTTGAAAAATGCATCATGCGAGGCAGCGGCGGGCGCGCCAGGCAAGAGGCCGAACCTGATATTTTACGCGAAAACGCGGGCCTTTAGGGATAAGTTGTCCGAATCGGTGACGCGCAGGGCTAAAAACACTGCATTTTACGCCTTCCCGCAACGGTGCGGCGGGCACAAAAAAAAGCGGGGCCGGCATCGATGCCGGCCCCGCCGCGGCTGCCACCCGCCCTTGCGGCCGGGTGCAGTGTCGATGCCGCCTTACTTCTTGGCCGGACCGGCTGCGCCGCCGCCCTTGAAGTACTTGAAGAATTCCGAACTCGGGTCGACCACCATCACGTCACCCTTGTCCTTGAACGTGGCGCGGTAGGCTTCCAGACTACGGTAGAACTTGTAGAACTCGGGGTTCTTGCCGAAGGCTTCCGCATAGATCTGCGACGCCTTGGCGTCGCCCTCGCCGCGGATCTTCTCGGCTTCGCGATACGCTTCGGCCAGGATCACCGTGCGCTGCTTGTCGGCGTCGGCGCGGATTTTCTCGGAGTCGGCCGAACCGGTCGAACGCAGTTCATTGGCCACACGCACGCGCTCGGACTTCATGCGCTCGTACACGGAGTTGTTGATCTGCTCGACGTAGTCGACGCGCTTCAGGCGCACATCGACGATGCCCACGCCGATGGCTTCGGCCTCGGCCGCCACCTTGGCCTTGATCGCCTGCATCACCTTGCCACGCTCGCCCGAGATCACTTCGCGCACGGTGCGCTTGGTGATTTCATCGTTCAGCGCGGCCTTGACGATTTGCGACATGCGGTTGCGGGCGCGGCTTTCATCGCCGCCGAAGCTGCGGAAATAAGTCTTCGGATTGACGATGCGCCACTTCACATACGCGTCGACGAGGATGTTCTTCTTCTCGGCCGTGATGAAGCGTTCCGGCTCCGGCGTGTCGAGCGTCAGGATGCGCTTGTCCAGGTAGATGACGTTCTGGAACGGCGGCGGCAGCTTGAAGTACAAGCCAGGTTTGCTGATTTCTTCCTTGACTTCGCCAAGGGCGAAGACGATGGCGTATTTACGCTGATCGACGACGAACACGGTCGAGGAAAGGAGCATGATCGCGATAAAGCCCGCGATCAGGGCGGCAACGATACGGTTCATTAGCGGCTCTCCCGTTCACGCGAAGAGCGGCTGTCGCGGCGCTGATTCACTTCTACTGTCGGCATGGCTTCCTGTGGCAAAACGGTATTGGCTGCGGGCGAGGACGCTGCGGCGCGCGCTGCCGCGGCCGAGGCGTCCGACGCCGCCTGCTGGGCGATCAACTTGTCGAGCGGCAGATACAGCAGATTGCTGCCCGTCTTGGCGTCAACCATGACCTTGCTGGCACTGCTGAACACTTGCTGCATCGTTTCCAGGTACATGCGGTCGCGCGTGACGGCCGGCGCCTTCTGGTACTCGACCAGCACCTGCTTGAAACGCGACGCATTACCTTCGGAGTTCTCGGTCACCATGGCCCGGTAGGCCTCGGCTTCCTGCACCAGGCGGAATGCTGCGCCGCGTGCTTTCGGAATGACGTCATTGGCGTAGGCCTGGCCTTCATTCTTCTGGCGCTCACGGTCCTGGCCGGCCTTGACGGCATCGTCGAAGGCGGCTTGCACCTGCTCCGGCGGCTGCACGGCCTGCATCGTCACGTTGTTAATCAACACGCCAACCTTGTAATCATCAAGAATCTGCTGCATCAATTTCTGCGTATCAAAAGCCACTTTTTCGCGGCCTTCATACAGCACGAAGTCCATCTTGCTGCGGCCGACCACTTCGCGGATCGCCGTTTCGGCGACCTGGCGCAAGGTGTCTTCCTGCTCGCGCACGTTGAACAGCCATTCGACAGGATCTTTCAAGGTGTACTGCACCGCGAACTGGATGTCGATGATGTTTTCATCGTCCGTCAGCATCAGCGACTCGCTGGCCTGCTTGTTGCGCAGCGACGTGCGATAACCGACTTCCACGGTGCGCACCTGCGACACGTTGACGGTTTCATCGGTCTGGAACGGATACGGCCAGCGCCAGTTGAAACCGGCCGGCGCCGTGCGCGTGACTTTGCCGAACGTCAGCACGACGCCGCTCTGGCCCTCCTGCACGATGAAGGCGCCGCTGGCGAGCCAGATGAAGACGGCAATCACGCCGACCACGCCGGCGGTGATGCCGGCGCCCTTCATGTCGGGACGCGGGCCGCTGCCGCCGCCGTTGTTATTGCCGCCGTTGTCGGGACGGTTCTTCTGTCCGAAAAAGGCGTTCAGGCGCTGGTTGAAATCGCGCCACAGCTGATCGAGGTCCGGCGGACCTTCGCCGGGCTTTTTGCCTTCTTGGGCTTTCTTGCCGTCGTCCTTGCGATTGCCCCAGCGGGGATCGTTCAGGGACAACTTCAAGCCTGTTTTTTTGAGTAGGGAGACAAGCATAACTATCGTGTTCCGACTTTGGAGTGGGTGGAAAACCTATCGTCCTCGCCAGGCTCTTCGGCCTGGTCCGGGGCGGCGCCATCGTGCTGGTCGTACTGACCGTCAAACTGATCTTCCTGCTGTGCTTCATCGCTCTGATAGAGGTGGGCCGAACGGGGCGCCTTCTTCGCCATCTCGACGATGGCATCGCGCAGCAGGTCGAGACCGCTGCCCTTCTGCGCACTGACGAACACGCGACTGATCGTAGCATATTCGTCGCGCTCCACCGAAGGCTCCAGCCCGGCCGCATCGATCTTGTTCCACACGAGGATTTGCGGAATATGATCGGCGCCGATCTCCTTCAGGACCAGGTTGACCTGTTCGATCTGCTCCATGCGCACCGGCGACGCGGCATCGACGACGTGCAGCAGCAGATCGGCATGGATGGTTTCTTCAAGCGTGGCGCGGAAGGCGGCCACCAGCTGGTGCGGCAATTCGCGCACGAAGCCGACCGTGTCGGAGATCACCACGTTGCCCACCTCCTGGCCCAGGTAAACCCGGCGCGAGGTGGTGTCCAGGGTAGCGAACAACTGATCGGCGACATACACGCCGGCCTTGGTCACGGCATTGAACAGGGTCGACTTGCCGGCATTGGTATAGCCGACCAGGGACACGGAGAATGTGTGATTGCGGCCGCGCGCGCGGCGCTGCGTTTCGCGCTGCTTGTGCAGTTTTTCCAGGCGCGCGCGCAGCGCCTTGACACGCTCGCCGATCAGCCGGCGGTCGGTCTCGAGCTGCGTCTCGCCGGGACCGCGCAAGCCGATACCGCCCTTTTGCCGCTCAAGGTGAGTCCAGCCGCGGATCAGGCGCGTAGCCAGATGCTGCAGCTGGGCCAGCTCGACCTGCAGCTTGCCCTCGTGGCTCTTGGCGCGCTGCGCAAAGATGTCGAGAATCAGGCTGGTACGGTCGAGTACCCGCACATTCAGGCGCTTTTCCAGATTGCGCTGCTGGGCGGGCGAGAGGGCATGGTTGAAAATGACGATTTCCAGGCCATCATTGACGACGACGTCGCCAATTTCATCGGCCTTGCCGCTGCCGACAAAATAGGCGGAATCGGGGCTGGAACGCTTGGCCGTGATGGTGGAAATCGGGTCCGCACCGGCGGAACGCGACAACAGCATCAATTCCTCCATGCTGGCGGCAAAGTCGCTGTGACCGAAGTCGACCCCGACTAGTGCCGCGCGCATGATGGCATCAGATGAGTTGCGGCGGACGCCGACGCCGACGCCGATGCAAACGCATCAGCGCCGCTGGCGCGGACGGGAGCGGTGGAGGGTGAAAGGCGCCGGGCCGTCAAGCTCAACGCTTTACTCCGCTTCAGATTCAATATTGAGATTGACGGCACGGGCCGGCACCACTGTCGAGATGGCGTGCTTGTACACCATCTGCGTGACCGTATTGCGCAGCAATACGACATATTGATCGAACGATTCGATATGGCCCTGCAATTTAATGCCATTGACCAGGTAGATCGAGACAGGAACATGCTCTTTGCGTAATGCATTGAGGAATGGGTCTTGTAACAGTTGCCCTTTGTTGCTCATAACAGCTCCGTTGTTTATGTTGTTGTATAAGAATTGGAGGCGACTCGCTTGATTTCAAGTGCTCTCACACCTTTCAAAGAGAGAAAGATGCATCACAGCTACTGTAACCTGTTTTCGCGATCGCTGTCGCGCATGGCGCATTAACACTTTATTATTTCCGTGCAAATGGCCATCTTTATTTGCTGTCGGCGCCGCATTATCGCTGCGGCGCCTTAATTGATGCTTAACCCAGCACGATTTTACTTGCTTGGCGTGCGCGCAAACGGGTTTTTGCCCGTACGCAATTCGATGCGCAACGGCGTGCCGACCAGGGCAAAGGTATCGCGGAAATGTTTTTCCAGATACCGTTTGTACGGATCGCCAACGGCGTCGAGCGCATTGCCGTGAATCACGATTACAGGCGGGTTCATGCCGCCCTGGTGCGCATAGCGCAGCTTCGGACGAATCGAGCCCTTGCGGCGCGGCTCCTGCTTCTCCACGGCCTCGATCAGGGCGCGCGTCAGCTTCGGCGTCGACAAATCGCACATGGCGGCCGCATAGGCGGCGTTGAGCGACTTCATCAGCGGGCCGATGTTGGTGCCTTTCAGCGCCGAAATGAAATGCATCTGCGCGAACGACAGGAAATCGAGCTTGCGGTCGATATCGATCTTGATTTCATCGCGCTGGTGCGATTGCAGGCCATCCCATTTGTTCACGGCCACCACCAGCGCGCGGCCCGATTCCAGGATGAAGCCGGCGATATGCGCGTCCTGCTCGGAAATATCCTGCTGCGCGTCGAGCATCAGCACGACCACGTTGGCTTCGGAAATCGACTGCAGCGTTTTCACCACCGAGAATTTCTCGATTGCCTCGAACACCTTGCCGCGGCGGCGGATACCGGCCGTGTCGATCAAGGTGTATTGCTGGCCATCGCGCTCGAATGGAATCTCGATCGAATCGCGCGTCGTGCCCGGCATGTCGAAGGCGATCACGCGCTCTTCGCCCAGCAGGGTGTTGATCAAGGTCGACTTGCCCACGTTCGGACGGCCGACGAGGGCGATCTTGATGCCGCGGTCGGTCTTTTCCAGCTCTTCAGGCTCGTCCGGACGCTGCGCGAACGCCAGGTCCAGCATCACTTCGACCAGATCGTTGACGCCGTCGCCGTGCGCCGACGAGATCGCATACGGATCGCCCATGCCCAATTCATAGAATTCGGACACGACGGCCGTATAGCGCATGCCTTCGCTTTTGTTGACCACCAGCAAGACCGGACGGCCGCTCTTGCGCAGGAAGTCGACGATGGTCTTGTCATGCGGGGTCAGGCCTTGACGGCCGTCCACGATGAATACCACCACGTCGGCCTCGGCCACGGCCTGCTTGGTCTGCAGTGCCATCTGGTGCATGATGCCTTCCTTGGCGACGGGCTCGAAACCACCCGTATCGATGACCAGGAAGGGACGTTCGCCGACACGGCCTTCGCCATAGTGACGATCGCGCGTCAACCCAGGCAAATCCGCCACCAGCGCATCGCGCGAGCGGGTCAGACGATTGAATAAGGTCGATTTCCCAACATTGGGTCGACCTACTAGTGCAATTACCGGCTTCATTGTATTACTCGACCGCAAGAGCGGTCACTGTCCCTGATTGGGTTTGAAAAATCAAATTCGAACCGGCGACAACGGGAGCCGAAACAACCGGGCTGCCGTCGGTACTGATCCGACCTATTAATGCGCCATCTTCCCGTGACAGGAAGTGGATGTAACCTTGATAGTCGCCGACGGCGACGCTGCGGCCGTAGGAGGCCGGCGTCGACAGGCGGCGGCGCGCCAGCGCCTCGTTCTTCCAGGCGCTCTGGCCGCCTTCGCGGCTGAACGCCACCACGGCGCCCTGGTCATCGGCAACAAACACGAAACGCTGGTCGACGGCCACGCCCACATCGGACGAGATCGGCTTGGTCCAGCGCGGCACGCCCGTGACAGCGTCGAAGCAGCCTGCCTTGCCCTGGTACGTGACGGCGCACACTTCGCCCTCGAACACCACCGGCGTGCCGGCGATGTCGGAGACGCGCTCCAGTTCCGTGGCGCCGCGCGGTTCGCTGACGACGATCTCCCAGCGTACCACACCGGTCGCCGCCGTCAGTGCCAGCAGCTTGCCGCCTGGCTGGGCCACGTACACATTCGCGCCGCCCGGCACCATGCCCGGCGCATTGCGCAAGGTCAATGCCGGCGTGGCGCGCTGCACCGTCCACTTGCGTTCGCCCGTCTTGGCATCGAGACCGACGATGCGGTTGTCCACGCTGCGCACCACCACCACGCCCTGGGTGACCACTGGCGGGGTCAGCACTTCGCTCGATGCCTGCGCCTTCCACAGCTGCTTGCCGTCGGCGTCGAAGGCCAGCACGGCGCCTTTCGCGGCGCCCACGGCCACCAGGGTGCCATCGCTGCCGGCGCCGGAGGTGATGTCGCTGCCAGCCTTGATGCGCCACGCTTCACGGCCCGTAGCCGCATCCAGGCGCGCCAGCGCACCGTCGGCGCTGACCACGTACAGGCTGCCGCCGGCCAGGGCCGGCGTGAACGCGTACACGCCGGCCTTGCCGATCGAATACTTCCAGGCGTCGCGCACGGCGATGCTCGATTTTAACTCGACCAGCTTGGCCGGCTCGACTTTCGGATCTTTCGAGGCGAACGGGTTCCAGGACGAGCAACCGGCCATCAGGGCCAACAGACTTGCAGCTACCAGCTTTTCAGTGACACGCATAAGTGTTATCCAACCTTTTTCTTGTACTTGTAAGGGCAAGGCCAGCGGCGGAAAACGCCGCACGGCCGAACCGTCAGTGTTCCTGTCAGGCGGCAGCCTTGTCAGCCTTGGCCTTGTCTTCCGGCACCGTGCCACCGATCGCTTCCAGTTTGACCTGGATCAATTGATGGCCTGGATTGTTCTTGTCCGTCGCGGCTATCGCGGCCAGGTAGGCGGTGCGGGCATCGGCCAGCTTGTTTTGCGCCACCAGGACGTCGCCCTTGCGGTCGGCCACGGCGCCGGCAAATTGCGGCACAGTAACAGCTGCCAGCACTTTCAGCGCTTCATCGTAGGCTTTCTCGTCCAGCAGCACGCCGGCCAGGCGCAGTCTGGCGATGGCCTTGTACTCTTCCGTGCCGTGCTCGGCCACCCATTGCAGCTGGGTCTTCGCCGTTTTCAGGTCATTCGCGTCGAACGCCACCTTGGCCGCGGCCAGGGCGCTCATCTGCGCATACGCCGTGCCGCCGAAGCGCGACTGCATGTCGCCGGCCGCGCGCATCACCTTGGCCGTGTCCTTGGCGGCGATGGCGTTCTGCAGCTCGTCGTACAACTGGCCCGCTTGCGCCGCCTGGGTGCGCTGGTAATACTGCCAGCCGGCCCAGCCGCTGTAACCTGCCAGCGCCACGATCAGGACCCAGGAGGTCAGATTGCCATTGCGCTGCCACCAGGCCTTGAGGGTTGCCAGTTGTTCTTGTTCTTCGTGATCGTATGCCATGGGTCGTCAGTTTTAATGAGTAGTTGATCGAGGGTAGTACGGTCTTGCTTCAAATCAATGGTGGTGATGCACATGGCCGCCAGGACCGTGGTCGTGGCCGCAATCGTGGTCGCCGATGATCTGGTCCACCACATAATCGACGACATCGTCGAACGGCACCGTGTTCTGCTGCGCGCCGGCATCGGCTTCGCGCATGGCTTTCACCGTGGCGACGTTGTTGGCGATTTCATCGTCGCCCAGGATCACGGCAAACGCCGCGCCGCTGGCATCGGCCTTTTTCATCTGCGTCTTGAAGCTGCCGCCGCCATTGCTCGCCGCGCAATGTAGCACAACGTCCAGGCCTGCATCGCGAATCCGCTCGGCCAGCACGAAAGCTTGCAAGCCTGCCTGCTCGCCCTGGTGCACCAGGTAGACGTCGCACTGGGCTGGCTGTTCCGGCTCGGCCGCATCCTTCATCAGCAGCACCAGGCGCTCGACGCCCATGCCGAAACCGACGGCCGGCGTCGATTTGCCGCCAAACATTTCCACCATGCCATCATAGCGGCCGCCGGCGCAGACCGTGCCTTGCGCGCCCAGCTTGTCGCTGACCCACTCGAACACCGTGCGGTTGTAGTAATCGAGGCCGCGCACCAGGCGCGGATTGATGGTGAATGGGATATTGTTGTGGTTCAAGATCTTCTGCACGCCGTGGAAGTGGGCCAGCGATTCCTCGCCCAGGTAGTCGAGCAGCTTCGGCGCGCCATTGACCAGGTCCTGCATGGCAGGATTCTTGGTGTCGAGAATGCGCAGCGGATTGCTGTGCAGCCGGCGCTTGGCCTCTTCGTCGAGCTGTTCGCTGTGGCTTTCCAGATAGGCAATCAGGTCGGCGCGGTGGCGCAGGCGCTCGGCCGCGTCGCCGATCGAGTTCAGTTCCAGGCGGATGCCTTCCAGGCCCAGGTCATCCCACAGGCGGCGCGACAGCATGATGATCTCGGCGTCGATATCCGGGCCCGTGAAACCGATGGCTTCCACGCCGAACTGGTGGAACTGGCGGTAGCGGCCCTTCTGCGGACGCTCGTGGCGGAACATCTGGCCCTTGTACCACAGGCGTTTCGGGCCTTCGTAGACGAGGTTGTGCTCGACCACGGCGCGCACCACGCCGGCCGTGCCTTCAGGGCGCAGGGTCAGGTTGTCGCCGTTCATCGAATCGGTGAACGAATACATTTCCTTTTCCACGATATCGGTCACGGCGCCGATAGCGCGCGCGAACAGCTTCGTTTCTTCCACGATCGGCGTGCGGATCTGCTGGAAGCCGTAGCTTTGCAGCACGGATTGCGCCGTATTTTCAAACAATTCCCACAACGGGGCATCGGCCGGCAGGATATCGTTCATGCCTTTGACGGCAGTGATCTTATCGAGTTTTTTATTTTCGGACATAGTGTTCTTCTTTGCTTTTGATCGGATCAGGCTCAGGCAGCAACCGTTTTTCCGTAGTGACTCTTTACATAATTCAAGACGATGTCCTGGAATTCCTCGACGATGCGTTCGCCGCGCAGGGTAACGACTTTCTCGCCGTCAACAAACACGGGCGCAGCCGGCGACTCGCCCGTGCCCGGCAGGCTGATGCCGATGTTCGCATGTTTCGATTCGCCGGGACCGTTGACGATGCAGCCCATGACGGCCACGTTCATCGCTTCCACGCCCGGATACGATTTTTTCCACTCCGGCATCTGCTCGCGCAGATAGGTCTGGATATTGTCGGCCAGCTCCTGGAAGGTGGTCGACGTCGTGCGGCCGCAGCCGGGACAGGCGATCACCATGGGCGCGAACTTGCGCAAGCCCATGGTCTGCAGGATTTCCTGGCCGACGATGACTTCGCGCGTGCGGTCGCCGCCCGGCTCGGGCGTGAGCGAGATGCGGATGGTGTCGCCGATGCCTTCCTGCAGCAGCACGGACAGTGCCGCCGTCGAGGCGACGATACCCTTGCTGCCCATGCCCGCTTCCGTCAGGCCCAGGTGCAGCGGATAGTCGCAGCGCCGGGCCAGTTCGCGGTACACGGCGATCAAATCTTGCACACCAGAAACCTTGCACGACAGAATGATCTTGTCGCGGCCCAGGCCCAGCTCTTCGGCGCGCACGGCGTTCTCAATGGCCGACGTCACCAGCGCCTCGTACATGACGGCTTGCGCCGGCCACGGTTCGGCGCGGCCCGCGTTTTCATCCATGATGCGCGCCAGCAAGGCCTGGTCCAGGCTGCCCCAGTTCACGCCGATGCGCACCGGCTTGCCATACTTGCAAGCCGCTTCGATCATCTGCGCAAATTGCGTATCGCGCTTGGCGCCCTTGCCCACATTGCCTGGATTGATGCGGTACTTCGACAGCGCGCGCGCGCAATCGGGGTAGTCGCTCAGCAGAGTATGGCCGTTATAGTGAAAATCACCCACCAGCGGCACGTCGATGTCCATCTTGTCGAGCTGCTCGCGAATGTAGGGCACGGCGGCGGCAGCTTCAGGACGGTCCACCGTCAGGCGCACCAGTTCCGACCCGGCGCGTGCCAGTTCCTTGATCTGGATCGCCGTGCCGACGGCGTCGGCCGTATCCGTGTTCGTCATCGACTGCACCACCACGGGGGCGTCGCCGCCCACCCAGATCTGGCGCTGGCCGTGCGCGATCAGCACCTTGCGGCTGTCGCGCCGGTCGGAAGGGCCGGAACCGATCGCTGTTTTCGAGGTAGCCATAATATTATCTTGTGAGTTTGCTTACTTAAACTGCCGGTTTATACGCTGCTTGATGCTTATTTGATACTTACGCGCGAGATCGTACCGCCCGCAACGGTCGGCAAGTCCAGCTTGGCGCCGCGCAAGGTTGCCTGCACGACACCCGGCTTGCCCACCACCAGGGTGGCCGGGCCCGTGATATCAAAGGTTTCCGTGCTGCCGGCCTTGACCATGCGCGAAATCAGCGGCTTGGTGCCGGGGCGGCGAATCTCCACCCAGGAATCCTGCTCCACTTTCAGCACCAGCGCATTCGCGCCCGCGGCGACGACGGGCGGCGTGACGGCGGCCGCCGCCGCAGGCGCTGCCGCCGGCGTCGTTGCCGGCGCAGCGGCGGGCGTGGCGGCAGGCGGCGGCACGGCGGCGGCTGGCGCCGAAGCGGCGGCGGAAGCCGGTGCGCCCGTCTGCGTATCGTTGCCTGGCGGCGGCGGTACGGAAATCAGGGGCACGGACGGCGTCTGCACGGGCGTCAAATCCTGGCCCGGCTTGATCAGGGTCGTTTCCACGGGCCCCACTTCCGCAGGCGCGCTTTCTTTTTCCACGTGCGCAGACAGCAGGCTGGCCGGGACATAGCCGAGCTTGTAGGCGCCAAAGGCGGCCGCCACGACGACAGCCACGGCGCCGGCGATCCAGAGGGGAGTCTGGTTCGACGAGCGCTGCGTCATCGACGGGAAGCGCGATTCCGAGAACGTGGCGGAAATCTCGCGCCGCACGGGCGCGGCCGGGTCTTGCGCCGGCGCCGGATGGACTTCGATCATGGCCACCAGCGGCGCCGCATCGATACGCACCACCTTGGCATAGGCGCGCACGAAACCGCGCACCACGGCCAGGTTCGGCAAGGCCGCCATGTCGCCCTCTTCCAGCGCGATGACCTGGCGCGACGCCAGCTTGAGCTGGTCGGCCACCTGTTCCACCGGCCAGCCCAGCGTTTCGCGCTGCGCCTTCAACTGTGCGCCTGCCAACGCAAGATTGCCCTGGGGCTGCTGCTGAGGCGTTTCTGCCCACTCTGAATTCATTGGTATCCCTGTTTCACTCATCAAACGCCCCATTTTGATAAGCAGCATATTCGGGGGAGCCGGAATGGTGGTGGCGCAAATGCGCCCCCAGGCCAGCTTCCGCGCCCGCATCCCCGAGCTTATGCTGCACCTTGATCCCGAGCCACAGCACTTCGGCCGTCTGGCTCTCCATTGTCGCCACTTTACCGAGCCGCTCAAGATAATAAGCCGCTTGCCGGTAGTCTTGCTGTTGGTAATACACGCGCACCAGGCCGGCATACGTGATTGCCGCTCCAGGTGCAATGCGCTCCGCCTTGAGCCAGTAGCTGGCGGCGCGCGGGTAATCTTTCATGACCAGGCTGCAGGCCGCCGCATTGTGCAGCGCAAGTTCAGGCGTGCCATAGGCTGCATCTTGCAATGCGGCATCAAAATACGCCAGCGACTGCGCCGCGCGCCCGGTCTGGCACAGGAACAAGCCATAATTATTGCTCAACTCGGGATTGTGGGGTGCCAGGCGCAATGCGTAAAGAAAATCTTTTTCAGCAGCCACAGGTTGGCGCAAAGCAGCAAAAATCAGGGCGCGCATGCCGCGCACCTGGACGTTGTCCGGTACCAGCTGCACCGCCTGCTCCGCCTCTTCCAAAGCCACCACAAACTGGTCTTGCATATAATAGGCGCTGGCCAGCTGCAAGCGCAAGGCGGCGCGCTGCTCGACCAATGCAGCCTGCCCCTTGTCCGCGGTGGAAGCACAGCCGGCCAGCAGCACGCCCAGGCCGACAACAGCCGCGGCCAGTGCGCCAGGATAAGCCATGCCTCCCCGCATCAGGAGCGGATCTCCACGATCTTGCCGAAATTGGCGCCGAATTTTTGTTGATACTCAGTCATCTTTTCCATGCGCTCCTGCACCCGCGTGCGGTCCTTCACTTCGCCGGCCAGCTGGCCGCAGGCCGCATCGATATCGTCGCCGCGCGTCTTGCGCACGGTGGTGATGATGCCGCCATCCATCAGCACCTGGGCAAAGGCCTTGATGCGCGGGTTTTTCGAGCGGAACAGGCCCGACTCGGGGAAGGGGTTGAATGGAATCAGGTTGAACTTGCAGTTCACGCCGAACTCGCGGTCTTGCACCAGCGCCAGCAGTTCGCGCGCGTGCTCGTCGCTGTCGTTGACGCCGTCGAGCATGCAGTATTCAAACGTGATGAAATCGCGCGGGGCAAATTCCAGGTAGCGCTTGCACGCCGCCATCAATTCCTTCAGCGGGTATTTCTTGTTCAGTGGAATCAAGCCGTCGCGCAAGCTGTCGTTCGAGGCGTGCAGCGAGACGGCCAGGGCCACCGGCACTTCCTGCGACAGCTTGTCCATCATCGGCACCACGCCCGACGTCGACAGGGTCACGCGGCGGCGCGACAGGCCGTAGGCGTTGTCGTCGAGCATCAATTTCAGGGCCGTGACGGTCGGCTCAAAGTTCAGCAGGGGCTCGCCCATGCCCATCATCACCACGTTGGTGATCTGGCGCTCGCCTTTCGGGCCCGGTTCGATGCCCTTGGTACGGCGCAATTCGAATTCCGCCATCCACAGCTGGCCGATGATTTCGCCTACACTGAGGTTGCGGTTGAAGCCTTGTTTGCCCGTCGAGCAGAAACGGCAGTTCACGGCGCAGCCGGCCTGGGTCGAGATGCACAGGGTGCCGCGATTGTCTTCCGGAATGAACACGGTTTCCACGGCATTGCCGTTGCCGACATCGACCAGCCATTTGCGCGTGCCGTCCGTCGACGTATGGTCGCTGATGATAGCCGGGGCGCGCACTTCGGCGCGCGTGGCCAGCTTGTCGCGCAGCGACTTGGCCAGGTCCGTCATGGCGTCGAAATCGGAAGCGCCGAACTGGTGTATCCAACGTTGCAATTGTTTCGCACGAAACGGTTTCTCTCCCAACTCGGCGCAGTAGGCAATGAGTTGCGCGGGATCCAGGTCCAGCAAGTTGGTGAGGGGCGTCGTATTCATGATCATGTCTATTCTAAAAATCCGTCCCCGCGCGCATCCGGAGCGAAAACTCCACAGCGCAGCGGGAACAGGGGGTGATAAGTTATTTCACAGATAACGCCAGGAAATAACGTTATCTAAGGCAATTAAGCCTTCAGTTCTGGGAAGAAGTAAGCGATTTCCACTTTAGCAGCTTCGACAGCGTCGGAACCGTGTACGGCGTTGGCGTCGATCGAATCGGCGAAATCGGCGCGGATCGTGCCTTTTTCTGCTTTCTTCGGATCGGTCGCGCCCATCAGGTCACGGTGAGCCAGAACGGCGTTTTCGCCTTCCAGGGCCTGGATCATGACTGGACCGGAAACCATGAAGTCGACCAGATCCTTGAAGAAGCCGCGTTCCTTGTGCGCTGCGTAGAAGCCTTCAGCTTGTTCGCGCGACAGTTGCGTCATGCGTGCTGCAACGATTTTCAGGCCAGCGTTTTCAAAACGGGTGTAGATTTGACCGATTACGTTTTTTGCAACTGCGTCTGGTTTGATGATCGACAGGGTGCGTTCGATTGCCATGTGTGAAAACTCCAATAAAAAGAAAGGTTTAAAACGATAAATTGATAACTCAATCAACCTTTGATTTTACCATACTCCACCCCATATCACCCAGACAGGCCGGCGGCCATCTTCTGCCCTTGCCTGAGTTTAATTAAATCTTAAGCTGGTTTTTTTGTAAAAACCGGGGTCCATGCTATCCTTGGGCAAAGTAGTAATTTGAATTGACAACACGGAGGCACTATGAATCAGAACATGCAACGCACCTATGACCTGTCCGGAGGCATGCAGCAAGTCCGCCACCAGGTCTTGCGCAACACTTACTGGCTGCTGGCACTGTCCATGATACCGACCGTGCTGGGCGCCTTCATCGGCGTGCAAATGCACTTGCCGATGCTGACCGGCGGCATGGGTTTCATCATCTTCATGGCCGTCGCATTCGGCTTCATGTACGCGATTGAAAAGACCAAGAACTCGGGCCTGGGCGTCGCCGTCCTGCTGGGCTTTACCTTCTTCATGGGCCTGATGCTCACGCCCATCCTGACGCGCACGCTCGGCTACTCGAACGGCGGCATGCTGATCATGACGGCGTTCGGCGGCACGGCCACCATCCTGGCCGTGATGGCGACGATTGCCACGGTGTCGAAGCGCGACTTCTCGGCCATGGGCAAATGGCTGTTCGCCGGCGTGATCGTGCTGATCCTGGCATCGGTGGCGAACATCTTCCTGGGCCTGTCGGCACTGTCGATCGTCATCTCCATGGTCGCCATCGCCATCTTCTCGGCCTACATCCTGTATGACGTGCAGCAAATCATCAACGGCGGCGAGACCAACTACATCTCGGCCACCCTGCGCATCTACCTGGACGTGTACAACATCTTCACCAGCCTGTTGTCGCTCCTGGGCTTCGCCGGCGGCAGCCGCGACTAAGCGCTGGCGCAAAAACGCCCAGGGCGGCGTTGCAGTGCCTCGCCGTACTAGTCGTACTGTCTTCGGCACCGCGCCTTGCCCTGAACGTTTTATGCGCTGCGCTGTCCAGTCCTAAAATAGGTTGACAGTATTTATTGCTGCACAAACGCCCGATGCACCGCATCGGGCGTTTTGTAC
>NZ_JBWKUZ010000030.1:0-44309 GCF_059421435.1 Janthinobacterium sp. GW821-FHT03A03 | reverse complement strand
ACTCGTTGCTGGTGGTGCCCACGAAGGGACTCGAACCCCTACACCCGAAGGCACATGGACCTGAACCATGCGCGTCTACCAATTCCGCCACGTGGGCATTCTTGCTGCTTGCTGCTTGTCGCTGCGTGTTCTGCAGCGAGGACAAAATCATAAGGGCTGGCGCGCATTCGGTCAATCAACATTTTGCACTTTTCTTCAAGAAACATGGTTTTTCTTCCGAAAATGGCTTTTCCCTATGAAAACTGCCTGTTTTTTCAGCGTGTTTAGCGTCTTTGCCGCAGCGCCAGCAGCCCCAGCCCCAGGCATAGCAGCCATGCGGTGCACGGCGCCGGGATGGCGGCCGGGGCGATATCCCAGCCGATGGCGTCGAGGGCCATCAGGTCGTTCCGGCGCAGGCGCAGCAATTCACCGTACGCCACCGTCGGGTCCATGATGCCCAGGTGCAGGTTGTCGCGCCAGTGGCTGGCCTGGTCGCCGTCGCCGTGGTAAGCGCCGTTGGCGAACAGCGGTCCGCGCGTGGCGCCGCCGTCGAGCGAGAAATACTTGTCGCGCTTGTCGGCCGTCCAGTCGATCACGCCGGCCGCGGCGCTCTCGGCCGAGTAGCGGAACAGGTCCAGTCCGGAAACGTAGGTAAATTCCGAATCGTCGTAGGGGCCGCCCAGCGGCGGCGAGTTGAAGTCGAGGATGTCCACGCCGCTGAGAAAGCCCAGCGCGTGGCCGATTTCATGCATGGCCACGCCGATGAAGTCGATGCTGTTGGCGCCGATGCCATTGCCGGGATCGAAATCGAAATTGAAATCACTGTTGAACTGGATGAAGCCGTCGCAATTGCCGATGCACCCGTCCAGTGATTGCGGCGGCGGCGCCAGGCCGACGGCCCTGGCTTGCGCATTGCTCAGCGACAGATATTGATTGTTGGCGTCGCCATTGTTGTCGACATAGGGCAGGGCGCTGCCGGGGCCGTTGGGATTGTTGGCCGTGCGGTTGATCAGCATGCCGAAGCTGTCGCCCGTGGGCAGGTGCGCCAGCGCCCGCTGGTCGATGGCGGAGCTGGCGTCGGCGGCGAGGGCGCCGCGAAAGTCGCTGTAGCGGTAAAACGCTTCCGACGAACCCGTTTGCCCCAGGATGTTGCCGCCCAGTGCATTGAAACCCACCGTCAGGTCGATGGTGACATGGTCTTTCAGCACGCGCGACCAGCGCGCGGCCGCCGCCTGGAATCCCTGCTGCGCCTGCAGCGAGGTGCCGGGCACGTACTGCAGATGGAACAGGGGCGAGGCGAGGGTGCTGGCGGGCAATGCCAGTGCGAGGGCGGCGAGAACGATTTTCATGGCGGCACTCCGGAAGTGGGGATGCCAGCCAGCACGCAAGAAGCGTTCTCGGTTTTAAAATCAGGGACTTGGCGCTTGCGCGGTCGGCAACTGTCAAGAATGCCGACAGGCTTGATTGGCGCCGGAAATGAAAAGAGCCGCAAACTCGTGAAAGTTTGCGGCTCTTTTGCGAATTAGGTAATGGTGCCCACGAAGGGACTCGAACCCCTACACCCGAAGGCACATGGACCTGAACCATGCGCGTCTACCAATTCCGCCACGTGGGCACTGATGCTGCTTGTTGCTTTACTGCTCGAGTACTTGTTACAAAATAACTTCGCAACAATTCTGCTATTATAGCGGCTTGAAGAGTTTTGCGCCAGATGAGCTTGCGCTCCATACTGCACATCAACCCTGTACCGCTTTCCTGCAACTGCATTCCCGTGAAGGTTTGTCGCTGCAAGAGACCGAGATTATAGAGCAATATTTGCCGAAGTCAAATGCATTGCGCGGCTTTTCTCCTTTTTTTCATCGGCGGGGCGCTTGTACGGTTTCCGCTACGCTGTCCGTTAGGCAAACCAAGGCGTCCTCCGGTACACTACCGTCTATCACCGTGTCAATATTGACGGTGATGTCATCGGTCTTTGTATTCCGTTTGATCACTGTCAATAACAACTATAGAAATACTTTTGAGCCAAAATACCCACACCATCCCCAGCCGGGAGGACATTCTCGGCATATTCCGCAGCGTCAACGCGCCTCTCGATCCGCAGTCTCTCGGGAAAACGCTGCAAGTGCATGCCGATTCCATGGATGTCCTGGTCCGTCGCCTGAAGGCGATGGAGCGCGACGGCCAGCTCAAGTCTGACGCCAGCGGTGTTTTCAGCCTGGCCGACCAGAGCGCGCTCGTCGCCGGCCGCGTCATGAGCCATCGCGACGGCTTCGGTTTCGTCATTCCCGACGACGCCAGCGCCGACCTGTTCCTGCCTGAGAAAGAAATGCAGAAAGTCTTGCATGGCGACAAGGTCATGGCCCGCATCGTCGGCACGGACCGCCGCGGCCGCCCGGAAGGCACGATCGTCGAAGTCACGCAGCGCGCCAATACCCACGTCATCGGCCGTTTGATCCAGGAAAACGGCACCTGGGTGGTGGCGCCGGAAGACCAGCGCATCGGCCAGGACATTCTCGTCACCGGTTCGCTGGGCAAGGCCAAGGCCGGCCAGATCGTCAGCGTCGAGCTGACCGAGCAGCCGATGCGCTTCAAGCAGCCGGTCGGCAAGATCGTCGAAGTGCTCGGTGCGCTGGACGACCCCGGCATGGAAATCGAGATCGCCGTGCGTAAATTCAACGTGCCGCACATCTTTTCCGCCGCGGCTCTCAAGCAAGCTGAAAAGCTGCCGTTCGAAGTGCGCGCCGCCGACCTGAAAGACCGTGTCGACCTGCGCGACGTGCCATTGGTGACCATCGATGGCGAGGACGCGCGCGATTTCGACGATGCCGTGTATTGCGAACCCGTCAAGATCGGCCGCGCCAACTGCTTCCGCCTGATCGTGGCCATTGCCGACGTCAGCCATTACGTGAAACCGAACGACGCGCTCGATGTCGACGCGATCGAGCGCAGTACGTCCGTGTACTTCCCGCGCCGCGTGATCCCTATGTTGCCGGAAAAACTGTCGAACGGTTTGTGCTCGCTGAATCCGGCCGTCGACCGTTTGACCCTCGTCTGCGACGCCGTCGTCAGCGACAAGGGCGAGCTGAAGGCGTACCAGTTCTACCCGGCCGTGATCCATTCGGCCGCGCGCCTCACGTATGATGAAGTCGCCGCCGTGCTGGGCAATACCAAGGGCCCCGAGGCGGCGCGCCGCGCGGACATCCTGCCGCACCTGCAGAATCTGGAAGCCGTCTACCGCGCCTTGCTGAAAGCGCGCACGGAGCGGGGCGCCATCGATTTCGAGACGACGGAAACGTATATCGTCTGCAATAGCGCGGGCAAGATCGAAAAGATCATTCCCCGCACGCGCAACGAAGCGCACAAGATTATCGAAGAGTGCATGCTGGCGGCCAACGTCTGCGCCGCCGATTTGTTGCTGCGCAACAAGCATCCAGGCACTTACCGCATCCACGCCAGCCCGACCAAGGAAAAGCTCACGCAAGTGCGCACCTTCCTGAAACAGGTTGGCCTGAACCTGACGGGCGGCGACACGCCGTCGGCGTCCGATTACCAGACCCTGATGCAGCAGATCAAGCAGCGTCCCGACGCCGCGCTGCTGCAGACGATGCTGCTGCGCTCGATGCAGCAAGCCGTCTACAGCCCGGACAATATCGGCCACTTCGGCCTGGCGTACGAGGCGTATGCCCACTTCACCAGCCCGATCCGCCGCTATCCCGACCTGCTGACGCACCGCGCCATCAAGGCCATTCTGCAAGGCAAGAAATACGAACCGAAGCTGTCCGATAAGGTCGTGCTGAACACCAACGTGTCGAACGCCACGCGCAAGCAGCAGGCCAAGGACAAGGCCGACGGCAAGCCGAAGAAGACGGACCTGACCATCTGGGACGCGCTGGGCGTGCATTGCTCGGCCAACGAGCGCCGCGCCGACGAAGCGTCGCGCGACGTCGAGGCGTGGCTGAAGTGCTACTTCATGCAAGATAAATTGGGCGAAGAGTTCACGGGCACCATCACCGGCGTGACCACCTTCGGCGTGTTCGTGCAGCTCGACACCCTGTTTGTCGAAGGCCTGGTGCACGTGACCGAGCTCGGTACCGACTACTTCCAGTACGACGATGCGCGCCATGAATTGCGCGGCGAACGCACGGGCAAGCGTTATCAATTGACGGACCGTCTGACGGTGCAGGTGGCGCGAGTCGACCTGGAAACGCGCAAGATCGACCTGCGCCTGGTCACCGACGCGGAACTGGCGGGCGACGATGCGCCGGCCAAGCCGAACGGCGGCGGCAAGCGCAAGGGCGAGAAGAAATCCATGGTCAAGCCCGGTCCAGCGACCGAGCAGCGCCACGAGATCAAGGTCAGCGCCAACAACGGCGGCAAGTCCGGCAATGGTTCCGGCGGCCGTTCCAACGGCGCCAAGCCTGCCGCCAAGGCGCAAGCCAAGGCTGCCCCGAAGGAAGCCTCCAAGGCGGCGCCTAAGGCCGCGCCGAAGGGCGGCAAGAAACCAGCCGCGGCACCCGCTGCGGCGGCACCACGAGCAGCAAAAACTGTATCTGCATCAAAAACAAGCAAGAAGAAACGATAAATAATGAAGAATAAAATGATTTTCGGCTTCCACGCCGTCACCTCGCGTCTGCGTCATGAAGCGTCGTCCGTGGAAGAAATTTTCGTCGATGCCAGCCGCGTCGACGGCCGCATGAAGGACATGATCGCCGCCGCCAAGGCGGCCAACGTGCGCGTCATGCCCGTCGATTCGTCGCGTCTCGATAAAATCGTCGGCACGCGCCGCCACCAGGGCGTGATCGCGTTTGCCTCGCAATTGTCGCTGGCGCGCAACCTCGACGAGCTGCTGGACGCCATCGACGGCCCGCCGCTGCTGTTGATTCTCGACGGCATCACCGACCCGCACAACCTGGGCGCCTGCCTGCGCGTGGCCGACGGCGTCGGCGCGCATGCCGTCATCGTGCCGAAGGACCGCGCCGTGGGCCTCAACGCCACGGCCGCCAAGGTCGCCAGCGGCGCCGCCGAAACCGTGCCGTACATCACCGTGACGAACCTGGCGCGCACCATGCGCGAATTGAAGGATCGCGGCATCTGGCTGATCGGCACCTCGGACGACGGCGAAAAAGGCCTGTACGAGGCCGATTTCACGGGCCCGACGGCCCTCGTCATGGGTTCCGAAGGCGAAGGCATGCGCCGTTTGACGCGCGACACCTGCGACATTCTCGTCAGCATCCCGATGTTCGGCTCCGTCGAGAGCCTGAACGTGTCCGTGGCGTCGGGCGTGTGCCTGTACGAAGCCCGCCGCCAGCGCATCGCGAAAGAAGGCTAAAAAACGTCCAGGGCGGCGTTGCATTGCCTCGCCGTACTTGCGTACTGTCTTCGGCAATGCGCCTTGCCCTGAACGTTTTGTCGCGCTTCTTTGATAAGCCGCCGCCCTTGAGGCGGCGGTTGTTTATCTGCCTCTCCGGCAGCACGCCGCCGAATACGCTACCATTTGCGTTCCACCTTATCCATTTTCATTATGTTCCACCACCTGCGCGAAGATATCAACAGCATCATTGAACGTGACCCCGCCGCCCGCAATGGCTGGGAGGTGCTGACCTGTTATCCGGGCCTGCATGCCATCGTCATGCACGGCTGGGCGCACTGGTGCTGGACGCGGCGCATGAAGTGGGTGGGGCGCTTCATCTCGTATATCGGCCGCATCATCACCGGCATCGAGATCCATCCGGGCGCCGTGATCGGCCGCCGCGTCTTCATCGACCACGGTTTCGGCGTGGTGATCGGCGAGACGGCCGTCGTCGGCGACGACTGCACCATCTACCAGGGCGTGACTTTGGGCGGCACCTCGCTGCACAGCGGCGCCAAGCGCCATCCGACCCTGGAACGGGGCGTCATCGTCGGCGCCGGCGCGCAGGTGCTGGGCAGTTTTACCGTGGGCGAGTACGCCAAGGTGGGTTCGAACGCCGTGCTGCTGAAACCCGTGCCGTCCGGCGCCACGGCGGTGGGCAACCCCGCGCACATCGTGCAAAAGGATGTCAATGCCCTGCGTGAAGGCAGCACGGCGCACCTGTTCGCCGCGTACGGCGTCACGCCGAACGGCGACGATCCCCTGTCGAAAGCCCTGCAGGGCCTGATCACGCACGCCGTGGCGCAGGAGCAGCGCATCGAGACCATCCTCGCCACGCTGAAGGCGGCGGGCATCTGCTGCCAGGCCGTGCCTGAATGTGATAAATTGGATTCTGAGCAAATGAACAAGCTGGTTGATTAAGGATACAGGCATGAACACTGATGTGACGGCAGGCGAAAAAAGCAATGACAATCCGAATCTGCTCGACCCGTTCGAGATCCGCGTGCTGGCCGTGCTGGCCGAAAAGGAAGCGCTGACGCCGGACAGCTATCCGCTGTCGCTCAACGCGCTGACGAACGGCTGCAATCAATTGTCCAGCCGCGACCCCGTCATGGCCCTGTCCGAGGAAACCGTGTACGACGTGCTGCAGCGCTTGATGCAGCGCAAATTCGTCAACGGCATCACGCAGGCAGGCGCCCGGGTCGCCAAGTACGAGCACCGCATGCGCATCAAGTGGTCGCTGGAACAGGACAAGCTGGCCATCCTGACGATATTGATGCTGCGCGGCTTGCAGACGGCCGGTGAAATCCGCAGCCGCAGCGGCCGCGTGCATGAATTCAAGTCCGTGGCGGAAGTCGAATCCGGCCTGCAGTTTTTGATCGACAAATACCCGCCGCTGGTGGCGAAACTGGCTGTCGCCCCCGGCGCCAAGGAGCCGCGCTACGGCCACTTGCTGGGCGGCGAGGAAGCGCTGGCGCAGATCGAGACGGCGGCCGGTTTCGCGGGCGCCGTCAGCGCGCCGCAGCAGGGCAGCAGGGTGGCCCAGCTGGAACAGGAAGTGCTGCAATTGCGCAGCGACTTCGATGGTCTGGCGGCGCAGTTCGAGGCATTCCGCAAGCAGTTCGAATAGGCGGCCTTCAGGCATGCGTTTTTCCTTCCTGTGCCGCGCCTGCGGCGAGACCCACACGGGCATGCCCAGCTTCGGCGCCGATGCGCCGTGGCTGTACGAGCAGATGGCGCCCGCCGAGCGCGCGACGCGCTGCCAGATGGACAGCGACGCCTGCATCGTCGACGAAGAACACTGCTTCGTGCGCGCCACCATCGACATCCCCGTGCATGGCGCGGATGAGCCGTTCAGCTGGGGCGTGTGGGTGTCGCTCAGCGGCGACAGCTTCGATGCGTGGGATGCCTGTTTCCACGATGCGCAGCGTTCCCACATCGGCCCCTTCTCCGGCTGGCTCAGCACGCAGTTGCCCGTGTATCCGGCTACCCTGAACCTGAAAACCCGCGTGCACCTGCGCGACGACGGCGTGCGGCCATCTGTCGAGCTGGAGCCGACCGACCATCCGCTGGCCGTGGAGCAGCGCGAGGGCATCACGGTGGAACGGGTGGCCGAGCTGTATGCGCGGCTGGCGCATGGCGCCGCATAGGCGCCGCTTTCAGGCGTAGTTCCTGGCATGGCAACGGTTTGAACGTGCGCTGGTCCTTGGGACTGCCGCCGCACGGCGCCGGCGGTAGCGGCGCCGGCAACCTTCTGCAACGCGATCGCCTGGCCCTATCCTCGGCCATGCGGCAGATCCGCGCACGATCCGCATGAGCGGCAACATCCATTGCTTGCCGATATCTGTCCGGGGAGTGGCAGCGCCGCCATGGCGTGCATTTGCCGGCCGGGGACGAAAGCCCTGACCAGCGCCCAATGGACGGGGCGTTTGTCAGGGCGCAGGCAGCGCGCTCAGCCTTCTTCGCGCCAGCGGCGCAGGCGAATGGCGGCGTAAATCAGGGCCGCGCCCGCCGCCGCACCCAGCCAGGCTGCTGGCAGGCTCAGGCTGGACCAAGAATTGTCGAACACGTTTATGTTCTTTGACGCATGCAGTTGTTGCAACAGTGCCGGCTCGAACAGATACCAGCCGCCGGGGATGGTGCCGAGCAGGGCGCGCCCGATCACATTCATCTGTATCCAGCCAAGGTCGCTTTCCGTCTGCGTCAGCTTGCCGGCCCAGACCGTCAGGACCAGCAGCAGCAGCGGCACGCCGACGGCCCACAGGAATACTTTGGACCTGGCCCAGCTCGACACCATCAGCAGCCAGCCGACGGTCGGCAATGCCCACAGGAAATATACGGGCAGCAGGCCGAACACGCCCAGCGGCCCCAGGTACAGGCCGGGGGAGGCCAGCAGTTCGGCAAATACGTAGATGCCGTTGGCCGCCAGCACGCCGCCCAGTATCAGCACCAGCGCCAGCGAGGTGAGGCTGGCGGCGGCGGCCACGATCAGCGGCGCCACCAGCAGGGCGATGGCCACTTTCGACAGCACCGTCTGGGCGTCCGAAATGGGCAGTGACTTCCAGAACAGCACGCTGCGGTCGCGGCGGTCGTCATGCAGGGCGCTCAGGCAATAGAAAAAGACGAGGAAACCCAGCGCCAGGAACAGCGGCGCGGCCGTGACGATATAGTTGTTGGCGACGGCGTCGATGATTTCCATGCGGCGCGAACCGAAGCTGCGCGTATTGAAAATGGCGTTCCAGGATACTTCATCGCCATTGATGGTCAGCGCCGTGCGCATCTTGGCCTTGGTGATGGTGCCTATCGTCATCAGGGCGCCCAGCACGGTCATGACGATGCCGATCAGGGCGGGCGTCCACAGCAGCATGCCCTTGTGCTCCCACAGTTCGCGCCGGATCAGCCACTGCATCTTGTTCATGGGGGAAATGCTCATTGGTACGATCCTTTCATGGTCGCGACAAACAGGTCAGCCAGGCTGGGCGTGCGTACTTCGCCCAGGGCGGCCAGTTGGGTGCGGGCGACGCCGTCGAACAGCATTACCGACTTGCCGAACACGCTGCGTTCGCTGATCGGCTGCAGCGCGCGCGCCGGATTGACGTGCTGCGCGCCCACCATCACTTCGATATAGCGCTCGCCCACTTCTTCCATGCTCGAGGCCAGCACGATCTTGCCGTCGCGAATGAACATCAGGTCGCTCAGGATGTGCTCCACTTCCTCGATCTGGTGCGTGGTGATGACGATGGTCTTGTTTTCATCGAAATAGTCTTCCAGCAAGTTCTGGTAGAACTGCTTGCGGTACAGAATGTCCAGGCCCAGGGTCGGTTCGTCGAGCACCAGCAGTTTGGCGTCGATGGCCATCACCAGCGCCAGGTGCAGCTGCACCACCATGCCTTTCGACATGGCCTTGACCTTCATGTTCGGCGCCAGCTTGGTGTGCGCCAGGTAGCGTTCCGCCTTGCTGCGGTCGAAGCGCGGATGCACGCCGGCCACGAAATCGATGGCGTCGGCCACGCGCAGCCAGCCCGGCAGGATGGCCACGTCGGCGATGAAGCATACGTCGTCCATCAGCGCGTCGCGCTGCACGCGCGGGTCGCGCCCCAGCACGGCCAGTTCGCCCTCAAAGCCCGTCAGGCCGAGGATGGCTTTCAGGGTGGTGGTCTTGCCCGAGCCGTTAGGCCCGATCAGGCCGACGATGCGCCCCGGCGCGATATCGAAACTGATGCCGTCGATGGCCACCTGCTTGCCGTACTGCTTGCGCAGGCCGCGCGCGCTGATGACGCTGTCCTTGTTCAATGCATTCATGCGCTCTCCCCGTGTGCGCCACTGTCGCGGCTCGCTTGCAGCAGTTGCTCGAAGTTCAGGCCCAGCTGCGTGATGCGTTCCAGCAAGACCGGCCATTCTTCGCGCAGGAAACGTTCGCGTTCGCTGGCCAGCAATTTGTCGCGGGCGCCTTCCATGACATACATACCGAGTCCTCTCCGTTTTTCCACCAGGGCCTCGTCGACCAGTTCCTGGTAGGCGCGCGAAACCGTGATGGGATTTAATTGATAATCGGCCGCCACCTGGCGTACCGAAGGCAGGGCGTCGCCGGGCTGCAGCACGCCGTCGAGTATCATGCCCACCACCTTCGCCTTGAGCTGGCGGTAGATGGGGCTATTGTCGTTCCATGCGGCGCTCATGGGATGCGCTCCGACAAGGGTGAGGCGGTGCGACGCGGGTAAAGTGCTGTAGGCATCGAGGCTCCGTGTTGTATTGAGTTGGTGTTGTAGTTAACTATAACACTAAGACTGAAAGAATCAAGATTTCTTTTCAAGCCAGCCGCGCCTGCAGGTCCAGCGCATTGAACAGGGCGGCGCCGGCCGCCGTATTGTCGAAGATGCACCAGCTGCCCGCCTGCGCCGATGCGTGCAAGTCGGCGGCCAGGGCCGCCAGGTAGGCGGGCGGATAGTCCGAATAGTATATTGTCGGGCTGCCATGCAGGCGCAGGTAGGCCTGCTCCGTGGTCGGCACATGCGGACCTGGCTGGCCGGCGGGCGGGTCGGCGCGCACGCGCGTGATGCGATTGCCGCGTAGCACCTCCGTGGCGGCCTCGCCGAACCAGCTGGCATGGCGCGCCTCGCAGGCCAGCATGCCGTCAAGGTACTGGCGCAGCGCACGGAAGAATGTGGCGGCCACGTCCGCCTCGAAACGCAGGCTGGGCGGCAGCTGCACCAGCACGCAGCCCAGTTTATTCCCCAGTTGCATGACTTCTCCCGCAAAGCGCTCGAGTTCGGCCGTACAGTCGCGCAAGCGCCGTTCGTGCGTGATGCTGCGCGGCAATTTCACGCTGAAGCGGAAATGCTCGGGCACGCTGGCGGCCCAGCGCGCGTAGCTTGACGGCTGGTGCGGGCGGTAGAAGGAGCTGTTGATTTCCACGCAATCCAGCACCTGGGCATAGCGCTGCAGGTGGCTGCCGTCGCGGGGAAAGCGGCAGGCGGCGGTGCTGGAAATGCTCCAGCCGGCCGTACCGATGTAAACAGTGTGCATGGCGCCATTACAGCAAGGCCAGGCGGGCGCGGCTATCGGACAAACGCCCGTGGCGCCGTCGGCGCAGGGCTAGTCGATGATCTCGCCGCTCAGGTCATGGCGCGTGATATTGCCGCGCGCATCGATAGCGATCCAGCCGCCGCGCTGCGGTTCCACGTCGCATTCCCAGTCCGGCAAGACATAGCGCAAGGTTGCGTCGACTTTATGCAGGGCAGGGCGGTGCGTATGGCCGTGGATCATGATGGTGCTCGCGTGTTCGGCAAATACATGGGCCACGGCATCTGGCGTGACATCCATGATGTCCATGGATTTTTCGCCGTTCTGTTCGCGGCTGCTCTGGCGCAAGCCGTCGATGATGGCCTTGCGCTGCGTCAAGGGCATGGCTAGAAACTGTTTTTGCCAGGCGGGCTGGCGCACCATGGCGCGAAATTCCATGTAGCTGACGTCTTTCGTGCATTCCGCGTCGCCGTGCAGCAAGACGATGCGGCGGCCGGCAATCGTGGCCACGTGCGGTTCGCTGAGCAGGGTGGCGCCGGCGGCGGCGGCAAAGCCGGAACCGACAAGAAAGTCGCGGTTGCCGGCGATCCAGTAGACGTGCACGCCGGCATCGCTGACGGCGCGGATGGCGGCCGTCATGCGCGCATTGAACGGGTCTTCCAGGTCATCGTCGCCGGCCCAGTATTCGAACAGGTCGCCCAATAGATACAGCGCCTGGGCATATTGCGCGTGGTGTTCCAGGAAAGAAAGAAACGCCGCGCTGGTGCGCGGGTGCGAGCTCTGCAGGTGCAGGTCGGAAATGAAGAGTGCGGCAGGCATTGTCATCGTTCAACGCTCCCAAAAAGTGATGTACATGGAGAGGCGCAAACGCTGCAATGCCTGTTATGCATGGTACCCGAGCCGAATTAAGCGGCTTCTACCTTCTCGATGATGACATCGGTCACTGGCACATCGGCGAACATGCCGGCGCGCGAGGTTTTCACGGCGCGGATGGCGTCGACGACTTCCTTGCCGTCGGTGACTTTACCGAACACGGCGTAGCCCCAGCCGTCCTGGCCTGGGTAGTCGAGGAAGCTGTTGTTCTTGATGTTGATGAAGAACTGGGCCGATGCCGAGTGCGGGTCCGAGGTGCGGGCCATGGCCAGGGTGTAGCTGTCGTTTTTCAGGCCGTTCTTGGCTTCGTTTTCCACGGTGGCGTCGGCAGGCTTCTGTTTCATGCCTGGCTCGAAACCGCCGCCCTGGATCATGAAGCCGTCGATGACGCGGTGGAAAATCGTGTTGTTGTAGTGGCCGGCGTTCATGTAGGCGAGGAAGTTGGCAACCGTTTTCGGCGCTTTCTCGGCGTCCAGTTCAGCGGTGATCTTGCCCAGATTGGTGGTGATGATGACGGAGGTCATGATGATCCTTAATAAATTGGATGAATAATTGATTCAGCGGCGCCAGGCAGGCCGGCGCCGCAAAAACGCTATTTTACAGTTTTGCGGGCGCGGACTTGAGTAAAGTCGCCGATTCGATCACCACGGGCGTGACGGGCACGTTCTGGTGCGGCCCCTTGTCGGCGACGGGCACGGCCTTGATCTTGTCGACCACGTCCATACCGCTGACGACTTTGCCGAACACCGTGTAGCCGAAACCGTCGCGGCCAGGGTAGTCGAGTGCGCCGTTGTCGTTGACGTTGATGAAAAACTGCGCGGTGGCCGAATGGGGATCGCCCGTGCGCGCCATGGCGATGCTGTAGGTGACGTTCTGCAAGCCGTTTTGCGCCTCGTTCCTGATCGGCGCCTTGGTGGCTTTCTGCTGCATGTTCTTGTCGAAGCCGCCGCCCTGTATCATGAAGCCGTCGATGACGCGGTGAAACACGGTGCCCTTGTAATAGCCGCTCTTGACGTACTGCAAGAAATTGGCCACGCTTTTCGGCGCCTTTTCTTGGTCCAGTTCCAGCACGATCTCGCCCATGCTGGTTTTCAGGGCCACGTGCGGCGTGGGGTCGAGGGCGGCCGCAGGGCTTGCGGGGGCGGCGGCCACGACGGCGCTGCCCAGGGTCAGGCCGGCAAACAGGGTGCAAAAGCGGGCCAGGAAAGACAGGCGTTTCGACTTGATTTCTTGCATGGAGGCATCCTTAATCGTTATTTTTCTCTAAACTTGCTTTAATTGTAAAGAAGTGAAAATTCGGTTGAACATCGTAAAAACCTGATTCATATCGGGCCAGTATGGTTTTTATCAATGTTATACTTGACCGCTAACGCCCCAATTCTAACAAACAAGAACAACAATATAGCGGGTCGACCAGTCTTGGCGCACACGGCAGTTCAGTGGCGCGGCACCCCCGGTGTCCGCGCCTGTCTGTCGTTTTGCCAGGCGGGCGGCCGCTCCACTTGCAAAGTACGATGAGCAATCTAAAGATTTACAACACCCTGGCTCGCGAGAAGCAGGTATTCGTCCCGATGGAAGCGGGCAAGGTACGCATGTACGTGTGCGGCATGACCATCTACGATTATTGCCATATCGGCCATGCGCGCATGATGATGGCCTTCGACGTCATCTACCGCTGGCTCAAGGCGTCCGGTTTCGACGTCACCTATGTGCGCAACATTACGGACATCGACGACAAGATCATCCGCCGCGCCGTGGAAAACGGCGAGACGATTTCCCAGCTGACGACGCGCTTCACCCAGTACATGGATGAAGACACGGCCGCGCTGGGCATCCTGACGCCCGACCACACGCCGCGCGCCACCGAATACGTGCCGCAAATGCTGCGCCTGATCGAGCGGCTCGAAGCGAAGGACCTGGCCTACCAGGGCGCGGATGGCGACGTGAACTATGCCGTGCGCAATTTCCCCCACTACGGCAAGCTGTCCGGCAAGTCGCTCGACGACCTGCGCGCGGGCGAGCGCGTCGACGTGAACACGGGCAAGCGCGATCCGCTCGACTTCGTGCTGTGGAAGTCGTCGAAGGAATCCGAGCCGGAAGAAGTCAAATGGGACTCGAAGTGGGGCAAGGGCCGCCCGGGCTGGCATATCGAGTGCTCGGCCATGTCCTGCGCCTTGCTCGGTGAACAATTCGACATCCACGGCGGCGGCGCGGACCTGCAATTCCCGCACCACGAAAACGAGATCGCCCAATCCGAAGGCGCGTTCGGCCACGCCAGCGTCAATTACTGGATCCATAACGGCTTCGTGCGCCTGGACAATGAAAAAATGTCCAAGTCGCTCGGCAACTTCTTCACCATCCGCGAAGTGCTGCAAAAGTTCGATGCCGAAGTGATCCGCTTCTTCATCCTGCGCGCGCACTACCGCAGCCCCCTGAATTATTCGGACGTGCACCTCGATGATGCGCGCCTGTCGCTGACGCGCCTGTACACGGCGCTGGCTGACGTGGCGGTGGAAGAGGGCGCCATCGACTGGAATGAAGCCCATGCCTTGCGCGTGCGCGAAGCGATGGACGACGATTTCAACACGCCGCTGGCCGTGGCCGCCCTGTTCGACCTGGCGACGGAAGTCAACAAGAGCAAGTCGCCCGCCCTGGCGCGTCAATTGAAGGGCCTGGCGGGCGTGTTCGGCTTGCTCGAGCGCACGCCGCAGCAATTCCTGCAAGCAACCGTGGGCGCCGCCGGCGGGCAGGACGAGGCGGCCGGCATCGAAGCGGCCATCGCGGCGCGCAGCGCGGCGAAAAAGGCGCGCGACTTTGCCGCATCGGACAAGATCCGCGCGGAATTGTTGGCTGCAGGCATCATTCTTGAAGACAAGCCTGACGGCTCGACCAACTGGCGCCGCGCATGATGGCTACGTCCAGGGAAAACGGGGAAGCGCCGGTAGCCGCTGCGCAGGTGATCCAGGTGCCGCACTACTGGGAAGAGGCGAAGATCGAGCTGATGAAGCGCGACCGCATCATGAAAAAGCTCATCCCGCAATTTGGCGACCTGCACCTGGTCGGCCATAGCGACCCGTTTACCACCCTGGCCCGTTCGCTGGTGGGCCAGCAGATCACGCCCAAGGCGGCTGATGCCGCCTGGAAAAAGCTGCTGGCCGCTTGCCCGAAATGCACGCCTACGCAAGTGTTGAAGGCGGGCGCCGAGCAACTGTCCGCCTGCGGTTTGTCCAAACGCAAGACCGAATACATCCTCGACCTGGCCGACCATTTCAAGGCCAAGCGCGTGCATGCGAGCCAGTGGGACCAGATGGATGACGAAGCCGTCATCGCCGAACTGGTGCAGATTCGCGGCATCGGCCGCTGGACAGCCGAGATGTTTCTGATATTTAATCTGCTCCGGCCGAATGTCTTGCCGCTCGACGACCCGGGTTTGATCCAGGGCATCAGCGTCAATTACTTCTCCGGCGAACCTGTTTCCCGCAGCGATGCGCGCGAAGTTTCCGCCAATTGGGAACCGTGGCGCACCGTGGCGACGTGGTATCTGTGGCGCAGTCTCGACCCTGCCGCCGCCCCTGCCGCACCCGATGCAGCCCCCGGCGCACCAGCCGGTACGGTAAAATAAACATAGATGACGCCGCGCGCCCTGGCGCCGTGGCCGGTAAAACCTGGAGGTACAATGACTAAAACGACTTTCCTCAATTTTGAACAGCCGATCGCGGAACTCGATTCCAAGATCGAAGAGTTGCGCTTCGTGCAAGACGATTCGGCCGTCGACATCTCGGAAGAGATCGACCGCCTGGCCAAGAAGAGCCAGCAGCTGACCAAGGATATCTACGCCAAGCTGACGCCTTGGCAAGTGGCGCAGATCGCGCGCCACCCGCAGCGCCCCTACACCATGGATTACGTGAATGAAATCTTTACCGATTTCCACGAATTGCATGGCGACCGCAGCTACGCTGACGATCTGTCCGTCGTCGGCGGCCTGGCCCGCTTCAACGGCCAGCCGTGCATGGTCATCGGCCACCAGAAGGGCCGCGACACGAAAGAGCGCGCCATGCGCAATTTCGGCATGCCGAAACCGGAAGGCTACCGCAAGGCCATGCGCCTGATGAAAGTGGCTGAAAAGTTCAACTTGCCCATCTTCACCTTCGTCGACACGCCAGGCGCCTTCCCCGGCATCGACGCGGAAGAACGCGGCCAGTCGGAAGCCATCGGCCACAACCTGTACGTGATGGCCGAGTTGAAAGTGCCGCTGATCGCCACCATCATCGGTGAAGGCGGTTCCGGCGGCGCGCTGGCCATTGCCGTGGGCGACGCCGTGCTGATGCTGCAATACTCGACCTATGCCGTGATCTCGCCGGAAGGCTGCGCCTCCATCCTGTGGAAGAGCGCCGAGCGCGCCTCCGACGCGGCCGAAGCGCTGGGCCTGACGGCGCACCGCCTGAAAGCCATGGGCCTGATCGACAAGATCATCAACGAACCGCTGGGCGGCGCCCACCGCGATCCGAAACAGATGGCGACCTTGCTCAAACGCGCGCTGGCGGATACTTTGCGCCAGTTCCAGGGCATGAAAACCAAGGACCTGCTGGCCGCGCGCCATGAAAAACTGCTGAGCTACGGCAAGTTCAAGGAAACCACGCCGAGCGAGTAATCATCGCCGGCGCAGGCCGGCAGCAAGAACACCGGGGACAGGCAGCCAGACGACAGGAGTCGTTTGGTCACCTGTCCCTCTTTGCATTCCTGGAGTATTATGAAAAAGCAACAAACCGCCACCGTGCCCGACATCTTCGCCCGCGCGCTGGACGCCTGCGCACCTGCACCCGGCAGCACCGTCGGCATCGCCCTGAGCGGCGGCCTCGATTCC
Organism: Janthinobacterium sp. GW821-FHT03A03; assembly: GCF_059421435.1. Lineage (NCBI taxonomy): Bacteria > Pseudomonadati > Pseudomonadota > Betaproteobacteria > Burkholderiales > Oxalobacteraceae > Janthinobacterium > Janthinobacterium sp. GW821-FHT03A03. The sequence continues at coordinate 27,720 of NZ_JBWKUZ010000030.1, read as the reverse complement.
GCGGCCCTGCTGCACCTGGCGCATGCCTGGGCGCAGGAGCAGGGCGTGGCCCTGCACGCGTTTCACGTGCACCATGGCCTGAGCCCGAATGCTGATGCCTGGCTGGCCCACTGCGCGCAGGCGTGCGCCGGCCTGGCCATCGCCTTCGAGGCACGCCGCGTCACGCTGGAAAAGAATGCGAAGACGGGCACGGAAGAGGCGGCCCGCAAGCGCCGCTATGCGGCCCTGGGCGAACTGTGCGCCGCGCACGGCGTGCGCCTGCTGCTGACGGCCCACCACCAGGACGACCAGGCCGAAACGGTGCTGCTGCAGCTGCTGCGCGGCTCGGGCACGGCGGGGCTGTCCGGCATGGATGGCGCCAACAGCGCGCCCGAGCTGCTGGGCAACCCGGACCTCGTGATGGCGCGCCCCTTGCTTTCCGTGTCGCGAAGGCAACTCGAAGCCTACGTGGCGAAGCACGCGATCGCGCACATCCACGACGAGTCGAACGACGATCCCCGCTTTGCCCGCAATGCCTTGCGGCACCAGGTGATGCCCGTGCTGGCGCAGGCCTTTCCCGGTTTCCAGGAGCGCTTTGCCCGCAGCGCCCAGCATGCGCAGTCGGCGCAGCGCCTGCTGACGGAACTGGCGACGCAGGATCTGGCCGCCTGCCTCGATGGCGACTGCATCGAACTGGCGAAATTGCGCGCGCTGAGCGCGGACCGTTGCTACAACCTGCTGCGCCACTGGTTCGGCACGCGTGGCCTGCGCATGCCGTCGACGGCGTGGCTGGCGGAAATGCTGGCGCAACTGCTGGAAGCGCGGCCCGATGCGCAGTTGCTGGTCACGCATCCCGCATGCCACGTGCGGCGTCACCGCGACCGGCTGTACCTGACGCCCAAGCTGAATGACCTGGCCGGCATGCGCGAGCGTGACGATGCGGGCATTCCCGGCCTGGAAAAGGCCGGCCAGCAATTTGTCTGGCAGGGCGAGGCCAGCCTGGCGTTCCCCGCCTATGGCGGCGTGCTGCATTTCGATGCGGTGGCAGACGGCGGCCAGGGGATGGATGTTGCCTGGTTGCAATCACAAACTTTGACCATCGACTTCCGCCAGGGCGGCGAGCGCCTGAAACTGGCCCTGAACCGTCCCACCAAGAGCCTGAAATACCATTACCAGGCGTTCGACGTGCCCGCCTGGGAGCGCGAACGCCTGCCCCTTGTCTGTGCGGCGCAACAATTGCTGTATGCGGCTGGTATCGGCCTCGACTGCCATTGCCTGAGCCTGCTGGAACGTCCCCGCGTGACCCTGCGCTGGCAGTCCTGCTGAGCGCAGGGGTGGCTGCCACGGCCACTCTCGGAGTGGCCGGCAAGTGGCTGTCCATGCGCTCCCGACTGCATGGATTGGTTATTTCCATATGTGCAATCGGTATGAGCTAATGCGCTTTTTAGCTTGTTATTTTGCATTGCGGCATGTAGAGTAAAGCCCTCCTTTTTTATTCTTCTTGAGCGGAAACTTCACTCTTATGGCTTTAATCGTCCACAAATATGGCGGTACGTCGATGGGCTCGACTGACCGTATCAAGAATGTCGCCAAGCGCGTTGCCAAGTGGCACGACGCTGGGCATCAAATCGTGGTGGTGCCATCCGCCATGTCGGGCGAAACGAACCGCCTGATTGGACTGGCCAAGGAAATCATGGATCAACCCGATCCCCGCGAACTTGACATGATCGCCTCGACAGGCGAACAGGTGTCCGTCGGCCTATTGTCGATGGCACTGCTGGCGATCGGCAAACAAGCCGTATCCTATGCCGGCTGGCAAGTCGCGATCAAGACCGATTCCGCCTTTACCAAGGCACGCATCCAGTCGATCGATGACGAAAAAGTCAAACGCGACCTCGATGCGGGCAAGATTGTCATCATTACCGGTTTCCAGGGCGTCGACGAGCACGACAACATCGCTACTCTGGGCCGCGGCGGTTCCGACACCTCGGCCGTGGCGATCGCCGCCGCCATGAAGGCGTCGGAATGCCTGATCTTTACGGACGTCGACGGCGTCTACACGACCGACCCGCGCGTGGTCTCCGAGGCGCGCCGCCTGAAGACCATCACCTTTGAAGAAATGCTGGAACTGGCTTCGCTGGGCTCCAAGGTGCTGCAAACGCGTTCGGTGGAATTTGCCGGCAACTACCGCGTTCCCACGCGCGTGCTGTCGTCGCTGACCGACCCGATGTTGCCGCTGGAAATAGAAGCCAATTCAGGCACCCTGATTTCGTTTGAGGAAGATACAAACATGGAACAAGCAGTCATCTCCGGCATCGCCTTCAACCGCGATGAAGCCAAAATCACCGTGCTCGGCGTGCCCGACCGTCCAGGCGTGGCCTACCACATCCTGGGACCGGTGGCGGACGCGAATATCGAAGTCGACATGATCATACAGAATCAGTCGGTAGACGGTAAAACGGACTTCACCTTCACCGTCTCGCGCGGCGAATACACGCGCGCGCTGGCCGTGCTGGAAGCGAACCGCGAAGCGCTGGGCGCGGCCAGCATCACGGGCGACGCGAAAGTGTCGAAACTGTCCGTCGTCGGCGTGGGCATGCGCAGCCACGTGGGCGTCGCATCGCAGATGTTCCGCACCCTGTCGGAAGAGGGCATCAACATCATGATGATCTCCACTTCCGAGATCAAGATTTCCGTGCTGATCGATGAAAAGTACATGGAACTGGCCGTGCGCGCGCTGCATAAAGCGTTCGAGCTGGAAAAAGCTTAAAAATGTAAAAATATTGCCCCACGCCCTTGACCAAAGGGGGGGCAATCGATATTATGACGTTCGTCGCTGCAGCGCAGTTAGCTACAGAGACATAGTTGAGTAATCAGCTAGGAGACGTGGCCGAGTGGCCGAAGGCACATCCCTGCTAAGGATGCATACGGCTTATACCTGTATCGTGGGTTCGAATCCCACCGTCTCCGCCAGTATTTCTAAAAACCCGCTTCGGCGGGTTTTTTCATTTCCGCTCCTCATAGGAGAAACCACGTAAATCCATCCGCCAGCGTCCGCCGCCTGCCGCGTCAATCCTGCATCTGCTGGGGGGTAGGCTGGGGGGTAGGTATGGCTGTGTGCGCTGCCTTCAAGCGTACGTCACCGATCCTGTTATGTCCCGCCTGTTGCCGCAACTGACCTTGCGCGGGATCAAGTGTCGTTGCCAGCACGCGCTTGATCGCGCGCTAAAATTAGTACCGGTTCTCGCATTGCGGGAGTGGGGGCATGGCAATCAGGATGAACAAGCTGTCGGCGCTGGTCGTCGGTCGCGCCAGGGAGCCAGGGTATTACGGGGATGGCGGCGGACTGGTGCTGCAAGTATCCGGCGCTGGCGCCAGGAGCTGGCTGTTTCGTTACAGCGTAGCTGGCAGGCGTCACGAAATGGGGCTGGGTTCTTGTCTGGCAGTCGATCTGGTCGAGGCGCGCAAAAAGGCGCGGCAATGCCGTTTGCTGCTGAGTGAAGGGCGCGATCCGCTGGCAATGCGCCGCCAGGAAAAACAGGCCGGGATGCTGGCGCGTGCCCGTCAAATGACCTTTGAACAGTGTGCGGCGTCGTATATCGCGGCGCACCGGCATGGCTGGAGAAATGCCAAACATGTGGCGCAGTGGGAAAACACCCTGGCCGCCTATGTGTTCCCATTGGCGGGGGCGCTGCCTGTCGCGGCGATCGACACCGATCTGGTCGTCAAGGTGCTCGATGCAATCTGGTTGTCAAAGACGGAGACGGCAACGCGCATACGCGGCAGAATCGAATGCATACTCGACTGGGCAACGGTCAGCGGCTTTCGTCAGGGAGAAAATCCGGCGCGCTGGAAAGGCCATCTGGAAAATCTGCTGGCCAATCCGAACAAGGTTTCTCCGGTGAAAAACAGGCCGGCCCTGCCGTGGCAAGAGATCGGCAGATTCATGGCTGCCTTATCGGGTCAGGAAGGGATTGCTGCCAGGGCGCTGGCGTTTGCGATCCTGACGGCTGCGCGCTCAGGAGAGGTCAGGGGTGCGCGGTGGCCGGAGATAGACCTGGAGGCGGCCCTGTGGACGATTCCAGCGCAGCGCATGAAGGCAGGCAAGGAGCATCGCGTGCCGCTCTCTGGTGGGGCGCTTGCGCTGCTGCGCGCAGTGCCGCGTCAGGGGGACATCATCTTTTCAGGCCGCAAGCGTGGCACGCAGTTGTCGGACATGAGTTTGACGGCAGTCTTGCGCCGCATGCAGTTTGACGACATCACCGTGCACGGTTTCCGTTCTTCCTTCCGTGACTGGTGCGCCGAGGCGGCGGCCAATGCCTTTTCACGTGAGGTATGCGAGCATGCGCTGGCGCACCGCTTGCCGGACAGGGTGGAAGCCGCCTATCGGCGCGGCGACTTGTTCGACAAGCGTATCGTGCTGATGCAGGCATGGTCTGACTTTTGCAGCAATCCCGCACCGTCTGTCGTGTGATGGCATGCCCCATGGAGTATCCTTGCGCGGGCTGAGGACAGGCATGCGTGTTCAGGCGCCTTGCAGCCACTGTCCGCATCCGGTGCTAGCATGCGTTCCTGAACCAGGCCGGCAAGCGGCCCTGGAGTCTTACGGAGGCCAGGAAGGTGCCTTCCTTTGCGCTTGCTTAAATCCTGCTACGCCATTTTCCGCTGCTTGCCGACACTTCAGGCAGGTGGCTGAAGCGCGCCTCGTTGAGCGTTGGCGCGCCAAGGTACTGTGGCGGGAGGAAGGAGTCACTTGGGACGTGTTTCTCTTCAAGGGTGAGGCAGGATCGGTGCCAGTACGGCGGCAATGGCGCAGACCGGATCGCCGTCCTGGCGTCACCAGTTGATTGTTGCTGCGGGTAACGTTGCGGATGGCCAGAAATGTGACGAAATCCTGGCAGCGCTTCGCTGGCGGTGGCGTTTGAGCCAGGCACGCAGTTGTTTTGCACAGGATTCTTCATGGTATTTAATCGCCCTTATGTCGTGCGGAACATGCACGGTTAAACCACAAATCTGGCACGGTTGAACCACAAATCTGACACGGTTGAAGCCTGAAATGCCACGGTTGAAAGCAGATATGGCACATATAAGGCCTTATAAGGCCTTATTTGCTTTCAGCCGTGCCAAAAAAGGGGTTTGGTCGACGTTGCGTCCGACGATTTTTGTGGTTTAGTCGCTGCCCGAAACGGGGCAGGATAGGTGAAGTTAGCTAACCGGCGGGCCGGTTAGCTCTCTTCACGATGCCTTATTCGCGCCTGCGGCGCTCAACGGACATCCTGCTCTGCGAGGCCTGCGCGTGCCGCGCCAACCGCGAGGACGCCATGCAAGAACCAGTACAAGCCACCACCCGCAAGGCCCGGCAGCTGCGGCCGGGCTGCCGGTGGCGGCCTATCTGCGTAGGGTCGGGCTGGGCCACCGGCTGCCGGGCATCCTCGACCACCGGCGCGTCGAGGAACTGGCACGCATCAATGGCGACCTGGGCCGGCTGGGCGGCCTGCTCAAGCTGTGGCTGACCAACGATGAGCGCACTGCCGCGTTCGGCGAGGCGACGATCCGCGCCGCGCTGGCCAAGATCGCCGATACCCAGGATGAAATGCATGCCGTCATGCGCGCCGTGGTCCTGCCGCAGCAGGGGCGCGGACTTTAGCCGCTAAAAAGATGGCTGCATCGACCGCTCAACGGCAGTCGCAGCCCAGTAGGGGGAGAGCAGCATGATCGCCAAGCATGTTCCCATGAAGGTGGCCAGGAAGAGCGGCTTTGCCAGCCTGCTGGCCTACCTGGCCGATGCGCAGGCCAAGCGGGAACGCGTCGGCTGCGTGACGGTTACGAACTGCCAGTCGGACCAGGCCGCAGTGGCCGTCACCGAGATCCTCAACACGCAGGCGCAGAACCAGCGCGCGCTGTCGGACAAGACCTATCACCTGATCCTCAGTTTCCCTGCTGGCGAGGAACCGCCCCCGGCCGTGCTGCAGGCCGTGGAAGCGCGCATCTGCCACGGGCTGGGTTATGCGGCGCATCAGCGCATCAGTGTCGTGCACCACGATACGGACAACCTGCACGTGCATATCGCCATCAACAAGATCCATCCGAGCCGCTATACGATCCACCAGCCTTACCGCGACCATGCCACGCTGGGCCAGCTGTGCGCGGCGCTGGAAGACGAGTTCGGCTTGCAGCGCGACAACCACCAGACGCGGCAAACGGGGGCTGCCAGCCGGGCCATGGACATGGAGCGCCACGCCGGCATCGAGAGCTTGCTGGGACTTGTGCGCCGCGCATGCCATGCGCAGATGCGGGAAGCGACTTCATGGGAGGAACTGCATGGCGTGCTGCTTGCGCACGGACTAGCGCTGCGCGAACGCGGCAACGGCCTGGTGATCCTGGCCGATGATGGCACGGCCGTGAAGGCCAGTTCTGTGCACCGCGACTGCTCCAGGGCGCGCCTGGAAGCGCGGCTGGGGCCATTCAATCCCGGGCCGGCCGGGACAGGAGGCCATCCCAGCCAGGCGGGCCAAATTCGCCAGCCGCTGCGCCTGCGCGTGGCAACGGCCGCACTGTATGCGCTTTATCAGGAACAGCAGCAGGACGCCGTCCAGGTGCGCGCTGGTGCACTGGCGGGCGCGCGCGCCCAGCACAAGCGCCTGATTGCCGAGGCGAAGCGCCGGGGCAGGCTCAAGCGGGCGGCCATCCGCATGCTTGCCTGCTGCCCGTTTGCCAAACGCATCTTGCATGCGGCAGCCGCGAAGACGCTCGTGGCGGACATCGAACGCATCAATAGCGGCTACCTTGCGGAACGCAGCGCCATCCGCAGCCAGCACGGCCGCCTTGCCTGGGCGGACTGGCTGCGCACCCGTGCCGGGGCTGGCGACGCACAGGCGCTGGCCGCCTTGCGCGCACGCGGTGGCAAGCAGGGTTTGGCAGGAAACACGCTGGCCGGCAGCCCCCTCGCGGGCAATGCAAGCGAGCCACAGGCGCCTGGTGGCTTGCGGCAGGACAGCGTGAACTGAGCTTCCGCGTACTCAATGGCCGTTTGATCTGTAAGTTGTGCAAATGAAAGCGAAGCGAATGAAACGAAAAGTTTGGGACATCGAACAGTGCATGGCCATCGTCTCCAATTTACTCTCGAAACGCCCCCATGTATGCGCATATATTCATCCGATGTAACGCGACCGGAACAATGCGCAGTAGTATTGATCGATGCTCCCCCTCTGGAATGGGTGTGGCGGCGAGACCCATACCGCTGATATGGCGACCGGCCAAGTCAAAGTCGGTGACCCGCGCAACCTCGCTACCACGTCGCAGCTTGTTTAGGCACGGGCGAGTTCATGCAGGAGCCTGCGAAGCTCACGCAGCACTCGTTTGAGCGTGGCAATATAGGGTAGGGCAGAGGTAAACTATGTGAGATCTCGTCGTTGGATCAGGCACCATCATGTGCCAGGCAGGTTGCCCAAGGTGTCGGCAAGGCCAACCGCGATTATCTTGTCCATCAGGCATGAATTACGGATTCCCGCATGCACCGTAGAATGAGATCACGAATAAACGCGGTCGCTTCCTCTATGCTCATCGGATCAGGCGGCGGCTCATACTTCCCGTCCGCGTGACGAGAATCGGCACCGGCAACTCGTGCATTGTTCGCGGATACTGAAAACCTGCTGCGCTCCTTCGGCGTGCAGAGACCTTTCAAATGGACCTTCGCTTTAAGATGGCGTTCGATCTCCTCAAGAATGCGGTACAGACGAGGCCAACTACGATTAGGCATTCCCCAAAGGATCAATATCTCGTTAAGTATCGGCTGAGCCTGAGATGTCTCCCATAGGTTCTGCGCTTGTGTCGGTCCTGCATCACCAGTTCGTGCGTGCGCGCGGAATCGCATCCGCGAGTGCCCTTCGCCGCATACAAATGCCTTGCGTGTTCCGTCCTCGCGATCCTCAACAATCGCATCGATGATCGGGCTTTGAAATCCAGGGGAAAGCAATTCAATAACAGAGCACCAGCCCGCAAGCAAAGCTTTGGCCTGCATATGTACATCGGAAAACCCATCTTATACGCGGAAGAGCTCGCTTGCAACGTAGGTCACTGCGTCTTCTGTAAATGCATAGGAAACGCCTGCTGGGAACCAGTGCACTACATCTTCCCGGTCAGTTTGGAGCCCTGAGAGCCGAATCAGCCACCGTTTCATCTATCGACGTCCTAGATCACTAAGTAATGGACGGGAGGATAAACCAGATTACTTCAATCCGGCGCACATCGTCGTCCCACTTCATCAACAATGCTTGAACGCGACATACGCTGATAATGTGCACAAATGTATTGAACAACAATGCAAATGCCAGATCGTTAAAGGAGGCGCATTCATTCGGCCAGCGGGGCTTGGTCGGAGAACGCGTCGAAGATCAGGCTGCGCAACCACTGATTACCGGGGTCACGGTGATACTTGGCGTGCCAGAAGACGTTGATATCGATCGGCGACTTGACCACCGGATGCGGCACATAGCGCAGGTTGAATGGCTTTACGCAGGCGTGCGCGAAGCGCTCCGGCACACTGGTGATCATGTCGGTCGTGCTAATGATGTGTCCGACCGCGACATAGTGCGGCACAGTGAGTTTTACTTTACGTTTGATGCCTTTGCGCTCGATGGTCGCATCCATGTCTGCGTGACCGGTACCGGACGCGACCACCACGACGTGGTCTGCTGAGCAGAAGTCATCGAGTGTCATCTCCGGCTTGTCCAGCAGGTGTCCGGCGCGGAACATGCACACGTAACGCTGGTGAAATAGCCTGCGCTGGAAGAAGCCGGCCTTCAATTGCGGTAACAGGCCAATCGCCAGATCGACGTGACCGGCCTCCATTTCATCGCGCAGATTAATCGCCGTGTTACGCACCGAGCTGACCGTGACGCGTGGTGCCACCTTCGCGAGCAAGTCCATCAGGCGAGGTAGAAAATAGATCTCGCCAATGTCCGTGACCCCAAGCGAAAATTTCCGATTGCTGGTCAGTGGATCGAAGCTGTGCCTGTCGTTGAGCGAACTGTGAATAGTGCTCAGGGCATAAGCGATCGGTTCGGCTAGCTGATTGGCGTATGGCGTCGGCTCCATACCCTTCGACGTGCGCTGAAACAGCTCATCGCCAAGCAGCATCCGCAAACGCTTGAGCGCATTGCTCACAGCTGGCTGACTCAAGCCAAGTTTTTCGGCCACGATCGATACCCGCCGTTCCATCAGCAACTGATGGAACACCAGCAGCAAGTTGAGATCAACGTCTTTTAGTTCCATAAAGTAATATTCATTTGAGTGATTTTGTTCATTCACCAGATTCTATATATTTATATTACATCAGTTCCTATACTCGTCAAAAAACAATCTACGAGACATGGATTCAATGATGGAACTGATCGTACAACCGCTGGGCCGCAGTGTGCCCGTGGCCGCCGGGGATAACCTCCTTGCGGTCCTTCGCGAAAACAACATCCCCATTTCCTACAGCTGTACCGCTGGCCGCTGCGGCACCTGTCGCTGCCGGGTACTGGAAGGCCACGTTGCCGAAACCGGCCAGGAGGCGAAAATCACCAATCCCAATGAGGGGCGCTACGTGCTCGCCTGCATGTGCACCCTCAACGAGAGCTGTGTCATCGAAGTGCCTGAACCGGACGAGATCGTCACCCACCCGGCTCGCATCGTCAAGGCCGAGGTCGTGGCTATCGACGACGCCACGCACGATATCAAGCGCATCGTCATGCGATGCAGTAAACCCTTGTCGTTCTCGCCTGGCCAGTACGCCATGTTGCAGTTCACACCCGAGCATATCCGCCCCTATTCGATGGCATGTCTCGACACCGACGGCCACCTGGAATTCCACGTGCGCCTGGTACCCGGCGGCCGCGTCACAAGCTATATCCGCGATAGCCTGAAGATCGGTGACAGTGTGCGGGTTAGTGGCCCGATGGGGACGGCCTATCTGCGTCGCAAGCACACGGGACCCATGTTGCTCATCGCCGGCGGCACCGGCCTGGCGCCGGTACTGGCCATCCTGCGCGGCGCGTTGGCCGCAGGCATGCAGAATCCGATGCATGTGTATTTCGGCGTGCGCTCGCCGGCCGACATCTATTGCGCCGAGCAACTCACCGCCATGGCAGCAAGTCACGCCAATGTGCACGTACAAGTTGTCGTCGCGATGGGCGACCGCGAAGGCGTGCATCGGCGTGGATTAGTGACCGACGCAGTAGCCGAAGACCTGCCTGTTCTCGATGGCTGGCGCGCCTACCTGTGCGGCGCGCCACCGATGGTCGATGCCGCCACACTTCTGCTGCGCCGCCGCGGAATTGAACCAGAACACGTTTATGCAGACGCGTTCTATGCCAGTGCTACCTGATGGAGACCCCAATGAACCCGAATACCCAAGTCGCGACACCTAATCCCGCACGCGAACAGTTTTACCGTCGCATCGACCAATACAACCTGACGCCGCTGTGGGAAGTGCTGGGCGCGCTGGTGCCTAACAAGCCGCGCCCCAAACTAGTGCCGGCGCTGTGGCGTTATGCCGATGTGCGCGAGCATGTGATGGAATCCGGTACGCTGATCACTGCCGAGGAGGCAGTGCGCCGCGTGCTCATACTGGAAAACCCGGCCTTGCGCGGCAATTCTTCGATCACGCAGTCGCTGTATGCCGGTCTGCAGATGATCATGCCGGGCGAGGTGGCGCCGGCACACCGGCATACGCAGACTGCGCTGCGCCTGGTGCTCGACGGTGAGGGCGCGTATACCGCCGTCAACGGCGAACGCACCACCATGCATCGCGGCGACTTCATCATTACGCCGGCATGGACCTGGCATGATCACGGTAATCTGGGTGACCAGCCGGTAGTGTGGCTCGATGGCCTGGATATCCCGCTGGTGCGCTTCTTCGATACCGGTTTCCACGAGCATGCCGAACATGCAATGCAGGTCACCAGCCGCCCCGAAGGCGATGCGCTGGCGCGTTATGGTAGCAACTTGCTGCCGGTCGACTTCCACCAGGACGCGACCGAACCCACCAAGGTGTTCGTCTACCCATATGCGCAAACCCGCGCTTCCCTGACTGCAATCGCTGCCGGTGCGCCGGCCGACAAACATCTGGGCCACAAGATGCGCTATGTGAATCCGGCTACGGGCGCGTCGCCGATGCCGACCATGGGGGCATATGCGCAATTACTGCCGGCCGCCTTCCATAGCGCACCATACCGCTGCACCGACGGCACGGTATACGTTTGCCTGGAAGGTAGGGGCAGCGCGCAGATCGGTGAGCAAACTTTTCATTTCGCGGAGAACGACGTTTTTGTCGTGCCACCCTGGTACACGCTGACGCTCAATGCCGACAGCGAAACTGTCCTGTTCAGTTTTTCCGACCGTCCCGTCCAGCAGGCGCTGGGCATGTGGCGCGAAGAGAAGTGCTGATTTACGCATCACGATAACCATTGGAGAAAACTATGCAATACGCCATTCCACCAGCCACCATCAATACCCTGGAAATCGCGGGCCAGGATGCGGTGTTCCCGGTCAACCGCATCTTCTGCGTCGGCCGAAACTACGCCGCCCACGCCATTGAGATGGGCAGGGATCCGACGCGCGAAGCGCCGTTTTTCTTCATGAAGCCGGCCAATGCCGCCGTGCGCGCCGGAGCCGAAGCCATTACCATCGCGTATCCGCCGAAAACCGCCAACTACCACCACGAGATCGAGCTGGTGGTGGCGATCGGCACGGGCGGGGCCAATATTGCTGTCGAACAGGCGCTCGAACATGTGTACGGCTATGCGGTCGGGCTGGACATGACGCGCCGCGACCTGCAACTGGACGCACGCGACAAGGGCCGTCCATGGGAATTCGGCAAGTCGTTCTCGCAGTCGGCACCGATCGGCCCGCTGCACACCGCATCTGCCATTGGCCATCTGCAAGACGCTGCCATCACGCTTACCGTCAACGGAGCGCCGCGCCAATCGTCCGACATCAACAAGCTGATCTGGTCGGTGGCTGAAGCTATCGCCTACCTGTCGCAGTACGAAATACTGGAGCCGGGCGACATCATCATGACCGGCACGCCGGAAGGCGTAGGCGCCGTGGTGGCCGGTGATGAAATGCGTGGCGCCATCGCCGGCCTGGGCGAGATCGTCGTGCGCGTCGGCAAAGGGAAAGATCATGACTGATCACGCCACCAAGCATGCGGTTTTTCCCATCAAGCCGGTATGGGAGCAGCAGGGTTCGAGCCGGATTCCATTCTGGGCGTACACCGATACCGATCTGTACAAGCGCGAGTTGGAGCGCTTTTTCTACCAGGATCACTGGTGCTATGTCGGCCTGGAAGCAGAAATTCCGAATCACGGTGACTTCAAGCGCACGGTCGTAGGTGAGCGCTCGGTCGTCATGGTGCGTCGCGAAGACGGAGGCATTAGCGTGGTCGAAAATGTCTGCGCCCATCGCGGCATGCAGTTCTGCCGCGAGCGCCATGGCAACAAGAAGGAGCTGGTCTGCCCGTATCACCAATGGAACTACAGCCTGCAGGGCGATTTGCAGGGCGTTCCGTTCCGCCGTGGCGTCAAGCAGGACGGCAAGGTCAACGGCGGCATGCCGAAGGATTTCAAGGCTGAGGATCATGGCCTGACCAAGCTGAAAGTCGCCACCCGTGGCGGCGTGGTATTCGCCTCGTTCGACCATGACGTCGAATCCCTGGAGGACTTCCTTGGCCCGGAAATCCTGTCGTACTTTGACCGCCTGTTCAATGGCCGCCAGCTGAAGATTCTTGGATACAACCGCCAGCGCATCCCCGGTAACTGGAAGCTGATGCAGGAAAACATCAAGGATCCCTACCATCCGGGCCTGCTGCACACTTGGTTCGTAACCTATGGACTTTGGCGTGCTGATAACAAGTCGGCACTACGTATGGACGAACAGTTTCGCCACGCCGCCATGATTTCCACGCGCGGTACGGTCGGTCAGAAATCCGAGGTCACGGCTGGAGTGACCAGCTTTAAGGAAAGCATGGAAATTGAGGACAAGCGCCTGCTCGACATCGTCCCCGAAGCATGGTGGGGCGGCCCGACCGCCGTGATGATGACGGTGTTCCCCAGCGTGATTTTCCAGCAGCAGGTCAACAGTGTGTCGACCCGCCATATTCAGCCGAACGGTAACGGCTCCTTCGATTTCGTCTGGACCCACTTCGGCTTCGAGGACGACACCGACGAAATGACCGAACGCCGCCTGATCCAGGCCAACCTGTTCGGCCCGGCAGGCTTCGTATCCGCCGACGACGGCGAGGTCATCGAGTTTTCACAGCAGGGCTTCGAACAGAAGCCATTCCACCGCGCGCTGGCAGAGCTGGGCGGCCGGGAATGCGAGGACACCGAGCACATGGTGACCGAGACGCTGATACGCGGCATGTACAACTACTGGCGCAAAGTAATGGAGGTGTGATCGTGAACCAACTACAAACCTATTTTGAGATCAGCCAGCTGCACGCTGCCTACAGCGCCGCTGTCGACAGCAACGACTGGGATCGCTGGATCGCGTTGTTTACCGACGACTGCGAGTACAAGGTGCAGCCGCGCGAGAACCATGAGCGCGGTTTCCCGCTGGCCACGCTGGCCTTACTGAGCAAGGGGATGCTACGCGACCGCGCGTACGGTATCCGCGAAACGCTGTTCCATGATCCGTACTATCAGCGGCACGTGGTTAGCCAGCCGCTCATAGTGAGCGAGGAGGGCGGCGTGATCGTGACCGAAACCAATTACACGGTGTTCCGCACCAAGCTGAGCCAGGAAACCACGGTGTTCAACGCCGGCCGCTATCTGGATCGTTTGCGCCGCACCGTTGACGGACTGCGTCTGGAGTCGCGCCTGTGCATCTACGACACCGAGATGATTCCCAATTCCCTGATATATCCAATCTGAGGCTGCCATGACAACACAACTTTGGATAGATGCGGTAGCGCAAGACGCGGTACCCGATGATGACGTGATGGCCGCGGCGGTGCACGGCCGTGAGCTGGCCTTCTACGGCATTGATGGTCAGGTCTATGCGACCGACAACATCTGCACCCATGGCCATGCGCGGCTGAGCGATGGTTTTTTGGAGGGCACCGAAATCGAATGCCCACTGCATCAGGGCAGGTTTGACGTGTGCAGCGGCAAAGCCATGTGTGCGCCCCTGACAGTGGATATACGGATTTACCCGGTCAAGATCGAAAACGGGCGCGTCTACGTGGATCTTGGCGACATCTGAACGACTAAAAAAATAAACAGGAGACAAAGATGAAAACGAAGAATAGTTGGGCAACCCTGGCCTTATGCGGCATGCTGTGCACCGCTCACGGCGCGATGGCGCAAGTGAAGGTGGGACTGATGGCGCCACTGACCGGCAGCCAGGCAGTAGTGGGACAGGATCAGGTCGATGGCTTCATGCTGGCACTGGAGCAGTCCAGTGGCAAGTTCGGTGGCCAGCCGGTGCAGGTGTTCAAGGAAGACGATCAGCTGAAACCGGAAATCGGCAGCCAGGCGGTGCGCAAGCTGATTGAAAAAGACCGTGTCGACGCCGTGGTCGGTCTGAGCTTTTCGAACGTGGTGATGGCTAGCCTGAAAAGCCTGACCGAATCGGGCACGGTGGCCATTCTCACCAACTCCGGCCCATCGCCCATCGCTGGTGCCAGTTGTGCAAGCAATATCTTCTCGGTTGCCTGGCAAAATGATGGCGCCGCCGAGAGCATGGGCAAGTACATGCAGGACAAGGGCATCAAACGGGTTTACCTGATGGCGCCAAACTATCAGGCTGGCAAGGACATGCTGGCGGGCTTCAAACGTTACTTCAAAGGCGAGGTGGTCGACGAGGTCTACACCCAGGTTGGCCAGTCCGACTATTCGTCCGAAATTGCCCAGTTGCAGGCGGCAAAACCGGATGCAGTGTTCGCTTTTTATCCCGGTGGCATGGGGGTCAACTACATCCGCCAGCTGAGCCAGGCCGGTTTGCTGGCCAAATTGCCCAACTATTCGGTTTTTACCGTCGACGGGGTCACCATGCCCGCACTGCGTGATGCCGCCGTAGGTACCACCTTTGGCGCAATGTGGGACGCAGCACTGGACAATCCCGAGAACCGCGCTTTCGTGAAAGCCTTCACTGCCAAATACAAGCGTGTACCGAGCGAATATGCAGCCGCCGCGTATGACGCCGGACGGCTGCTGAATGTCGCCGTCGGCAAGCTGCAAGGCAAGGTGGTCGATAAACGCGCGCTGGCAGTAGCGGTCAAAGCTTCTGGTGACCAGTTCCGCTCGGTGCGTGGTCCATTTAGCTTTAACAAGAACAATCTGCCGGTCCAGAACTACTACGCTTTCCAAGTGGTAAAAGAGGGGGGCGCTGCGGTCGTCAAGAACGTCGCCACGCCGCTCGTGCTGCACCGCGACGCCTACGCTGCCCAATGCCGCTTGCCGTAACGGGGCCGATCATGAGTATGAGTCTGTTACTGACCCAGCTGCTCAATGGCTTGCAGCTGGGAGTTTTGCTATTCCTGCTGGCGGCGGGATTGACGCTGGTATTTGGCATCATGAGCTTCGTGAATTTGGCGCATGGTTCACTGTACATGCTGGGGGCGTACTTTGCCGCCAGCGCCTACACCCATACCGAGTCGTTCGGCCTGGCCGTGCTGGCTGGCGTTGGCGGCTGCGTGGTGCTCGGCTTTGTATTGGAACGGCTGGCAATTTCGCGGCTATACCGACGCGACCATCTCGACCATGTCCTGGCCACCTTCGGTATGGTGCTCTTCTTCAATGAACTGGTGCGCATCGTATGGGGACCGCAACCGTACTTCCTGCCGGTGCCCGCTTTCCTGTCAAGCACGGTCGATTTGCTCGGTATCAGCTATCCGTCGTATCGATTTGCCATCATCGTGGTTGGCCTGCTGGTGGCACTGGGCGCGCATCTGCTGATGCATAAAACCCGCTTGGGCATGCTGATCCGTGCGGGTGCCGTCAATCCGGCCATGGTCGGCGCACTCGGTGTGGACATCAAGATGCTCAACGCCCTGCTGTTTGCGCTGGGTGCGGCGCTGGCCGGCCTGGCTGGTGTGATGGCAGCTCCCATCCTGTCAATCCAATCCGGCATGGGCGAACCGGTGTTAATTACCACGCTGGTAGTGATCGTCATCGGCGGCATTGGTTCAATCAGCGGCGCTTTTTATGCCTCCTTGATCGTGGGTGTCGCCGATACGCTGGGCAGGGCTTTTCTGCCGTCCTTGTTACGTGAAGTCGCCAGTCGTGAAGTTGCCAATGCCGCTGGTCCGGCACTGGCCTCGATGCTCATTTACGTGTTGATGGCGCTGGTCCTGGCCATCCGGCCGCAGGGCCTGTTCCCTGCAGGGAGAAGCTGATGTCGTCCATATTATCCAAACCGGCCACGCTGGTGCCGCTGCTGCTAATGGCGGCGTTCGCCGCCGTGCCAATGCTGGCGCAGGCGACCGAGCAGCCGTTCTACCTGGCGTTCTTCGCCCGTATCATCATTTATGCAATTGCTGCCAGTGCGCTCAATCTGGCGCTGGGATTTGGAGGGCTGGTCAGTCTTGGGCATGCCCTGTTCCTGGGGCTGGGTGCGTATAGCGTGGCAATTCCGGCCTTTCATGGCATCGATAACGGCTGGGTACATCTGCTGTGCTGCGTCGTGGTATGCACGCTGGTTGGCCTGGTGACGGGGGCGGTCAGCTTACGCACATCTGGCATCGGCTTTATCATGATTACGCTGGCTTTTGCGCAAATGGGCTATTTCGTGTTTGTCAGCCTGAAGCAGTACGGCGGCGATGATGGGACAACCATTGCCGCCACCAGCAAATTCTTCGGCGCAGACTTGGGACAGGTTGGTACCGTGTACTGGGTGGCATTCGGCTTACTGGGTCTGGTACTGTGGTCGATGGCGCGCTTGCGCGTAGCGCCGTTCGGCATGGTACTTCGCGGCGCCCGGCAAAATCCGCGCCGCATCAACGCAATCGGCTTGCGCAGCACGCGTTATCAGCTGGCCGCATATGTACTGTCAGCGGTGCTGTGCGGCCTGGCTGGCATGCTGCTGGCCAATCTGACGGGGTTTGCCTCGCCGTCGACACTGACCTGGATGGTATCCGGCGACCTGATCGTCATGATCATACTGGGCGGCATCGGAACGGTATCCGGCCCTTTACTGGGAGCACTAGCCTTCCTCGGCCTGGAAGAGGTGCTGAAAATGACCACCGAATACTGGATGGCGGTGTTCGGACTGACGATTGTACTTATTGGCGTGCTGGGCAAGGCTGGTATTGCCGGACTGCTCGATGGTTGGGGTACACATCGCCAGCGTCGGCAACCTGCGAAACAGCAATCAGCGGGCGTGGCGCCAACGGGAGAGCGCCCATGAGCGCCCTCCAGACTTCGGCACTGGTCAAGCGCTATGGAGGCATTCTGGTGACCGATAACGTCTCTCTTGACATTCGTCCGGGCGAACTACACGCCATCATCGGCCCGAACGGCGCCGGCAAGACCACGCTAATTAACCAGTTGTCAGGCGAGTTGGCTTCCAACAGCGGCGGCATCAACTTCAATGGCGAAGACGTGACTGGTCTCGGCATTGACCAGCGCGCCCGCCGCGGCTTGCTGCGCTCGTACCAGATCACCTCGATTTTCGAGCAATTCACAGTACGTGAAAACGTCACGTTGGCGGCGCTCGGGGCGCGCGAACACGGTTTCCGCTTTTGGCAGCCCTTGTTGGGCCGACGAGATCTGGCGATGCAAGCTGACGAGGCGCTGGCGGCCTGCGGGCTGCTTGCTCTGACGGATGCGTTGGCCGGCGATCTGGCCTATGGCCAGCGCCGCCAACTGGAGCTGGCGATGGCGCTGGCGGCCAAACCTAGGTTCCTGCTGTTGGACGAGCCGATGGCCGGCATGAGCGTGCAGGAATCACAGGCAGTAGTGCAGATGCTAGCCACACTCAAAGGTAAGTATTCCATTTTGCTCATCGAACACGACATGGATGCTGTGTTTGCCTTGGCAGACCGTATCACGGTACTGGTCTACGGAAAGGTGATCTTCACCGGCACGCCCGATGATATTCGCCAGCATCCCGAAGTCAAGGCAGTGTACCTCGGAGAGGAGGGCATCGAAGCATGAGCACTTTACTCAAAATCGAAGGCTTGGAAGCGTCATATGGCCACGCGCAAGCATTGTTTGACGTATCGATGTCAGTTGATGCAGGGCAGGTTGTCACGCTGCTGGGCCGCAACGGCATGGGCCGTTCGACCACCATCAAATGCCTGTTCGGCCTGCTGGGCGCCAAGGCCGGCAGCATCACGTTCGGCGGCCAGCCGCTGGCGCGCATGGCATCGCACCAGATCGCGCGGCTGGGCCTGGGCCTGGTACCAGAAGGACGGCAGATTTTCCATAACCTGACGGTCGAGGAAAATCTGGTGGCTACCGCCCGCGCACCGTGCGCGGCCAACCAGCTAGCACCTTGGACGCTGCAGCGTGTCTATCGTTTCTTCCCTCGACTGCAGGAGCGCCGTGGCAATCTGGGTTGGCAGTTGTCCGGCGGTGAACAGCAGATGCTGGCGATCGGTCGAGCGCTGATGACCAATCCGCGTCTGCTTGTGCTCGACGAGGCAACTGAAGGACTGGCACCCATCATTCGCACGGAAATCTGGAACGCGCTGGCGGCATTGAAACAGGAAGGGCTGTCGCAAATCGTCATCGACAAGAACATAGGGGCGTTGCTGAAACTGGCAGATCGCCACTATGTGCTGGAACGGGGCACAGTTGTGTGGGATGGCGACTCCCGGCAACTGCGCGCCGAGCCGGCGATCATTCACCAATACCTTGGAGTATAAAAATGGCAGAACGGGTTCTCCATAACTATTTTCGCAGCTCGTCTGCGTATCGCGTTCGCATCGCGCTCAACCTGAAGGGGCTGGCGTACGACTACGCCTCGGTGCACCTGAACCGCAACGGTGGCGAGCAATTCGGCGCGCCATTTGTAGCGCTCAACCCACAGCGGCTCCTACCTGTGTTAAGCGAACAGGGCATCAACATCAGCCAGTCGCTTGCAATCATGGAATACCTCGATGAGCAGTACCCGCAGCAGGCGCTGTTGCCCGGTTCTTCCGCTGACCGTGCGTATGTGCGGCAACTGTCGCTGGCGATGGCCTGCGATATCCACCCGCTTAACAATCTGCGCGTGCTGAAATATATTTCCGGTCCGATGGACCTGCCGGATGATGTGAAACAAGCCTGGATCGGGCACTGGACTGTGGCAGGACTGGACGCGCTGGAGCAGGAACTGGCGCGAGCCCCGCAACGCGGCCGTTTCTGCTTCGGCGATACGCCCACCATGGCGGACTGCTGCTTGGTGCCGCAACTATTCAACGCGCAGCGCTTCAATGTCGATCTGCTGCCTTACCCGACGCTGCGGGCGATTGACGGCGAATGCCAGCAACTGGAGGCATTTGCGCAAGCACATCCCGCGCGCCAACCCGATGCCGAGTAAGCGGCATCTTTAGTAGTACCACACTATAAAAATGGAGACAACCATGAAAAATGCGATACAAGGCGCAGCTACCCTGCTGGCCATCATGAGCGCGGGCACGGCAATGGCACAAAGTTCGGTGACGATCTACGGCTTGCTGGACGAGGGCATCGTACACACGACCAACGCCGATGCCGCTGGCCATTCCATCACCAAGATGCCAACCCTGACCGGATCGTTTCCTTCGCGCCTGGGCTTTCGCGGCTTGGAAGACCTGGGTGGTGGCTTGCAAGCAGTATTTACGCTGGAAACAGGTCTGCTGATCGACACGGGTGGCGTGAGCCAAGGTAACCGGCTATTCGGACGCCAGGCATCGGTCGGCCTGAAAGGCGATTTTGGCACGGTAACGCTTGGGCGCCAGGTCAACATGACGTTCATGGCGATGCTTAAGTCGGATGTCATGGGACCGAACTTGTTCTCAATCAGCAGCATCGATCCTTACATTCCCAACGCCCGCAGCGACAATGCGGTTGGCTATTATGGCAGCTTCAACAATGTGGTGGTCGGGGCGACCTATAGCACCGGACGCGACAGCTCGTCCGCCGGAGGCCCTGGTGGCACCAATTGTGGTGGCGAAGTCGCGGGGAACGCCAAAGCTTGCCGGCAAGTTACCGGCCTGGTGGGCTATGAAACGCCGACCTGGGGCTTCAACGTCGCCTACGACATCATGTACGGCAACACCGGTGCTGCGAGTGGCCTTACCAGCAGCAATAATAGCGACAGGCGCCTGATGCTCAACGGCTACGTCCAAGCCGGTGCAGCAAAGATCGGCGCCGGTGTCATGGACCGCAGCACCCATGCGGTGACGGGCCTGACTGAAACGGATCTGTACTATCTGGGTGCCAGCTATCCGGTCACACCGTTTGTCACGCTCGACACGCAGGTGGCACGGCGCAACCAGAAAAGCAGCGATAACGACGTTACTATGCTGGTCGGCCGCCTGACCTACTATCTATCGAAACGTACTGCGGTGTATGCAGCGCTAGGTCGGATGAAGAATGGCGGTGCTTCGGCGGTGTCGCTCGATGCCGGTGGAACCATCGGCGCCGGAAAAACACAGAACGGCCTGATGACCGGTATGCGCCATACCTTCTGACGGCAGGCAAAACCATCGGGCTGGTGTCTCTCTGCCGCGTCAAGCGAAGTCGATTGATCGGCACTTGGGTCACTGACAGGTCGATGTGCGAGCCACCAGGTTGCGCAAGCTTAGTGGCGTGAAGCAGCAGTGTCGCAATACACTGACCTGCGATCATCATAGCGCCAGTTCGTTGCCTGCAATGAAATGCTGTGATTCGAAAAAATCAATTCATGGGAGATACCGTGATTATCTGACCTACACAGCCGGGTCGCCACGAGTGACCTGGTCGAAGTCACTTCGGCCATTGAAAGGTAATTTTCCCCAAGATAGTTGGAAGGTTTAATTTGCTAGCTGGGCAAGGGTTGGGTTCTGTGTTGCACGGGACTCAGCCCTTTTTTCTTGAGCTTGGCCGATAACGTTAAACTTCGTCACGTTCGTCCGCCATTTCTGATTGGCCGTCTGCATCTGAAATTAGCCCGGTAATAAATTGGCCGTCTGGCCCACTTTGCCCTTGTACGAGCGATATTTCGTGTGACGTACCAAGGGCCTTCTGGATACCACCGATGAGCAATATTGCCATCGATAACAAGTTTTCATTTAGCGTATGTAGCCCATTGGTTGCAGTAAACATCCAAAAAACAAAGCTGTTTATTTCTTCTGTTGCAATCATTTGTCTAGGCAATTATAATCGGTCTCTTTCCGGGAGGCGACATGCAGTTAGAACAGAACGACGCGGGTATTGATTACTTGATCAACGGTGGCCTTGGCCATCTAGTCAGCGCCGCGCGCAATGCTATTTTCGCCAAACTGGAAATCGAATTGGCGCCGCTGGAATTGACCTCGGCCCAGTTCGTCGTGGTGATCGGTGCCATGCGCGGCCGGGCGCGCACCGTCAATGAATTCTGCGCCTTTGCGGGTATTGATCCCGGTTCCATGTCTCGTTTGCTTGACCGACTGGAAGCAAAAGGCATCGTGCGTCGTGTTCGAGTCGACGCCGACCGGCGCCACGTGCAGGTCGAACTGACAGACAAAGGCTGGGCGCTGTCACCGCAGATCATGCCGGCGCTCGCGCGCGTCTTCCAGCAATTCCTGGCCGGCTTTTCAGATCAAGAAGCGCTCCAATTGCAGTCGCTGCTCCAGCGATTGCTGGCCAACGCTGGTTGAACTTTTTTTTACCGATATATTTGCCTAGACAAACAATGTTGCAACTAAAATTCTTTTATCAGTGGGGTGGGGTCATCGGCCTGTCGACGCTTCTTGCCGGCTGCACCGCGCCGGAAACCGGACCGCGTGCCGCCCTGCATGAAGCAAGCCAACTTCAGGCGCAAGCGACGTTGGGCAATGTCACCTTGTCGGAGGCCGCTTGGCCGCAAGGAAACTGGTGGGAACGCTATGGAGACGCCCAGTTGGACAGACTCGTGGCGGAGGCGCTGAATTTGAATCCGACGCTGAAGATGGCCGAAGCGCGCGTGCACCAGGCCGAAGCCATTGCCGGGCGAGCTGAAGCGGCATCTTCGCCCCAGTTCGGCGTATCCGAGCGCACGATGCGCCAGCGCTTCAGCAAGCATGGCACCACGCCGCCGCCGGTGGCGGGTACCTGGAAATGGGTCAATGAAGCAACCGTCAATGGCAGCTATGAATTTGATTTCTGGGGCAAGAATCGCTCGGCCATCGAAGCAGCGGTCGGTACTGCCCGCGCGGTTGACGCGGATCGTCACGTCTCGCAACTGGTACTGGTTATCAGCATTTTGCGTAGTTATGCACGCCTGCAGCACGCATGGCAGCAGCACGATATCGCTGTAGAAACGCTGGCGCAACGCCAGCACATTCTTGAGTTGACGCGGCAGCGGGTGGCGGCAAGCATCGACTCAAACGTTGATTTGAAACAGGCGGAATCGCTGGTGCCAGCCGCCAAGGTACAGATTGCTCAGTGCGAAGAAACAATTCAGCTCACCCAAGCGGAGCTCGGTGCGCTTGCCGGACAGGGGCCTGACCGAGGGCTGGCACTGACGCGTCCTGCTCTAGTACAAAGCATCGCGACGAGATTGCCAAGCAGGTTGCCAGCTGAATTGATCGGACGCCGCCCTGATGTGATCGCGCAGCGCTGGCGCGTTGAGGCGTCGGGGCACGATATTGCCAATGCCCGCGCGCAGTTTTATCCGAACATCAGCCTGACTGGTCTGATCGGCTTACAAAGCATTACCTTTAGCAATTTTGATGTTGGCGGCAGCCGCATTGGAGCTTTCGGCCCGGCCCTGAGTCTGCCTATTTTCGACGGTGGTCGCCTGAAAAGCAACCTGGCCGGACGCGATGCCGAATATGACTTTGCGGTCGAACAATACAACGCTACCGTGATCGACGCCTTGCGCGATGTGGTCAGCCAACTAGTATCGTTGCGGGCTATTGAGCAACAGCGTGCACTGCAGCACGAGGCGCGGGATACGGCTGACCAGGCTTACCAACTTGCGCTGCAACGCTACCAAGGCGGGGTAGGTAATTACCTGCAAGTACTAGCGGCACAGCTGCAACTGCTCGCTACCGAGCGCCTGCAGTCTGATATCGATATGCGTGCTTTTGATGCTGACATCGGCTTGGCGCGCGCGCTAGGCGGTGGGCTCATCCCGAACCAATAAACTTCACCCGCGTCATTTCCTACCCAATACTGAACACGATGAAAACACCTTCGCCACAAGTTCTCGCCGTACCTGGCAACACCACCGCACCGGGACGCAAGCCTTTAACCATTGCGGCGGCTGCCGCCGTACTCATGCTTGGCTGCGGTGCAGTCTGGTTCTTCAGCCACCAGCGTGCCGACGAAGTCACCGAAGACGCTTACGTCGAAGGCAATATCGTACAGGTAACGGCCCAAGTAGCTGGCACGGTGGTGGCGATCGGTGCTGATAATACCGACCGAGTGAGCGCCGGGCAGCAACTTGTCACATTGAGTGGCCTGGATGCCCAACTGGTGCGT
Source organism: Janthinobacterium sp. GW821-FHT03A03 (assembly GCF_059421435.1). Taxonomy (NCBI): domain Bacteria; kingdom Pseudomonadati; phylum Pseudomonadota; class Betaproteobacteria; order Burkholderiales; family Oxalobacteraceae; genus Janthinobacterium; species Janthinobacterium sp. GW821-FHT03A03. The sequence continues at coordinate 4,144 of NZ_JBWKUZ010000030.1, read as the reverse complement.
GAACGTAGCGAAGCACAGCTGGCAAAGACCGTGCGGCAAGTGCGCAGCCAGTACGCGATGGCCGCACAGATGGGTGCTAATGTTGAGCTGCGCCGTTCGGAGCTTAGCAAAGTACAAGCCGATTTCACGCGCCGTAGCAGCCTTGTACGTTCCGGCGCCATTTCGGGCGAAGATCTGGAACACGCAAGCGAAAGCGTCAAGTCAGCGGCGGCGGCATTGAAGTCGGCCGAGCAGCAGCTTGCCGCAAGCCAGGCGTCCATAGACGGCGCTACCGTCACCACGCATCCTGACGTGTTGAAAGCCTCGGCCGAGTTAAAAGATGCCTATATCGCACAGGCCCGCTCGATCATTCCGGCGCCCGTAGCAGGACTGGTGGCTCGTCGCACGGTACAGGTTGGCCAACGCGTGGCGGCCGGCACGTCACTGATGTTTATCATTCCACTCGAAACTTTGTGGGTAACTGCTAACTTCAAGGAATCCCAGCTTCGCCACGTACATGCCGGCCAAGCGGTGACCATGACAGCCGATGCCTATGGCCGTGATGTGCTCTACCATGGCAAGGTGATCGGCCAGGAAGCGGGCACCGGCAGCGCCTTCTCGCTGATGCCGGCCCAGAACGCCACCGGCAACTGGATCAAGGTCGTGCAGCGCCTGCCAGTCCGCATCGCACTCGATCCAAAGGAAGTGGCAGAGCATCCGCTGCAACTAGGCCTGTCGATGCGGGTGGAAGTCGACACCAGCGCGCGCCAAGGAGCACATTTTCAGCCCGGCACGAACGCCGCGCATACGTACCGGACGGAGGTGTTTGCGAAGGAGGGCGATGACGCTGCTGCTGCGGTGAAACGCATTATCGCCGCGAATGCCGCGAGCTTGCCTTGAGCGCAGCAACGATGCGACCTACGCCGCGCTACCCACAGTCCTTGCTGCTTACGATCTTCCTGCTGACGGCGATTGAATACCTGCAGAGTGGCATGATCGCCTTCGGCGCCGGACCCATTATGGGAGAAATCGGCGTGGCTCCGGAAGAGTTCAGCCTGATCAGCGCTACCTATGCCTGCGTCGCGATTGCCGCGATTGCCAAGCAACGGTGGTTCGTTGAACGTCTTGGCGTGCGCCGCTTCGTCCTGCTATCCCTGGCCCTGTTCACCATTGGCGCTGCAGTGTGCGGCTCGTCCTCGACTTACTTGCAATTCATGGTCGGGCGCATTTGCATGGCAATGGGGGGTGGTAGTCTGATGACCTCGGCCCGTTTGTTGGTGAATCTATTCCCACCCAGCCCCCAGCGGTTTACTGGTATTAAATACTTTGCCACAGCGCTCGCCGTTGGCAGTTCCAGTGCACCATGGCTGGCATCGATCGCGATTTCCCACGACAGTTGGCGTTGGATGTTTGGGGCATTGATCATCATCGCTGCCGTCGTTGCGTTGCTGGCGAGCATCTGTCTGCCCGTGGAGACGCCAGAGCGCGAGCTACGCACAGAGTCGCATCCGGTGCTTCTGATGATATTGATGGCCGGCAGCTTCTGCGTCCTGTATGCGCTGCAGCGTTCATGGTACGATTTTTATGGCGATGTCACCATGCTAGCGGGCGCCGGCCTGGTCGGCCTGTTGGCACTGGGCTACTTCGTGCGCGCCATGCATCGACACGAGCGTGTGCTGCTCAATATCAGCGCGCTGCATAATGCGCGATATTGGAGTGGTGTTGCGCTGTTTACATTTTGCTATGCTCTGATGGCAGGTACCAATTATATGGTGCCTGCATTACTACAACGCGGCCTCGGTTTTCCGTGGGAAGTGATCGGCCAGGTGCAGGCGGTTGGCTTGGCGGGCACAGTGGTGAGTTGGATTTTCCTGGCGGTCCTGCTGCCGAAAAAGCCCGCAGCCAAAAAATACTATTTCATCGGCTTCTCTGCGCTGGCTGTGTTTGCCTGGAAGGTCTGTCACTTGAGCCCAAGCGCCGACCTATGGTTCGATTTCGTTCCAGCATTGGCGTGCTACGGCGTATTCGTCATGTTTGTGCTGGCGACTACCGCTATGCATACTTTCCGCGAAGTATCTCACCATGAAACCGTGTTTTCGCACGCTCAGCAATTGAAGAACATGCTGGCACAGTTTGGCGGTAGTGTCGGCATTTCGCTAGCAACGATCAGCTTGCAAACGCGCACCGCCATGCACGGTGCGGCACTAAGCACCCATTTCGCGCATGGCGATCCGGTCTATGAACAGTCGCTGCAACAGCTCACCACCGTATACGCATCTACTGGCGCGGTCACTCCCGGCGCACTCGCCGGGGCAGGTCTGACCCAGATACTGAGCCAGCAGGCGACCTTGCTAGCCAGCCTGGACTATTTCTGGATCCTCACCGTAGTCGGCGTCCTTGGCGCGCTGGTGATGCTGGCACAGCGTGTGCTCAGGTAACGCAGCAGTTCGCGATTTGGTGAGAGCTGCAAGCGGCCATCGCAAAGGATGATGGCTCGAAGATCCGAGCTTCGTTCGGTTCGCACTTGATGCTGAAGCGTAAGCGTGAAAAGCCGAGCCTCGTGGATGAGATCGACCGCTTGGCACAGCAAATTTAGCCTTCCATGCTTGCTTGAGATTTCCTAGATCGATCTGCCCGCACGCTCCAGTGGCAGGGCACACAAAACGGGCGGAGTCACAGATGTGCAATAGACATCCGGTTCCTCCGCAGCACATCGCGGCCCAGCTGGCCCGGGCGATGGCAACTTGTGGGCAGGAGGGAGTTAGCGCGGCTTTCGCCGCATCTCAGGGGACTGGCTGAGCACGCGTAATGCAGTCCATTTATTTACGTTGTGCTTATGCAAATACACCTCTGCGGCCGCCATGCCCACTTCCATTACCATGCGTACGGCGATCTCGATGATCTCTTCAGTTTCCTTGTTGGGGCGGGAAGTCAGCAAAGTGACTTGTGTGGGCGTAGATTCATAGTCATTTGGCATGTGCGCAGCTTTCCGGAAGGAAAGATAGATCATGCCAAGAGAAAAATTCATTAGAGTTGATCTATGTCAATCGTTTCCTATCTTTTGAATACTATGAATAGAGTGCAACAACACTCATCAAATAAAGTGGTGCTCGGTGCGTCTGCAGGCTGGGATCAGGCCGAGTTGCCGTGCAGCGCATTGCCGATCACGCGCACACACGTGGGCGATCTGCTTGCCGTGGTGTCGTACTGGTGCCCGAGCGCCGAAGAGCTGGCCGCGCTGAACGGCGGCGCTGCGCTCCGGCCATGGGGAGTGTGTGCTACGATGCCGCCCGTGATGCTCGACGTCGACGGCATGAGCTAGTTCGTGTGCTTCACGCTGCGAAAGGCCAGCCGACCACGCGTTGTTGCTGATCGACCAGCACAATAACTTGGCAGCCGGCCGCCGCGCTGCCATAGTTCAGTTGCTGCAGGTAGTCGCCCTGGTGTTGATCGCTGGTGGGCATGCTGTAGTGGGCAGCAAGGGCGAAGCTGCTCATGCCGACTATATCAACAGCTCGCTTGGACTCGACGCACTGCATGAAAATAATGCTGAAATAACAATTCCCCTTGGCAGAAGATTCATATGCAAGGCCTTGGCTAATGCGTATTGATTTAACAGTAACATACACGTTTATTGCGAGCGCCGTGCTGCGTAACCGCATAGTTGGGCTTTTGATACGTCTGCCTAGGTCGGCAAAGTGGGTGTAATTTCGGGTGTAATCAGGTGCAATCCAGCGCCATTTCATGATGCTCAGTGGAAAATTTTCCCTATGAGAGCACTGTAAAAACGTGCTGGTAATGGCATTTACACTGCAGGGGGCGCAAGTTCGACACTTGCATTGTAAAGATCAGGCAGCCCTTAGGAGGCGGACTTGATACTGATGAAATATTTTCCAAATTGTCGAAGTGTTTTCACTTGCCATTGCTTAGCGACCTCTGAATCCAGTAATTGCAAGGGGGAGGCAGGGGGGTAGACAGGGGGGTAGTGCTCAAAAGTGAGTCGCATTTCATAGCGGTGTTCTACGGACACCGTCTCCGCCAGAATCAAATAAAAAAGCCTCCCCTGCGGGAGGCTTTTTTATTTGTCTGTGACCCGTCCTGGAATAAGTTGACACTTTTTCGTTACAGAGAAGGAGTGTCCGATGGAACAAGGGTTTCGACGCAG
>NZ_JBWKUZ010000029.1:0-57824 GCF_059421435.1 Janthinobacterium sp. GW821-FHT03A03 | reverse complement strand
TGCGTCGAAACCCTTGTTCCATCGGACACTCCTTCTCTGTAACGAAAAAGTGTCAACTTATTCCAGGACGGGTCACGGCCATAAAAAAAGGGCTTGCCGCGGCAAGCCCTTTTTACGTCCGGCCACGGCGCTTAGCGGCGCATGACCTTCATCAGGCGTCCGCCCACGGACGACGACAGGCTGACCTCGAAGCGGCCGCCGGCCGGCAAGACGCTCACGTCGACGCTGGCGTTGCCACCGGTCAAGCCGCTGGCGACCAGCGTCTTGCGGCCATCGGCGGCCACGTGCAGCACGGCCGCATACGGCTCCGCCTGCGCATCCCAGACCAGCGCCAGCTTGCCATCGCTTTGCGTGGCGTCAAAACTGGCGTCGTTGGCGGCCGCCTTGCTGCGGCGCGCCGGGCGTGCCGTCTGGGCCAAAGGCTTGCCTTTTGACAATACTTGCACGTCGCTGATATCGCCGGGATTGGCGAAACTGACGCGGAAATGGCTGATGGCGCTGCCGCCGTGATCGGCCAGGGCGGCCGCATCGAAAGGTAAGTCGATAGTCTGTCCGGACGCCGTCAACACGCGCAGCGTATAGGCATGGCTGCTGCCGCTGGCCGGAGCGCCCATGCGCGCGGACGAGGCGACGGCCGGATGCAGGACCACGCCGGCCGGCGTGATGCGGCCGGAAATGGTCAGATAGCCATTCTCGGCAACGGCCATGCTGGCGGCCAGGACATTGCTGCCCGTCACTTGCGTGCTGCGTTTTTCCAGGAATTGCTGCACCCGCGTATAGCTGTAATCGGAGAACCAGGCGCCGCTGCAATAGCTCATCACATCCTTCATCGGCGTAGCGCCGTAGACGGCCTTGCTCAACTGGCCGATGCTGCCCGCATAGTTGCTGTTGTACAGGGGTTGCGGTCCCAGGTTGCCGTCCGCATACGGATAATCGGTCACCGCATTGGCCGGTCCGCCGCAGGCGATGTGCTGCAGCGAGTGATTGTGGCCCAGTTCATGTACAAGCGTGGTCAGCCATTGAGGCCAGCTATTGCCGAACGGATCGATCGCCGCGCTGGTGTTGAACTTGGCATCCAGGCCGATGGCCGACGTGAAGTCGTCGCTGCCGGTGCGCTGGTTGATGTAGGCCAGGCCGGCTGCATTGGTGACGGACATCTTCGGCACCAGGCCGTAATAATAGGCCCCGCTGTCTTCCAGCGCGCGCCTGCTTTCCAGCTTGCCCAGGGCATCGCTCCACCAGCTGTCGGCCGTGCTGCTGCCCGGCATGCTCAGTGCGGCGCGCGTCGTGATGCTGATATTTTCCGCCGCATACGGATACACGCGCAGCAGCGCGGCACGGATCGCCTCGACGTCAGGCACTTGCGCCAGGCCATCGTCGGTGCTCAAGGGCACCAGCACCAGGCGGATCCTGGCCAGGCTGGCCACCACGGGCGCCGCCTCCTGGCTTACCTGCACGCCGTCGCTGCCGACGGCCGTCACGCGCACGCGCACGCCAGGCAAGATCCAGCTCGCCGGCAGGATGGCGCTGAAATTGCCGCTGAAACTGTATTCGCTCGTGGCCGTCGGCAAGACCGACGGCCCGCTCATGGTGATGCTGCCCAGAGCGCTGCCATTGGCGGCCGTGGCGTTCAAGGTCACGACCGGGCTGGCCTGCCCCGCTTGCGGGGCCAGCACGGGCACGCGCACGGCGGCCGGCTTGCCGCGCGTCAGGCGCAGGGCCGTGTTGCTGGCGTTCAAGTTGAGAACTTGCGCAAAATCAATGCTGCCCAGGGTAAAGGCCGCCACCGTGCCCGCATTGACGGCAATGCGCGAGGCTGCCGACAGCATCACATTGCCTGTCGCCTCTGCCGGCGCGGACAAGATCAGCTGGCTGCTGCTGACGCTGACGATGCTGGCCGGCGTGCTGCCCACCGAGGCGGCACTGACCTGGTCGAGATTGCTGCCCTGCACGGTCACGGACAAGGTCGCGCCATTGACCAGCGAGCTGATCGAGGTCACCGTCACGCTGGGCAGGACGGTATAACTGTCGCTGCTGATGACGTCGTTGTACGGGCCACGCAGGGTCAGCGGTCCTGTCGCCGCGCCCACGGGCACCACCACGGTGACGCTGGCCGCGCCCTGGCTCTGCGGAACGGCCGACGCGCCGCTGCCGAACTGCACCGCCGTGACGGCGCCCATGCCCTTGCCCGTGACCGTGACGCTGGAACCGGCGCCGCCCAGGGCCGGCGTGACGCTGGCAACCGTCAATGGCTGGTACACGTTGACGCTGTACGCCGTGGTGGCCGTGCCGGCCGCGCTGACGAGGCTCAGGACGCCCGCAACGGGCGCGCCCGGCATGGCCAGGGTGACGCTGGTGTCGCTGGCGGCGCTGGCGGCGACGGTCACGGCGCCCACCTGGAACGCCGTCGCGCGGCTCAAATTGGTGCCCGTGAGCACCAGGCTGGCGCCGACGGCAACATTCGTCGCCGACACGGCCGTCACGGCAGGCGCGAGGACGGCCGTGCCCGACGACGCCCCACCCGCGGCATCACCACCGCCACCGCCGCAGGCGGACAGGCCCAGCACGAGAAACAACGCTACAAGCAAATGATTTTTCATGGCTTGCAACCATGGTCGAACAGCGTGCAGCCGGGAGCGCGACGGGGGATCTGGGACATATTGGTGACTTTTGGTGAGAATATAATTTCTAGGAACCAATATTATCGGTGAGTTTAATTCTAAGTAACAACTATTAATGCTTTTGATCTAATGAATTTTGATGGCAATGACAAGGCAACTCGCACGAATTTGATTTCAAGCATGACTCGCCGCGCTCTGCATTGCTTGACATCAAGGTTGTTTCCCGCCACGGCGACAGCCCCGCCATCCATGCCAACATCGTCGCCCGGCACATGTGGATATTTCCCCACAGCACAAAACAAATGTCATTGATGCAATTTTCCGGAGAAATCAACTTTTTCGGCAAGATTTCCAGGCATGTCATTTCACCGCATGGCCGCGAGCGGGCCAAAGTGTTGCGCGGGTCACCACGGACGGGCCTGGCACCGCTTTTGCCCAAAACCAAAGCAGCCTGATGCCGTATAATTTTAGACCCGGTGATTCAGGCGATTGCCACCTTCTGCCTGCCCTACCGGGCCGGCTCTCCCCGCCAGCTGACCCCGCTGGCCTGCAACCGCCCTGTCGCCGCGCCGCCGCCCGTTTGCCTATTGAAAGCATGAAATGAACGATACCGTGATCCCCGCCATGTCCCCGACCGAAGCCACCTTGCGCGCCATCCTCGCGCAGCGGATCATGATCCTCGACGGCGCCATGGGCACGATCATCCAGCAATACAAGCTCGACGAAGTAGCGTACCGTGGCGGCCCCGCCGGCCGCTTCATCGACTTCGCCGCGCCGGCCGACAGCGGCGCGCGCGAACTGTTTGTCAAAGGCAACAATGAGCTGCTGACCCTGACGCAGCCGCACATCATCCAGGAAATCCACGAGCGCTACCTGGCGGCCGGCGCCGACCTGATCGAAACGAATACCTTCGGCGCCACGACGATTGCGCAAGACGATTACCACATGGCCCACCTGGCCTATGAAATGAACGTGCAGGCGGCCAGGCTGGCGCGCGCCGCCTGCGACAAGTATTCCACCCCGGACAAGCCGCGCTTCGTCGCCGGCGCCCTGGGCCCCACGCCGAAGACGGCGTCGATCTCGCCCGACGTGAACGACCCGGCCGCGCGCAACGTCAGTTTCGACCAGCTGGTGGCCGCCTACCTGCAGCAGACGCAGGGCCTGGTGGAAGGCGGCGCCGACGTGCTGCTGGTGGAAACCATCTTCGATACCTTGAACTGCAAGGCGGCCCTGTTCGCCATCGACCTGTTCTACGAGCAAAATCCGACCGTCGTGCGCCTGCCGCTGATGATTTCCGGCACCGTCACGGACGCCTCGGGCCGCATCCTGTCGGGCCAGACCGTGCCCGCCTTCTGGAATTCCGTGCGCCACGCGAAACCGCTGACCATCGGCCTGAACTGCGCGCTGGGTGCCGCCCTGATGCGCCCGTATGCGGAAGAACTGGCCAAGATCGCCGACACTTTTGTTTGCATCTACCCGAACGCGGGCTTGCCCAATCCCATGAGCGACACGGGCTTCGACGAGTTGCCGGCCGACACGTCCGCCCTGCTGCGCGAATTTGCCGACGCGGGCTTTTTGAACATGGCGGGCGGCTGCTGCGGCACCACGCCCGAGCACATCGCCGCCATCGGCGCGTTGCTGTCGAAAAACACGCCGCGCACCGTGCCGGCGCCGTCGCGCGACCTGCGCCTGGCGGGCCTGGAACCGTTCGTCGTCAACGACGAATCGCTGTTCGTCAACGTGGGCGAGCGCACCAACGTCACGGGCTCGAAGGCGTTTGCGCGCATGATTCTCAACGAGCAATACGACGAAGCCCTGTCCGTGGCGCGCCAGCAAGTGGAAAACGGCGCGCAAGTGATCGATATCAACATGGACGAGGCCATGCTCGACTCGCTGGCCGCCATGACGCGCTTTTTGAACCTGATCGCCTCGGAACCCGATATTTCGCGCGTGCCCATCATGGTCGACTCGTCGAAATGGTCGGTCATCGAAGCGGGCCTGAAATGCGTGCAGGGCAAGGCCATCGTCAACTCGATTTCCATGAAGGAAGGCGAAGAGGAATTCCTGCGCCAGGCAAAACTGTGCCGCCGCTACGGCGCCGCCGTCATCGTCATGGCCTTCGATGAAAAAGGGCAAGCCGACACCTTCGAGCGCAAGATCGAGATTTGCGCCCGCGCATATCACTTGTTGATCGATGCGCTGGACTTCCCGCCGGAAGATATCATTTTCGACCCGAACATCTTTGCCGTCGCCACCGGCATCGAAGAGCACAACAACTACGCCGTCGACTTCATCAACGCCACGCGCTGGATCAAGGAAAACTTGCCATACGCGAAAATTTCGGGCGGCGTGTCGAACGTGTCGTTCAGTTTCCGCGGCAACGATCCAGCCCGCGAAGCCATCCATACCGTCTTCCTGTACCACGCCATCAAGGCCGGCATGACCATGGGCATCGTCAACGCCGGCATGGTGGGCGTGTACGACAACCTGGACCCGGAATTGCGCGAGCGCGTGGAAGACGTGGTGCTGAACCGCCGCGAAGACTCGACCGAGCGCATGATCGAATTTGCCGGCACCCTGAAGGCGGGCGGCAAGGCCGAAGCGCAAACCCTGGCCTGGCGCGAAGGCACGGTGCAGGAACGCCTGTCGCACGCGCTGGTGCACGGCATCACGCAATTCATCGTGGAAGACACGGAAGAAGCGCGCCAGCAACTGCTGCACAATGGCGGGCGCCCCATCCACGTGATCGAGGGTCCCTTGATGGCCGGCATGGACGTGGTCGGCGACCTGTTTGGCCAGGGCAAGATGTTCCTGCCGCAAGTGGTGAAATCGGCGCGCGTGATGAAGCAGGCCGTGGCCCACCTGATTCCGTTCATCGAGGAAGAAAAGCTGCTGGAAGAGCAGCGCACGGGCATCGTGGCCAAGCCGAAAGGCAAGATCATCATGGCGACCGTGAAAGGCGACGTGCATGACATCGGCAAGAATATCGTCACGGTAGTCTTGCAATGCAATAACTTCGAAGTGGTGAACATGGGCGTGATGGTGCCCTGCTCGGAAATCCTCGCCCGCGCCAAGGTGGAAAACGCCGACATCATCGGCCTTTCCGGCCTGATCACGCCGTCGCTGGAAGAAATGGCGTATGTCGCCAAGGAAATGCAGCGCGACGAACACTTCCGCATGCTCAAGATTCCCCTGCTGATCGGCGGCGCCACGACCAGCCGCGCCCACACGGCCGTGAAAATCGCGCACAACTACGACGGCCCCGTCATCTACGTGCCGGACGCCTCGCGTTCCGTGTCCGTGGCGCAATCGCTGCTGACGCCGGAACAGCGCGACAAGTACGTGGAAGACATCGAACTCGACTACGCGCGCATCCGCGAACAGCACGCCAACAAGAAGGCCCTGCCCATCCTGCCGCTGGCGCAGGCGCGCGCCAACCGGATGGTGGTGCCCTTCGACGGCCCGTGCACGCCCGTGAAACCGAAGTTCATCGGCCGCCGCGTGTTTAAAAATGTCGACCTGGCCAGCCTGGCCAACTACATCGACTGGGGCCCGTTCTTCCAGACCTGGGACCTGGCCGGCCCCTTCCCCGCCATCTTGACGGATGAAGTGGTGGGCGACGCGGCCACCAAGGTGTATGCGGAAGGCCAGGCCTTGCTGAAAAAGCTCATCGACGGGCGCTGGCTGACGGCCAACGGTGTCGTGTCCCTGCTGCCGGCCAATAGCGTCAATGACGACGATATCGAGGTGTACACCGACGATACGCGCAGTACGGTGGCGTTCACGTATTACGGCATGCGCCAGCAAGGCGTCAAGCCCGTGGTCGACGGCGTGCAGCGGCCGAACCAGTGCCTGGCCGACTTCATCGCGCCGAAGGCTTCGGGCGTGAAGGATTACATCGGCATGTTCGCCGTGACGTCCGGCCTGGGCATCGAAAAGTACGAAAAGCGCTTCGAGGATGCGCACGACGATTACTCGTCCATCATGCTCAAATCGCTGGCGGACCGCCTGGCCGAGGCGTTTGCCGAATACCTGCATGAGCGCGTGCGCAAGGATTTGTGGGGCTATGTGCCCGATGAGCACCTGAGCAACGACGACATGATCGCCGAGAAATATGTCGGCATCCGCCCGGCGCCCGGCTACCCGGCCTGCCCCGAGCACACGGTCAAGAAAGAGATGTTCGAAGTCATGCAGGCCGGGGAAATCGGCATGCAGCTGACGGAATCGTATGCCATGTTCCCCGGCGCGGCCGTCTCCGGCTTCTATTTCGCCCACCCGGAGTCGAAATACTTCGTCGTCGGCAAGGTCGGCATGGACCAGGTGGAAGACATGGCCAGGCGCCGCGGCGCCAGGGTCGAGGACGTGGAACGCTGGCTGGCGCCGAATCTGTCATAATATAAGCACAAGGCGCGCGGAACTTATCGCGCGCCGCAGCGCACTAACGCAGTATGCCGGCCGGCATGCTGCATGCCCGCTCCGGCCCGTTCCCTAACCGGCAAGGAGGTATTATGGCAACCACTTTCAAACTGAAACGCTGGCAGGATCAGGTGATCCTGTTGCTGGGCCTGTGGCTGATCGTTTCGCCCTGGGCCTTTTCCTATCCCGAAGGCTCGCCGCAGATGCTCAACGCCTTTATCTCGGGCCTGGTGATCGCCGTGCTGGCCGCCTTCGACCTGTACAAGACCTATTTCTGGGCCGTCGTCGTCAATTTGCTGGTAGGCGTCTGGGTCGCCGTTTCGCCGTGGGTATTGCGGCTGGCCGATCAGCGCGTCGTCATGTGGAATGAGCTGCTCGTCGGCATCGCCGTCGTCGTGCTGGCCCTGTGGGAACTGCGCACCGACCCCGAGCTGCACAAGCACTGGCCCGGCGCCGCCGCGTAGCGGCGCAAAAAAGCCCTGCCACGGCTAAGCCGTGCAGGGCTTTTCAAAATACGAACAGCACCGCAGATACGCGACGTCTCAGCGCCTGACAAAACCGTAGCGAGCGGAAGGAAGAGGTGGCCGAGAAGCGGAGCCGTACTCAGTACGGGGAAGCCGAGCCGGTGAGCATCGCAAGCCGCCTATGCCGACGCGCAGTAGGTTTGGTCAGGTGCCAACTACAGAGCGTAGCGGACGACGTTGTCGCTCCATTCGTAGGCCGCCATTTCCAGCTCCACCAGGTCGTCCGGCGACATGGCCAGGTCGCGCAGGGTCGGCACGATCTCGCCTTCCATGTCTTCGATGCGCTCGATGCATTCGGCCAGGCGCAGCAGGTCGCCGTAAAAACCCTCGCGCGACAGCAGCGCTTCGGACACTTCGTCGATCACTTCGATCTGTTTCAGGATTTCCGCCATCGGCACGCCGAACAGGGTGTCCATCAGGGACATGATGCCGACCGTAAAGGCGATATCGGCCGAGTGGGCGTGGTTCGGGCGCAGTTTATGGGCCAGCAATTCCAGCAGGCGGCCGCGCGTGGTCGCCAGCATCAGCAGCGGCGTCATGCTATGGCCGCGCTTGCTTGGTTCCGCGTACAGCATGATTTGCAGCCAGCGCTGCAGCTGGCGGCGGCCCAGCACGGTGACGGCCTGGCTCAGCGAATCGATGCGCTGGCGGGCGCCCACGGCTGGTGTATTGACCAAACGCAACAGGTTCAGGGCCAGCGAGACGTCGCGCTTGATGGCGCGCTCGATATCCATGTTGTCGGCGTCCGAGGTGACCAAAGTCATCAGTTCCATGACGGCCAGTTGCGACGGCGACAGCTTCTTGCCCGTCATGATGGCGGGCTTGGCAAAGTAATAACCCTGGAAGTAATCGAAGCCCAGGTCCAGGCCCGACTTGAATTCTTCGCGCGTCTCGACCTTTTCCGCCACCAGTTTCTTGTTTTCCTGCTTGAAACGGGGCGCCAGCGCTGCCAGCACCTTCGGGTCGACGGTGCTCATATCCATTTTGACGTATTGCACCAACGGCAACAATTCCTGCACCTGCGACGTATCGGACACCACGTTTTCCAGCGCGAAGGTGAAGCCATGGCCCACCAGTTCGCTGATGCGCGCGCGCAAGGCAGGCGTGACCTGCATCGATTCGACGATTTCCAGCACGACTTTCTCGCGCGGCAGGAAAACGAAGATATCGCTCATGATCACGTCGGCATCGACGTTGACGAAACCGAGCGCGTCACCGATGACTTTTTCCATGCCCAGCTGGGAAGCGTGGGCGATGACGGAAGCCGTGGCGGACAGGTCGCTGGTAATGTTGGCGGGCCCGACCGGGGCGTTGCGAAATAGCAACTCATAGCCAAACAAGGCTTGATTGCGGTCAAGGATAGGTTGTCGCCCCAGATAGAACTCGCGCACGCGCAAGGGTTTCGGGGTGATGTCGTTGCTGGAAATATCGATCATTAACTCTTCATCAATCACGTCGAGTGACACCGGCCGCGCAGCGCCCGCATCAAGGTTCACTATTGACAATACTTTAGCTGAATTCCGCCCGCGCTGTGGGTATTTTGGCAGCAATCAAGGCGATTGTCGTCAAAAATCAGGCGGCGGGGGCCACTTGCACCATCCCGTCGACAAATAATTTCAATTCGCCTGGCGCAAACGCCGTCCATTGCTCGTCGGTCGTCAGCGGCTGCGTGACAATCACGGCCACCCGGTCCAGCGGCGTGGTCACCTGGGAAAAGTCCACGCTCAAGTCGTCATCGGAGAGTGTAGCAGTTGGAAATGGATGTTGTCGCACCAGATAGTGCAAGCTGGTGGAGCAATGGGCAAACAGGGCTTCGCCGCTGGACAGCATCATGTTGAAGGTGCCGTGGGCGGCAATTCCCGGCAGCAGCTCGGCCAGCGCCGCATGCAGCGCCGGCAAGGCAGGCGGGGCGTCGCCAAAGCGCGCGTGCAGCTCCTGCAGCAGGTAGCAAAAGGCCAGCTCGCTGTCGGTGCAGCCGACGGGGCGGTAACTGCCCGTCAACACGGGGTGGAACGCTTTCAGGTCGCCATTGTGGGCGAATACCCAGTAGCGACCCCACAGCTCGCGCACGAACGGGTGGCAGTTTTCCAGTGCCACCTGGCCTTGCGTGGCCTTGCGGATATGCGCGATGACATTGCGCGACTTGATCGGATAGCGTTTGATCAGTTCGGCCACGGGCGAGGCGATGGCCGCCTGGTGGTCGACGAAATGGCGCACGCCGGCGCCCTCGAAAAAGGCGATGCCCCAGCCGTCATGGTGGGTATCGGTCTGGCCGCCGCGCATGGCGAAGCCGGTAAAACTAAAGACAATGTCCGTGGGGACATTGCAATTCATTCCGAGAAGTTGGCACATGGTCTGTTTGCAGCTCAATAACACGGCCACCATACCATGCCGCGCGGCGGTTGGGTATGGTGTCGATGGCCATCAGAGAGCCAGCATCAGTGCAACAGGACCGGTTGACTCATGAGGGAATCATAGCTGCCCAAAAATTCATCGATTTCTTCCATGCTCGGTTCGCTGGCGATCAGTTCCGTGACGTCGCGGCGAAAATGCTGGGCCAGGACGCCGGCAATGAAAGTCTCGCGCTTGCCGCCCTTGTCGACGATTTCATAGCCGCCAAAGCGCAGGGCTTCCAGGTCGACGTCGGCGCCGAATTCCACGACGCTATATTGTTCGCTGTTATAGATCAGGTTCATTTTGCATCCTTCGCTCAGGCAGGAGACGCTCCTGCGGTTTCAGGACAGAGGTGGGGTTCCCACCCGCCATTTCAAGCGGCCGGGCCACCCTGCGGGGCTACAGAGTTGTAACGAGATGCAAACTGCGACTGCGGTAATTCGATCAGGAAAGCGTCGATCAGGAAACCAGTATGTCCGCTTGCAGCGCCAGCAGGGCATCGTAGGGACTGGCGGTGAGCCAGGTGCGCAGCTGTTCGATGTGCGAGGCGTCGGCCAGGCTGATGAACAGGCGCGCGGGTGGATGGCGCAGCAGACGATTTAATGTTACACGCAATACGAGATTGCCGCTGCAGCACAGGCAACCGGGCGCGATGCGCAACAGTTGCAATGGAAACGATGGAGAGGTGTGCTCGGCCAGGTCGGCCAGGATGGAGTTGCCGTCAGCCAACCCTTCCAGGATCACGGCCGACGGCTGGTGCGGCAGCAAGACTTGCGCAATGCTAGCCTCGCGCTCACCGGCACGCCCGCCGCTGACCAGGGTCAGCGGCGTAGCGTGCCGTGCGGCTGCCGTCACAGGCTTTTCTTGGCCAGCTTGCCCGGTTCGACGCCCAGCTGTTTCAGCTTGCGGTACAAATGGGTGCGTTCCAGCCCCGTTTTTTCCGCCACGCGCGTCATGCTGCCGCCTTCGCGGCCCAGGTGGTGTTCGAAGTACATGCGCTCGAAGGCATCGCGCGCCTCGCGCAGCGGCAGGTCGAACGACAGGTTGTAGCCATGGCCTTCGGCCACCGCCGGCACGGCGATGCCCGGGCGCACCATCAGCTGTTGCGGCGCGCTGCCGCCAAAGCTGGGCACGGGATGGCTGCTTTCCTCGGCCACGACGGCCGCCGCGGGACGCGGCGCCACGCTCGGCGAGCGCACGGTTTCCTGCGCCCGCGTCAAGCCTTGCTGGACCGCTTTCAGCAGTTTCTGCAGGGCAATCGGCTTTTCCAGGAAATTCAGCGCACCGATACGCGTCGCCTCGACGGCCGTATCGATGGTGGCATGACCCGACATCATGATCACCGGCATGGTCAGCAAGCCATCGCGCTGCCACTCCTTGAGCAGGGTCACGCCATCGGTGTCCGGCATCCAGATATCGAGCAATACCAGATCCGGCGCACCGGCGGCACGCGCTTCACGCGCCTGCTGCGCATTTTCGGCCAGCTGGATAGCATGCCCTTCGTCGCCCAGAATTTCCGAGAGCAACTCACGGATACCCATTTCATCATCCACTACGAGTATGTTTGCCATTCGTGTCTTGCCTTCCTCATTTCGCCGGCCGTCGCGTACAAAAGGCACGCGCGGACAACTATGATTTTATTAGTGTTTTAAATACTAAACCAGACTCTCAAGCCAGGAATTCCTGGGCCGGAGCGTCGGGAGCTAACTTTAACAGCAAAATGACCACCGAAGCGCCATTGCCGTCGACCCGGTTCTCGATATCGATGCGTCCACCATGTTCATCGATAATTTTCTTCACCATCGCCAGGCCCAGCCCCGTGCCGCGCGCCTTCGACGTGACGTAGGGCTCGAAGGCCCGCGCCAGGATCTTCGGCGCAAAACCGGGGCCATTGTCGGTGATGGCCAGCCGCACGGCGATATTCACGCCGCCGTCCGCACTGCGATAATGAATTGCTTCCGTCCTCACGTCAATCCGCGGATGCGGTGATTCCGGCGGCAGGTCCGCCATGGCGTCCTGCGCGTTCTGCAACAGGTTATGTATGACCTGGCGCAATTGCGTGGGGTCGCCCATCACCATCGGCAAATTCGGCGCCAGCTGCGGGTGGATGATGTCGCCGTCGTCGCCGCGCAAATACAGGTTCAGGATCTCTTCGATCAGCTCGTTCAAGCGCAGCGGGGTCAGCACGGCCGGCGGCGTGCGCGCATAGTCGCGGAAGTCGTCGACCATGCGCTTCATGGCGTCCACCTGCTTGACGATGGTGGTGGTGGCGCGGCTGAGCAGTTCGGCGTCACGCGGCTCCAGCTTGCCATCGAGCTTCATCTGCAGGCGCTCGGCCGACAGCTGGATCGGCGTCAGCGGGTTCTTGATCTCATGCGCGAGGCGGCGCGCCACTTCGCCCCAGGCGATCGAGCGCTGCGCGGAAATGACGTCGGAAATATCATCAAACACCACGATGTAGCCGTTGCCGGATTCCAGCGGCAGGCGCGAGCCGCGCGCCAGCAGGGTGATGTCGTGTTCGTCGGCACTGCTGCCCAGGCGGCGCGGGATCTCGATCTGGCGTTGCCAGTGCAGGCGCTGCAGGTTGCGGCCCGACGCCGACTGCGCACTCTGCGCCGTGAAGGCGCTGATGATGGCGGAACCAAACTCTTCCATCCCGGCAATATTTGCCAGCGGCTGGCCCACCATGCTGGCGCCCGAATGCTGGAGGATGCGTTCCACCGATTCATTGCAGGTCACCAGTTTGAAATCGCCATCGAGCACCATCACGCCGGCCGACATGTTCGCCAGCACCGATTCGAGGTGGGCCTTGGCATTCTGCAGCGCGGCGCGGTTGCTTTCCACGGCCGTGCGCGCATCGAGCAGCTGGCGCGTCATGATGTTGAACGATTGCGTCAGGGTGCCCAATTCATCCTTGCTAGCGACGATGGGGCGCGGCGACAAATCGCCCTCGGCCACGGCGCGCGTGCCCTCGGCCAGCAGCAGCAGGGGCTGGGCCAGGTTGCCCGCGATCAGGAAGGCGCTGCCGATGGCGCCAAAGATGGCCAGCAGCAAGGTCAAGGTGAGGATTTCCATGTACATCTTGCGCAAGCCCACGCGCGCGACGAAACGTTCCTTGTATTCGCTGTAGGCGGCGCGCAGCATCTCGCCGTTGGTGGCCAGCTTGGGCGGCACCGATTGCAGCAATTGCAGGTAGCGGGGCGACACGGACGGCCCCGGCACGGACACCAGCACGCGCAGGCGCAGGCTGGCGGCCGCATCAAGCGCCGCCGGCGGCCCGGCGCGGATGCCGCCGCCGCCCGATTCCGTGCCATCGTCATGCAGTTCCAGTCCGCCCTCGGCCGAAGCGTAGCCGGCCGGCAAGGCCGCCTGCGCCAGCATGGCCGGCGTAGGCAGGTCGGCCGCGCTGTGCGGGCCGGCGCTGGCCAGCAGGACGCCGTCGCCGCTGACGATCATGACATTTTGCATGCCCTCTTCGCGCAGCAGGCTGGTCAGCACTGCCGGGCCGGCCACGGGATCGGCGCGCAGCTCGTCGACGGCCTTGTGGCCGCGGCGGTCGAGTTCGACCAGGGCCGCATCGAGACCCGCGCGGCCCAGTTCCAGGCCCGATTCCAGCGCCGCCTCGATCTTGACGTTGAACCACGATTCGATGGAATGGGAAACGAATTGCACGGAGACAAGAAAAATCACCAGGCCGGGCAGGATGCCGACGGCGGCGAACAGCATCACCAGGCGCGTCATCAGCTTGGAACCGAACTTGCCGCTCTTGTAGCGCGCGTACAGGCGGCCCAGCGAAATGCCGACCAGCGCCAGCAGCGACACGGCCACGGCCGCGTTGAGCCCCAGCAGCCAGGAATAATAACGGTCGAAGAAGCCGGAATTGTCGGAAGCCGACGCCAGCAGGAAGAGCAGGATACTGACAATGCCGCCGCCCACCACCAGCAAATAGCGCAATGCTTGACTCACTACTCCGCCGTATACAAGAAGGTTTTTTTATTCGAAGCCAGGCGCCAGTCGCTGTTATTGAAGGCATTGACCTGTATCGGCTTGGGCAGATAGTCGCGGTCCATGCCCATACGCAAGGTCACGTTATACGTTTGCCCCACTTTCAGCTCGCCGCGCCGCGCCACCAGCCAGCGGCTGGGACGGCGGATCAGCAGCAGGGCGTCGTCGAGGCTGGCAAAGCTTTGCTGCAGGCCGCCGCCCGACACATGGTACTGGCGCGTCAGCACGTTGTACGACAGGCGGCTGGTCTGGCGCGCGACGATGGCTTTTTCATCGAACCAGTACCAGCGGGGCCGGGTCAGTTCAATTTCCGTCGTGAAAAACAGGGGGACGCCGTGCTGCACGGCGTCGTCGAGGTCGTGATTGAGCTCGAACGAATAGGCGGCGGCCAGCTTGTAGCCCTCTTCGCTAGCCTCGATGTAGGCACGCGTGATCTCGACCATATCGGCGGCATGCGCGCGTGGCATGGTACATGCCAGCATCAGCAGCAGGGCCAGGAGTCGGAAGAGTCGTGTTGTCACAAGTGTGCCGATAGTGTCCGTAGGAAAAGTATGAACGAATCGCTCAAGCCGCATTTTTTTGGAACAGCGCATAGAACAAACCGTCATGGTCCTGCTCCGCGCTGCCAGTTGGCAACAGCTGACCGGGCGCCGTCAAACGGGTCGCATTATTGCGCACCGCAAATGCAGCCGCCTGTGCCTCGGACTCCTGCGGCCACAATGAACAAGTCACGAACAGCAATTTACCATCGGGGCGCAGCATCTGCCACAGGTTGTCCAGAATTTTGGAGGAAAGTGTTGCAAGTTGGAACGCGTCGCCCTTACGGCGCAACCAGCGGATATCGGGATGGCGGCGCACGATGCCCGACGCCGTGCACGGCACGTCGGCCAGGATGCGGTCGTACTGCTGGCCGTCCCACCACGCGCCCGATTGCGCATCCTGCGCCTTCAGGGTCGCCTCCAGGCCCAGGCGCTCGAGGTTTTCCGCGATGCGCGGCAGGCGCTTGGCGTCCGCATCGATGGCCGTCACCTGCACGTCGGCCAGCTCCAGGATATGACAGGTCTTGCCGCCCGGCGCCGCGCAGGCGTCAAGCACGCGCATGCCGTCGTGCAAGTCCAGCAACGGCGCGGCCAGTTGCGCGCCAGCATCCTGCACGGAGACGACACCGTGCTCGAAGCCGGGGATCAGGGCCACGCCGATCGGCTTGTCCAGGCGCACGGCGAACGGCCCCACCTGGCGCGCGGCGATGCCCGCCCCGGCCAGCACGGCCAGATAGGCTTCCACCGTGCTCTTGCGGCGGTTCACGCGCAGGGTCAGCGGCGGCACGGCATTGCCTGCCGTCAAAATGGCTTGCCAGTCGCGGGGATAGGCCAGGCGCAGCGAATCGATCCACCACTGCGGATAATTCCATTGCGCCAATGGCTGTTGCAGTGCCGCTTCCAGCAAGGATTTGCGCTCGCGCAAGAAACGCCGCAAAACGGCGTTGACCATGCCCTTGGCATGCGCCAGGTCAGGGTGCGATGTCGCCACCGTGACAGCCTGGTCGACGACGGTGAATTCTTCGTAGGGCTGTTCGCCCGGCTCGGCCGACATCAACGACAGCGCGCAGCACAGCAGCGCGGCCAGCATCGGCGGCTCCGGCGCCTTCGACGTCATCAGGCCGACCAGGGTTTCGCTGCGGCCCAGCTGGCGCATGGTGCGGTAGGAAATATCCTGGATGGCGCCGCGCGCCTGCGGGCTGGCGTTCGATTGCGCAAATACCTTGGCCAGCGCCTGCGGCAGGGCCGTGCCCGTGCGCACTTGCGCCACGGCATTGGCAGCGCCCAGCAGGCAAAACGCCAGCGAGTCGGCCCGCAAATCGGGTTGGAAGCCCGGCTGCAAGACCGGTTTCAGGTCGGGATGGTAGCTGGGACGCAATTTCGGTGCGGCAGGCGCCTGGCCTGGCGCCGGCTTGGTTTTCAATTTCAGCGTGGGGCGCTTGTTCATAGTTATCCGGTGTAGCTGCGCGCAGCTGGTGGCACTCGCGGCCGCGCGTCATCAATAAAGGGTCGATTGTAGCGTTTGTAGCGCCCTCTGGCCCAAGCGATTGCAGTGATAAATGTAAATTGCGGCAAAAAACCGCATATATACAAGCAGAATGCGCCATGCTGATGTTTTCATGCACCAACATGGACATGCCTTCCTGATAATATCGTGAAAAGCGGCGCGACGGCGCGCCCGCCGGCAAGCGTATTGTTCCCGGCAGCAAACCAGTATAATTAACGCAGTCTGGGCGGCTTGGGTACTTGCCGTCCGTTTTGCTTTTTGATTCATTCTATTCATTCTTAACGCGGTTTCGCCGCCATCCTGCTCATGCTCGCCCAACAGAAACAAGAAATCATCGCCCTGTTCCAGGCCGCCCTCGCTCCCGTCCTGGCCGGCACCTCGCTGACCCCTATCGTGGTGCTCGAGCGACCACGCGATGCATCGCATGGCGACGTCGCCTGCAATATCGCCATGCAACTGGCCAAGCAGCTGAAACAGAATCCGCGCGAACTGGCGCAAACCATCGTCACCGCCGTGCTGGCCAATCCGGCCGGCAAGGGCCTGGTCGAAGCGGTGGAAATCGCCGGTCCCGGCTTCATCAACGTGCGCGTGTCCGCTGCCGCCAAGCAAGCCGTGGTGAAGACCATCCTGGCCGAAGGCGCCAGCTATGGCCGCAGCACGGCCGGCGCCGGCAAGCAGGTCATCCTGGAGTTCGTCTCGGCCAACCCGACCGGTCCGCTGCACGTGGGCCACGGCCGCCAGGCGGCCCTGGGCGACGCCCTGTCGTCGCTGTTCGACGCGCAAGGCTATCAAGTGACGCGCGAGTTTTACTATAACGACGCGGGCGTGCAGATCCAGACCCTGGCCAGTTCCGTGCAGGCGCGCGCGCGCGGCTTCAAGCCGGGCGACGCCGAATGGCCGGAGTCGGCCTACAACGGCGACTACATCGCCGACATCGCCGACGACTTCAAGGCCGGCAAGACGGTGTCGGCCAGCGATGGCTTGCCCGCCACGGCCAATGGCAACGTCGACGACATCGATTCGATCCGCCCGTTCGCCGTCACCTACCTGCGCAACGAGCAGGATATCGACCTGCAGGCGTTCGGCGTGAAGTTCGACAATTACTACCTGGAATCGTCGCTGTACGCCGACGGCAAGGTCAACAGCGCAGTGGAAACCTTGATCAAGGCCGGCCACACGTATGAACAGGATGGCGCGCTGTGGCTGCGCACCACCGACTTCGGCGATGACAAGGACCGCGTCATGCGCAAGACGGACGGCACCTACACGTATTTCGTGCCGGACGTGGCGTATCACCTGGTGAAATGGCAGCGCGGCTTCGTGCAGGCCATCAATATCCAGGGCAGCGACCACCACGGCACCATCGCGCGCGTGCGCGCCGGCCTGCAGGCCGTCGACATGGGCATCCCGCAAGGCTACCCAGACTATGTGCTGCACAAGATGGTCACCGTCATGAAGGACGGCGAAGAAGTCAAGATTTCCAAGCGCGCCGGCTCCTACGTGACCGTGCGCGACCTGATCGAATGGTCGGGCGGCGGCGACATCGCCAAGGGCCGCGACGCCGTGCGCTTCTTCCTGATCTCGCGCAAAGCCGACACGGAATTCGTCTTCGACGTCGACGTGGCGCTGAAAACCACCGATGAAAACCCGGTCTATTACGTGCAGTACGCGCATGCGCGCATCTGCCGCATCCTGGAAAACTGGGGCGGCGACGAAAGCAGCATCGCCGGCGTCGACCTGGCCGCCCTGACGGCGCCGACCGAGGCGACCCTGCTGGCGACCCTGGCCGCCTACCCGGAAATGCTGGCGCGCGCGCAAGCTGAACTGGGGCCGCACCAGGTCGCCTTCTACCTGCGCGAACTGGCCGCCAACCTGCACAGCTTCTACTTCGCTGAAAAAGTGCTGGTCGAAGACGAAGCCGTCAAGATGGCCCGCCTGGCGCTGGTGATCGCCGCGCGCCAGGTGCTGCGCAACGGCCTGGCACTGATCGGCGTATCCGCGCCAAACAAAATGTAATCGCGAAGGTCTAACCGTCAATGAATCACGCTTCCCGCTTTACTTCGACCCGGCGCCAGCAGGGCAACACCCTGGTCGGCATCATCATCGGCCTGGTCATCGGCCTGGGCATCGCCGTAGTGGTCGCCCTGGTGATCACCAAGGGTTCATCGCCATTCACCGACAAGTCGCCCAAGGCCGGCAAATCGGCCGAACCGACGGCCGGCCAGATCGCCGACCCGAACAAGCCGATGTACGGCAACAAGGAAGCGGCCAAGGAAGCGGCGCGCGACTTCTCCCGTGAGCCGCGCGAAATCACCACGCCGGCGCAGCCGGCCGCACCGGCACCGGCACCGGCACCAGTACCGGCGCAGCAGCCGAAGGCGCCGCCACCGGACGCGCTGCAGGAATTGATCGGCACCCTGAAGGACAAGCCGGCGCCGAAAACGCCTGCCGCCGCACCGGCGCCGCAGGCCAAGGCCGAAACGAAGACCGAGGCCAAGGCCGATGCAGCCGGCGATAAATGGATTTATTATCTGCAGGCCGGCGCCTTCCATGACATGGCGGACGCCGAAAGCACGCGCGGCAAACTGGCGCTGCTCGGCTTCGAAGCGGCCATCAGCGACCGCAGCACCGACGCCGGCGTGCTGCACCGCGTGCGCGTCGGTCCGTTCAACCAGCTCGAAGCGATGAACCGCGCGCGCACCAAGCTGTCTGAAAACGGCATCGATGTCGCCGTCGTCCGCAACCAAAAATAAGGAACCAGCATGCGTTTTCTGAAGAAGCTGTTGTTTGCCGCCGCCCTGTGCAGCGCCGCCATGGGCGCATCGGCCTCGCCGTCCGAGCCGAAGAACGGCGTCGAATACGAAACCCTGCCCGCGCCGCAGGCGACGGAATCGGGCAAGAAGATCGAAGTGACGGAATTCTTCGCCTATTACTGCCCGCATTGCAATGTGCTCGAACCGCAGCTGGCCGCCTGGGTCAAGAAACAGGGCGACAACATCGTCTTCAAGCGCGTGCACGTGTCGCGCGACGAAAGCGTGGCGCCGCAACAGCGTTTGTTTTTCACCCTGCAAGCCATGGGCCTGCTCGACAAGCTGCACACCACGGTCTTCCACGCCATGCACGTCGAGCGCAACCGCCTGGCCACCGATGAAGCCGTGTTCGACTTCGCCGCCCGGCAAGGCGTGGACCGCCAGAAATTCATCGACACCTACCGCTCGATGGGTATCTCGGCACGCGTGCGCAAGGCCGATGCCATGATGCAGGCCTATAACGTCACGTTCTGGCCCATGATCGCCATCGACGGCCGCTACATCACCTCGCCATCGCAGGCCGATCAAGGCAGCAAGTCGGCCAGGAACGAAGAACAGCTGAACGCCCAGGCGCTCACCGTGATGGACGTGCTGGTCGCGAAAGCCAAAGCGGAAAAGAAATAAGCATGTCGACTTCCCTGGCGCAGCCCCGGCACGCGCGCATCGCCTGATGCACGGCGTTTTCATCACGGGGGCGTCGAGCGGACTGGGCGCCGCCCTGGCGCTGCAGTACGCGCGCCAGGGCGCCCATTTGGGCTTGCTGGCGCGCCGCGGCGACGCGCTGCAGCAGCTGATCGCCTCCCTGCCCCACCCTGAACGCCACCGCGCCTACGCCGTCGATGTGTGCGACCACGCCGCCCTGAAAAGCGCGGCGCAGGACTTCATCGCCTGCGCCGGCCGCATCGACGCCGTCATCGCCAGCGCCGGCGTGTCGTACGGCACCCTGACAGAACACGCGGAAGACCTGGACGCCTTCGAACGCCTCATCGCCATCAACGTCACGGCCACCGTGGCCACCTTCGCCCCATTCATCGCCGCCATGAAGGCCCAGGGCAGCGGACGCCTGGTGGGCATCGGCAGCGTGGCCGGCATCCGCGGCCTGCCCGGCGCCGAAGCCTACAGCGCCTCGAAAGCGGCCGTCATCAGCTACTGCGAATCGCTGCGCCTGGAATTGAAACCTGCCGGCATCAAGGTCGTCACCATCACGCCAGGCTACATCGACACGCCAATGACGCGCCACAATGCCTACCGCATGCCCTTCCTCATGCCGGCCGATAAATTCGCCGCACGCGCCGCGCGCGCCATCGCCGACGGCGACAGCTACCGCGTGATTCCATGGCAGATGGGCGTCGTCGCCAAGCTGCTGCGCGTGCTGCCCAATGCCGTGTACGACCTGGCGTTCGCCCATGCGCCGCACAAGGCGCGCAACTGACCCCATCACCATGACGAAGCACTCAGACCTGAACAGCGCGGCCATCGCCGCCCATTGCGCCACGGGCGCCGCCCACGTGGCCATCGAAGTGGTCGACGAAACCGGATCGACCAACGCCGACCTGCTGGCACGCTGCGCCACCCTGGCCGGCCCAACCCTGCGCGTCGCCGGCCAGCAGACGGCCGGACGCGGACGCGCCGGACGGCCGTGGCTGTCGCAGCCGGACGCCAGTCTGATGTTCTCGCTGGCCTGGCGCTTCAAGGGACCGCTGCACCAGCTGGTGGGATTGCCGCTGGCCGTCGGCGTGGCGCTGGCCGAAAGCATGACGGCGCTGGGCGTGCCGGTGCAACTGAAATGGCCGAATGACCTGCTCAAGGATGGCCACAAGCTGGCCGGCATCCTCGTCGAGACGCAGCAGGTGGCGGACGGCGGCGTGTGGGCCGTCATCGGCTGCGGCATCAATCTGCTGATGCCCGATGCGCTGGAACAGCGGATCGGCCGCAGCGTCTCGGCCGTGCCCTGGCTGGCGCAGATGGAGCGCAACACCCTGGTGGCGGCGCTCCTGAGCCGCCTGGCCGGCGTGCTGGCCGAATTCGACGACACGGGCTTTGCGCCATTTACGGAGCGCTGGAACGCCCTGCACGCGTGGCAGGGCCAACACGTGAAAATCGTCGACAATGGCCAGTTGCTGCAGCAAGGCGTGGCGGCCGGCGTCGATCAGCTGGGCCGGCTGCTGCTGCGTACCGACGACGGCCTGCAGGAAATCATGTCCGGCGACGTCTCGCTGCGCCTGGCGCAGGAGTAGGCGCATGCTGCTCCTCATCGACGCCGGCAACACGCGCATCAAATGGGCCTTGAGCGACTCCGTCGGCGCGGCAGGCGCCTGGCTGGCCAGCGGCGCAGTGGCCCACGCCCAGCTCGACACCTTGCAGGCGGCATGGTCCGGCCTGGATATTTCCCATGTCCTGCTGTCGAACGTGGCCGGAGCGGCCATCGGCGCGCGCCTGCGGGCGCAGCTTCCGGCCCTGCCGGCGCCCGCCATCACCACCTTCGCTTCGTTGCCGCAGCAGGCGGGTGTGAGTAATCACTATCGCGATCCTGCCCAACTGGGATGCGACCGCTTTGCTGCCGCCATCGGCGCGCATGCGCTGGCGCCAGGCCAGGCCGTCATCGTCGCCAATTGCGGCACCGCCACGACCATCGACGCCATCACGGCCGACGGCGTCTTCCTGGGCGGGATGATCCTGCCGGGCCTGGGACTGATGGCCAGTTCGCTGGCGCGCAACACGGCGCAGCTGCCGCAAATCGCCAGCGACGCCGGGCTGCCGGACGGCTTTGCCGACAATACGGACGACGCCATCCTTTCCGGCTGCCTGGCGGCGCAGGCGGGCGCCATCGAACGGGCCGTGCGCATGCATGGCGCCAGCGTCTGCCTGCTGTCGGGCGGCGCCGCACAACGCATCGCGCCGGCCCTGGCGCTGCCGATTCCGCTGCACCTGGTCGACAACATCGTCATGATCGGCCTGCAGGCCGCCGCGCGCGCCGCGGGCGACACGCAAGGAGAACACGCATGCTGAAATTCGTCTTCTGGCTGCTGGCCGGGGTGAACCTGCTGGTGCTGGCCATCGGCCAGGGTTACCTGGGCAGTTTTCGCAGCGAGACGCGCGAACCGGCGCGCCTGAAGAACCAGCTGCACACCGGACAAATCAAGCTGCTGACCCAGGAACAGGCGACCGCACCGGCCATGCCGGCAACGCCAGCGCCGGCGGCCGCGGAAACGCCGGCACCGACGCCGCTGCCGCAATCGTATGCCTGCACGGAGGTGGGCAATTTCGTGCTGGCCGATGGCCGCCGTTTCGAGGCGCAAGTGGCCGCGCTGGACCTGGGCGACCGCCAGTCGCGCCGCAACGTGGCCGGCCAGGAAATATCGAGCTACATGGTGTATATCCCGCCGCAGGGCAGCAAGGAAGGCGCCGAGCGCAAGGCTGGCGAGTTGAAGCAGCTGGGGGTGACGAATTACTTCATCATGGGCGACGGCAGCCCGATGCGCTGGGGCATCTCACTGGGCGTATTCAAGTCGGAAAGCGGTGCGCAAAGCCAGCTGGCGTCGCTCAACAAACAGGGGGTGCACAGCGCGCGCATCGGCCCCCGCTACAGCTCCAGCAAGCAGCTGGCCTACCAGTTCCGCGACCTCGACGCCGCCACGCGCGCGCGCCTGGAAAAGATCAAGGCGCAGTTCCCGGAGCAGGAACTGCGCAACTGCAAATAAACCCCAGGCGCGCGCCTAGCGTTGGATGACGATAGGCTTGATCCCCGTCGATTCCGGCAGATTTGCCGCCGCACGCGCAGCCTCGGCGCGGCTGGAAAAAGGCCCGCCGTACAGGCGGAACAGGTTACCTGCCTGCACCACGCCCAAGGTGCCCAGGGCCGCCGCATATGGCGCCAGGCGCGAGCGCCCCGTTTCCGCATTGTCGGCGCGCGAGTAGGCGCCCAGTTGCAAATAAAAGCCGCTGGCCAGGGCCGCCGGCGCGGGTGCGGCCACCGTCGCGTCAACCGGCAGCATCTGCGTCGTCACTTCCGGCTGTACCACGGCGCCCGTCTCCACCGGCGTGTCGATGGAGATGGCTACCACGGATGGCGTCAATGGCGCCGGCTTCGGCGCCGCGCGGGCGGCCAGGATGGCATCGATATCGGCCGGCAGCAGCCGTTCGACCACCACCTGGTGGCTGCCCTTGCCCAGGAAGCCCAGTTTCAGCGCCGCCGTGTACGACACATCGATCACGCGCGTGGCGTGGAACGGCCCGCGGTCGTTGATGCGCACGATCACCTGCTCACCGCTGTCGATGCTCGTCACGCGCGCGTAAGACGGAATCGGCAAGGTCGGATGGGCGGCCGTCATCTTGTACATATCGTAGATTTCACCGGACGAGGTGCGCTGGCCATGGAATTTCTTGCCATACCAGGTGCCGGTGCCCTTCTGCGTAAACGGTTCGTTGCCGGTGATCGGCGTGTAGGTCTTGCCGAAGACGACGTAGGGCCGGTTCGAGCGCGTGGAATACGGCTCGTTGCGCACTTCCGCATCGGGCACGTCGCGCAGGTTCGGCGGCGGATTGTCGCCCGGACCGTCGTCCTTGTAGTAGCCGCCGCGTCCGGAACCTGCCGCCGGCAAGGCCGGCAAGGTGGGGTCCTGGCGCACAGGCGCCTTGACCTTGCCTCCAGATGGCATGGGCACGTTGCTCGAAGCGGGCTTTTGCGGCGTGGTGCCGCAGGCGGCCAGGGTCAGCAAGGCCGCAAGGCCCAGGCCACGCAGGGCGAAGGTATCGACTGGCGCGCGCATCAGGTCTGCACCAACTTGCGGTGGCGCTGAATACTCATCAGGATGCCGGAGGCGACGCCGAGGGTCAGCAGCGCAGTGCCGCCGTAGCTGAGGAAAGGCAGGGGAACACCGACCACCGGCACAATGCCGCTGACCATGCCCATGTTTACAAACGCATACGTAAAGAAAATCATTGTTATCGCTCCTGCCAGCAGGCGAGTGAAAAAACTGGGGGCGTTGGCGGCGATCATCATCCCCCGTCCCACCAGCAGCAAATACATCAGCATCAGGATCAGATTCCCCACCAGGCCGAACTCCTCCGAATACACGGCGAAGATGAAGTCGGTCGTGCGCTCCGGGACGAACTCCAGGTGGGCCTGTGTGCCGTGCGTCCAGCCCTTGCCCGTCATGCCGCCGGAACCGATGGCGATGATGGACTGGATGATATGGAAGCCCTTGCCCAGCGGGTCCTTGGTCGGGTCGATCAGCATCATCACGCGGTCGCGCTGGTAATCATGCAGGTGCGACCAGGCGATCGGCAGGCAAGAGACAAAGGTGATCAGCAAGCCAGCCAGCACCTTCCACGACAGGCCGGCCAGGAAGATGACCGTAAAGCCGGCCGCCACCACCAGCAGCGCCGTGCCCAGGTCGGGCTGGCGCGCAATCAGGTAGACGGGCACCAGCAGCAGCACGGCCGCCATCAGGAACGACTTCCAGCGCAAGGCGCCCGCATTATGCTGGAAGAACCAGGCCAGCATCAGCGGCGTGGCGATCTTCAGGAATTCGGAAGGCTGGATGTCGATTACGCCAATATGCAGCCAGCGCCGCGCGCCCAGTTTGATGGTGCCGAACAGGGCCACGGCCACCAGCAGTATGACCGACACCGTATACGCGGGCACGGCGATGCGCATCATCATCTGCGGCGTGACGTTGGCCGCCACCCACATGACGAAAAAGCACAGCAGGATGTTGCGCAGGTGATCCTCGATCTTGCCGGGGATGCCGATGCTGGCCGAATACAGGGTCAGCAGGCTGGTGCACAGCAGCATCAGGATGATGATCATCAGCGGCGGATCAAACACCGCCAGGTAGGGTTTGGCGCGCCGCCACAGCGAACGCCTCTCGTTAATGGGCATGTGCTTCCTTATTGCCTGGCAGGCGGCGCCGGGGCAGCCTGCTCGTCCGTGATTTCTTCCAGGGTGCGCACTTCGTCGACATCTTCCTTCGGCACCTTGGTGGTGTCCTTTTCCTTGTCGCTCGGGCGCTTGCCCAACAGGTAGTAGTCGAGCGCCTTGCGCGCGATCGGCGCGGCCACGCCGGCGCCGAAGCCCGCGTTTTCCACCACGATGGCGATCGCGATGCGCGGCTTGTCGGCCGGCGCGAAAGCCGTAAACAGGGCATTGTCGCGCAGGCGCTCGGCCAGCAGCTTGGCGTTGTACTTCTCGTTTTTCTTGATCCCCACCACCTGCGCCGTGCCTGTCTTGCCGCCCACCGTATACTGCACGCCGGTGAAGATGCGCGCGGCCGTACCGCCCTGTTCGCTCGTCACGCCCACCATGGCGCGCTTGATGATGTCGATATTTTCCTGCTTGAGCGCGATGCGGTAGCTTTCCTTAGGTACCGTCAGGGTGCGCGCGCGCGTGCTGGCGTCCTCGATGATTTTCACCAGATGCGGCTTCATCACGACACCGTTATTGGCCAGGTTGGCCGTCGCATGGGCGATCTGCAGCGGCGTGTAGGAATTGTAGCCGGAGCCGTTACTCACCGAAATCGTGTCGCCGCCCACCCATTTTTTCTGCTGCGGGGTCTTGAAGCGGTTGCGCTTCCATTCTGTCGACGGCAGCACGCCCGTCTTTTCATTATTCAGGTCGATGCCCGTCAGCTGGCCGAAGCCGAACGGCTTCATGAAGTCGTGGATGGCGTCGATGCCCATGTCGCGACCCAGCTGGTAATAATAGGTATTGCACGAGACGACGATGGACTTGTGCATGTCGACCGTACCGTGGCCACCCACCTTGTCGTCGCGGAAGGTGTGCCCGCCGAGGATGAAAAAGCCGGGGTCGGAAATCGACTGGCTCGGCGTGCGCTTGCCCAATTCGAGTGCGGCCAGCGCCATGAAGGGCTTGAAGGTCGAGCCGGGCGCGTACGTGCCGGACAGGGGCCGGTTGACCATCGGCCGGTCCAGCGAGGTATTGAGTTCATTCCAGCTTTGCTGGTCGATGCCGTCGACGAACAGGTTCGGATCGTAGCCTGGCTTGGACACGTAGGCCAGGATGTCGCCCGTGGCCGGGTCGATCGCCACGGCGGCGCCGCGCCACTCGCCGAACGCTTCCTCGACCACCTTTTGCAGTTCGATGTCGATCGACAGGATCAGGTTGTTGCCAGGAGTCGCGGCGGTGCGCGACAGCGTGCGCATGGCGCGCCCGCCGGCCGACACTTCCACCTCCTCATAGCCGGTGGTGCCGTGCAGCTGCTTCTCGTAGCTTTTTTCCAGGCCCTCCTTGCCGATATGATCGGTACCGTTGTAATTGGCCGCGTCCTCGCCCTCTTCCAGTGCCTTGGCTTCATTACGGTTGATGCGGCCGATGAAGCCCACCACATGCGATGCCACTTCGCCCATCGGATACTGGCGGAACAGGCGCGCCTGCACTTCCACCCCTGGGAAGCGGAAACGCTGCGCCGTGAAGCGCGCCACCTCCTCATCCGTCAGGCGCGTGCGCAACGGCACGCTGACGAAGTTCTTGGATTCTTCCAGCAGCTTTTTGAAGCGGCGGCGGTCCTTGACGTCGATCTGCACCAGGGTCGACAGCTCGTCGATCACGGAATCGAGGCTGGCACTGAGCTTCGATGGCGTCACTTCCAGCGTATAGGCCGAGTAATTGCGCGCCAGGACCACGCCATTACGGTCGAGGATCAAGCCGCGCGTGGGTACGATGGGCACCACCGCGATGCGATTGTCCTCGGCCTTGGTGGCATAGTCTTCATGCTTGATCACCTGCAGCCAGATGAAGCGCGCCAGCAGCAGCGAAAAGCAGATAAACACGAGCGCGCCCAGGACGGTCAGGCGCATCCGGAAGAAATGCAGTTCGCGCTCGTTATTCTTAAGTTCAGTCATTGCAGGCGCCCGTCAAATCGGCCGGTTGTGATCCCGGTCCACGGCACGGCGTTGCGGCGCCAGGAGGATCCAGGTAACGAAGGGCCACAGGGCGACGGCGACGAAGCTCTCGATGAAATTGAGCCAGCCAGGAAAGCGGCCCGAGACGATCAGGCGCGTCAGCAATTGCAGCGCCTGCGTCAGCAGCAGCAGCGGCAGCACATGCAGCGCCTGGGTCATGATGGGGAACCACAGTACGCGGCGGTGCATCATGATGGCGAAATACGACAGCAGGGTGTAGGCCAGCGCATTTTCGCCCAGGAGGGTCGAGTCGTGCACGTCCATCATCAAACCCATGAAGAAAGCCACGCCGATGCCAACCTTGCGTGGCTGATGGACGCCCCAGAAGACCAGTACCAGCGCGACGAAATCGGGTACGCCGACGAACTGCCCCCAGGGCAGCAAATTCAACAGGAACGCGCACAGCAGGGAAAAGCCGATGAACAGGGGGCTGACAGGCAGCAGGATGTAATGCGGGCGGTTCATCGTGTCGCCTCCTTCGGTGGCACGGCGACAGGTGTTGTTGCGGCAGCCGGCGCTGCCGGTTTCGCTACCGGGCTGGCAGGCGGTTTCGCGGCCGTTGCGGCGGCCGCGTTGGCCGGCGCGCCCGCCGGGACGGCAGCAGGCTCCTTGGCAGGGTCCTTGATCGGCGCCATCTTGCCGGCGATCTTGCGGCCCGTCTTGATATCTTCGGCGGGCGGGCGCGGAGCAATCTCGGGCGATGTCATCAAGATGAGCAGCTGGGTGTTGCGTTCGATGCCGGCCAGCGGCTGGCACACGACGCGGCCGAACGGACCGTGTGCATTGCGTTCGACCAGGGTCACGCGGGCCACGGCCAGGCCGGCCGGGTACAGGCCATCGAGGCCCGAGGTAATGACAATGTCGCCGATCTGGATATCAGCACTGGGGGCCGTGAAGCGCAATTCCATGGTGCCGGACTTGCCGCGGCCGATGGCCACGCTGCGCACGCCATTGCGCAGCAGTTGCACGGGGATCGCCTGCTCTTCGTCCGTCAGCAAGGTCACTTCGGAGGTGAACGGGAACACGCGCGTGACCTGCCCCACCACGCCGAGGTTATCGATCACTGGACGGCCCAGTTCGACGCCGTTCTGAATGCCCCGGTCCAGCACGATCTTGCGCGAGGCCGAGTCGCGCGTGTCATACAGGACTTCGGCCATCATGGTCTTGACAGGGACTCTTTCGCGCGCTTCCATCAGCTTGCGCAAATGGTTGTTTTCAACGATGTTGAGTTGCGCCTGTTGCAGGATCTGCGCCGAGGCGATCTGTTCGTGTTTCAGGTCGCGCACCTGCTTTTCCAGCGCGGACAACGAAGAAAAGTAATTGCCGACGCCGAGCGCCACATCGCGCGGCACCAGGGCCGCCATCTGCACCGGATACAGCACGGTGCCGACGGCCTGGCGCACGGCCGTCAGCGCGTGCATGCGCGAATCGACCAGCAGCAGGGCGATAGAAATGCCGGCGAACACCATCATCTTGACGCGGGCGGAGGCGCCTTGTTTGAAAAGTGGCGGAGGACTGTATTCCATGACATCCAGTAATCAGGCGCAGTGCGCCAACGTGCGGGCCCCGGGCAAACGCCGGCGCCAAAACCAAAAAAAGGCCGGAAACTGAAGTTCCGGCCCTTCTGTCAGATTATTCGTAGGAGAAGATCGAGCCGAGCTTGTCCATACGTTCCAGTGCCATCCCGGAACCGCGCACCACGCAGGTGAGCGGGTCCTCGGCCACCAGCACCGGCAGGCCGGTTTCCTCCATCAGCAGGCGGTCCAGGTCACGCAGCAGCGCGCCGCCGCCCGTCAGCATCATGCCTTTTTCGGCGATGTCGGCACCCAGTTCCGGTGGCGTCTGTTCCAGCGCGTTCTTCACGGCCGAGACGATGTTGTTCAGCGGGTCGGTCAGCGCTTCGAGAATCTCGTTGCTCGAGATGGTGAACGAACGCGGGATGCCTTCGGACAGGTTGCGGCCCTTGACTTCCATTTCCTTCACTTCCGAACCAGGGAAGGCCGAACCGATGGCCTTCTTGATGGCTTCGGCCGTCTGTTCGCCGATCAGCATGCCGTAGTTGCGGCGGATGTAGTTGACGATGGCTTCATCGAACTTGTCGCCGCCCACGCGCACGGAACCCTTGTAGACCATGCCGCCCAGCGAGATAATGCCCACTTCGGTGGTACCGCCACCGATGTCGACCACCATCGAACCGGTCGCTTCCGACACGGGCAGGCCCGCGCCGATGGCTGCCGCCATCGGTTCTTCGATCAGGTACACCTGCGAGGCGCCGGCGCCCAGTGCCGATTCGCGGATCGCACGGCGCTCGACCTGGGTCGAACCGCAAGGCACGCAAATGATGATGCGCGGCGATGGACGGAAGAATTTCGAGTCATGCACCATGCGGATGAATTGCTTGAGCATCTGCTCGGTCACGGTGAAGTCGGCGATCACGCCATCTTTCATCGGACGGATCGCTTCGATATTGCCCGGCACCTTGCCCAGCATCTGCTTGGCTTCCTTGCCGACTGCCTGAATGGTCTTCTTGCCATTCGGACCGCCTTCCTGGCGGATGGCGACGACGGATGGCTCGTCCAGGACGATACCGAGGCCGCGTACATAAATTAGGGTGTTGGCCGTGCCCAAGTCAATGGCCAGATCGGTGGAGATATACCTGCGTAAAAAACCAAACATGAGTGTCCTGTAGCGCATCGAGCTGCGCAAAAGCTGTTTATGGGGAGTTTCAAAGCGGGCGCTTTCAGGCACCCTGAAAATCCAAAAGGCGATTTTTCCGGGTTTCGCTTGGCGCTTGCGCAATCTTTTCTATGCTGCGGCAGCAGTCCATCAGCGCCGGCAACGCATTAACCCGCCATTCTACCTTATAATTTGAATGCGATTTGCTCAAAAACCATGGAAAAGTGCGACTCTTGCAGCCGCGAGTTACGCGGCATTCCTCGATTTTTGTGAGCAAAATAGCAGTAAATACCCGCGTTTTATCAAAACGCCAACTTAATACTAATGCGCGGCACTCCGCGCCCTTCGCCATGTCCCTGACACTCTCCGACGTAAAACGCATCGCCCATCTGGCACAACTTGACATGGCCGACGACCAGGCCGTCACCTCGCTGGAACAATTAAACAAGATTTTTGCCCTGGCGGAACAAATGCAAGCCGTCAATACCGATGGCGTGGCTCCCCTGAGCCACCCGCTGGCGGCCCACATGGACAATATCGCCCTGCGCCTGCGCGAGGACGTCGCCACGGAACAGAATCGCCGCGACGCCTACCAAGCCGTGGCGCCGAAAGTCCAGGATGGCCTGTATCTCGTCCCCAAGGTTATCGAATAAACTCGCCGCTGCGCCGTTCCCGCCTTCTTGCTGAATATCAAAATAGAAACGCCATGCATACAAAATCCATCAAACAGCTGTCCACGCTTTTGCAGAACAAGGAAATTTCCGCCGTTGCACTGGCGACGCATTTCCTCGACCGCATCGAGGCGGACAACTCGAACGCCTTCCTGCACGTCGACCGTGCCCTGACCCTGGCGCAAGCTGCCGCAGCGGATGCGCGCATCGCCGCCGGCACGGCCACGCCGTTGACGGGCGTGCCGATCGCCCACAAGGACTTGTTCGTGACGAAAGGCTGGCGCACGACGGCCGGCTCGAAAATGCTGGCCAACTACGCCAGCCCGTTTGACGCCACCGTGGTGGAAAAATTCCAGGCGGCCGGCATGGTCACTTTGGGCAAGGTCAATTGCGATGAATTCGCCATGGGTTCCGGCAACGAGAACTCGGCCTTCGGCGCCGTACAGAACCCATGGGACAAGACGGCCGTGCCGGGCGGCTCGTCCGGCGGCTCGGCCGCCGCCGTGGCGGCCGGCCTGACGCCGGCGGCCACCGGCACCGATACGGGCGGCTCGATCCGCCAGCCGGCCGCCTTTTGCGGCATCACCGGCATCAAGCCGACCTACGGACGCGTGTCGCGCTTCGGCATGATCGCCTTTGCCTCGTCGCTGGACCAGGGCGGCCCGATGGCCCGCTCGGCGGAAGACTGCGCCCTGCTGCTCACCGCCATGGCCGGCTTCGACGAGCGTGATTCGACCAGCCTGTCGCCGGAACAGGGCGGCGTGGCGGAAGATTTTTCGCGCGACCTGGATCACCCCCTGACGGGCTTGCGCATCGGCGTGCCGCGCGAGTACTTCGGCGAGGGTCTGGCCAAGGACGTGGAAGCGGCCGTGCGCGACGCGCTGGCGCAGTATGAAAAGCTGGGCGCCACCCTGGTCGATATCTCGCTGCCGAATACGGCCCTGTCGATTCCCGCCTATTACATGATCGCGCCGGCCGAGGCGTCGTCGAACCTGTCGCGCTACGACGGCGTGCGCTACGGCCACCGCGCCGCCGAGTACAAGGACTTGCAGGACATGTACAAGAAGTCGCGCGCCCAGGGCTTCGGTCCGGAAGTGCAGCGCCGCATCATGGTCGGCACCTACGTGCTGTGCCACGGCTACTACGACGCCTACTACCTGAAGGCGCAGAAGATCCGCCGCCTGATCGCGCAGGATTTCGACGCCGTCCTGAATGGCCCGAACGCCGTCTGCGACGTCATCATGGGCCCCGTCGCGCCAACCGTCGCCTGGAACCTGGGCGACAAGACGGACGACCCGGTGGCAAACTACCTGGCCGACATCTACACCCTGTCGACCAGCCTGGCCGGCCTGCCCGGCATGTCGATCCCTTGCGGTTTCGGCGCAGGCGAGAAAAACGGCAAGCGCCCCGTCGGCCTGCAAATCATCGGCAATTATTTTGGCGAAGCGAAGCTGCTGAACGTGGCCCACCAGTTCCAGCAAGTGACGGACTGGCATACGCGCAGCCCGGCCGGCATCTAAGAAAAAATTTGCGCCGCCCAGGCGGCGCCACCAAAAAATAAGCGAGAACACTATGCAATGGGAAGTCGTCATCGGTCTTGAGAACCACGTGCAGCTCACGACCGAATCCAAAATTTTCAGCGGTTCGCCGATCAAGTACGGCGCCGACGCCAACACGCAGGCCAGCCCCGTCGATCTGGCGCTGCCAGGCGTGCTGCCCGTGATGAACAAGCAAGCCGTCGACCGCGCGATCCGCTTCGGCCTGGCCGTGGGCGCCACCGTCGCGCCGCACTCGGTCTTCGCGCGTAAAAACTATTTTTATCCGGATTCGCCCAAGGGCTACCAGATCAGCCAGTTCGAGGACCCCGTCGTCATCGGCGGCGCCCTGACCTTCGGCTATGAAAAGGATGGCGAATTCGTCACCAAGACGGTGAACCTGACGCGCGCCCACCTGGAGGAAGACGCCGGCAAATCCCTGCACGAAGACTACGCGGGCATGAGCGGCATCGACTTGAACCGCGCCGGCACGCCGCTGCTGGAAATCGTCTCGGAGCCGGAAATTCGCAGCGCCGCCGAAGCCGTGGCCTATGCCAAGGCCCTGCACTCGCTAGTCATGTGGCTGGGCGTTTGCGACGGCAACATGCAGGAAGGCTCGTTCCGCTGCGACGTCAACGTCTCCGTGCGCCCCGTCGGCCAGAAGGAATTCGGCACGCGCTGCGAAATCAAGAACCTGAACTCCTTCCGCTTCATCGAAGAAGCCGTGCACGTCGAAGTGCGCCGCCAGATCGAGCTGATCGAAGACGGCGGCAAGGTCGTGCAGGCCACGCGCCTGTACGATCCGGAGCGCAAGGAAACGCGCGAAATGCGCAGCAAGGAAGACGCACAGGATTACCGCTACTTCCCGGACCCGGACCTGCCGCCGCTGGTCATCTCGCCCGAGTGGATCGCCACGGTCAAGGCCTCGATGCCGGAACTGCCGGCCGCCATGCGCGCCCGTTTCATCAGCGAATACGCGCTGCCGGACTACGACGCGCTGGTGCTGACGCAGTCGAAAGCCATGGCCACCTATTTCGTCGCCGTGGTCGACAAGGCCGGCAAGGAAAACGCCAAGGCCGCCGCCAACTGGCTGATGGGCGACGTATCGTCGACCCTGAACCGCGAAGGCGTGGACCTGGACGAGGCGCCTGTCTCTGCCGCGCAGCTGGCGGCCATGCTCAAACGCATCGCCGATGGCACGATCTCGAACAAGGCGGCAAAAGAAGTCTTCGTTGGCATGTGGGAAGCGAAGTCAAACGACGAGCACCTGGTCGATACCATCATCGATGCCAAGGATCTGAGACAAATCTCGGACTCGGGCGCCCTGGAAGCCATCGTCGACGCAGTGCTGGCGGCCAACGCCAAGTCGGTGGAGCAGTATCGCGCCGGCAAGGAAGCGGCGATCAACGCGCTGATCGGCCAGTCCATGAAGGCCTCCAAAGGCAAGGCCGACCCGGCCCAGCTGACGGAACTGCTGAAAGCCAAGCTGGCGGGATAATTTTCACTCGCCCCAAAAAAAGACGCTGCGGCGTCTTTTTTTTCGTCTGAACGATCCGCGCATAAACAAGTTTGTCTAGCTTTTATCCCTTGCCTGAAAGGCGTTTATACGCCACTGAAAATTAAAGTATACATTTTTGTCTACAAGGTTTAATCTAGCCCTATTGAATTTCAGGCAAGAGGAAAACCGCATGACCAAGACGCACGACATCCCGAAACCGACGGCAGCCGAACTCGATCTGCTGCAGGCGCTGTGGCCGCTGGGTGCGGCCACAGCCAAGCAGGTGCACGAGGCGATGGCGATGGCCAAGCCGGCCATCACGTATGGCACGGTGCTGCGCCTGATGCAGATCATGCACGGCAAGGGCTTGCTGATCCGCGACGAAAGCCAGCGCTCACACGTGTATGCGCCGGCGCAGGCGCAGGACAGCCTGCAGACGAATTTGCTCAAGGAATTGATGCAGAAGGCTTTTGCCGGTTCGGCCAAGGCGCTGGTGCTGGCGGCGCTGCGCACGGGCGTGTCGCGCGCCGAACGCGAGGAAATCGAAAAAATGCTCAAGGACGATCAGTCATGAGCGGCTTCGTGCCGGCGCTGGGCTGGACCCTGCTGCACTTCCTGTGGCAAGGGCTGCTGATCGGCTGCGCCACGGCGCTGGCGTGGGGGGCCTTGCGCAATGCGCGTCCGGAGGCGCGCTACGCCGTCGGTTGCGGCGCCCTGCTGGCCTGCCTGGCGTGGCCGGCGGCGGGCTTGTATCTGCGCCTGGCCGGTGGCGAGGCCACGGGCGCGCTGTACTCCAGCGCCTTGCT
Source organism: Janthinobacterium sp. GW821-FHT03A03 (assembly GCF_059421435.1). NCBI lineage: Bacteria > Pseudomonadati > Pseudomonadota > Betaproteobacteria > Burkholderiales > Oxalobacteraceae > Janthinobacterium > Janthinobacterium sp. GW821-FHT03A03. The sequence continues at coordinate 23,899 of NZ_JBWKUZ010000029.1, read as the reverse complement.
GCCTGCCGCCCTGCTGGCGCCCGACAGCCTGCCCGACCTGGACTTGCTGCTGCGCGCCGTCGTCGGCGTGTGGGCCTTGTGCGCCGCCGTGCTGGCCGTGCGCATGGCGCTGGGCATGCTGTGGATAGAGCGCAGCGCCAGGAACACGGGCGCCACGCATGGACAGCTCCAGACAAGGCTGTCGCGCATGGCGCACGATGCCGGCGTGGCGCGGCCCGTGCGGCTGCGCGTGCTCGACAACATCGCCAGTCCGCTCACGGCCGGCATCTGGCGTCCCATGGTACTGGTGCCTGCTGCACTGATCACCGGCATGCCGCCCCACCTGCTCGACGCGCTGCTGGCGCACGAACTGGCGCACATCCGGCGCCACGATTATCTGCTCAACCTGCTGCAAAACGCCATCGAGGCGCTGCTGTTCTTCCACCCTGCCGTCTGGTGGATTTCACGCGGCGTGCGCCTTGAACGCGAACATATTGCAGATGATTTCGCAGCAAGACAACTGGGCGAACCGCGGCGTCTGGCTCTTGCACTCTCGGAACTGGAACGTCTCCAGTTCTCAACCCACCACCTGGCCCAGGCGGCCAACGGAGGAGATCTTATGTCACGTATCAAACGATTGCTGCGCCCCGCACCACAAGCGCTGAACTGGAAGGCGGCCGTGCCGCTGCTGACACTGGCCAGCGCCTGCCTCGGCATCTACGGCCAGGCCGTCGCCGCCGACAGCGCGCCCGTGCCGGAGCGCCGCCCCGTCATCGACTTTGGCGTGTGCGGCAAACCGGTCTACCCGGCGGCATCGCTGCAGGCGAAGGAAGAGGGCACGGTCATCATGTCCTTCGACGTGAATGCCACCGGCAAGGTATTGGACTCAAGCGTGGTCAAAAGCAGCGGCCATCCAGCCCTCGACGAGGCGGCGCGCAGCGGCATTGCCAAGTGCACGTTCAAGCCGGCCCTGGCTGGCGGCAAGCCGGTCAGCGCCAGCGTCAAGGTGCAATATGTCTGGAGCCTGAACTAATGTATCAGCGGCAGCATCGCAACAGCGGAGCTGCCGCCCGCTTGCGGGTATGATCATGGATTCATCCACGCACCTGTGAACACGCCATGAACAAGATCAAAACCGGCCTCGTCGGCTACGGCTTTGCCGGCTCCACCTTCCACGCTCCCGTGCTGTCCGCCATCGATGCCCTGGAACTGGCGGCCGTCGCCTCCAGCAAGCCGGAACTCGTGCACAAGGACTGGCCGCAGGCGACCGTGTACGCGGAACCCGCACAGCTGTTTGCCGATCCAGCCATCGAACTGGTCGTCATCGCCGCTCCCAACGAGGCCCATTTCAGCCTGGCGCAAGCGGCCCTGCAGGCGGGCAAGCACGTGGTGGTCGACAAGCCCTTCACCATTTCCAGCTTTGAAGCGCAGAGCCTGATCGCCCTGGCGAAAGAGCGCAAGCTGGTGCTCAGCGTGTACCACAACCGGCGCTGGGATGGCGACTTCCTGACCCTGAAAGCGCTGCTGGCGCAGGGCACCCTGGGGCGCATCGCCAGCGTCGAATCGCACTTCGACCGTTTCCGCCCCGAGATCCGCCAGCGCTGGCGCGAGTCCGGCGCACCGGGCGGCGGCTTGCTGTACGACCTGGGTCCGCACATGCTGGACCAGGCCATGCAGCTGTTCGGCAAGCCGGAAAAGCTGTACGCCGATATCGTCCTGCAGCGCGATGGCGCGCAAGCCGTCGACTACATGCACATCGTTTTGCACTATGACCGCTTACGCGTGGTGCTGCAAGCAGGCTGTCTGGTGAAGGCGCCGACGGCGCGCTTCGCCGTGCATGGAGATAAAGGCAGTTTCGTGAAATTCGGCCTCGACCCGCAGGAAGACGCGCTGAAGGCGGGCGCCAGGCCGGGCCAGCCCGGCTGGGGCGTCGATCCCGTGCGCGGCGCGCTGCACCTGGGCACGCAGCCAGACGGCCATTTCGACCACCTGGCGATGCAGCCTGGCTGCTACCAGGATTTCTACCAGGGCATGGCCGACGCCATCCGCCACGGCGCAGCGGCACCCGTGGCTGCCGAGGATGCGGCAGCGACGATACGCCTGATCGAACTGGCGCTGCAAAGCGCCGCCGAAGGGCGCGTGCTCGCGGTCAGCTGATCGGGCTGCCGTCGCTACATCAAGGCCGGCCCTGGTTCGTTCCCGCCGGCCAGACCAGCTCCACCTGCGCGGAACTGCCTGCCTTGACCTGCACCTTGCGTTCCAATGTCTTGCCGGCCAGGGTAGCGCGCAGGCTGTAGCTGCCCGGCGGCAGTTTCGCCAGCAGGAACGGTCCGCTAGCCGTCGTTTCCAGCACCGCAGCGCCCTTGGCGTCGCGTATTTCCAGCTTCACGTCGGAAGCAAATTCCGCCTTGCCCGCCGCCTGCACGGAAAACACGAGGCTCAAAGGCCAATGCCGGCTGGCGCTCTTGATGGCCGCCGACTCATCGAGGCCGATGCCGCCGCTCAGGTATTCCACCGCCCCGCTCTTCTGCACAGGCGGCAGTGCGGCGTCGCTTTGCGCCTGCGCCGCACTTCCCAGCAACAGCCCGGCGGCCAGCATTGCCGCCGCCAGGGTCAAGGTACTGCATCTGTCTGGTGCCATCTCACTCTCCTCGTGTCGGTTGAATCAAGATAGGAAGCGCAGCTTAGGCCAGTCTTAGGTTAGCGCCGGCGCATGGCCTCGGCGATCTTCTGGTCCGTCTTGAACTGGCTCAGCGCATACACGGCCCAGATCGTCGCCGGCAGCCAGCCGATCAAGGTGATTTGCAGGATCAGGCAAATGATGCCGGCAATGGGGCGGCCGATCGTGAAAAAGGTCAGCCACGGCAGTAACAGGGCAATCAGCAAGCGCATCGTTCGTTCCTTGAGTATTCCCCTGTACCGCGGGGACCGGGCCGGCATGCGCCGGCGGTAAATGCAGTCAAACCGATTATAACGATACCCGGCCGTCAAGCCTGCACGGGTGCCAGCAATTTTTCCATCCAGGCCAGGATGGCGGCAAAGATCGCCTCGCGGTTCACTTCATTGAAATTCTCGTGATAGTTGGCCGGATAAAAATGATAGTCGAGCAAGCCATCGGGCACGCTGCGCAGCAGGCTCTCCGTGGCGCGGCTGTCGGCCAGCTTGTCGTCGCCCGCCACCGCGGCGAACAGGGGGAAACGCCAGTCCGACAGGCCGCCCGCCAGTTCCTTTTGCGCCGACGTCAGCGCATGGGCGAAACGCACCGACGCCGCACTGGCGCGGATGCCGTCGCGCTCGTCCTGGAAATGGCGCGCGGTGATGGTTTGATCATGCGTGAGCAGCATGGTCAAGTTGCCCAATGGCACTTTCATCGTCGGGAAGCGCTGCGCCAGCCAGCCCGACAGCATCTGCAGCACCTTCGGCACGGGTATCGCATTCACGTAATACGGCGATGAAATCACAAATCCCTTGATGGCCGGATCGCCCGCAAAGCGGCGCAGCCCCAGGTGGGTGGCGATCAGGCCGCCCATGGAGTGGCCCATGACGAAGATCGGCACGCCCGGATACGCCTGCTTGACCCAGGCGAGGAACAGCTCCTCGTCGTCGAGGAAGGCCTCGAACGAGGGGATGTCCACCTTGCGCTTGCCGTCGTGGCCCACCATATCGAAGCTGACGGTGGCGATGCCGTGCTGGCGGAAGGTCAGCGCCGGCGTGACGTAGTCGCCCGCATGCGCCATGCCGCCGTGGATCGCCAGGATCACGGCGCGTGGCTGTGGCGGCTGCTCCGGCTGCCAGATGTGGATGGGCCGCTCGACCTGGTCGCTGCACAGCAGGCTGGCCATCTTGTCTTCTGAAAAACGCATCGCAACTCCTGTCATGCCCTGTCACGCCTTCAGATGATCGATCAACTGGCGCGCATACAGGGGTAATTCACTGAACTGGCGCACGCAGATTGTCAGGTTGCGTACCGACCAGGGATCCGATAATTCCAGGCAGCGCAGCGCCATCGACTGCTGGCTGCGGCGCGCCGCCGCCAGCGGCACCACGCTGATGCCCACGCCGCTGGCCACCATGCGGCAGACGGCATCAAAGCTGCGCAGGCGCACGCGCACCTTCAACGGACGCCCCAGGCGCGCCGCATGCAGGCCCAGGTACTGCTGCATCGCGCTGTCGTCGGCCAGGCCGATGAAATCGTGATCGAGCACACTGGCGAAATCGACGGCGCCGTCCTGTCCGAGCGCGCGGTGATGCACGCCATCTGCCGCGGCGATGACCACCAGCCGGTCGGGGCGGAACAAAAACGTCTGCAAGCCGCGCATGTCGACCGAGTCGGAAACGATGCCCATGTCGGCCAGCCCTTCCGAGACGGCTTTGACGATATCGTAACTGAGACGCTCTTCCAGGTCGATGGTCAGGTTCGGATGGCGGTCGAGAAAAGCGCCCAGGGCCTCGGGCAGGAATTCGCTGAGCGCCGCCGTATTGCACAGCAGGCGCAACTGCCCTTTCAAGCCGCGCGTAAATTCGCCCAGTTCGCCGCGCATTTTCTCCATTTGCAGCAATACCAGGCGCGCGTGATGCAGCAGGGTCTGGCCCACGGGGGTCGGCTCGACGCCGCGCCGGCCGCGCAGCAGCAAGGGCATGCCCAGCATCTCTTCCATGCCGCGCACGCGCGCACTGCTTGACGCCAGCGCCAGATGGCTGCGCGCGGCGCCCGCCGTCAGGCTCCCCGCCTCCACCACGTTGACGAACAGCTGCAAATCAACCAGATCAAAGCGCATAACGGCTCCCCTTTTCACCATCTTACCAGCCTTCGTATTTTACTGAGGCTGACTCAAAATAATCCACCTTGGCGAAATCCGCAAGCACGCGCAGAATCCACGCAAATCACTGTGGAATAGAAAAAATGGAGACGTCATTCCTGCTGGCTGTCGGCGCCAGCTTCCTCGTCGCTGGCTTCGTCAAGGGCGTAGTCGGATTGGGCCTACCGACGGTAGCCATGGGCACGCTCAGCCTCGTCATGCCGCCCGTGCAGGCGGCAGCCCTCCTGATCGTGCCATCGATGGTGACGAACCTGTGGCAACTGGCGGCCGGCCCCGGCCTGCGCGTCCTGCTGCGGCGCCTGTGGCCCATGCTGGCCGCCGTCATGGCCGGCACCCTGGCGGGCGGCGCGCTGCTGCCGAAGGACAGCGGCGCCTGGGCCGTCGTCGCGCTGGGCGCGGCGCTGATGGTATATGCGCTGGCGGGCCTATGCTCGCTGCAGCTGCGCGTGCCGGCGCGGCACGAAGCCTGGCTGGGGCCCGTGACGGGCGCCGCGACGGGACTGGTGACGGCCGCCACGGGCGTGTTCGTGATTCCCGCCGTACCGTATCTGCAGGGACTCGGACTGGCGCGCGACACGCTGGTACAGGCGCTGGGCCTGGCCTTTACGGCATCGACCGTGGCGCTGGCGGCCAGCCTGGCCCTGCACGGCGACTTCAGTCCCGGCGCGGCCGGCGCTTCTGCGTATGCGCTGCTGCCGGCGCTGGCCGGCATGCTGGCCGGACAATGGCTGCGCGGACGCATCGCGCAACAGGTATTCAAGCGCTGCTTTTTTATCGGCCTGTTCGCCCTGGGCCTGCATGCGGCGGTCAAACCATGGCTGGGATGATAGACGTGGTGCCCTGGGGCGAGCATGCGCTGTCGGCCTGCATCGACGGGCAACAGGTGGCCATGCTCGATTTCAGCCCCTGCGGCGGCGAGGCCACGCTCAATATGCTGTTCGTGAAACCGCCATTTCGCCATCGCGGCGTGGCCAGGGCATTGATGCGCGAAATCCAGCGGCGCTATGCACAGGTGCGCTGGGTCAATCGAGGCAGAGAATGGACGCGACCGACAATTCGAGTTGCTCGACCAGTTCCGGCTGCATGAATTGATACTCGTCGGGGATATCGAGCACGTGGATGGTCTTGTGCTCAAGCAGGCGGCCAAACTGCGCGCGCAAGCGCGACTTGTGCTTCTCCTCCATCACGAAAATCACCTCGCACCAGGCCAGGTCATTCGCATTGACGGGATGGCGCGCGTTCGGACTGGTACCGCCCGAACGCACGGACAGGGCGGGATGGCGACGCCATACCCGCTCCGCCGTGGGACTGCGCCACTGGTTGCGGCTGCAAACGAACAGGACGTTCAAGCGCGCCTGAACCTCAGATGCCGTAGCGCGCGCGGTAGGCGGAGACAGCTTCTTTATGTTTCAGCAGTTCCGGATCGGCGCCCGCGCCGTTCAGGTAGCCGAACAAATCGTCCAGGTTGCCGATCGAGATGACGGGAATGCCGTACTGTTTCGACACTTCCTGCACCGCCGAACTTGGCGACAGCTGGCCGTCCGGGCCCGAGCGCTCCATGCGGTCGAGGGCGATCAGCACGGCGCATGGTTCGGCGCCGGCGGCGCGGATCATGTCCACCGATTCGCGTACCGAGGTGCCGGCCGAGATCACATCGTCAATGATGACAACCTTGCCATGCAGCTTGGCGCCGACGATGGTGCCGCCTTCGCCGTGGTCCTTGGCTTCCTTGCGGTTGAAGGCGAACGAGGTGTTGCGGCCCTTGCCGGCCAGCGCCACGGCGGTGGCCGACGCCAGGGTGATGCCCTTGTAGGCGGGGCCGAACAGCATGTCGAATTCCACGCCCGAGTCGAGCAGGGTCTGCGCGTAGAACTGCGCCAGCTCGGCCAGGGTGGCGCCGTCGTGGAACAGGCCTGCATTGAAGAAGTACGGCGACTGGCGCCCGGCTTTGGTGGTGAACTCGCCAAACCGCAAGACTCCCTTGGATACTGAAAACGCGATAAACTGCTGGCGTAAATTATTCACATTAGCCTCATTTTTTAAAAGTGCCTGTATTTTAATCCGCGCGCAGCGGCGAGACAATCGCCATGCCGCGCCCGCCGGCCCCGTCCAGCGCCCTTTTCACTCTCAATCTATGCCAAAAATTATCTCCGCCAACCTGAACGGCATCCGTTCCGCCGCCAAAAAAGGCTTTTTCAACTGGATGGGCACACAGACGGCCGATTTCATCTGCGTACAGGAATTGAAGGCGCAGCTACCCGACATGACGCCGGAATTCCTCAATCCGCACGGCTACCATGGCCATTTCCACTACGCCGAGAAAAAGGGCTATTCCGGCACGGGCGTGTACAGCAAGGTCGAACCGGACGCCGTGCATATCGGCTTCGGCAGCCCCGAATTCGACGCCGAAGGCCGCTACGTGCGCTGCGATTTTGGCAACCTGTCCGTCATTTCCGTGTACTGCCCGTCCGGTTCGTCCGGCCCGGAGCGCCAGGAAGCCAAGTTCCGCTTCATGGAACTGTTCCTGCCGCACCTGCTGGAATTGAAGGCGCTGGGCCGCGAAGTGGTCATCTGCGGCGACTGGAACATCGCCCACCATGAAATCGACCTGAAAAACTGGAAGGGCAACAAGAAGAACTCCGGCTTCCTGCCCGAGGAACGCGCATGGCTGACGCGCGTCTTCGACGAAGTGGGCTTTGTCGACGTGCACCGCGGCCTGGACAAGCGCGAAGACCAGTACACCTGGTGGAGCAACCGCGGACAAGCCTATGCGAAGAACGTGGGCTGGCGCATCGATTATCACGTCGCCACGCCAGGCATCGCGGCCCAGGCGCATACGGTCAGCGTCTACAAGGACGAACGTTTTTCCGATCACGCGCCCTTGATCATCGATTACACCACCAAGGCGTAAGCACCGCTACAGGCTGCGCCGGCTTTCGAAGTGGCGCGGCTCACCCGTCAACGGGTCCGTAAAATCGATCGCGCGCGCCAGCAGCTGCAAGGGCTGCGACATGTCGTCTTCCTTGCACGGCAGGGCCACCGGGTAAAACGCATCATTGACGATGGGAATGCCCAGCGACGCCAGGTGCACGCGCAGCTGGTGCTTGCGGCCCGTGTGCGGCTGCAGCCGGTACAAGTTCACGCCGCCGCGCCGCTCGATCACGTCGATGATGGTTTCCGAGTTCGGCTCGCCCGCTTCCTCGCGCATGAGGAAAAACTTGTCTCCATCGACCATGCGGCTGCGGTAGGTAAACGGAAAATCACGGCCCTCCAGAACGGGCGCCAGCGCTTCATATGTCTTGCGCACCTCGCGGCGCTGGAACAGCGTTTGATAGGCGCCGCGGCTGGCGATCTGGCGCGAGAAAATCACCACGCCGGCCGTCTCGCGGTCGAGACGGTGGATGGGCGTGAGGTCGGCGCAATCGAGCTTTCTCTTCAGGCGCGTCAACAGGGTCTCCTGCACGAAGCGGCCGCCCGGCGTCATCGGCAGGAAATGCGGCTTGTCGACCACGACCAAATGCTCATCCTGAAACAGGATCTCTTCGTGAAACGGGATCGGTGTTTCACGCGCCAGTTCACGGTAGTAAAAAATACGCATGCCGCGCCGGTACGCGCTGCCCGGTCCCAGCACGGCGCCGTCGCCGTTGACCACTTCGCCGCGCGCCATGCGCTCCCGCCATTGCGCGGCGCCGATCTGCGGATAGCGTTCGACGAGAAAGGCCAGCATGTCCGGCCACTGCCCTTCCGGTAGCCACAGATAGCTGGGTGCGACGCCGTCGCGCATGGGCAGGGGCGCCGGTTTGCTGCTGCGTCCAGGCATGCTAGCGTGTCGCGATGGCGGTGCTGCGGTACGGCGGCAAGGCGTCGACGCTGACGCCCTTGCTGCGCGCGTACAAGGGCAGCACTTGCGCCATGTGCTCATTCATCTGCGAGATGCGGTCGCTGCCCGAAGGATGGGTGGACAGGAATTCCGGCGGCGCGCCCTTGCTCACTGCCGCCATTTTCTGCCACAGCACCACGCCGGCGCGCGGGTCGAAGCCGGCGCGCGCGGCCAGATCCATGCCGATCAGGTCCGCTTCGCGTTCGTCGTCGCGCGAGAACTTCAGCATCACGCCCTTGGCCGCCATATTCGTCGCGGTGCTGGTCAGGTTCGGGTCGACGCCGAGCCAGGCCGACAGGCCGGCGCCGGCCAGCTTGGCGCCCACGGCCGCCAGATTGCCCTTGCCCGCCTGCGCCTGTGCGTGCTCGCGCAGTGCGTGCGAGATCTCGTGGCCCATGACGACGGCTACTTCATCGTCGGTCAGATTCAGCTTGCTGATAATGCCGCTGTAAAAGGCGATCTGCCCGCCCGGCATGCAGAAGGCGTTCACCTCGTCCGAATTGAGCAGGTTGATCTGCCATTGCCAGCTGCTGGCCGCGTCGTTCCAGCGGGCGGCATACGGGATGATGCGCTGGGCGATCGCACGCAGGCGTTTCACCTGCGGATCGCTGTCCGGCACGAGCGCATTCTTTTCCTTCGCGTCGCGCACCAGTTCCGCGTACTGCAGCTTCGATTTTTCATTGAAATTTTCACCGCCGGCGAAAATGCGCGTGCCCGACAGGGGGCGTACCTTGATGCCATCCTGGAGCACCGCCTGCTGTGAATAGGCGGACAGCGGCGCCAGCGCGGTGAGCGCGCACAGGCTGGCCAGGACGGCATAACGTTTAAGGGATATTGGTGCCATTGGCAGACCTCCATGGAGCAATTTTAGGCAGCATCATCATGGCCGGGAAGGCCAGGAAGAAGCAGACGATGAAAAATGAGAACCAGCCCAGCTCGGCGACCAGAAAGCCCACCGAGGCATTGATCAGGGTGCGCGGCACGGCGCTCAGGCTGGAAAACAAGGCATATTGCGTGGCCGTATAGCGCGGGTCCGTGCTGCGCGACAGGAACGCGACAAAGGCGGCCGCGCCCAGCCCCAGGCTGGCGAACGCTTCAAAACCGATCACGGCACTCAATAACATGGTGTTCGGCCCCACCTGCGCCAGCCAGGCGAAGCCGAGAATGGCGATCGCCTGCAGCGCGCCGAATACCCACAGACCCCGGTTGATGCCCAGCTTGAGCATCCACACGCCGCCCACCACGCCGCCGGCCAGGCTGGCCCAGAAACCCGTGGTATTGGCGGCCAGGCCGATCTGCGTCATGGAAAAACCCAGGTCGAGATAAAACTTCGTCGCCAGCGCCGTCGCCATGCTGTCGCCTATCTTGTAGAGTAATACAAAGGCGAGGATCCACATTGCGTTACGCCAACCATCGCGCGCGATGAATTCCTGGAATGGCAAAATGATGGCTTCGCGCATGGTCTTCGGCGGCGAGCCGTACACGGCGGGTTCCTTGATCAGCAAGGTGCAGACCAGGCCCGGCAGCATGAAGGCGGCCGTGATCCAGAACACGGGCTGCCACGGCATGCGGTCGGCCAGGATCAGCGACAACGCACCCGGTACCATGCCAGCCACTTTATACGCGTTGACGATGACGGCGGCGCCCAGGCCCTGCTCGTTATCGCTGAGAATTTCGCGCCGGTAGGCGTCGATGACGATGTCCTGGCTGGCGGACAAAAAGGCCACGCCGCCCGCAGCGGCCGCGATCAGCCCGATCTGCGTGAGCGGGTCCAGCATGCCCATGCCGCCGATGGAGAAAAACAGCGCCACCTGCGTGGCGGCCATCCAGCCGCGCCGGCGTCCCAGTCCCAGGATGCGGTAGCGGTCCATCAGGGGGGCCCACAGGAATTTCCAGATGTACGGGAACTGCACCAGGGCGAACAGCCCCAGTGCCTTGACGTTCAGTCCCGACTTGGCCAGCCATGCCTGCAGCAGGTACAGCAGGATGAACAGGGGCAGGCCGGAACTGAAGCCCAGCACCAGCACGGCCAGCATGCGGCCATTGGCATAGGAACGCCATCCTGGCGCCGGGCTGACATTCATCAATGCACCGCTTTTTTACGCAGGCGAAAAACGGCCAGGTCGCCGCGCAGGTTAGGCAGCACGGAGACCATCCTGCCTTCTGCCAGGGCCACGCATTCAATCACTTCCAGGCCGCATTCCTCGGCCAGTTCGCGGAAATCGTTGATGGTGGCGCAGCGCACGTTGGGCGTGTCATACCACTGGTAAGGCAGCGACTTCGACACGGGCATGCGGCCTTTCAGCAGTGCCACGCGGTGCGGCCAGTAGGCAAAGTTGGGAAACGAGACGATGGCCTCGGCGCCCACGCGCACGATGTCGCGCAACAGCGGCTCGACCTGCTTCATCATCTGCAGCGACGACAGGCACAGCACCGTGTCGAAGCTGTTGTCACCAAAGATGGCCAGGCCTTTTTCCATATCCTGCTGGATCACGTTGACGCCGCGCAAAGTACTGGCCAGCACCTTGTCGTCGGCGATCTCGATGCCGTAGCCGCTGCATTCCTTGTCGCTTTGCAGGTACTGCAGCATCACGCCTTCGCCGCAGCCCACGTCCAGCACATGCGCGTTCTTCGGCACCCAGTGGGCGATGAAGGCCAGGTCGGGGCGCAGCGCGCTCAATTCGTCAAAAGTCATGCGGTCTCCTTGGCGCCCTGGCGGACGGCGGTGTGCTGTGCCGGAGCGGGCAAGCCCGCGCCGATGTCGTTCCAAACCTGGCCATAATAGGCGCGCACCATGTTCATGTAGCGCGGATCTTCCAGCAGGAAGGCGTCGTGGCCATGCGGCGCATCGATTTCGGCATAGGTCACCTGGCGGCGGTTGCGCACGAGGGCTTCGACGATTTCGCGGCTGCGCTCGGGCGAGAAACGCCAGTCGGTGGAAAACGAGGCGAGGAAGAACTTGGCCCTGGTGCCCGACAGGGCCTTGGCCAGGTCGCCGCCATGCGCGCGCGCCGGGTCGAAGTAGTCGAGCGCCTTGGTGATCAGCAGGTAGGTATTGGCGTCGAAGTACTCGGAGAACTTGTCGCCCTGATAACGCAGATACGACTCGATCTCGAAATCGATGCCGAAGCCGAACTTGTAGTCGCCCGTCTGCGCCGCGTCGCGCAGCTTGCGGCCGAATTTCTCCGCCATGTCATCGTTCGACAGATAGGTGATGTGTCCCACCATGCGCGCCACGCGCAAGCCGTTCTTCGGCACCACGCCATGCGCATAAAAGTCGCCGCCGTGGTAATCGGGATCGGACAGGATGGCCTGGCGCGCCACGTCGTTGAAGGCGATGTTCTGCGCCGACAGCTTGGCCGTCGAGGCGATCACCACGCAATGGCGCAGCCGCTCGGGAAACATGATGCTCCACGCCAGCGCCTGCATGCCGCCCAGAGAGCCGCCCATCACGGCGGCGAACTGGCGGATGCCCAGTTCATCGGCCAGGCGCGCCTGCGCGCTGACCCAGTCTTCCACCGTGACGACGGGGAAGGAGGCGCCATACGGCTTGCCGGTGGCGGGATTGGTGTGCATGGGGCCCGTCGAGCCGAAGCAGGAGCCGAGGTTGTTGACGCCGATGACGAAGAATTTGTTGGTGTCGAGCGGCTTGCCGGGACCGACCATATTGTCCCACCAGCCAGTGCTCTTCGGTTCGTCCGCATACACGCCGGCCACGTGGTGCGAGGCGTTCAGGGCGTGGCAGACCAGCACCGCGTTCGATTTGTCGGCGTTCAGGGTGCCGTAGGTTTCATACATCAACATATAGTCCCGCAGCGATGCGCCGCTTTGCAGCTGCAGGGGTTGCGCAAAATACATGGTTTGCGGCGAAACGATTCCAATGGATGACATGTGTGTCGGTTTATAAAAGGGGGGCGGCCCCACGGGCCATGGTCGATGCAGCACCGCGATGATAGGTGCTGCAACTTTAACACCAGGACACATCTTGCCGCGCGCGATGTGTCCTGATGCTTAAGGTGACAGTTTACATGAGCTGCAGTTGCTGGACGGCTTCCGCGATCACATTTGGCTCCATCGAACGCATAATTTTGCGCATTTGTGGTGCAATCAGGGCCAGATCGCTGTTGAGAATCTCTTGCTTGACCGCCAACAGCTGGGCCGGATGCATGGAAAACTCGCGCAAGCCCATGCCCAGCAGCAAGCGCGTGAGCTTTACGTCGCCCGCCATCTCGCCGCAGACGGCCACGTCGATGCCCGCCTTGTGACCGGCGGCGATCGTCATGGAAATCAGTTGCAGCACGGCCGGATGCAGCGGATTGTACAAATGCGCCACTTCATAGTCGACGCGGTCGATGGCCAGCGTGTACTGGATGAGGTCATTCGTGCCGATCGACAGGAAATCCATGCGCTTGACGAACATGGGCAGCGCCAGCGCGGCGGCGGGAATCTCGATCATGGCGCCCACTTCGACCTCATCGTCGAACTTGACGCCTTCCTCGCGCAGGCTGGCCTTCGCTTGCGCGATCATGGCCAGCGACTGGTCGATCTCGAACGCATGCGCCAGCATCGGGATCAGGATGCGCACCTTGCCGAAGGCCGAGGCGCGCAGAATCGCCCGCAGCTGCGTCAGGAACAGCTGCGGCTCTGCCAGGCAATAGCGGATGGCGCGCAAGCCCAGGGCGGGGTTCAGGGCCGTGTGCTCGGACTGGTCGAGCGGCTTGTCGGCGCCGATGTCGAGCGTGCGGATGGTCACCACGCGCCCTTTCATCGACTGCACGGTGTTGCGGTAAGCCTCGAACTGCTCGTCCTCGGTGGGAATCTTGTGGGCACGGCCCATGAACAGGAATTCGGAACGGAACAGGCCCACGCCGCTGGCGCCCGATTCCAGCGCAAACGCGCAATCGTCGGGCAGTTCGATATTCGCCAGCAGGGTGACGGGCGTGCCGCATTTGGTCACGGCCGGCGTCTTTTTCAGCTTGCCCAGCTTTTTGCGCGCGCGCTGCATGGCCACCTGGCGCTCGCGGTACTGCTCCAGCACCAGCGCGCTGGGGTTGGCGATAACGACGCCGGCGTCGCCGTCGATGATCAGCCAGTCGTCCTGCTCGATCAGCATCGACGCCTGCGACATGCCGACGGCGGCGGGGATATCGAGGCTGCGCGCGACGATGGCCGTGTGCGAGTTCTGCCCGCCCACGTCGGTGATGAAACCGATGAAGGAGCGGTCGCGGAACTGCAGCATGTCGGCCGGAGAAATGTCGTGGGCGACCACGATCATCTGCGCCACCAACTCGTCCGCAGTGGCCGCTTTCGGCAGCAGCTGCTCGGTCCCCAGCAAGACCTTCAGCACGCGCTCGGCCACTTGCTGGATGTCGGCCTTGCGTTCGCGCAAATACGGGTCTTCGATTTCGTCGAACTGGGCCGACAATTCGTCAATCTGCGTCAACAGCGCCCATTCGGCGTTGTAGTGGCGCGAACGGATGATGTCGAGCGGCGCTTCGGAAATCATCGGGTCCGACAGGATCAGCGCGTGTACGTCGATGAAGGCGCCCAGTTCGGTGGGCGCATCCTTGGGCAAATCGTTCCACAAGGTTTGCAGTTCCTTGTGAACGGTAGCGATGGCGTTTTGCAGGCGCTGTACTTCGGCTTCGATCTGTTCCTGGGCTACCAGGTAATGTTTGACGTCAAGGGCGGCCGGCGCCAGCAGGTGCGCGCGGCCGATGGCGATGCCGCGGGAAACCGGGATGCCGTGGAGCGTGAAGGATGCCATGGGTTGACCTGTCGGAATGCGGCTGCGGCTGCGTTCGGCGGGCATTACTCGCCTTCGCCAAACCTGTCGTTAATCAGGGCGGTGAGCGCGTCGACGCATGCCTGCTCATCATCGCCCTCGGCTTCCAGCGTCACTTTCGCGCCCTTGCCGGCAGCCAGCATCATGACGCCCATGATGGACTTGGCATTGATGCGGCGCGCGTTGCGGGTCAGCCAGACATCGCTCTTGAACTTGGCGGCCAACTGGGTAAATTTGGCGGAGGCGCGTGCGTGCAATCCCAGCTTGTTGATGATTTCGAGTTCTTTTTGAATCATTTTTGTATGGTCTCTATCCCTGAATGCACTACGCTGATGACAATCTTGGCCTATAAAACCCGCCGCCTTCAAGGCGGCGGCCATTCACTCTCTTATTCGCCCACGCGAATGCGGTTATCGACACGCACGGCGCCGCTTTGCGCACCGGCCAGCGCCATCTCCACCACCACGTCGAGCGTATCGCGGCGATACGTGATCGCGCGCAGCAGCATCGGCAGGCTGATGCCGGCGATGACTTCCACCCGGCCCGCATCGGCCAGCTTGTTGCAGCAGTTCGACGGCGTACCGCCCTTCACATCGGTAATCACCAGCACGCCGGAGCCGTCGTCGAGGCGGCAGATGGCTTCCGATGCCAGCTTCTGCACTTCCGCCAGATCCTGGTCGGCGACGACGTCGATGGCTTCAAAACGTTCCGTTGGCCCGCGAAACACATGCGCGCAGGCGGCGATGAACGCCTGTCCCAGCGGTGCGTGTGTCATGAGCAATATCCCTACCATAGTCATTTCGCCTGTTATCGCTGCTGCGCGGACGCAACACCGTGTTCGACCGCATCGATGAACATGGCGGCCACATCAAAACCCGTCTGCTGCATGATTTCCTGGAAGCAGGTCGGGCTGGTGACATTGACTTCCGTCAAATAGTCGCCGATCACGTCCAATCCTACCAGCATCAGGCCACGCGCGGCCAGGATGGGGCCCAGCTTTTCGGCGATTTCCAGGTCGCGCGCCGTCAATGGCTGCGCCACGCCGGTGCCGCCGGCCGCCAGGTTGCCCCGTACTTCGCCCGCCTGCGGGATGCGCGCCAGCGAAAACGGCACCGGCTTGCCGCCGATGACGAGAATGCGCTTGTCGCCCTTGACGATATCGGCGATGAAACGCTGCGCCATGATGGTTTGCGCGCCGTTGTCCGTCAGCGTCTCGATGATGGCGCCCAGGTTCAGGCCATCGGCCTTGACGCGGAAGATGCCCGTGCCGCCCATGCCGTCGAGCGGCTTGAAGATGACGTCCTGGTGCTTGGCGTGGAAGGCGCGCAGGCGCGCTTCGTTCGACGTCACCAGGGTCGGCGAGGTGAATTCGGAAAACTGGGCAATGGCCAGCTTTTCATTGTTGTCGCGGATGGCGGACGGCTTGTTGAAGACGCGCGCGCCCTGCTTTTCCGCCAGTTCCAGCAGATACGTGCCGTACACGTATTCCATGTCGAACGGCGGATCCTTGCGTTCGATGATGGCGTCCAGGGCCGACAGGCGCACTTCTTCGCTGGATACCACCTTGTACCAGTCGTGTCCGTCGCCCGTGAGCTCGATATGCTGCACGTGGGCCGTGACGATACCTTCCTCGAGCGCCATGTCCTTCTGTTCAAAGGCATACACGGCATGGCCACGCCTGGCCGCCTCGCGCATCATGGCGAAGGTGGAATCCTTGTAAGTCTTGAAGCCTGCCAGCGGGTCGGCGAGGAATGCAATTTTCATGAGTCGGTCCAATCGGGGTGCCTGGGTAATGCCTGATTCTAGCCGAGATCGCCGGGCGCAGTGGTCGCCGCGCCCGGCACGTCTCCTTGATGGATCAATACACCTCGGGATTCGGGTCCGTGCGTTCCATTTCCAGCGAGGCGGCCAGCAAGGCCAGGCGCGCCACCACGCCATACACATAGAAGCGGTTCGGCGCGGCCGTGCCCGGCTTGGCCTTCAAGTCCGGCACGGCGTGCTGCTGGGCAAACGCCAGCGGCACGTACTGCGAACCGGGCGCGTTCAGGTTCTGGTCGACGCCCTTCTCCGCGTGCACGCGGTAGAAACCGCCCACCACATAGCGGTCGATCATGTAGACGACCGGCTCGGCCACGGCATCCTTGATGCTTTCGAAGGTCGGCACGCCTTCCTGGATGATCACGTCCGTGACGACCTTGCCGTCCTTGACGATGGACATCTTGTCGCGCTGCTTGCGCGACAGGTCGCGCACTTCGCTGGCGTCGCGCACCGTCATGATGCCCGTGCCATACGTGCCGGCGTCGGGCTTGACGATGACAAACGGCTTTTCCTTGATGCCGTATTCCTTGTATTTCTTGCGGATCTTGGCCAGCAGCACGTCGACGCTGGCGGCCAGCGCGTCCTCGCCCTCGCCTTCCTGGAAGTTGACGTCGCTGCACTTGGCGTGGAAGGGATTGAGCATCCACGGGTCGACATCGATCATCTTGCCGAATTTTTTCACCACTTCATCGTAGGCCGTGTAGTGGTTGCTCTTGCGGCGCAAGGCCCAGCCCGCGTGCAAGGGCGGCAACAGGCTTTGCTCATGAATATTTTGCAAGATATCGGGGATGCCGTCCGACAAGTCGTTATTCAGCAGAATCGTGCACGGGTCGAAATCCTTCAAGCCCAGCCGACGGCCATTGTTCAGGCGCACGAGGGGCTCGATGACGAGCATGTTGCCATCCGGCAACGCCAAGGGCGTCGGCTGGGTGATGTCGGGCGACCACGAACCGAAGCGCACGTGCAGCCCCGTCTGGCGGAAGATCTGCATCAGGCGCGCCACGTTCTGCAGGTACTGCGGCGTGGTGTTGTGCAATTCCGGCACGATCAGCAGGTTGCGGGCATCCGGGCAATACTTGTCGATGGCGGCCATGGCCGCCTGCACGGACAGGGGCAGCATTTCCGTGGCCAGGTTATGGAAACCGCCAGGGAACAGATTGGTATCGACAGGGGCCAGCTTGTAGCCGGCGTTGCGCAAGTCTACCGAGCAATAGAAGGGCGGCGTGTGCTCCTGCCACTCCATGCGAAACCAGCGCTCAATGGCCGGCGTCGCTGCCAGAATCTTTTTTTCGAGGTCGAGCAGCGGTCCGGTCAGGGCCGTGACGAGATGGGGAACCATAGTTACATCCTTAAATTATGTGCAGTATTCAAAAAAGCACACAGAACTGCCGACTATATTACCGTGTAAGTACCCCAAATCGGGGCAAAAGCCTTGTTTTAAAGACCTTTTCCATTCCCATAACGAAAAAAAGGCGCCTCAAGGAGGCGCCTTTTCCAGTCTGGCATGCCGCGCCGCAGCGCTGGCACACCAGATAATTATCATTTAGCCATGATAAGCTTGCTCGCCATGGCTGGTGATATCGAGACCTTCGCGCTCCTCTTCTTCCGGCACGCGCAAGCCGATGACGATGTCGACCAGCTTATAGGCGACGATGGAGACCAGGGCCGACCAGAGGATGGTCGTGCCGACTGCCTGCGCCTGCACCCACACCTGATGGCCGATCGAGTACGGGTCGGCCGACATCTTGTTGGTGACATAGTCGAAGATGCCCTGGCCGCCCAGTTGCGGTGCCGCAAACACGCCCGTCAGCAAGGCGCCCAGGATACCGCCCACGCCATGCACGCCGAAGACGTCGAGCGAATCGTCGGCGCCGATCAGGCGTTTCAGGCCGTTCACGCCCCACAGGCAGATGATACCGGCCAGCAAGCCCATTACCAGACCGCCCATCGGACCGACAAAGCCGGCCGCCGGGGTGATCGCCACCAGGCCGGCGACGGCGCCCGAGGCGCCGCCCAGCATCGAGGGCTTGCCCTTGGTGATCCATTCGCCAAATACCCACGACAGGGTGGCGGCGGCCGTTGCCAGCAAGGTGTTGACGAAAGCCAATGCCGCCACGTCGCCCGCTTCCAGCGAAGAGCCCGCATTGAAGCCGAACCAGCCCACCCACAGCAAGGAAGCGCCGATCATGGTCATCGTCAGCGAGTGCGGCGCCATCGATTCGCGGCCATAACCGACGCGTTTGCCGATCATGATGGCGCCCACCAGGCCGGCAACGGCGGCATTGATGTGCACCACGGTACCGCCGGCGAAGTCCAGCGCGCCTTTTTGCCAGATCCAGCCCGCCTTCAGGGCTTCGCTGGCCGAAGTGGCGGCATTGGTGATCAGGTCAGGACCGGTCCAGAACCACACCATGTGAGCGGCCGGCAGGTAGGCGAACGTGAACCACAGCACGACGAAGGCCAGCACGGCGGCAAACTTGGCGCGCTCGGCAAAGGCGCCGACGATCAGCGCGCAGGTGATGGCGGCAAACGTGCCCTGGAAAGCCACGAAGACGAACTCGGGAATGACGACGCCCTTGCTGAAGGTGGCGGCGGCGGCAAACGTGCCCTTGGCCGGATCCCAGATGCCGTTCAGGAACAGGCGGTCGAAGCCACCGAAGAAGGCATTTTTTTCCGTGAAGGCAATGGAATAGCCATAAATGCACCACAGCACGATCACCAGCGCGAATACCATGAACACTTGTATCAGCACCGACAGCATGTTCTTGGAACGCACCAGGCCGCCGTAAAACAGGGCCAGGCCAGGAATCGTCATCAGGATCACCAGCAAGGTGGAAATCATCATGAAACTGGTATCGCCCTTGTTGGCGACGGGGGCTGCTGCTGGCGCGGCAGCAGCCGGGGCCGGAGCGGCGGCAGCGGGCGCGGCGTCAGGCACCGGCGTGACGGCGGGGGCGGCAACGGCCGTAGTCGTGGCCGCCTCCGTCTTGGCGGGGGCATCGGCAAAGCTCGGCGTGACGAAGCCAAACGCACACAGACAGGCTATCCCGGCGAGCAATTTTGTTATATTTTTAGGCATCAATATTCCCCTTAGAGCGCTTCGTTGCCGGTTTCACCGGTACGGATGCGGATAACCTGTTCCAGGTTGTAGACGAAAATCTTGCCATCACCGATTTTGCCGGTACGCGCGGCACCTTCGATCGCTTCGATGGCCTGGTCGACAATGGCGTCATCGACGGCCGCTTCAATCTTGGTTTTTGGCAAGAAATCAACGACATACTCGGCGCCACGGTAGAGTTCCGTGTGACCTTTCTGGCGGCCGAAGCCTTTGACTTCGGTGACGGTTATGCCTTGCACATTGATAGCCGACAAGGCTTCGCGCACTTCGTCCAGTTTGAACGGTTTAATGATTGCAGTAATCATTTTCATGGCAGTCTCGCTTAAAAGGTTTTGGACACGGTCAGCACGAGACCGGATTTCGCCAGATTCTTGCCGTTGGGCGCCAACGACGTGATGTTGGCTTTCACGGCCGCCAGTGCAACGGTCACCACGCCAAAGTCCTTGGTCACGCCGATCTTGTAATCGTTGTAGCTGAGGGAATCGTTGTGCGCGACTTTCTGCCGGCCGGCATGCAGGTTCAGCGTGTAGCCATCATGCACGTCCACGTTGGCGCCCACGTCAAGGTAGCCGCTGTTCTTGCTGTCGGCGACACCAAACAGATTGGTGGTCGAGTGCGAATACTTGATATAGGCGGGGCCATAGCCGAGCTGGCCGTACAGCTCGAAGGTGTTGGCATTGGTGCTCAAGCCATTCGAGGGATAGAAATAGTACAGGCCGCCCACGTCATAGGTAAAATCCTTGCTGATCTCGCCCCGTTTGCCGCCGTAGATATCCCATTCCAGATTGGTATCGCCACCACCGTCCTTGATCCACTTGATGCTCGACAACCAGGTGCCCACATACAGCCCCGTCGGATTATGGGTATAGTCGGCACCGCCGCTGACGGCCGGGTTCAGACGGCTTTGCGAAATGCCACGGTAGCGGTAATCGCTGGTCAGCGCCACGTTGTAGCTCACCACATTGTCGGGCACGGCCTCGGCCGCAGCCGGTGCCGCCGCAGCCGCATCCTGGGCCATGGCGCTGCCGCTCAGGGCGGTCATGGCCAACGTCAATGCGGCTGCTAAAGTCATGTTCTTGGACAGATTCTTCATGGCGATTCCCTTTTATTGAACTTTTAAAGCGGTTGAGGTTTAAAATCTTGGCTGGAGATCACAAAGCGTTCATCACTTCTATAGCAGAATGCGTGCCAGCTATATTGCCACCTTGACAGGTGCATTTCCGTCCATACATACCCTGCACGCCGCTGGGCATGCGGGAATACGCTGTTGAGGCGTTGTGGATTTGCCTATTTTCGCACCAGATTAACACTGCTGTGCACCGCAATGGTGCGATGCACATGCCGCACCATAAAAGGACAGACCATGGACATGAATACCTTCTTTAACGACTTGCAAGGCAAGATCCACCAGGCCATCGAGAACTCGCCGGCCAAGGATATCGAGAAAAATGTCAAATCGATGATGACCCAGGGCTTCGCCCGCCTGGACCTGGTCACGCGCGAAGAATTCGATATCCAGGCACAAGTGCTGGCCAAGACCCGCGCCAAGCTCGATGCACTGGAATTGCGCCTGATCGAACTGGAAACTCGCCTGAACGACCCGAAGGCTTAATTCAGCGCAGGCAAGGCGCCGCAATCGGCAGCCTTGCTGGCACACATCAAGCTTCAGGCTGTTGCAAGGGCTAGACTGGTACTGCCCGCGTCCGCGGTGCAGGGGGTCTGATGAGTCTGGCAGTCCTGAAAAGCCGTGCCCTGGCCGGCATGGAGGCGCCCGAGGTGAATGTCGAAGTCCACCTTGCCAATGGCTTGCCTTCTTTTACCATCGTCGGCCTGCCCGATACGGAAGTGAAAGAATCGCGCGACCGCGTGCGGGCCGCGCTGCAAAACTGCGGCTTCGAAATGCCGGCGCGGCGCATCACGGCCAACCTGGCGCCCGCAGACTTGCCGAAGGAATCTGGACGCTTCGATCTGCCCATCGCACTGGGCATTCTGGCCGCCTCCGGCCAATTGCCGGGCGAACAATTACACCACTATGAATTTGCCGGCGAACTGTCGCTGTCGGGACAGCTGCGCCCCATTCGCGGTGCGCTGGCCATGACCTTTGCCATGCAACGCAGTAAAGCTGGCCTGCCGCGCGCCTTTATCCTGCCGCACGCAAATGCCGACGAGGCGGCCCTCGTCGGCAACGCCAGCATCTATCCCGCGCACACCTTGCTCGAGGTCTGCGCGCACTTTGCCGCGCCGGCCAGCCAGACCCCGCTGCAGCGCCACCAACCCATGCTGCCGGTGGCCACCTCTCCGTACCCTGACTTCGCCGACGTGCAAGGGCAGCAGCAGGCGCGGCGCGCACTGGAAGTGGCGGCCGCAGGCGGTCATAACGTCCTCATGGTGGGGCCGCCCGGTGCAGGCAAGACCATGCTGGCCAGCCGTTTTCCCGGCATCTTGCCGCCGATGAGCGACGAGGAAGCACTGGAATCGGCTGCCGTGCACTCGCTGGGCGGACACTTCAGGGTGGAACAGTGGAAGCGGCGTCCCTATCGCGCCCCGCATCAGACGGCGTCGGGCGTGGCGCTGGTGGGCGGCGGCAATGTCCCGCGGCCCGGTGAAATCTCGCTGGCCCACTGCGGCGTCCTGTTTCTCGACGAAATCGCCGAATTTGACCGCAAGGTGCTCGATGTCTTGCGCCAGCCCCTGGAGTCGGGCCTTATCAATATTTCACGGGCGGCCCGCCAGGCTGAATTCCCCGCGCGCTTTCAACTGATCGCGGCCATGAATCCCTGCCCTTGCGGCTATCTGGGCCACGCTTCAGGCCGCTGCCGCTGCACCGCCGACGCCGTGTTGCGCTATCACAGCCGCTTATCCGGGCCGCTGCTTGACCGCATCGACTTGCAAATCGAAGTAGCCGCCCTGCCGCCAGCCTTGCTGGGCCGGCAAGCGGCAAGCGCCGAATGCACGCAGCGCATCGCCGGGCGGGTAGCGGCCGCCTTTGCCTTGCAGTTGGCGCGCCAGGGAAAATCGAACCAGCGCCTGAGTAACACGGAAATTACGCAATATTGCCAATTGGAAACGCATGGCGAACGGCTATTGCACAGTGCCATGCTGCGCCTGCATTGGTCGGCGCGCACGTATCACCGCGTGCTGCGCGTGGCTCGCAGCATCGCCGACCTGGCAGGCAGCAGCACGATCGCGCATCCGCATATTGCCGAAGCGATCCAGTACCGGCGCGTGCTGCGTGAAATATAGGAGCGCGCACACGCGCACGATTGCGCACGACGGGCGACGCTGCTACCATCGTCTGATGAAAAAAACATCACTTGCCTGCATTCTGGCGACGCTCGCCACTGCCAGCGTCCTGTCCGCCTGCAGCCCGAAATTCGACTGGCGCGACTATCGCAGCCCCGACGCCCGGTTCACGGCCTTGTTTCCCAGCAAACCGGCCGTGCTGACGCGCGAAATTGACCTTGATGGCAAGAAAGTCAGCCTGACCATGACGGCCAGCGAAATCGACGGCAATACCTTCGCCATCGGCAACGCTGTTCTCGACAGCTCAGAACAGGCGCAAGCGGCCCTGCCCGTCATGAAAACGGCACTATTGAAAAATATCAATGGCGTCGTGCGCAGCGAAAAGCTGGCGTCGGCAGCCAGCAGCACGGCGGCCGGCAGCCACCAACGCAGCTCACTGGCTATCGAGGCGACGGGGACGCAGCAAGGCAAGCCAGTCCTGCTGGTCGGCCGCTTTGTGGCACAGGACAAGCACATCTTCCAGATCATCATTGTCGGCGAGGAAAGCAAGCTGTCGCGTGAAACCATCGACACTTTCATGGACTCAGTGAAACTGGATTGAGGCTTAACGCTCGCTTAAACGGGTATGTTCACGGCCGGCAAGCTCTTGTAAATACGTGCGTTGTCCAACAGATGGCCGTATCCGGCTTGCAAATGTGCAATCCGGACAATCGGACGGCCTGTGTGACATTTCAAGTCGTGATATTGTTTCGACACTAACAACAAGTTTCAGAAAGCGCTTATGTTGATCTCATTCAAATCTAAATCCGCCCCTGAAGTCCTGATGTACCAGGAACATGCCCAGCGTATCCTCGACATCCTGCACAAGAATCCCACGCGCGGCGTCATCACGCCGGCGGAAGCGGGCGACGCCCTGACCTTGCTGGAAAAAGAAGTCGCGGAAAGCAAACTGCATCCGGAAAATGACATCGAGCACGATGCGCATACGCCGGAGACACTGGAAGACGGTGAAACGGGCGCCCACGCGCGCGCGCAAAAAGTGCATTTTTCCCAGCGCGCCTATCCCTTGATGGAAATGCTGCGCTCGGCCAAGGCAGAAGGTGAAAGCATCACCTGGGGCATCTAGACCGATGAATGCCGCAGACGAAAAAAAACCCCGCTGATGCGGGGTTTTTTTATATAACAAGCCTGACGATAACCTACTTTCACACTGGTTGCAGCACTATCATCGGCGCAAAGTTGTTTCACGGTCCTGT
>NZ_JBWKUZ010000028.1:0-64291 GCF_059421435.1 Janthinobacterium sp. GW821-FHT03A03 | reverse complement strand
TTACCGTGGTCGACGTGGCCGATGGTGCCGACGTTAACGTGCGGCTTGGTCCGTTCGAATTTACCTTTTGCCATTTTATTCTTCCTTAGAACAATGATTTAAATGTAGGGACCGGCATTCTCGTGAAAGCCGGCCCGGAACTTCTATTACTTAGCTTTCGAGCTTACGATGGCTTCAGTCACATGTTTCGGAGCTTCCGAATAGTGCTTGAATTCCATCGTGTAAGTCGCACGGCCTTGCGTCGAGGAACGCAACGATGTAGCGTAACCGAACATTTCCGACAGAGGAACTTCGGCCTTGATGATCTTGCCGCCACCGCCAGCAATTTCATCCATGCCTTGTACCATGCCGCGACGCGACGACAGGTCGCCCATCACGGTACCGGCGTAGTCTTCCGGCGTTTCCACTTCCACGGCCATCATCGGCTCCAGGATGACTGGCGATGCTTTGCGGCAGCCATCTTTGAATGCCATCGAAGCGGCCATGCGGAATGCATTTTCGTTCGAGTCAACATCGTGGTACGAACCGAAGAACAGCGTGACTTTGACGTCAACAACTGGGTAGCCAGCCATCACGCCCGAAGGCAGCGTGTCGCGCACACCTTTTTCAACTGCAGGGATGTATTCGCGAGGAACGGTACCGCCCTTGATCGCGTCAACGAATTCGAAGCCCTTGCCCGGCTCTTGCGGCTCGATCTTCAGAACCACGTGACCGTATTGACCACGACCACCCGATTGCTTGACGAATTTGCCTTCCGACTCTTCGCACACTTTACGGATCGTTTCGCGGTAAGCCACTTGTGGCTTGCCGACGGTGGCTTCAACGTTGAATTCGCGCTTCATGCGGTCAACAATGATGTCCAGATGCAACTCGCCCATACCGGCGATGATGGTCTGACCCGATTCTTCATCGGTACGCACGCGGAACGATGGATCTTCTGCTGCCAGACGGTTCAGCGCCAGGCCCATTTTTTCCTGGTCAGCCTTGGTTTTTGGCTCAACCGCTTGCGAAATCACTGGCTCAGGGAAGACCATGCGCTCCAGAACCACGCTCGCCTTGTCGTCGCACAGCGTATCGCCAGTGGTGGTGTCTTTCAGACCCACAACCGCGGCGATGTCGCCAGCGCGCATTTCCTTGATTTCTTCGCGTTCATTGGCTTGCATCTGCACGATACGGCCAATACGCTCTTTCTTCTGCTTCACGGAGTTCAACACCGAGTCACCCGAATTCAAGGTACCCGAGTAGCAACGGATGAAGCACAGCTGACCCACGAACGGATCGGTTGCGATTTTGAACGCCAGCGCCGAGAATTTCTCGTTGTCGTCAGCTTTACGCTCGACAGGCTGCTCGTCCTCATCCAGACCTGGTACTGGCGGGATGTCGATTGGCGATGGCAGGTACTCGATCACCGCGTCCAACATTGCTTGTACGCCCTTGTTTTTAAAGGCGGTACCGCACAGCATTGGAACGATTTCGCTGGCGATGGTACGCTGGCGCAGAGCAGCCTTGATCTCGGCTTCCGACAGGTCGCCTTCTTCCAAGTACTTGTTCATCAGGTCTTCCGACGCTTCAGCAGCGGCTTCAACCATGTTCTCGCGCCACTTGGCAGCATCAGCAGCCAGGTGTGCAGGAATGTCTTCGTATTCAAACTTCATGCCTTGCGAAGCGTCGTCCCAAATGACGGCCTTCATCTTGACCAGATCGATAACGCCGGTGAAGACGTCTTCAGCACCGATAGGCATCTGAATAGGCACTGGGTTGGCTTTCAGACGCGAACGCATCTGATCGTAGACCTTGAAGAAGTTGGCGCCGGTACGGTCCATCTTGTTCACGAAAGCCAGACGTGGCACTTTGTATTTGTTAGCCTGACGCCATACCGTTTCCGATTGTGGCTGCACGCCGCCGACTGCACAGTAAACCATGCAGGCGCCATCCAACACGCGCATCGAACGTTCCACTTCAATGGTGAAGTCAACGTGGCCTGGGGTGTCGATGATGTTGATGTGATGCGCTGGGAAGTTGTTTGCCATGCCTTTCCAGAAGCACGTAACAGCAGCCGAGGTAATCGTGATGCCGCGCTCTTGCTCCTGCGCCATCCAGTCGGTGGTGGCAGCGCCATCATGTACTTCGCCCAGCTTGTGGTTCACGCCGGTGTAGAACAGGACGCGCTCGGTCGTGGTCGTCTTACCTGCATCGATGTGAGCGGAGATACCGATATTGCGATAGCGCTCAATGGGGGTCTTGCGGGCCATAATTAATCCTAAATGAATGGACAAAACCGAGCAGCATTTTTTTGCAAAAATGAGCCCGGCCTCGAACAACAGATGCTTGACAGCCGCCTTGCGGAAGCTGGCTTTATATTAGAAGCGGAAATGCGAGAACGCTTTGTTCGCTTCAGCCATACGATGGACTTCGTCGCGCTTTTTCATCGCGCCGCCGCGGCTTTCAGCCGCTTCCATCAGCTCACCGCCGAGGCGTTGTGGCATCGATTTTTCGCTGCGCTTGTTAGCAGCTTCACGCAACCAACGCATGGACAGCGCCATACGACGGACTGGGCGAACTTCGACCGGCACCTGGTAGTTTGCACCACCAACACGACGGGATTTCACCTCAACCAACGGCTTGGCGTTGTTGATTGCGGTAGCAAAAACTTCGAGCGGATCTTTGCCCGATTTTGCTGCGATGTGCTCGAAAGCACCGTAGATGATGTTTTCTGCAACCGATTTCTTACCGGACAGCATCAGCACGTTTACAAATTTAGCGACATCAGTGTTGCCGAATTTTGGATCTGGCAAAATTTCGCGCTTGGGTACTTCACGACGACGTGGCATATCAATTCCTTTCAATCTTCAGTTGAGCGCGCGTTCTTCGCACACTCGCGGACGACCATCATAGTCTTCCACTTACTCGACCAGATGCGGTCGACTACATTCACTTAGCTAGTTGCCACTGAGCGAAACTTGGTTTGCTGCGTACAACTTATTACTTCTTGCCAGCTTTAGCGCGCTTGGTACCATACTTCGAACGCGATTGCTTACGGTCTTTAACGCCTTGGGTATCCAGGGCACCGCGAACCATGTGGTAACGCACACCCGGCAAATCCTTAACGCGACCGCCGCGCAACAGCACAACACTATGCTCTTGCAGGTTATGGCCTTCACCGCCAATGTACGAAATGACTTCGAAACCATTGGTCAGGCGAACTTTAGCGACTTTACGCAGAGCCGAGTTAGGCTTCTTTGGAGTCGTGGTGTAAACACGTGTGCAGACGCCACGTTTTTGCGGGCTGTTTTCCAGCGCCGGCGATTTGCTCTTGACGCGTACCGAAACACGCGGCTGGCGAATCAACTGATTGATGGTTGGCATCGTTATAAATCCAACAAAAAAATACGATTAATAACCCGGACAAGATGCCCGGCGACTAAAACCTCGTCCCGTTTCTATCTGCTGCGCACCGGAGGCGCCCGCAGCCACTCGATAAGGAGCGGCCATGAAATGCCAAGTAACACGTAAACGATGTGCAGAATAAAATCGAGAACTCGCTAGTTTAGACCTTGTGTTACAGGGGGTCAATCAGTTTACGGCTTTTTGCTATAAAAAAAGGCAAAAAACGGGCCGTTTTGTAGCCTTTTGGCTAATTTTCGCTGCGGGCAACCGGACCAGAGCCGGCCAATACAAATGATTGTTTGATATTTTTTCCTGCGTGCAAGCATCGCACGAGGCCGTTCTTGTATGACCGCAAGGTGACAAAAGGATTGATAATAGCGGACATTTTTCGCTGCCCTCCCTTATGCGCCCCTTGCTTCGCCCCGCCACCGTGTTCCTGCTGCTGACCTATGCCCTGCTGACGGCCGTGCCCTTTGTCCCTGCGCTGCTGGGGCGTCCACTCGAACATCCCTGGCAGATGCTCACCTTCGAACTGCTGGCGTGGCTGGCCGTCTGGAGCGTGTTCAAACGCCCCGCTTACTTCCACTGGCTGCTGGTGCCCGCCTTCCTGGCCCTGCCGACGGAAATCTATCTGTTCATCTTCTATGGCCAGGGCATTTCCACGCATCACCTGGGCATCATCTTCGAAACCAGCCCCAAGGAAGCAATGGAATTCCTCGGGCAAAAAGTATGGCTGATGGGCGCCGTCATGCTGGGCGTGATCGCCTGGTGCCTGCTCGGCTGGTTTGCGGCCACGCGCACGCGCGACCTCGACTGGCGCGGCAAGACGCGTCCGGCCGCCTTCGTGCTGCTGATCCTGCTGGGCGGCTTCTGGTGGTATGGCTACGAATTCGGTTTCGACGCCAGCCCCCCGCATAGCGCCGTCGCCTCGGCCAAGGCCGCCAAGCCATCGGCCGGCAGCAGCAAGCCGGGCGCGTCCGGCTTTGGCGACGCCAGCTCGGCGGACGACGAAGCGGAAGAGGACGACGAGAGCAGCAAGCCCGAAAATGCCAGCATCGCCGGCGCCGACGAGACGGGCCTGGGCTGGCCCAGCCTGCCCCACTGGGCGCGCCTGCCCTACGCCTTCGATACCGTCAGCAATTCCTGGCCCTTTGGCCTGATGGCGCGCGGCCTCGATTTTTACAAGGAGCGCAAATACCTGGCCGAACTGGGGCAGAAAAGCAGCAGCTTCCGCTTCGGCGCGCACCAGCAACAGCCCGATCCCCACCCGGAAGTGGTGGTGATGGTGATCGGCGAATCGTCGCGCTACGACCGCTGGAGCCTGAACGGCTATGAGCGCGACACCAATCCCCTGCTGAAACAGGAAGCCAACCTGGTGCCGCTGGCCGACGTCATCACGGCCGTTTCCGCCACGCGCCTGTCGGTACCCGTCATCATCTCGCGCAAGCCGGCCACGCAAAGCCTCAAGGATGGTTTTTCGGAAAAATCCTTCCTCACTGCCTACAAGGAAGCGGGTTTCAAAACCTACTGGCTGTCGAACCAGATTTCGTTCGGCCAGTTCGACACGCCCGTCTCCGTATTCGCCAAGGAAGCGGACGTGGTGCAGTTCCTGAATCTGGGCGGCTTTACCAACAACTCGAACTTCGACCAGATCCTCTTCGACCCGTTCAAGAACGCGCTGGCCGACCCGGCGCCGAAAAAACTCATCGTGCTGCACACGCTGGGCAGCCACTGGAACTACAGCCAGCGCTATCCGAAGGCATTCGACAAGTGGCAACCGTCGCTGTTCGGCGTCGACAAACCCGTCTACACGGACACGGCCATCAAGCCGCAGTTGAACAACAGCTACGACAGCTCCATCCTGTACACGGACTGGTTCCTCTCCGGCGTGATCGGCATCCTGAAGGACGATGGCCAGCGCAGCGCCCTGCGCAGCTCGCTCGTCTACGTGGCCGACCATGGCCAGACACTGTACGACGGCAGCTGCCGCCTGGCCTTCCATGGCCACAACACGCAGTTCGAATTCCACGTGCCCGCCTTCGTCTGGTATTCGCAGCAATTCCAGCAGCGCTATCCCGACAAGGTAACGCAGCTGCAGCGCCATCAGAAAGCGCGTCTGTCGACGGAAAACATGTTCCACACCCTGCTCGACCTGGGCGACATCCGCTTCGCCGGCGAACAGCCCGAGTGGAGCATCGCCAGCCCCCGCTTCAAGCAGCACAAGCGCTATGTCGACAGCTACGGCTGGACCAACTACGACAACGCCATCATCCGTGGCGATTGCCGCGAAGTGATCGACAAGAGCACGCCGGAGAAGCAGGACAAGTAAGGACAGCTATCAAGCCCCTTCGAGGACGCCGCCGCAATCGGCCGGTTGCGCCATGCGCGTGCTGAGCCAGTCGAAGACCTGTCCCGCCTTCGCCTCGATGGCGCTGCCGAAGCCGCGCTGCGCCAGCAGGGCGATGCCGTTGGTGGCCTGCAGCACGCCAGGGGCCAGCAGCAGCACACCGGCGTCATCGCGGCGCACGCACCAGGGCGCCAGACAGTCTTCCAGCAACGGCCCCAGCACCAGGTTGTGCGACGAGACGATTACCAGGTTGCGTGCCGCCAGCGTATGCAGCACGGCGGCGGCCGCCGCCACCGATTCGAGGTGGTTGGTGCCGCGGAAGATCTCGTCGATCAGGAACAGGGCCGGCGCGGCGCCCTCGGCCAGCGCCAGCAGTTCGCGCGCGCGCCGCAGTTCGGCGATATATAAGCTTTCGCCGCCATCGAGCGTATCCTCGTTCTGCATGCTCGAATACAGGGGCAGCAAGGGTACGCTGGCCGCCTGCGCATAGCAAAAGCCAAAGGCGCGCGCACTGATCAGGTTGAGGCCGACGCCACGCAGCAAGGTGCTCTTGCCGATCGCATTCTGCCCCGAAATAAAGGCGCCGCGGCCATCGAGATACAGCGACAGTGGCACGGCGCCGTCCAGCAGCGGATGCACCATGGCATCGAGTGACAACTGCCGCGCATCGCTTTCCTGCGCCCAGCAAAACTGTGCGCGACCGCGCAGGTGGCGCGCCAGGGCCAGGTCCGCCTCCAGGTCGGCCAGCAGCAGGAAACTCTGGCGCAGAAAGGCGCGCTCGCGCCGCACCACGCGCAAGCTGTGAAAATAACGGCGGATATTGCCCAGCATGAGCCAGTCGTCATATTCACTCAACAAGGGAATCATCTTGATCCAGCGCAGCGGCGTGATCTGGCGGTTGATCACGCCGGCAGCCCGCCCGCCTTCTCGCAGCTGCGCCGTGAACGCAGTATCGAGCGCGCCCAGGCGGCCATGCACCAGCAGTATCTGCTGCAAGGTAAATACGCTGCGCTCCCACGGTTTGCAAAGGTCGTAAAAGCGCATCTGCAACGCCATCAGCAAGAGCCAGACGGGCACCGCGACGGCCCATGCCAGCGGCGCGACCAGCCATGCGGCCAGCAGCGACAGCAGCAGTGCCACGGTGGGCAGCAGCAGCCAGCGGCTCCACCACGGCACCGCCGGCGGCGGTGCGCCACACAGCAGCGCCGCCACTTCCATGTCCGCCGTGCGCAAGGGCTGCATGGCTTGCTCGAGCACGGCTTGCTGTGCCGGCGCCGCCAGCAGGGCAGCGATGCGCGCGCGCGAGGCGGCGTCTGCCGTGCCACCCGCCAGACGCTGATGCAGGCGCTGTTGGCCAACGATGCTGGTCTGCGCGGCAAGCTGTGCATGGTAGTCATCGAGCAGCATTTCCTCCCAGGTCTGGCCATCGAGCTGGGCCGGACCGCCCTCGACCTGGTGCAGCATGGCGATGTCGCTGCGGGCAAACGGATAATCGAATTCGGCCGGCTCTGGCAGGCTGGCGAACTGGCGCAACCAGTGGCGCAGCTTGGCATACAGGGACGGCTTGGGGGGCGAGGCAGGCATCATGCTCCAGAAAGGTGGCCAGCTTGGCGCCGCGCGCCATCACTGCCAGGCACAGATCGGGGCGATTATCAGCTTATCAAGATCCATGCATGCGCGGACGCCCGCTGGACGGTGCGGACACGGCGGACAGCCGGACACTTTATATTTTCCCCTTGCAAATCAACATCTTGAATCTGGCACAGAATCTGCTAGCAAAAGGGTATTGTCCACGAAACGTCCGCCATGATCCGCGATACCTCCTCCCAAGACGCCGTGCTGTCCGCCCCGCCGGGTCAGCGTCACAAAAAACGCGCCCTCGTACTGGCCGGCGCCGCCATCGTCATCGGCGGCGC
This sequence comes from Janthinobacterium sp. GW821-FHT03A03, assembly GCF_059421435.1. Lineage (NCBI taxonomy): Bacteria > Pseudomonadati > Pseudomonadota > Betaproteobacteria > Burkholderiales > Oxalobacteraceae > Janthinobacterium > Janthinobacterium sp. GW821-FHT03A03. The sequence goes on along the minus strand of NZ_JBWKUZ010000028.1, from coordinate 56,641 downwards.
CATCGCCGTGTTCTCCGGCTGGCGCAACAGCGAACACTCCGTCAACGCCAGCCGCCTGCGCATCGCCGAGGTCACGCGCGGCACCCTGGTCCGCGACGCCGCCGTCACCGGGCGCGTGGTGGCCGCCATCAGCCCCACCCTGTATTCCACCACAGTGGCCACGGTGACCCTGAAGGCGAAGGCGGGCGACACGGTCAGGAAGGGCGACATCCTGGCCGTGCTGGAGTCACCCGACCTGTCCGACACGCTGAAACGCGAACAGTCGAGCGTGCAGCAGCTGGAAGCGGAAGTGGCGCGCCAGCAGATTCTGGCCAAGAAGCAGAAACTGCTGGCGCGGCGCGAAGCCGACACGGCGGAAATCGAGCGCCTGTCCGCGCAGCGCACGCTGGAACGCTACGAAAGCGTGGCGCAGGTGGGCATCATCGCCAAGATCGATTACCAGAAGGCCAAGGACGCGCTCAACTCGGCCGAGATCCGCAGCAAGCACGCCTCCCAGGCGGCCGGTCTGGAAGGCGAGGACGTGACTCTGGCCCTGAAGACCAGGCTCAATGAACTGGAGCGCCAGCGCCTCGTCCGCGACAATGCCCAGCGCCGCGTCGACGAACTGACCGTGCGCGCGCCCGTCAACGGTTTTATCGGCACCCTGTCGGTGGCCAACCGCAGCGTGGTGCAAGCCAATACGGCGCTGATGACCCTGGTCGACCTGTCGCAGCTGGAAGTCGAACTGGAAGTGCCGGAAACCTATGTGGCCGATATCGGCCTGGGCATGCGTGCGGAAATCGAAACTGGCGCCATCAAGGCAACGGGAAAACTCTCGGCGCTGTCGCCCGAAGTGGTGAAAAACCAGGTCCTGGCGCGCGTGCGCTTCAACGGCGAACAGCCGGCCGGCCTGCGCCAGAACCAGCGCGTGGCGGCGCGCCTGCTGATCGACGAGCGGCCCAATGTGCTGATGCTGGCGCGCGGCTCCTTCGTCGAGGCCGAAGGGGGACGTTTCGCCTACGTGGTGCGCGATGGCGTCGCCATCCGCACTCCCATCAAGCTGGGCGCCACCAGCGTGGCGGCCGTCGAAATTCTCGACGGCCTGAAGCTGGGCGACAAGGTGGTGGTCGCCGGCACGGAAAACTTTACGAACGCGGCCCGCGTCGCGCTCAACTAATTTCAGACAACGAGGAGCATTCCCATGCTGCGCATGCAAAACCTGAGCAAAATCTACCGCACCCACATGATCGAAACGCACGCGCTGCGCGGCTTCGAAATCCACGTCAGGCAAGGTGAATTCGTTACCGTCACGGGTCCGTCCGGCTCCGGCAAGACGAGCTTCCTGAACATCGCCGGGCTGCTGGAGGAATTTACCGATGGCGAGTACATTCTCGACGGCGTCAACGTGAAAGGCATGAACGACAATGCCCGTTCGCGCCTGCGTAACGAAAAGCTGGGCTTCATCTTCCAGGGTTTTAATCTGATTCCCGACCTGTCGCTGTTCGACAACGTCGACGTACCACTGCGCTACCGGGGCTTCAACCGCGCCGAACGCAAGGAGCGCATCGAGGAGGCGCTGACCAAAGTCGGCCTGGCGTCGCGCATGAGGCATTATCCGGCCGAACTGTCGGGCGGCCAGCAGCAGCGCGTGGCGATCGCGCGCGCGCTGGCCGGCTCGCCCAAACTGCTGCTGGCCGATGAGCCGACGGGCAACCTGGACACGCAGATGGCGCGCGGCGTGATGGAGCTGCTGGAAGAGATCAATGCGCAAGGCACCACCATCCTGATGGTCACGCACGATCCGGAACTGGCGCTGCGCAGCCAGCGCAATGTGCACATCATCGACGGCCAGGTGTCGGACCTGGTGCAGCACGGCGCCACGCTGTCGGCCAGGCCGCAGCACGCCGCGACTGCGTAAGGAGAAACCATGTTCCGCTACTATTTCACGCTGGGCCTGCGCAGCCTGCGCCGCAACCGCGCCCTGACCGCGCTGATGGTGCTGACCCTGGCCGTCGGCGTGGCCGCCAGCGTGTCCACCGTCACCATCCTGCACGCCATGTCGGGCGATCCGCTGCCGCACAAGAGCGACCGCCTGTTCGTGCCGATGATCGACATCCTGCCCGTCAAGGGCTACGTGCCCGGCCAAAAGCCCGGCTTCGCGCAATCCCAGATGAGCTATATCGATGCGCGCAACTTCATGGCCAGCAAGATGGGCGTGCGCCGCACCGTCATGTATGGCGTGGCCGGTCCGGTCGAACCGGCGCGCAAGGATATCGGCTCCTTCCAGGCCCAGGGGATTGCGCCCACGCGCGATTTCTTCAGCATGTTCGACGCCCCCTTCCTGTACGGCCAGCCGTGGAGCGAAGCCGACGACGCCAGCGGCGCCGACGTGATCGTGCTGAACCGCGCGCTGGCCGAAAAACTGGTCGGCAGCAGCAACCCCGTCGGCCTGCGCGTCACGGTGCTTGGCCGGCCCTACATGGTGACGGGCGTGCTGGCGGCCTGGGACGTGGTGCCACGCTCCCACCGCATCATCGGCAGCAAAGGCGCGTTCGGCCCGGAGGATGAATTCTTCATCCCGTTTGCCAGCGCCATCCGCCACGAAACGGAGCACGACGGCGGCATGAGCTGCAATGGCGACCAGAATGCCCCCGGCTTCCAGGGCCGGCTCGCCTCCGGCTGCACCTGGCTGCAGTTCTGGTTCGAAATGGCCAGCAGCGGCGAACGTGGCCAGCTGCAGCAGTACCTGGACGCCTATGCAGGCGAGCAGCGCAAGCTGGGGCGCATGATGCGCAATGCGCCGAACCGGCTGTACGACCTGAACGAATGGATGAACTACCTGCAGGTGGTCGACAACGACAACAAACTGGCGGCCTGGCTGGCCTTCGGCTTTCTGCTGCTGTGCCTGGTCAACACCATCGGCCTGTTGCTGGCGAAGTTTTCCGTGCGCGCCAGCGAGGTGGGTATCCGCCGCGCGCTGGGCGCCACGCGGCGCGACATCTTCCGCCAGTTCCTGATCGAAAGCGGCGTGATCGGCCTGGCCGGCGGCGTACTGGGCCTGCTGCTGGCGTTTGGCGCGCTGGCCGTGGTCAGCCAGCAGTCGGAGGAACTGGGCACTGTCGCGCACATGGATGTGCCGATGCTGCTGCTGACGTTTGCCATGTCGGTATTGGCGGCCCTGCTGGCCGGCCTGTTGCCCACCTGGCGCGCCTGCCAGGTGACGCCGGCGATCCAGCTCAAATCCCAATGACACCCCTTTCCCCAACATGAGGTCCAGCATGGAAATCCGTCCCATCCTGTCGGCGCTGATGCGCAGCAAAACCGGCGCCATCCTGGTGGCGGTGCAGATCGCGATCAGCCTGGCCATCCTGGCCAATGCCCTGCACATCGTCAACCTGCGCCAGGCCGTAGCCGCGCGGCCCACCGGCGTGGCCGCTGAAAACGACATTTTTTATGTCAATATCCAGAACATGGACCGCGGCAGCCACCAGCGCCAGCTGTCCGAGCAGAAGCGCCAGGCGTCCCTGCTGCGCGCCTTGCCGGGCGTGCTGTCGGTAGCGCAGACGTCGCAGGCGGTGCTGTCGCGCTCCGGTAACTCCACCAGCGTGTCGGCCAAGCGCAGCCAGGTCACGCCCAGCGCCAACATCTCGACCTACGTCACCCCCGATTCACTGGTCAAGACCTACGGCTTGCAACTGGTGGAGGGGCGCGACTTCCGGCCCGAGGAAGTGCCCGAGATCGACGAGGATGTCGACGACAGCTACCCGAAGGTGGCCATCGTGACGCGCGCGGCGGCGCAGAAGATCTGGCCAGGCGACACCAGCTTTGTCGGCAAGACGCTGTACAAGGGTACCGGCGCCGATGATCCCGAGCTGCGCGTGGTCGGCGTCGTCGAGCGGCTGCAGACGCAGGTCGGCCAGGTCAGGGCCGAAGGCGAATACTCGATCCTGCTGCCGGCGCGCCTGACGGGCGGGCGCGATTCACTGCTATATGCCGTGCGCGCCGAACCGGGCCAGCGCGACCGCCTGATGAAGGAGGCCGAGCAAGCCATCCGCAGTGCCAGCAGCGACCGCCTGCTGGTGCGTATCGACACCCTGGAACACCATCGCCAGTCACGCTACCGGGCCGACCGCGGGCTGTCCTGGACGCTGATCGCCGTCTCGGCCCTGCTGCTGCTGGTGACGGCCAGCGGCATCGTCGGCATTGCCAGCCTGTGGGTGACGCAGCGCAGGAAGCAGATCGGCGTGCGGCGCGCATTGGGCGCCCGCCGCGTCGACATCCTGCGCTATTTTTTGACGGAGAATTTCATGATCACCAGCGTCGGCGTGGCGTGCGGCGTGCTGCTGGCACTGGGCTTGAACCAGCTGCTGGTAAGCCAGCTGGAAATGGCGCGCCTGCCGCCCGGCTACCTGCTGGCCGGCGCGCTCGTGTTCTGGCTGCTGGGAGTGGGCGCCGTGTATGGCCCGGCATGGCGCGCGGCCAGCATTTCGCCGGCCACTGCCACCCGCAGTACCTGAGCCGGCACCTGAGTGATATGCTGCGCGCATGCCTACCGTACTGATTATTGACGACAATGCCGCCGTGGCCATCGCGCTCGACGTGCTGTTCTCCCTGCACGAGATCGACGCCGTGCGCGCTGCCTCGCCCGAGGAGGGCCTGCAGCTGCTCGAGCGCCACGCCATCGACCTGGTGGTGCAGGACATGAACTTCACGGCCGACACCACCTCGGGCGAGGAAGGCAGCGCGCTGTTCCATGCCATCCGCGCGCGCCACCCGGACCTGCCCGTGATCCTGCTGACGGCCTGGACCCAGCTCGACGCGGCCGTCGACCTGATCAAGTCCGGTGCGGCCGACTATCTGGCCAAGCCATGGGACGACCGGCGCCTGATCGCCAGCGTGCAGAACCTGCTGGAGCTGGGACAGGCCAACCGCGCGCTGCGCCAGCGTGTGGTGGCCGAACAGCGCCAGCGCCACACCCTGGAGCGCGACTTCGACTTGCGCGGCATGGTGTGGCAAGACCCAGCCACGGAACGAGTCGTGCATCTGGCGTGCCAGGTGGCGCGTGCCGACGTGTCCGTACTCATTTCGGGGCCGAACGGCAGCGGCAAGGAACGTATCGCCGCCATCGTGCAAGCCAATTCGCAGGTGGCCGCCGGCCCCTTCGTGGTGCTCAATTGCGGCGCCGTTCCCGTGGAACTGATCGAGGCGGAACTGTTCGGCGCAGAAGCAGGCGCTTACACGGGCATTACCCGGGCGCGCGACGGCAAGTTCGATGCGGCGGACGGCGGCACCCTGTTTCTCGACGAGATCGGCAATCTGCCGCTGGCCGGCCAGATGAAGCTGCTGCGCGTGCTGGAAACGGGCCGCTTCGAGCGCCTCGGCTCGAACCGTGAGCGCCAGGTGAAGGTGCGCGTCATCAGCGCCAGCAATGCCGACCTGCCGGCCATGATACGCGCCGGCACCTTCCGCGAAGACCTGTTTTACCGCCTCAACGTGATCGAGCTGCGCCTGCCGCCGCTGGCCCAGCGCCCGGCCGACATCCTCGTGCTGGCGCGGCATTTCCTCGGACCGGACAAGACACTCGAAACACAGGCGCAGGCAGCCCTGCTGGCCCATGGCTGGCCGGGCAATGTGCGCGAACTGAAAAACGTCATGCAGCGCGCCAGCCTGCTGGCAGCTGGTCCCGTGATACGCGCGGCCGAACTGGGGCTGCCGCTGGCAACGGTGCCGCGCGCAACGCAGGATGGCGCCGGCACGGAACCGGATCGCGACAGCGTCGTGGCCGCGCTGGACCGCGCGCACGGGGTGGTGGCGCAGGCGGCGCAAGAACTGGGCCTGTCGCGCCAGGCGCTGTACCGGCGCATGGAGCGCCTGGGCATTGCACGCGCCTGATGCCACCCGTCCAGCACACACCGCGGCATCCGCAAGGCCAGCGCCTTTCATTACTCACGCGCTGGACGGCGCTGATCGTCACCCTGCTGATACTGGGCATGGGCATCGCCCTGCTGCTCGCGCATTTTCTGCCAGGCCAGCCATGGCTGGTGCTGGGCCTGTCCCTGCTGTGCATCGTGCCGATCGCCATCATCACCATCCGCGCGCAGCTACAGGCGATGCTGTCGCTGTTTCGCGCCCTCTCCGGCACGGTCGCCAGCTACCAGGACGGCGACTTCGCCTTCAGCCTGCGCTGGCCGCAAAACGACGAGCTGGCGGACCTGGTGACAGCGCACAATGCTCTGGGCGACGTGCTGCGCAAGCAGCGCCTGGATCTGGTGCAGCGCGAACTGCTGCTCGACACCATGGTGCAAAACACGCCGGTGGCCATGCTGCTGGTGGCCGAGGGCAATGCCGTCGTCTATGCCAATCTGGCCGCGCGCCATTTGCTCAACGAGGGCCGCCGGCTGGAGGGCCAGCACCTGACCGACATCGTGCAGCAGGCAGCCCCCGCGCTGGCAGAGGCACTGGCGCGCGCCAGCGACGGCCTGTTCACCAGCGGCGATGGAGAACAGGAAGAGGTATATCACCTGGCGCGTCGCAGTTTCAGCCTGAACGGCCGCAAGCACGAACTGCTGCTGTTGCGCCAGCTGACCCTGGAACTGCGCCGCCAGGAAGTGCAGACCTGGAAGAAAGTCATCCGTGTCATCAGCCATGAGCTGAACAACTCCCTCGCGCCACTGGCCTCGCTGGCCCATTCCGGCGCCGAATTGGTGCGCCGCGGCCAGACGGAGCGCCTGCCGCAAATCCTCGCCACCATCGAGGAACGCACGCGCCACCTGGAGACATTCATTCTCGGCTACGCCCGCTTCGCCAAACTGCCCGCTCCCCGTCTGGCCCCGTGCGAGTGGCAACCGTTCCTCGACAGCCTGGCTTCGCAGGCAGTCTTCACGCTCGACTGTCCGCCGCCGGCGCAGGCAGCCGTGTTCGATGCGGCGCAAATGCAGCAGGCGCTGCTGAACCTGCTCAAGAATGCGCTGGAATCAGGCTCGCGGGCAGAGCAGATCGGCCTGCACGTCAGTCAGGCGCATGGGCAGCTGCGCATCGAGGTACACGACCGCGGGCCAGGCATGAGCGGCGCCGTGCTGGAAAACGCGCTGGTACCGTTTTACTCCACCAAGCGCAGCGGCACGGGGCTGGGCCTGGCTCTGGCACGCGAAATCGCCGAAGCGCATGGCGGGCGCATCACCCTGGCCAACCGCGAAGGTGGCGGCCTGGCGGTGACCTTGATTTTTCCCTTACTGGACAGAAATTAGTTCCTAAAGTAACGATTTTTACATCACAAAATCCCAGACTATTTTTGAGTGCGATATTGATAATAATAATTTTAAATATCGCAACTTTTCGCGGCCCATGCCCGTGTGTTAGAAATAAGCTATTTAAGTTTGCATAATGATATAAAAATAGCTCGTTGACAACGAATTATCTTGGCGATAATTTATCACTGCGGTACGGTTTTTTTGAAACATTAATCGTTTTTTCGCGGGGATCAACATGAAACTAAAATCACTCATCGCAGCGGCAGTACTGAGCGCTGCTTCCATCGGCAGCGCCAGCGCCACCGCCTACGTGGTCAACCTCGTCAATACCACGGGCAATCTGTGGACCAGCGGTTTCAACGCCGTGCCCAGCCCGCTTGGCGACTTCACGGATACCTTCACGTTCACACCGAACGCGATCTTCGGCTCCACCGCGCAAGCCTTCCTGGCCAACCTGTCCGTCACGGGCACGGACAGCTCTTCCATCCACTTCACCGCTGCCGACCTGAACGGCATAGGACTGACCGGCTTTGGCGGACCTACCGTCTTTGGCTATGCCCAAGGCGAAGTCCTGGCGCCGACGAGCATCCTGTTCAATGGCCCGCTGGTCCTCACCGTCATGGGCAACACCAAGGGCGGCAGCTATGGCGGCGTCTTCAACCTGAACCTGGCTCCCGTTCCTGAACCGGAAACCTATGGCATGCTGCTGGCAGGCCTGGGCATACTCGGCTTCCTGGCGCGACGCCGCAAGCAATCTTGAGCGCACCACCCAAAAGACGCTGCGGCGTCTTTTTCTTTGACGGCTGCTAAACTGGCGCCATGACAACCGATTTTATCTCCACCAGCCACACCGCTTTCAGCCACCCGGGCCACCCGCCCGCCACCACCACCGAACACCGCGGCATCCGCTACCTGCATCTGGGCACCAAGTGGGTGCAGGGCGCCATGCGCCTCGACAAACCCGACGCCATCGAGCTCGAATACGTGCAAATGATGATGATGTGGATGCTCTTCAAGACGCAGCCGAAACGCATCGTGCAGTTGGGCCTGGGCAGCGCCGCACTGACCAAATTCAGCTACCGCCGCTTTCCTGATGCCTCCGTCACGGCCATCGAGCTCAATCCGAACGTGATCGCCATCTGCGGCGCCCAGTTCGCGCTGCCGCCAAACGACACGCGTCTCGACGTGCGCGAAATGAACGCGCTCGACTTCGTGCTCGACATGGCCAACCACGGCACGGTCGACGTACTGCAGGTCGACCTGTACGACGAGGAGGCGCGCGGCCCCGTGCTCGACACGCCCGAGTTTTACCAGGCCTGCTTCGATTGCCTGACGGACGACGGCATCATGTGCACGAACGTGTTTGGCGACTTCCCCAACTACGACAAGAATCTGCAGGCGATGGAACTGGTGTTCGACGCCGTCGTGTGGGTGCCGGAAATGGAAGATGAAAACATCGTCGTGCTGGCCTTCAAAAAGTCGCCGTCGCTCGACTTCAGCGAGTTGTACGAACGCGCCGCCAGCATCAAGAAACAGTTCAACCTGCCGGCCAAGAACTGGGTCAACGGCTTGAAGCAGTGGATGCTGGACCAGCAGTAGGAGACAGCGGGCGCAGCGCGTCTGCATCTCATTCCAGAACGGGCTGCCAATTTCCTTCGGCGCGATAAAACCCCAGGTTCCTGTCGCCCTTGAAGCGCCCGGCCCTGATGCGGCCTGCCAGTTCGCTGGAGATCAGCAGGTCGCCCGATTGCGCTTCCCTGGCAATATGCCTGGGCGCCAGCCCCTCGTCGCGGAAAAATGTCCGCGTGAAGTAGATGACGTTGCCAACGTCATCCGTTTGCGCTATTGACCGCGCAAGATCGACGACCTGCGCCTGGTGCATCGCGTTCAAGATGTAGAACGGCTCGCCCACCAGCTCCCCATCGGCCATGATGCATGCCGGGCGTATCAATTCAACGTCCTGATCGCCCGCGCCGGCAAGAAAGTCCGCCAGACGGGCCGAAATCAGCGGCACGTTCCCGAGCAGCCAGAGGCAGTCATATTTCAGGAGTTTTGCCTGGTCGCAGACGACATGCACGGATGGCCTGTCCATGTCGAACGGATACGGCGCGCCCTGCAGCAGCGCCAGGTAGTCGAAGTTCGAGCCCGCGGTCTCATACGAGCCACGCGTCGTGTCGTAGGAGCCGATCAGTTTGTCATTGTAATAAACAGGGGCTTTCCAGCTCAGTATCATGGGCAGTCTTCTTCGGCCTGGCAAAGGTCTATTTTGCCCGCTTTGTCTGTCCAGCCGCGCCAGCTTGCGCAAGCAGCGTCCCAACGCGACGCGCCAGGCCATCCATGTGCTCGGCCGGAACCTGGGCATAGCCGAGCAAAAAACCGCTCCAGCCGGCCCGCTCGCCGGTACCATGCGCGGACAGCGCCAGCGCCACGATGCCGTCGTGCGCGGCGCGACGGCTCAATGCCAGATCATCCCAGCCTGCATCGTGAAAACGCAGCGCCAAATGCATGCCGGCAGAGCCGCCATGGATGGATGCGCCCGCACATGCATGGCGCTGCAATGCCGCGCTCAAGGCGTCACGGCGCTGGCGATACAGACGGCGCATGCGCCGCACATGGCGCGCAAACAGGCCGCTGCGCAGGAACTCGGCCAGCGCCAGTTGTTCGGCTACGCGCCCCCGCGCGGCGCCTTGCGCCTGCATTTGCGCAAATGCAGCGGCCAGCGCGGCCGGCACGACGATAAAGGCGATGCGCAAGGCGGGAAACATGGTCTTGCTGAACGTGCCCAGGTACACGACCGGTGCGTCGGCTACCAGTCCCTGCATGGCGGCCAGGGGTGGCCCGCCATGACGAAACTCGCTGTCGTAATCGTCTTCGATGATCAGGGCGCCCGCCGCCCGGGCGCGTTCCAGCAGCGCCATGCGGCGCGCGGGACTGAGCACGCTGCCGGTCGGATACTGGTGCGACGGCGTGGTGTAGATCAGGCGCGGCGGGGTATCCTGCCAGTCCCTGTCCGTCGGCGCGATGCCATCCATGTCGACCGGAATACCCACCACGTGCAAGCCGGCAGCGCGCCCCGCCGCCAGCGCCCCGCCATAACCGGGATGCTCCATCCACAGGGTTTCCCCCGGATCCGCAAAGGCGCGCAAACACACATCCAGGCTGCTTTGCGTACCATCCGTGATGAACACCTGGCCCGCATTGCACACGACGCCGCGCGAGGAGCGCAAATGGTCCGCGATGGCCATGCGCAGCTGCGGCTCGCCAGCAGGATCGCCGTAGTTGAGCTGACGCGGCGTCAACGCGCGCCAGGCGCGATCCAGCACGCGGCGCCATTGCGCCAGCGGGAATTCGTCCAGCGCGGGCACGCCAGGCGCGAACGCCGCCATCGCATCGGCGGGAAACACCACCGCCGCATTCACGTCCTGTCCCGCCACGCCGCGCAAATGCCGGGCACGGAATGACAAGCCATCCTCGTCGCCCTCGGCCAACGGTGCCATTGCCGCACCAACGCTGCCGGCGACCACCGTGCCGCGCCGATCCGGCAAGACAAACCCTTCGCTGGCCAGCTGCTCATAGGCATACAGCACCGTATTGCGCGCCAAGCCCAGTTCCGCCGCCAGCACCCGCGTAGCGGCCAGGCGCGTGCCGGGTGCCAGCTGGCCATCACGGATCGCCGTACGCAGGCATTCATGCAGCAAACGCTGGCGCGACCAGCCCCGTTCGCGGTGCCTGCCTTCGAACGCATTCAGCAGCAAAGCAAAATCCATGCGCGTCCCTCCATGTGGCTCTAAATTATTTGTCGACTCTGGATCTTTTTTCAGAACCAGATGCCGATTATAGTGCGGCCAGCCTCTTCAACCAACCGGACTTCCGCCATGACCGCCACCGCCCTCCCTCCCAGCCCCCGTACCCGCGTGCGCCGCGTCGCCGAACTGGCCAGCTACGAGCAAGCCACCCTGTACGCCATCCTCGATGCCGCCTACCTGTGCCATATCGCCTTCCGCGACGACAAGGGCAGCCATTGCATTCCGACCGCCTGCTGGCGCATCGGCGGCTACCTGTACATCCATGGCTCGAACGGCAGCCGCATGCTCAAGCAACTCGTCAACGATGCCGACGTATGCGTGACGGTCAGCCATCTCGACGGCCTGGTGCTGGCGCGCTCCGCCTTCAATCACACGATGAACTACCGCTCGGCGATGGTGTATGGGCAATTTGAAAAGGTGGCCGACATCGGCCAGCAGCATGCGGCCATGGATGCGCTGATGGAAAAGCTGGCGCCGGGACGCTTGGCGCAGGTGCGTGGCGGCAGCGCCAAGGAATATGCGGCCACCACAGTGCTGCGCATCGCGCTCGACGAATGCGCCGTCAAGCAGCGCACGGGCGGCCCGCTCGACGACGCGGGCGACATGGCGCATGTTGTCTGGACGGGCGAACTGCCCTTCACGCACGGCCGTGGCGCAGCCATCGCCGACGCGCAAAACACCAGCGCATTGCCCGCGTATGCCGCCGCATGGCAAACGGAATCCGCTTGACCGGCCAGCGTGCTTGGCCGATGATCGGCATTGATGGCGATCGCCACCAATTCACCAACCGATCCAATCACGCATGGAGCATATGATGATGAAGCGAGTATCCCTGGCTGCGGCCCTGACAGTCATGCTGGCCTGTGGCGGCAGCGGCGCGGCCCTGGCCGCCGATGCAGGTGACGCGGCCCTGAAGGCGGCCATTGGCGGCAGTGCGCGCACGCCAGCCAACGTGACGCGCGACAGCGCCCGCCACCCGTATGAAACGCTGACGTTCTTCGGCATCAAGCCGAGCATGACAGTGGTGGAACTGGCGCCCGGTGGCGGCTGGTACACGGAGATCCTGGCGCCTTATCTGCGCGAGCATGGCAAGCTGATCGCCGCCGGCAATGACCCGCAGTCAAGCAGCGAAGGCGCGCGCAAGGGCGCCGCGCGCTTCCAGCAAAAACTCGACGCCAATCCGGCCGCTTTCGGCAAAGTGGAAATCGGCGCCTTCGCGCCCCCCGCCACCTACCGTATCGCGCCCAGGGGCACGGCCGACATGGTACTTACCTTCCGCAATATCCACAACTGGATACCGATCGGCGAAGCGGGCATGCAGGCCCTGTTCAAGCAAGTCTATGACAGCCTGAAACCGGGCGGCGTCTTCGGCGTCGTCGAGCACCGCCTGCCCGCCAGCAAGGTGCAGGATGCCACGGCCAGCAGCGGCTACATGCACGAAGCGTACGTGATCAAGCTGGCTGAAGGCGCAGGCTTCAAGCTGGCGGCCAAATCGGAGATCAACGCCAATCCGCGAGACCATGCCGACCACCAGGGCGGCGTCTGGGCCCTGCCACCCACCTACGCCAACAAGGACGTGGAGCGCGACAAGTACACGGCCATCGGCGAGAGCGACCGCATGACCCTGAAGTTCGTCAAACCCTGAGTCACTAGAAAAGCCAACGGCGGCGGGCCGATACGGCGCGCCCCATTGCCTTGTGCGCGCAGCGCGCCTTAAAGGTAAATGCCGTACACGCCGCAAGAGCGCGAGACAAGCATGCACTGGCTCGCCGTGCCATTTTCGGTGCAGTCAATCAGGGCCTGCATGCACTCCCGGCGTGTCGGCTGCGCATACGCGGTGCTCACGGCACCGGCCAAACCAACGGCGGCGCAGAAGACAAATACCGCCTTTTTCACATGGATCATTTTTATTCCACTCCCAAAGAGTTGAGCCGATCTAGAAACTAGTGAACTGGAAGATCACAACAGCGCGTGCACGCAGGCAGCAACACGCTCAGACGTGAATGCCGTACACGCCGCACAGGCGACGCACCAGCGCGCAGTCGTTTTCATTGCCATCGGCGAGACAGGAATCGCGGGCTTCCTCACACGTTTCACGCGACGGCAAGGCATATGCACTCGAACTGACGGCACCGGCGAAACCGACAGCGGCACAGAAGACAACTACGGCTTTCTTGAAATTGATCATTTTTATCCCGTTAGCAAAAAAGTTCATCGTTATAAAAAACCAGGGCAGAACGCCAGCCGCCAACTTCCACCTATCGATAGACGTATAGCGCATAAAAATAGTAGCACCAAAGAAAGTTACCAAATACGCAAACAAGAAAACAAGATAACATTTTCATTTCACGCCCTTTCATGGAATAAAAACCGGCCTGCGGCCATTCCGACTCCCACTTGCATGGAAAGGCGCGAAAAAAAACCGCAGGCCAGGCTGCGGTTTTTGTATCGACAGTTTATTTCTTCGCTTCCTTGGGCTTCACCGGCACCAGGCTCAAGTCCTGAAAGTCGTAGCTGAAGTCCGTCTCGGCCGACACGGGCGCCATCTTCACCCGGTCGATACTGGCATCCGGGTTCAACGAAAACGTCACGTAGGCGTCGGCATTGAAGTTGCGCTCTTTCCAGCGCACGATGAAGGTGTCGTGCTGCCAGTGTTCCAGCTCGCCCGTCAGGTCCGGCGTGCGCGTAAAGCTGAGGATATGTTTTTTCCCTTCCGGCTTGATCACGACCTTGCCGTACCAGGCGTCCTCATACTCGCCATCGTACGCGGCCAGCGGCAGCGACGGCTGCGATTTCGCCGCGCGCGCGCTCGACGCCTTGCCCTGCTTTTTCACTTCTTCCGCATGCTGGTCCTGCTCCACCTTGGCCACCAGCGCCAGCCAGTCCGACGGCGCCGCCTGCAGGTAATGGTCGAGGATGCGCCATTGCAGCGCCGTCATCGAACCGCCATTTTCCGCATTGGTGAGGATGGCCACGCCCAGTTTCGCTTCCGGCACCATCAGCACGCGCGAATAGAATCCCTGCAGCGCGCCGCCGTGCATGGCGACCTTCATGCCCTTGTAGTCGCGCAGCTGGAAGCCCAGGCCATACGCGCTGAAGTTCGGTTTCGTCGCGGCCAGCGCCGGCTTCGGCTCGGGAATCTTGATCGGCGTTTGCGCGGTCCACATTTCACGGCCCTGCTTTTCGCTGAACAGGCGCGCTTCCTTGCCGTCCTTGCCCTGCACGCCGGCGATCTTGCCGCCGTCGAGCAGCACCATCATCCACTTGGCGATATCTTCCGCATTCGTGTTGATGCCGACGGCGCCCACCGCGTTCGGCACGGGCATCGACTTGACGGCGGCAATCTTGCCGTCGATCTTGCTGTGCGCATGGGCGACGTCGGGATTACCCGCATTCTCGGCCAGGCTGGTGGTGGTGCCCGTCATGCCCAGCGGTGCCAGGATGCGCTCATGCATGGCCTCGCCCCAGCTTTTCCCCGCCTTGTCGGCGATGATCTTGCCGGCCACGATGTACAGCAGGTTATCGTAGGCATAGCTGTTGCGAAAACTCGTGGCCGGACGGATGTAGCGCAGTTTCTCGATGATCTCGTCGGTGCTGAAGGTGGTAGTCGGCCACCACAGCAAGTCGCCCGCACCCAGGCCCAGGCCGCTGCGGTGCGTCAGCAAATCACGGATGGTCATGGCGCCCGTCACGTAGGAATCGTGCATCTGGAAACCGGGCAGGTGCTTGGTGACGGGATCGTCCCAGGCCAGCTTGCCGTCGTCAACCAGCATGGCCAGCGCAGCGGCCGTAAAACCCTTCGAATTCGATGCCACTTCAAACAAGGTCTGCGCATCGACGGCGGCCGGTTCGCCCAGCTTGCGCACACCAAAGCCCTTGGCGGTGACGACCTTGCCGTCCTTGACGATGGCGATCGCCATGCCGGGCACGTCGAACACTGTCAGGGCGGTGGCGACGTCGCGCTCAAGATCGAAGGCAGGCGCAGGCACCGGCGCTGCGGCAACGACGGGTACTGCATCGGCTGCCAGCGCCGGCACGGCGATGCTGGAAAACGCCAGCACGATGGCGGCGGCGAGACGGTTCATGGTATGCATGGTCAGGATATCCAGAGAAAGTTCAATGCGCTTGCGCGGCCATCAATTTATCAACGCTTTCCTGCGTCACCGGGTGGTAGCGTTCGCGCGCCTGCGCGTACACCTCCTTGGCCCAGACATGGCCTTGCGGCGTCTTCATCAAGGCGCTGTACAGGGGCACGACGAACTTCTGGCGGCCCACGCTCAGCAGGAATGCCTGCAAAGGCTGCCGCACGTCGTAGCCGGCGTTCACGGAGGCCAGATAGAAGCGGTACGCCACTTCATTGTTGCCGCTCTTGCCCACGCCGTAGACCTGGTCCAGTTCGCGCAATTGCGCCGCGCTGGCCTTGTTGTTGACATCGTTCAGGAAATGCATCGATTCGATGGCGATCCACTTGTCCATGCCCAGGTCTTTCGTCGCCAGTTCACCTTTCAGCCAGGCGTCGCGGTGCTGGTCGAGCAGCGCCAGGCGTGGCGAGACGACGCGCTGTGCGCTGGCCGGCACGCCCGTGCCATACAGCCATTCATCGAGTTCCGCTTGCGGCATCACGTCCGGATGCTGGGTCAGCAGGTTCTTGCGCAGATAGGCGATGAACTGTTCCGTCGTGACGCTCTGGAACGCATGCTGGTCGAACCAGCCGCGCAGGAAAGGATCGAACACGGCGCGGCCCGCGCGGCGCTCCATGGTGGCCAGGAACCATGCGCCTTTCGGGTAGATGATGCCGTCGTCCGTGTACGTTTCCGCGGGATTGGCATCCGCATCGCGCGTGACCAGCGCCGTTTTCGCGGCCGGCAATTCGCGGATCGAGGCGGCCAGTTCTTCCTGGTCGACCTGCACGCCCATCTGCGCCACTTCGCTGCCATACAGCTGCTCGACGATGCGCGTCGTGACGTACGTGGTGAAGCCTTCGTTGAGCCACATATGCTTCCACGACGCGTTGGTGACCAGGTTGCCAGACCACGAGTGGGCCAGTTCATGCGCAATCAGGTCAACCAGGCTGCGGTCGCCCGCGATCATGGTCGGCGTAAGGAAGGTCAGGCGCGGATTTTCCATGCCGCCGTAGGGGAACGATGGCGGCAGCACGATCATGTCGTAGCGCCCCCAGCCATACGGACCGTACAGCGCTTCGGCTGCCTGGATCATCTTTTCCGTATCGGCCAGCTCGTATTCAGCCGCTTTGATACGCGGCGGTTCCGCATACACAGCGGAACGAGGGCCGAGTTTGCGCACTTCCAGTTCGCCGATGGCAATGGCCAGCAGGTACGAGGGAATCGGCTGGGGCATCCTGAATTTCCAGCCGCCCTTGCCGGTCGCCTTCTCGTCGTTCTCGGCGCTCATCACGACGCGCATACCCGCTGGCGCATCGATGCGCGCGCTATATGTAAAACGCACGGCCGGCGTATCCTGCGATGGCACCCACGAGCGGGCGTTGATGCTTTGCGACTGGCTGAACATGAAAGGCAGCTTGCCCGACATGGTTTGCTGCGGCGTGAGCCACTGCAGCGCGATGGCGTTCGGGGCCGTGTGATAGTAGACGCGCACCTTGCCCGGCTGGCCCGTGGTGGTGATGCGCAGTGCCTGGCCCTTTTCCGGATCGGCCTTGTCCAGCTGGTACGGCGCCATCTGCCATGCGCCGCGCTTGTCCTGCACCTGCACCTTCGCGATCGACAGGTCGCGCGTATCGAGCACCAGGGTGCGCGCCGCCGGATCGATCCAGTTCAAGGACAGCTCGGCATAGCCGGACAGGGTCTTTTGCTTGAAATCGGCTTTCAGGTCCAGCTGCAGGTCGCGCGTGCGCACCTGGTCGTAGCGCGCGTAGCTGAGGGGATCGGCGTGCGCGGCCAGGGTCGCCTGGCAAAGTAGCGCACAGCCCAGCGCGCGCAGGAAGGTCATAGTTTGCATGGTCGTCTTTTGAATGATTTGCGAAAGCCCCGGTCCGTGTGCGCCGGGGCGTCGCGCAGAATAGCACTTCCGGCGCTGGCCGGCAGAAAAAAGCGCCGGGCTGGCCGGCGCTGCTTCCCTATTTCGTCTCCGGCCTGGCCTCAGGCTTTGGCTCGGACGCCTTCAGCGGTGTTTTGACATCCTTCATCAGGTTGTTCTTGTCGCGGTCC
This sequence comes from Janthinobacterium sp. GW821-FHT03A03, assembly GCF_059421435.1. NCBI lineage: Bacteria > Pseudomonadati > Pseudomonadota > Betaproteobacteria > Burkholderiales > Oxalobacteraceae > Janthinobacterium > Janthinobacterium sp. GW821-FHT03A03. The sequence continues at coordinate 39,421 of NZ_JBWKUZ010000028.1, read as the reverse complement.
AGCTTGAACAGTTCCAGGCGCGATGGCGTGATTTTCCTCGGCCAGGAATTATTGCTGGTGTCGATATCAGCCGTCTCCCAGTACGGGTCCTGCACCAGCCCCACCATCGGTTCGTCCGTGATGATCACCTTGCTGATCTTGTGCGGCGCGTAGCGCCACACTTCGGCCGGCACGCGCTCGGTGATTTTCCTGCCGCTTTGCAGTTCGATTTCCAGGATCAGCGGCATCACCAGACCGCCGAGATTCGAAAAATCGACCAGGTACAAATGCTTGCCCATGTTGTGCTGTTCCAGCAGTTTACGCTCCCATGGTTCCAGCGTTTCCTGCTCTTCCGCATAGCTGTTGCGGTCCTTGTTGGTGACCGTGAACTCATCGTGCTGGTTATAGAAATCCTTCAGCGCAGGATCGGTATCCACCTTCTTCGGCAGCGCCTTGTTGCGCTGGTCCGAGATCGAGATAGGCTGCGCCGCCTTCTGCGCCTTCTTCCACGCCTTTTCCGTTTCCGGATTCTTTGTACTCACGCCATATTCGCTGATGCCGTCGATGCTGATGTCGACCGCGTCGGTGGTGTAGAACCAGCCGCGCCAGAACCAGTCCAGGTCCGTGCCGGAAGCGTCTTCCATGGTGCGGAAAAAATCGGCCGGCGTCGGGCGCTTGAATTTCCAGCGCAAGGCGTACTGCTTGAAGGCGAAGTCGAACAGTTCGCGCCCGAGGATGGTTTCGCGCAGGATATTGAGGGCGGTGGCAGGCTTGTCGTAGGCATTCGCCGTAAACTGCAGCAAGGATTCTGAATTGGTCATGATGGGCACCTGATTCTGACTGCGCATGTAGTCGACGATCTTGCGCGGCTCGCCATTCCAGGACGGGAAATGCTCTTCCCACGCCTGCTCGGCCAGGTACTGCAGGAAGGAATTGAGGCCCTCGTCCATCCACGTCCACTGGCGCTCGTCCGAGTTGACGATCATGGGGAAATAATTGTGCCCCACTTCATGGATGATCACGCCGATCAGGTCATATTTGGTCGTCTTCGAATACGTAATTTCCCCCGTCTTCTTGTCCTTCACGGGGCGCCCGCCATTAAACGCAATCATCGGATACTCCATGCCGCCCACGGCGCCATTGACGGAAATCGCGTTCGGATACGGATAGTCGAAACTGTATTTGTTGTACTGCTCGATCGCATGCGCGACGGCGCGCGTGCTGTACTGCTGCCACAGCGGATTACCCTCGTTCGGATAGTAGGACATGGCCATTACGCGCTTGCCGCCGCTATTCAAACCCTGCGCATCCCAGATAAACTTGCGGCTCGATGCCCACGCCACGTCGCGCACATTGGCCGCCTTGAAGTGCCAGGTTTTCATGCCCGCCGCCCGGCCCTTTTCCGCCGCCAGCGCCTCGGCGGGCGTGATCACCAGCAGCGGCGTAGCGCTGTTTTTCGCCCTCGCCAGGCGTTCGCGCTGCGCCGTGCTCAACACGGTGGCAGGATTTTGCAATTCTCCCGTGGCCGCCACCACATGATCGGCCGGCACCGTCAGATACAGCTCGTAATCGCCAAACTCCAGCGTGAATTCACCCGAGCCAAGAAACTGCTTATGCTGCCAACCGACGGCGTCATAGTAGGCGGCCATGCGCGGGAACCACTGCGCGATCTGGAAAATCGCGTTCTTGTCGTCTTCAAAATACTCATAGCCGGAGCGCTCGACCAGCACCTTCTGGTCATTGATCTGATACGACCAGTCGATATTGAACGTGATGCTCTGGCCGGGCGCCAGCGCCACCGGCAAATCGATGCGCAGCATGGTCTGGTTGACAACATACGGCAGCGGCTTGCCGCTGGCCGCTTTCACGGCGGTAAGCTTGAAGCCGCCGTCAAATTCGCGGCCCGCATGGATGGCCCGCAAGTCCTCGAACTTCAGCGCTTCTTCTTCGCTGCTACCCAACCAGGCCTGGCGCGAGGGCGCGCTCAGGACGCGGCGCTGGTCAGCGTCCTTGCGCAAGCCATTCTGGTCCAGTTGCAGCCACAAGTACGCGAGGCTGTCGGGCGAGCGATTATGGTAAGTAATCTGTTCGCTGGCAGTGATCTCGCGGCGCGCTTCGTCCAGCGTGGCGCGGATCACGTAATCGGCGCGCTGCTGCCAGTAAGCGTGGCCGGGCGCGCCCGATGCGGTGCGGTAGGCGTTCGGCGTGGGCAGCAGTTCTTCGAGCTGGCGGAACTTGTCGTCGAAAGGCGCGGCGGCGCACATGGCGGTCAAGGGGGAAATCAAGGTCAGGCACAGGGCAAGCAAGCGGACAAGAACCGGCATGGCGCATTCCATCTGGGAGTCGTGGACAGAACTGCATTCTAAGTCGAGTCTGTTTGCAAATCGATCATTGTTGTGGAAGTCCCACACGCAGCACAGCGCCGGCGGCCAGTGGCACTGGCGCAGAAACAGGCATTGGCGTATGATGCGCCTCGAACATTGGGGAGTAGTCGTCCCGCGGTCCTGCCGCAGGAACCTGTATCAACATAATTGGCCCGCAGGCCATGGTGCAGGTGGTTGAAAAACTTGACGAGACCATTGATCCAGGGCGGCCGCATGGGCCGGAGTCGCCCGTGGATCATTGGTTAATTCGTCCGGCCCACGTACCTCTTGCAATCTCATGGAAGCATTTCTCATCTCCACCGGCATCGTCGGCCTCGCTGAAATCGGCGACAAAACCCAACTCCTGGCCTTTCTGCTGGCCGCCAAATTCCGCAGGCCCCTGTCCATCGTGCTGGCGATTTTCGTCGCCACCGTTGCCAACCACGCGTTCGCCGCCGCCGTCGGCACCTGGATCACCAGCATGCTGGGGCCGGACGTGCTGCGCTGGGTGCTGGGCGTGTCCTTTCTGGCCATGGCCGCCTGGACCCTGATCCCCGACAAGCTCGATGAAGAAGAGACCAGGCTGGCCAAATATGGCGTCTTCCTGACCACCCTGATCGCCTTCTTCATGGCGGAAATGGGCGACAAGACACAGGTGGCCACGGTGGCGCTGGCGGCGCGCTACCACGACATTGTCTCCGTCGTGCTGGGCACCACTCTCGGCATGATGCTTGCCAACGTCCCTGCCGTGTACTTGGGCGACAAGATTGCCAACCGCGTGTCGCTGCGTCTGGTGCACGGTATCGCGGCACTCGTATTTGCCGTGCTGGGCGTGGCCACCCTGCTTGGCGCCGGTGCGCGCCTGGGTTTCTGACACAGGGCTGAATAATTCCTCATTTACAATGTTCATGCTCATAATTACAATATCGCCGACATAAACACAGGCGCGCCGGTCCCGCAAGGTCAGCGCGCTTTTTTGAGGAATCTATGCAGTTAAATGGAAAAGTGGCGGCGCTGTGCCTGGCCGCCTGTGCCAGCCATGCTCCCGCCGCCACGGCCGCACCCACTCATCGCCAGGCGCCTCTCGCTGCGGGCCAAGTCAGCCACGAAGTGCGTACCCGCGACCTGCTGCTGTTGGGCGCAGGCTTGATCCTGCTGGCCGGCCGCCGCCGCCCCGGCTACGAAAAGTGGCAAGATCCGCTACAGGATTACAGCAACAATAACACCGCGTACTCGCGGCTTTCGTCGCGCAGGACAATGCTGCCGTCCGCTACTGCCACGCCATCGAGCGACAATCCGGCAGGTCGTCCCTGCGCCTTTTCCACCGTGATCGCGTAGCTGCTGGCGCCGAAACGGTAGTGCAGCTTGAAGCTGTCCCATTCGGCCGGCATACGGGGAGTGAGGCGCAGCACGTTCGCCTCGCGTGTCAAGCCCAGCAGGGATTCGACAATCAACCGGTACAACCAGCCCGACGACCCGGTATACCAGCTCCAGCCGCCGCGCCCGACGTGCGGCGCGACAGCATACACATCGGCCGTCACCACGTACGGTTCCACCTTGTAGCGCGCCACCGCCTGCGCGTCGGCGCCATGGCGCACGGGATTGATCATACGCAGCAGTTCCCACGCCTTTTCGCCATCGCCCATGCGGGCAAATGCCATCGCCGTCCAGATGGCCGCATGCGTGTACTGGCCGCCATTCTCGCGCACGCCAGGCACATAGCCGCGGATATAGCCAGGATTGAGGCTGGATTTATCGAACGGCGGATCGAGCAACTGGATCACGCCGGAATCGCGCCGTACCAGGCGCGCATCGACCTGGCGCATGGCACCGGCGACACGTTCCTTGTTGGCGGCGCCCGACAGCACGCCCCAGCTTTGCGAAATCGAATCAATCTGGCATTCCTCGTTGGTATGCGAACCGAGCGGCGTGCCATCGTCGAAATATGCGCGTCGGTACCACTCGCCATCCCACGCATGCTCCTCGATACTGGCCGCCAGTTTCACGGCTTCGTCACGACAGAACTGCGCGAAGGCCGCATCGCCGCGCAGCACGGCTACCTCGGCGAAGCGCAGCAGCACCTCATACAGGAAGAAGGCCAGCCACACGCTCTCTCCCTTGCCGTGTTCGCCCACCTTGTCCATGCCGTCATTCCAGTCACAGGAGCCCATCAGCGGCAAGCCATGCACACCCAGTCTCAGGCCATGGCGGATGGCCCGCACGCAGTGCTCGTACAAGTCGGCCGATTCGCCCGAACGCATAGGCAAGTCGTAGTACGAATCCTCTTCCGGCTTGACGGCGCGCCCCTCGATGAAGGGCGCCACTTCCGACAGCACGTTGACGTCACCGGTGGCAATCACATAACGGCAGGCGGCAAGCGGCAGCCACAGGTAATCGTCGGAGCAGTGCGTGCGCACGCCGCGGTCCGAGGGCGGATGCCACCAGTGCTGCACGTCGCCTTCGACAAACTGGTGCGCCGAACACAGCAGCAAGTGGCTGCGCAGCAGTTGCGGCGCCGTGTGGATCATGGCCATCGCATCCTGCAGCTGGTCGCGAAAACCGTAGGCGCCGCCAGACTGGTAATAGCCGCTGCGCGCCCACAGACGACAGGCGATGGTCTGGTACATCAGCCAGCCGTTGGCGATGACATCGAGCGAAGGATCAGGCGTCTCGATACGCACGGCGCCCAGTGTCGTCTCCCAATGCGCGCGCACCGCTTCCAGCGCGCTGCGGGCCGCCTCTTTGCCAGCATGACGCTGCACCATGGTGCTGGCATCGGCATTGCGGCGCCCGCCCACGCCAAGGAGGAAGACGATTTCACGCTCCTGTCCCGGTTGCAGCTCGAACGGCACCTGGATTGCTGCGCACGGGTCCAGTCCCGTACCGGCCTTGCCGGACAGGCGCACGCGGCGCAGGGCGGCCGGCTGCGCCAGGCTGCCGTTGCGGCCGATGAACTCATTGCGGTCGCAGGTGATCGAGCGGATGCTGGCATCGGTATTGAAAAATCCGACGCGGCCCGAAAACTCCGTATTGTAGTTATTGCGCGCAAACAGCGCGCCGCTGATCGTATCGATCTCGGTCGCCACATGCATGCCGGACTTGGCGCGCAGGTCTGCCATCACCCATTCCACGTAACCGGTGACGGACAGGCGGCGCGGCACGCCGCTGTCGTTGCGCACCTTGATCAGCGAGTATTTGACGGCTGCGTCCATCGCCACATAGGTACACAATTCGGTGACGATGCCGCCCTCGCTGTGCTCGAAAATGCTGTAGCCGAAGCCGTGGCGCGTGACGTAGTCGCCGCTGCCGCGCGCCGGCAGGGCTGACGGCGACCAGAACTGCCCGCTGTGCTCGTCACGCACATAAAACGCTTCGCCGGACAGGTCGGACACGGGGTCGTTCTGCCATGGCGTGAGGCGGAATTCATGCGCATTCTCGCTCCACGTATACGCCTGGCCGGCTTCCGACACTACCGTGCCAAACTGTGCATTGGCCAGCACGTTCGACCATGGCGCCGGCGTCTGTTTGCCCTCGCACGTGGTGATGACATATTCGCGTCCATCGGGCGTGAAACCGCCCAGGCCATTTTCCAGTATCAGTTCACGCGGCGCGGCGCGGTGCGGCACGCCGCCATGCTCGCGAGCAGGGTCCTGCAGCAGTGGCGGCATGCGCAGCACGGGGCTGGGTGGCCGCTTGACCTGCTCGGCCAGGGTGCCGCGCAAGTCACTGATGATGGCGCGCGCCACCGACTGCAGCAGGATGCGGTCTTCATTGGCGATCTGCTCGGCCAGGCGCACGAAGATGCCGCCCGGGCGGTCGATCGCCTGCGCGTCGATGCCCGAGGCAATCAGACCCATGATCTGGTCGTGCAGCAGCTGGCGGTAGCCCGACTGCTCCTCATACCAGATCACCAGGTCAACTATCAGTCCTTTCAGGCGCCAGTAGGCATGTGCCTGCACCATCTGGCGCGCCAGTTCGATATTGGCCACGTCGCGTATCTGCAGCAGCACGATCGGCAAATCGCCCGAGATGGCATACGCCCACAGGCCGGACTGGCCGCGCTGGTTCTTGATCAGGATGCCGGCCTCGGCGCGCAACGACGCGTTCGGATAGATGACAGCATTGGCCAGGCGCGCATACAGCTGTGCATCCGCTTCGCTGGCATTGAGCTGGCGCAGTACCACCTGGCTGTGCGTCCAGGCCAGTTCGAACACCCGGTCGGCAAGGTGGCGATCCTGGTACTTGTCGATCAGGTGCAGCGCCGCCTCCCGCTGTTCCACCATGCCGGTCACGCTGTCGACCGTCACAGCCTGGTCGGGTTCGAGCGTGATCACATAGCGGACGGCCACGATGGGGTCGAGCACGGAGCCGTGGCCGCCACTGAGCGGCCCGCTGTCCTGCAGCGCCTGCGGCAGTTGCGCCGTGTTGCCGCGGCCGATGAAGCGCGCGCGGTCCGTCTCGAACGAGACTTCGTAGCGGTCCACGTCGTGCACCGTCATCACATGCAACAGCCACGGCATTTGCTCATCCTTCGAGCGGGGCCGGCGCGTGCACAAAATCGCGTTTTCGTGCGGCAGGATTTCCGTCTGCACGAACAATTTGCTGAACGCGGGATGGGCCGCATCGGCTGCCGCCGGCGCCATCACCACTTCGGCAAAACTGGTGATCTCAATGCGCCGCTGGCGGTTCGAATTATTGCTGATGCGCGTGCGGCGGATTTCGATGTCGTCCTCGGGCGAAACGACGATTTCCGTGTACAAATCGAGGCCATGATCGGCGCGGCGGAACTCGGCCCGCCCTTCCGAGAAAATCACCTCGTATTTCTTCGGTTCCGCCAATGTGGGCTGGTACATGGTGGACCAGACAGCGCCGTCATCAAGGTCGCGCAGATAGCAGAAATTGCCCCAGTTATCGCGCGTGCTGTCCTCGCGCCAGCGCGTTACGGACAGGTCTTTCCAGCGGCTGTAGCTGCCGCCCGCATTGCTCACCATGACGTGGTAGCGTCCATTCGACAGCAATTGCGTTTCCGGCACGGCGCTGTTGGCCTGCGTGAGGATACGCATCGGCATGGCCTGCTCGGGCGCGCCGCTGCGCAGCACCGCCAGTTCAGCCGTATTCGAGTAAAACGCCCCCGCTTGCGGCGTGCGCTCCTGCAGCACCAGCAAGGCCGATTGCAGCAGCGGATCAGACTCGAAACGGCGCTGCATCGGGCGGTCGTGCAGCAAATAGCTGAGGGCCAGGAATCCCATGCCCTGGTGATGCACCATGAAGGAACGGATGACGGCGCTGCCCTGCCCGCGCGGCAGGCGCGCCGTGGTGAAGTCGACCGCCTCAAAAAAGCCGTAACACCCCATGTAGCCTGCCGCCTGCATGCGCTGCATGTTCTGGCACGACGCTTCCGGCTGCACCATCAGCCCCATCATGCTGGCGTACGGTGCCACCACCAGGTCGTCGGCCAAGCCCCGCTTCAGGCCCAGTCCCGGCACGCCGAAGGCGCGGTACTGGTAATTCAGGCTGGCGTCGACGGTGTTGTAGCCGGACTCGGAAATCCCCCATGGTACGTCGCGCTGGCGGCCATAGTCGATCTGCGCCTCGATGACCGAGTGGTAAGTCTGGTCGAGCAGGGTATTCGGATAGTTCGGCATCACCAGCAGCGGCATCAGGTACTCGAACATCGAGCCGCTCCACGACAGCAGCACGGGCTGCCCCGCTACCATGCATAGCTGGCGCCCCAGGGCGAACCAGTGTTCCTGCGGCAGCTGGCCCTGGGCGATGGCAATGAAACTGGCCAGGCGCACTTCGGAAGCCAATAAATCGTAGTAGCTGGGGTCCAGGCGCCGTTCACTGACGTTGTAGCCGATGGCCAGCAGTTTTGTCGACGGGTTGTACAGGAACGCGTATTCAATCTGCGCGAAGTCGCGTGCCTGGCCCGCCGCACGGGCGATGTCGCGCATGTGGCGGCCCGCCTGCTCGCGGCCCTGCGCCAGCAATGCAGCCAGCTCGGTGGGCATGCCTTCGGGCGCCTCCAGGTTCGCCAGTTGGCGCAGGGTCGGCACGCGCGCCAGCGTCACATCGACGCCCGCCTGCGCGACCCACGGCGCCAGCTGCAGCAACTCGGTCAGCGCTGCGCGGCACTGGCGGGCCAGCGCGCCGCTCCACATGGGCAGCTCGCCATCCTCGCTTTGCAGGGTCAGCGACAGCAGCGCGTCGGCCGCGCCATTTGCGGCGCTCAGGTAGGCATGCCATTCGGGCAGGCTCGCTGGCGCGGCCGGCATCTGCAGCAGCGCCAGCGATGCGCGCACCTCCTTGCCTTCGCCTTCGGCGGCAATGAACTCCTGCAGCACCTGCGCCGTCGTGCGAATGCCTTGCACGATCTGCGCGCCCAAAATGGGCGCGTCGTACAGTTCCACCAGACCAGGCTGCAAGGTCAGCAAGTGGCCGGCCAGGTTGCCGCTGTCGACCGTCGAGATGTACATCGGCTGCAGCGCCTTCAGGGTCTGCGTGTCGTACCAGTTATAGAAATGGCCCTGGAAGCGCTCCAGCTCGCTCATGCTGTGCAGGGTGGCGCGGCTGCGCTCGATCAACTGCCCCATGGTGACATAACCGAAATCGTAGGCCGTCAGGTTGGCCAGCAGCGCCAGTCCGATGTTCGTCGGCGAGGTGCGGTGCGCCACCACCAGGTTCGGATGCTCCTGCATGTTATCGGGCGGCAGCCAGTGGTCGTCCGGTCCGACGAAGGTATCGAAATAGGCCCAGGTCTTGCGTGCCACGCCGTGCAAAAACCTCCCTTGCTCGGCTGACAGGCGCGCCACCGCCCGCTCGATGGGGCGGCTGATCCACCAGGCGATGGCGGGAGCCATCAGCCATAGCAGCAGCACCACGGCGGCGGCCGGCAACGCTGCCGGCCGCCAGGTCAGCAAGGCGGCAAAAGTGGCCAGCGCCAGCGCGGGCGAGCACCACATGGCGCGCCAGCTGTCCGCTTGCGAGCCTGTAGACACATGCAGGTTCGAGGCACGCCAGTCGAGCAGGTGTTTATGCGATACGCCCAGGCGCCACAGGGTGCGCGCGATGGCGTCCAGGCTGATCCAGGCCTCATAGGGCAGGAAGACGAGAGTCAGCATGGCATGCGAGAACTGCACGCCGCAGCGCCGCTCGAACGCCGCCAGGTGCTGGCGCCACAGCGTGTCGCGCGGCTTGCGCAACAAGTCGTACAGCGCCGAAAACACGGGCGGCAGGAAGATGATGGCCAGCACTGCCGCACTCCAGAACGCCACGTGCGGCAGGAAGCCCCACGCCAGCAGCAGGGACAGGGTGGTGGCCGGCGCCACGACGCTGCGGCGCAGGTTGTCGAACAGCTTCCAGCGCGACAGCATGGACAGCGGATTGCGTTCGCGCTTGCCGGCGCGGCCCGGCACCCGCCCCAGCAGCCAGCCGATCAGCTGCCAGTCGCCGCGTATCCAGCGCTGGCGACGGCTCACGTCGGCGTCATAGCGGGCCGGATATTCTTCATACAATTGCGAGTCGCTGAGCAGGCCCGCGCGCAGGTAGCAGCCTTCGAGCAGGTCGTGGCTGAGGATTTTATTGTCGGGCAGGCGCTGGCCCAGCACGCGCTCGAACATGTCGAGGTCATAGATGCCCTTGCCGATGAACGAGCCTTCATAAAACACGTCCTGGTACAGGTCCGACACAGTGCGCGTGTACGGGTCGATGCCCGGTTCGCCGCCGCACAGCAGTTCATAGCGCGAGGCGTTCGCGCTGGGCAGCGCCACGGCCACGCGTGGCTGCAGGATGCCGTAGCCGGCGACCACGCGCGTGCCGGCCGCGTCGAGCACGGGACGGTTCAGCGGATGCATCATGGTGGCGATGAATTCGCGCGCCGCGTCGCGCGGCAGCTGCGTATCGGTGTCGAGCGTAATCACGTATTTGATCGTGCGCAAACCGCGCAACTCGCCTTCCACCAGCGAGAATCTGTCGCGCGCGCCGCCGCGCAGAAAGGCGTGCAGGTCGGACAATTTGCCGCGTTTGCGCTCCTGCCCCATCCACGTATTCTGCTGCGAATTCCACAGGCGCGGACGGTGCAAGAGCAGGAACGGCCCCACATGGCCCAGCTCTTCACGCTCGACCGGGTCGCCATTATCCTTGAACTCGGCACCCTCCACGCGGTATTTATCGTTCAAGCCGCGGATGGTGTCCTGCGCCTGGCGCAGCAGGGCGTCGTCGCCCGGCATCGTTTGCGCGTCCGCGTCGACGAAGTCCGTCAGCAGGCAGAAACGCAGGTTCGGGTCGCGGTTGGCCAGGTAGCGCACTTCCAGCGCCTCGCACAGGGCGGCCACGTTTTCCGGGTTATAGATCAGGGTCGGCACCACCACGATGCCGCGCCCGTCCGACGGAATGCCGGCCTGGTAATCCATGCGCGGCAGCGGATGCGGCGACGTCATCAGCGTCGCCAGCCAGTTCACCACGGCCACCGCCAGCTGGCTGCTGCCCAGCAGCGCCAGCGCGCCCAGCGCCGCCAGTGGCCAGCCCTGCACGCCATGGCGTACGGCGCGCTCGAGCAGCAGTGCGCTCGTCGCCAGGGTCAGGAACGAGATGGCGCCCAGGTAGACGGCCAGCGGCGCGGCGCGCGCCGTATGCTGCAGCGCCTCGATAAATGGCAGTTTCGCGCCGGCCTGCTTTTCCAGCACCAGCACGCCGCGCCCGACCAGGTAAAAGCCGATGTGGCCACGGCGCGCGTCATTGCCGTTGCCGTGTGTGTGCGCCAGTTGCACCACCATCTCGGCCACGTCCACTTCGCTGCGCGCGCTGCGCTTGGCGATGCGTTCGATGGCGTGGCGATAACTGTCGCGCGTGGCGAAATCCATCAGGCCATAGGTGCCGGCCGGGTCGAGGCGCAAGGTCTGCTCGACCACGCTCATGGTCTCGACGAATTCCTGCCAGTCCATGGTGCCGAGAAAACGCAGGCTGCCAATGCTGTTGGCGATCGATACCTGGTCAGCCGCCTGCTGCCCGATCTCCGCTTGAATCTGCTGCTCGATGGTGAGGCCCGATTCGGCCAGCTTGTGCGTCAGCCACGACAACGCCAGCGTGAGCGACGGACTTTGCCCCTGCAGGCGGCGCGACAATTCCGCCACGAAGGCGCTGGTAATCGGCGGATTCGAGCGCGCCATGTCAGCCACCAGCAGGATCAGGCCGCTGGGGTTGCGCTCGGCGATGTCCGTCATCTGGTCGGCCCAGGTATTGGCCAGGTCGCGCTGCATGCGGTCGTCGGCCACGCGCGCGGCCACGCGGCGCAGATTTTCGATCAGGGCCAGGCGCAGCATGATGGGCACGGCCCACAGTTCGCCCAGGGTCAGGGTGGCGACATCCTGGTAAGCCTCGACGAAGTGGCACAGGTTTTCCAGGTCGACGCGGCCGTCGCCATGCGAGATGATTTCCAGCGCGATTTTATACACGCGCGGGCATCCCGCATCCGTACCCGAGGTCAGGCGCGGCAACTCCTTGCTGTAGTTCTTTGGCAGGTGGCGCCGCGTGGTGCGGATCTGTTCTTCGATGAGATAGAAATTGTCGAGCAGCCATTCCGAAGCGGGCGTGACCTGGCGCCCGCTCTTCACGGTAGCCGTCAGCTCGTTGACGGTGGCCGTGATCAGGGCCGCATTGTCGGCCAGGCGCGCCAGCAGGCGGTCGCGGCCGTGATGCCGCCCCACCGCATGGCCGGCGGCCACGTTCTTGCCGTGGGCAGCCATCTGCATGGCGCTGAACAATTCCGAACGCAAGGGCAAGGCATCGTCGCGCGCGGCGTCAAACGTGTCCTGTGCAAGGGAATGGTCCCGGAAGATTTCTTTGAATTTGGAAATCTGTTCCTTGATCTGTTCCGCGACTACTGCTGTGTACTCTTTCAACTTGGGCCTCGCTAGGTGCACGCATGCAGCCAGCGACCGCCGTCACGCCGGCCCAGTCAGGAGGAACAAGATCGGACACTGGCGAAGACGGAAAGCGAAGCGCCGGAGCGTTGCGACGAATCTCAGGGTATAGGGAGATTTTCTGAACTTCATCGTAGGGGTGCTGCGCTGGCAAGACCGTGCGCTAGCGTACATAGCTGGCGCTTTGGCGGCGTGTCGGCCAAGAAATTAGCGGACTGAACAGCATAAAAATGCCACAAGGAAATAAATCAATTGCCCCACACCAATGATGATGCAGGGCAAGATTTCAAAGATGAAACTTTACCTCGGCTCAGGCCGCAATGGCCAGCGGGTGGCGCGTCGCTTCCGCCATCGCCATGCCGCCGCTGAGCTGCCACGCCGCACCATGGCCCAGGCGGCGCAGGCAGGCGGCGGCGCGCGCGCTGCGGTTGCCGCTGCGGCAGAAAAACACCAGCGGACGCTGTGGCTCCTGCAACCAGGCGCCGACCTGTCCCGCCAGGCGGCTCAGGGGTACGCTGTGCACCTCGCACCCTTCAAATACCGTGCCGGCGCAGGCCGCATGTTCATACGCCTCGCGCACGTCGACGAGAATGGCGTCAGGATGCTGGCGCAGCAAGGCCGGCAAGCCGGCCGCATCAATTTGCAGCGCGCTGGCGGAGGGCACGCCATCGCACACGGCGCGCACGGTGCTGCAGACGCTGTTATCGTCGCTTGATGCGCACAGCACGGTCTCCGGCGTCACCAGGCCGGCCTCCAGCAGAGGGGCGATGGCGTGCGACGCCAGGGCGCCGACAAAAGCGAAACGCTGCCCCAGCAAGTACACATGCGTTTCGTGGTTTTCGCCACACTCGATGCGGCGCAGACGCTGCTGGCCCAGCGGCAGTTCGCCGTCGATATCGACGCGGCCCACTTGCTCGATATCAAGTTCCTGCAGCAGCGCCAGGCGCGCGGCGCCATGGTCGCCAGGGGCCGTCGTGTGTACGATGGCGCGCAAGGCCAGATGCTGGCAGCGGATGAAGGCGGCCAGCCGCGGCACAAGCGCGGCGGCGGGGTCGATGACAACGCAACTGGCGCTGGCCGCATCGCTGAGCAGCCAGGTGTTCTGGCCGTCGACGCTCAGCTGGATCACGCCGTCATGCGGCGAGGGCGCCAGCGCCGACGGCAGCAAACAGCTGCTGCGCAGCGCTTCGCCGCAGCGCTCGATGCGCGCGCAGGCGGCAGCGACGGTCGCCGCGTCGATCAGGGGGCCGAACGACAGGCGGATGGCCGAACTGGCGCGCCATTGCGGCACGTGCATCGCTTCCAGTACATAGCTGGGCAGGGCCTTGGCGGCGGAGCAGGCGCTGCCCGAGCTGACGCGCACGCGCGCCGCGTCGAACAAATCCAGCAATTCCTTCGAAGATAGCCCCGGCACGGAAAAATTGAGCGTGGTCGGCAGCGACAAATCAAACGGCATATTGAACACGATGCCGGGGAAAGCGCACTCCAGGCTGGCCACCAGCTGCTCGCGGAACGCGGCCAGGTCGGCGTGACTGCGGAAGGTCTTGCCGTCTTCCAGCGCGGCCAGGACGGCGCCCAGCGCGGCGATACCGGCCATGTTTTCCGTCCCCGAACGCAGGCCCGCCTCCTGGCCGCCACCCATCATCAACGGCGTAAATGGCGCGCCGGCGCGCACGTACAGCATGCCGATGCCCTTGGGCGCATACAGTTTATGACCGGAAAACGGCGCGTAATCGATGCGCGTGGCGGCCAGGTTCAATTTCAGCTTGCCCAGCGCCTGTACGCAATCGACCATCCAGTAGGCGTCCGCACCACGCTCCTGCAGCAGCTGGGCGATGGCCGACAGGTCGCTGATGACGCCCGTTTCATTGTTGGCCGCCATCGTGCACAGCATGGCCGTGTCGCCGATCAGCGCATCGAGCGCCTGCAAGTCGTGGCGCCCCTGCGCATCGACGGGCAGCTTGCGCACGTCCAGGTTCAGGCCCAGCAAGCGGTTCCAGTGCGCCAGGCTTTCCGGAACGGCCTTGTGCTCGGTCGCACCGTACAGCAGCAGGCTGCCGATGCGTTTGCCCGCATCGCGCCGTTCGCGCAACGCGTACAGGGCCGACAGCACAGCCGTCTGGATGCCCTCGGTGGCGCCGCTATTGAACATCAGGCGCCCGTCGCCCACGCCCAGCAGGCGGCTGGCGCGCTGGCGCACGCCATCCATCATGGCCTTGGCCTGCAAGCCTGTCGCGTGGGTGCTGCTGGGGTTGCCGTAACCGTGCTCCATGGCTTGCCGGGCGGCGGCAACGGCGGCGGGCAGCACGCAGGTGGTGGCGTTACTGTCGAGGTAGATTTCTTTCATGATGGCAGTCTGTCAGGGCAAGGGTAGAAGGGGCGTCGCGGCTGCGGCTCGGGCATGCCCATTAGTCTAGCGGCACGCCACCGTGAAGATATGCCAAAAGACACTGCAAACACGGTAATATGCAGCATGAATATGCTACAAAATTGGAGATAACAAAATGAATTCACCTGGCACCCCGCTCGACAAATTCGACTGCGCCATCCTGGCCGCCCTGCAGCAGGACGGCACCTTGTCGATCGCCGCCCTCAGCGAAAAGATCGGCCTGTCCAGCACGCCGTGCTGGAAGAGGGTCAGGCGGCTGGAAGAAGAGGGCTATATCGAAAGCCGCGTGGCCATCGTCAACCGGCAAAAAGTGGGCTTGCCCGTGACGGTGTTCGTCAGCGTGCGCACGGGCCAGCACGATGAAAAATGGCTGCGCCGCTTTGCCGCCGCCGTGATCGTCCTGCCCGAGGTACAGGAATTTCACCGCATGAGCGGCGACATCGACTACCTGCTGAAAGTCGTCACCACCGACATCAAGGGCTACGATACCTTCTATAAAAAGCTCATCAAGGCCGTGCAACTGACGGGCGTGTCGTCCGCCTTTTCCATGGAACAAATTAAGTGCAGTACGGAATTGCCGCTGGAATTGATCGCTCACGGCTTGCCTGCTTGAACGTTTTTTCACCCTGTGCGAGGGCGCATGAAAAATACGCATATTAGCACCATGAAATCGTTGCCATATGGCAACACCCATGCATAAAATACGGCATTCTCCCCCAATAGCCTCCCTATCCGTCGCTATACTGCCCACTTGCCTGTGCATGTCCGGCAACCTCTGCCAGTCGCACGGGCCCACGCCCAGGGTCTTCCATGCATCTGCTCCGCCGCCTCTCCATCCAGAAAAAATTGATGTTCAGCATGGGCTTGTGCCTGCTGCTGTTCATGGCGATCTCGTCCTTCCTCAGTGTGCGCATGAGCAGCGCCTATGTGCGCGAACGCGTCGTCGGCCAGGAACTGCCGGCCCAGGTGGGCGAGATCCGCAACGATGTGTTGCGCCAGATCAATCAGCCGCTGTCGGTGGTGCAAACCATGGCCAACGACATCTTTCTGCAGGACTGGGAAGACGCGGGCCTGGCCGATGGCGGCTTGCCCACCTTCCAGCGCTACGCCAGGCTGCTCAAGGAAAAGAACAAGGCTGCCGTCGTCAGCTGGAGTTCGCAAGCGGCGTCCCGCTACATGACCGACGCAGGACTGATCCGCACGCTGGACAAGCAACAAGCAGCCGATCACTGGTTCTTCAACATGCTCGACGAAAACAAACTGCATACGGTGAATCTGGACCGCGATCCGGCCTCGGGCAGCTTCATGCTGTTCCTGAACGCGCGGGGCCAGACGGCCGGCGGCAAGGCCGTCATCGCCGGAATGGGCCTGAGCGTCGACGCCATGGCCGAAACCATCCGCAGCTACAAGGTCGGCCAGACGGGCTATGTCTACCTGGTGCGTGCCAACGGCAGCCTGCTGATCCACCGTGACCCGGCCCTGGCCGACGGCAAGCATCAACTGAAGGACTTGCCTGGTTTTGACGAAGCATTGAGCAAGACTCTACTGACCGGCAACAAATACACGTATGCCAGCTATGCGGCGCCCAGTGGCAAGCAACTCGTGGCGGCCTCTTTCGTACCGGAATTGAACCTGTACGTGGTGGCCGAAGTGCCGGAAGCGGAGGTGCTGGGCAATGTCATGCGCTCGGCGCTGATCGCCGCATTGATCGCCGGCCTGGTGGGCGGCGGCATCGCCCTGCTCATCATCTATGTCATCAGCCGCGCCATTGCCGCCCCGGTGGCGCGGGCGGCCGACATGCTGGGCGACATCGCCAGCGGCAATGGCGACTTGAGCCGCCGCATGGCCGTCGAATCGGACGATGAAGTGGGAGCGCTGGCCTCGGCCTTCAATCGATTCATCGCGTCGCTGAACGTGACGATACGCGAAGTTCGCGACAGTACCGAGGCCATTGCCGGCGCATCGAGCCAGATCGCGTCGGGCAACCTGGACCTGTCGGCGCGCACGGAAGCCCAGGCGTCCAGCCTGGAAGAGACGGCGGCGGCCATGGAAGAACTGACATCGACCGTAAAACAGAACGCGGACAACGCGCGCCAGGCGAACCAGTTGGTGGTGTCGGCATCGGGCCACGCCGTCAAGGGCGGCGACGTGGTCGGCCAGGTGGTACAGACGATGAGCGAGATTACAGAAAGTTCACGCAAGATCGCGGACATTATCGGGGTAATCGACGGTATTGCGTTTCAAACCAACATCCTGGCCTTGAATGCGGCAGTCGAGGCGGCGCGTGCCGGCGAGCAGGGCCGCGGCTTTGCCGTGGTGGCGACCGAGGTGCGCAACCTGGCGCAACGGTCGAGCCAGGCAGCCAGGGAAATCAAGGATTTGATCGTCGACTCGGGCAGCAGGGTGGAGGCGGGCAGCAAGCTGGTCGATTCAGCCGGTGCCACCATGCAGGACATCGTCGTTTCCGTGCAGAGAGTTGCCGACCTGATGGGAGAAATCGCCTCGGCCAGCCAGGAACAAAGCCAGGGCATCGCACAAGTCAATGCGACGGTCACGCAGATGGATGATGCAACCCAGCAAAATGCGGCGCTGGTGGAAGAAGCGGCGGCCGCAGCCCAATCCTTGCAGGATCAGGCCGGCAAACTGGCGCAGGTGGTCAGCGTGTTCACACTCGACGAATCGGGCCAGGCGGCCGCACCGCGCCCGGCGCCTGCGGCCGCAGGCAAACCGTCACGGCCCGTGTCCAGGCTCGCTGCCAAACCTGCGGTGCCGGCCAGGCCCGCCCCGACCGCCAGCCGCAAGGCAGCGGGCGGCGATGAGTGGGAAGCGTTTTAAGGCCATTAAATGGCAGGCGACTTGACGCTGGCCGCCTGCTTGAAGAAGTCATAAATGCCGCTCTCGCTCATGCGGCGTGCATTCGCCAGTTCGCCGCCCTTGGTGGCGTACAGCACCTGGTTGTTGTCGCTGGACACGAGCACGGCGGCGGGGATGCCTTTCTTGAGCGGATTGCCATAGGTTTGCGCCACGTCAAGGTTATGGTCGAAGTTGCCCACGTCGACCTTGACGACCTTGAACTCCGTTTGCATCAGCTGCGCGTTCTTGCCTTCCTTCAAGGCTTTGTCGAGCGCGCGGCAATCCTCGCACCAGTTGGCGCCAAAGATCAGCAATACGGGCACGCGCGCCGCCTTGGCTTCGGCCAGCGCGCGGGCCACGTCGGCCTTGGCATCGGCCGCCGCGTTGTACGGCAGATGCGGCGTGGCGGCCCTGGCGGCAGGCGGTGTCGGGGCGGCGGCAACGGCGGCGGCGGCGAACAACAGGCTGGCGAGCAGGATGGGTGGGCGCATGCGGGGCTCCTGAAAGAAAATCGTGAGGTCAGCTGGACAGGCGCCAGCGGGCGTGACTGTCTAGAATATGCCTGCTTCCAGGAAATATCTACAATTTAATTGCACTGTGCTTATGCGGAAAACGTATAAGCAAGAAGAGGAGAAACGATTTGAGCATGCAAGCTGGCCTACCCCCTGTGCTGTGGCGCGCCGCGCGCATGCTGCACAGCGCCTATCCCGGCGGCATTCCCGAGACGGCGTATGTCGCCGTACTGGTCTTGCTGTATGAATACTTTTCCGACCGCAATCTGACAGAACTGATGGCGGCCGTCACGGGCAAGGATGCGGCGCAGATCCTCAACGACATCTATGCCTGCGCCGGCAGCAAGCCGGAGCCATCCGCAATCGATGCGGCCAGACAGCGGCTGGAGCGATACGGCTTGCAGGCCGTCTGCGCGGAGGACGCGTAGTGCCCGCCGGCAGCGAATTGGAACGCATGGGATAATGCCAGGCTCACACTGAGCAACGCGGCCCGAACGCGCCCTCCTCCATGACGACTTCTTTCCTGGCACGCTGGCTGCCGCAACCGAACAACGGCAGCCGCCGCGAACAATTGCGCGCCTGCGCGGGCGCCATCTGCGGCTTGCTGCTGACGGGACTCATCTGCCATTTCCTGCTGGCCCCCGACAGCGCCAGCGTGTACCTGATCGCGCCCATGGGCGCCTCCGCCGTGCTGCTGTTCTGCCTGCCGGCCAGCCCGCTGGCACAGCCGTGGTCGGTAGTGGGCGGCAACGTCGTCTCCGGCCTCGTGGGCATGGCCTGCGTCAAGTGGCTGGGACCCAGCGTGGGCGTGGCGGCGCTGGCCGCCTGCCTGGCCATCGGCGCCATGTTCGCCCTGCGCTGTCTGCATCCGCCAGGCGGCGCCGTGGCCTTGACCACCGTCGTCGGCGGCGCCAGCGTGCACGCGGCCGGCTTTGAATTCGTCTTCATCACCGTACTGTTCAATTCCGCCGTGCTGGTCGCCTGCGCCGTGCTGTACAACAATCTGACGGGGCGCCGCTACCCCCACGTCCAGCAACTGGCCGCGCCGCATCCGCACGACACAAAGGATGAGGTGCCCAGCAACCGCCTGGGCTTTTCACCGGACGACCTCGATGCCGTCTTGCGCCAGCATGGCGAAGTGCTCGACATCAGCCGCGACGATTTGCAAGCGATCTTCGTGCAGACGGAAATGCGCGCCTACCAGCGCCGCTTCGGCGTCGTCACCTGCGCCGACATCATGTCGAAAGACGTGATCAGCGTGGAATTCGGCACGCCGCTCGATGTTGCCTGGCGCACCATGCGCGAGCACGATGTGGGCGCCCTGCCCGTTGTGAACCGGGCGCGCCGCATCATCGGCATCATCACGCAGACGGATTTCCTGCGCCACGGCGGGCTCGACGATTACCAGGGCGTGCGCCAGCGCCTGCGCAGCCTGCTGCAGCGCAGCGGCCTCTCCCATGACGACAAGCCGGAAGTGGTGGGCCAGCTGATGACGCCATCGCCGCACACGGCGCGCCTGGGCACGCCCATCATCGACCTGGTGCCGCTGATGGCCGATGCCGGCTATCACCATATCCCCATCCTCGACGATGAAGAACGCCTGGCCGGCATCATCAGCCAGTCCGACCTGATGGCGGCCCTGTACGAAAGCCGCTTTGCCGAGGCCGCCGCGTGACGCCATTCCAGGCCCTGCTGACCGGCCCCGACGGCGACTCCGCCGGGACTGCCGTCAGCGCGCGTTTTTTTGACGGACAGTTGCTCGTCGATGCGCCCCGCACCACCGTTGATATTGCGCAACTGGTCGTCAGCGTAGGCGGTGTCGATGGGCCGGAACTGTTCCTGAACTGGCTTGATGCGCAAGGCAGGCAAGCGTCGCTCAAACCGCTGACAGCGGACGACATCGCCATCGTGTTAAACGAAGCGCCGGCCGCGCTGCAACCGCAACTGCAGCGCCTGTGGCGCGAGCGCCAGCGCAACCGCCGGCAAGTATCGGGCTGGCTGGCCGGTTTGACGGGTGCGGCCGTCGTCGCCACCGCGCTGCTGTGGTGGCAAGGTGGCAACGCCATCAGCGCGCTGGCGGGGCTGATACCGTTGTCGACGGAGAAGCAGCTGGGTGAACTGGCGCTGTCGCAAGTGCGCGCGCAAGGCGGCATCGCCGAAAATGGTGCGACGCAGCAAACCGTGCGGGACATCGGCCAGCGCCTGACGGCCGGTTCGCGCTACCAATACCGCTGGCTGGTCAAGAATGACGACACGGTCAATGCGTTTGCCATGCCCGGCGGCATCATCGTCGTGCACACGGGTTTGCTGCGCCAGGCGGGGGATCCGGGCGAACTGGCCGGCGTGCTCGCGCATGAGGTGCAGCATGTGGAGCAGCGCCATTCGCTGCGGCAGATGATCAGCAGCCTGGGCTGGGGCGCCCTGGTCGGCGTGACCATCGGCGACATCAGCGCCGTGGCCGCCATGCTGGCGCACCAGGCCGGCACCCTGTATTTCAGCCGCGACATGGAGGATGAAGCAGACCGCCTGGGTTTGCTCGCCTTGCAGCGTGCGCGCATCCATCCCGACGGTATGCTGAGCTTTTTCCAGAAACTGGGCAAGACAGATGGAGCAACGCCGCCGGACTGGCTGTCCTCGCACCCGCAAACGACGGCCCGCGCGCAACAGATCCGCAGCCTGATCGCCGCCACGCCCTGCCCTGCCTGCCAACCAATACATAGCAGCGGCTGGCAGCAGATGAAAGCCGCCTTGCCTGCCTCAACAAAATAGCAACATTCCCCTCGTACAATTTATCCAAGCACGCTGGGCAATGGCGTATGCTTACGCCCCGGCTGCTCCTACACGACCGGCCACCCCGATCCGCAACGCCTCCGTTCATTCCCTCCTTACAAAGGACATCGCGCATGAAGCATCGTTTTGCCGCCGGTACCCTCGGCACCCTGGCCCTCTCCCTGTTACTCGCCCATGCATCGATGGCGCAAGCGGCCCAGCCCGCTGCCAAGGCAGCCGTCGCACCAGCCGCGGGCGCGCCGCAAGCCAAACAGCAACTGCAAGTGCTGGCCGACCAATACTACGATGCGCAGGCCCGTTTCGAGCCGATCAATGCCACCGAGAGCGGCGACAACCGTTTTGACGACCAGCTCGGTTCAGCCATCGTACCCGCCGCGCGCGCGAAACAGTTCGCCCTGTACCGCCAGTACCAGAAAACCCTGCGCGCCATCGCGCGCCAGCAACTGTCGCACCAGGACCAGATCAACTACGACATTCTCGACTATGAACTGGCGACGGCGCTGAGCTTCGAGCGCTTCCCCGAATATCTGCTGCCGCTGAACCAGATGGACAGCATGCCCGTCACCCTGGCCAATTATGCGGGCGGTGAGGCATCGCAGCCTTTGACAAGTGTCAAAGAGTATGACGCTTACCTGAGCCGTATCGGCCAATTGCCGGGCTGGATAGACCAGGCTATCGCCAACATGAAGGTCGGCATGCAGAAGGGCATCGTACTGCCGAAGGCACTGACGGAATCGGCGCTGCCGCAATTCAAGAAACTCGTCAGCGCCACGCCGCAGGACAGCGTCTATTACACGCCCATCAAAAAGCTGCCTGCCAGCTTTTCCGATGCGGACAAGGCTCGCCTGACGCAAACATATACCGTTGTCATCGAAGCCAGGCTGATGCCGGCCCTGCAGCGCCTGGCCACGTTCATGGAACGCGACTACCTGCCGGCCAGCCGCAGCAGCAGCGGCTGGAGCGCCCTGCCCGATGGCGCTGCCTGGTACCAGGCGCGCGTGGCCAGCAGCACCACCACGGACCTGAAGCCGGAACAGATCCACGCCATCGGCTTGCGCGAAGTGGCGCGCATCCAGGAGCAGTACGCGATCGTGGGGCCGAAGATGGGCTACAACGGCCCCGCCGCCGGCTTGCCCGTGTGGGTCTCGCAGCAGGAGAAATTCCGCCCGTTCAAGACGGAGCAGGAAGTGCTCGACGTCTACCGCAAGCTGAACGTGCTGCTGGATAGCAAATTGCCGGCCCTGTTCACGCTGGTGCCGAAGGCGCCGCTGGACTTGCGTCTGGAGCCTGAGCTGAGCCGTGACACGGCCGCCGACCACTACACGGCACCAGCCGCCGACGGTTCGCGCCCCGGCGTGTTCTGGTCCGTCGTCACCGATCCGAAACTGTATGGCGACACGGGCATGACTACCTTGTTCCTGCATGAAGGCAAGCCGGGTCACCATTTCCACCTGGCGCTGGTGCAAGAGATGGACTTGCCAAACTTCCGCCGTTTCGGCGGCAACAATGCCTTTGCGGAAGGCTGGGCCCTGTATGCGGAGACCCTGGGCAAGGAAATGGGCCTGTTCGACGATCCGGCCCAGTATTTCGGTCACTTGAACGACGAAATGCTGCGCGCCGTGCGCCTGGTGGTCGACACGGGCTTGCACACCAAAGGCTGGACGCGCGAGCAGACCATCAAGTACATGCGCGACACCCTCGGCTATGACGCCGTGGCGAAAAGCGAAACGGAGCGCTACATGGCCTGGCCAGGCCAGGCGCTGGGCTACAAGATCGGCTCGCTGAAGATCGTCGAACTGCGCCAGCGCGCGCAAAAAGCCTTGGGCGACAAGTTCAGCCTGCCGAAATTCCACGAAGTGGTGCTCGGCGACGGCACCCTGCCCCTGAAACTGCTGGAAGCCAAGGTCGACCGGTGGATCGCCCAGCAGAAGTAAGCGGCGACGCTTGACGATAAAACGGCAGCACCTTGACGGGGCTGCCGTTTTTTTTCGCCTGCCCGATGTGCACTTACACCAGCAGCGCCGCACTCATCGAACGCACTTCCTCGGCCGATTCGGCCAGGATGCTTTGCAAGGTTTCGTTGTCGATAATAAAGTCGATCACGGAATCGGAGGGCGTGAGCATTTCCACGAACGTCGCCTGCAGCGGCGAAGGCACAGGAGAGAGTTGTTTTGCCAGCAACAAGGTGTCGAGCAGGGAGTCGGGCGGAATGGACAGCAGGCCGTCGCGCAAGCCCTCGATCGCTTCGCTGACGGCCAGCGGGATCAGCAGCTTCTTCATGACTTCGCGGGAAATGATTTCTTCGGCAGATTCCATCCAGTGATCGGCATCGTCGTCGAGCAGGCCGGGGAACTCGTCCGCGCGCGACAGCAAGTAAAAACCGCCCACCTCATGCACGATGCCGGCGAACAGGGCCGTATCGGGATCGACGTGGGTGACCCTGCGGGCAAGCACATGCGCCAACGCCGCCACATGCGCCGTGTGTTCCCACAACTGTGTCGCCTTCTGGCGCAGGACGGGGTCGATGATCTTGCTGCCAAACTGGCGCACCACCATGGCCGCCACCAGCGCATACAGGTTGCGGTAACCCATGCGCATGACGGCGGCGCGCACGCTGGTGACGGGCGCCGCTTCGCCGCGGCTATAGACGGCCGAGTTGGCCAGCGCCACCGTGCGCGCTGCCAGCAAGGGCTCGGCCAATACCAGCTTGATGGCGTGATCGATATGGCAGTCCGGTTCCGCCAAGGCCAATTGCAATTGCAACGCGGAATTCACACTGGTGGGAAAAGTTAATTCTCCCCGCACTGCCTGGGAAACGATCAAGCCAAATGCCTGCAATTTATTCATCATACGATCAACCCGCCTCAGATATTATTCCAGCAAACAACTTCACCTTATATCAGAAAATGATTATCAGCCCCGGCCTTTAGAAAACGGATGGCAATCCATTTGCCTGCCATGGCTGATCCGCAAATTCCAGCGCCTGCAAAGCCGATTCATCGCCAATTACAAACAGCTTTGGCTGCTGTAATACCTGCAGCAGGAATGGTTGTCCCTCACGCAAGCGGCGCCGATAATCCGACAGCGTATAGAGATTGGGATTGATTTTACGCCGTAAGGTTCGCTCGGCCGGGGCCAATCGCGTCAACAGATCGCCATAATTGGCGTCCTCGCCCACCAGCAGCAGGTCGATGGCACTGCCTGGCAAGTCCTGTCCCTTCGCCGTGGCGCCAGAAACGAAGGCCAGTTGCAATTGCGCCCGCAGGGGTGCCAGAGTCATGCTGAGTACGCCAACGATACCGAAGGTCTTCTGCACCAGTCCGCTCAACTCCGGATACACGAGGCTTTCCTTGTTCGGCCAGAAGCGGCGCACGTTGCCGATGCGCTCGGACGTGATCAAGCCGGAATCATGCAGACGGCGCAGCTCCCGTTGTGCCGACGCGCTGCCAAGTCCCGTCAGGCGCATGATCTCGTTCAAATGAAAGCCTTCATTCACGCGAACAAACAGCAATCCCAGCAATTTTTGCTGGGCGGGAGTAAACAGGGCTTGGGCAATCATGCGCCAAATCTTAGCATGAATAAACTGACAATTGGCGTAGCGCGGTCGTAGCCAGGCATTTGTGCAACACGTGCCGGTCGCCAGCAGAGTCAGCCGTTGCGGCTGCACGCGGCATCAGCGGACAAGCCTCGGCATGCCCCGCAATGGCGCCAGTGAGGAAGGTCGGAGTGAGTACTCACTAAAATGTGAGCAAGGAAGCAGGGAAATTCGCGCAAAAAGAATGAGAATAATTGAACATGCTCGACAATCCAATAGTAGCGGTGCCGGGGAAATATATTATATAGACCTTTAGCCCATATTTATTTTCACCTGTAAGCCGATAATCAGCAAATCGAGTCCGGCATTAAAACGGTCATCAATTTCCGCATCAAAAATGGCATCCATAGAAGCGAGCACATGCGGATAACGATCGGCCGCCATGGTAGCGAAATCGGCACGCCGGTTCGATAAGGCATTCATGGCAGCACTTCCCGGTCCCGCGCCTTGCGCTTCCATGACAAAGCCGAGCACATAATATAACAGCGTAAATGCGCTCCAGCTGGCCAGTTTCTCCGATGCCCCGGCAGCGCGCATGGGGCCAATTAACGCTTCCGCTACACGAAACACGTTTTCCGAAATGACATAGGTGCCACCAAAGACGCGCACGCCATCGCGGCGCGCCGACAGCGCCGCGCGCATTTGCGCCGCCACCTGGCGCAGCCGCGCTTCCCAGCCCGCATTCTCATCGATGTTCCTGGCAACGTCGTCGATCAGCACGTCAGCCATGCCATCGAGCAAAGCCTGCTTGTTCGCAAAATGCCAGTACAGCGAAGCGGCCTTGATGCCCAAGGCATCGGCCAGACGACGCATGGTCAAGCCTTCGATGCCCACGTCGTCCAGCAACTCGAGTGCCCTGGCCACCACGGCTTCGCGTTGAATTTTCATTGTCCTGTCATTTCTCTTGAAAGTCTAACGTCGTTAGTTTACCATTTTGCGCAGACTAACAACGTTAGATTGAGAACAGCATGAACAACAGTGATACCGAAGTCATCATCGTGGGAGCGGGCCCCGTCGGCCTGACCCTGGCCTGTGAACTGCGCCTGGCGGGCATCCGCGTGGCCATCCTCGAGCGACGGCAGGAACGCAGCGTGCATTCGCGCGCGCTGACCATCCATGGCCGCACCCTGGAAATGCTGGGTTTGCGGGGCCTGGACCAGCGCTTTGTCGCGCTGGGCACGGCCGTCTCCAGCGGCCACTATGCAGGCCTCGATACCCGGCTCGACTTTTCCGGCTTCGACACGCCCCATCCCTACACCTTGTTCCTGCCGCAAAACACGACGGAATGCTTGCTGGAAGAGCAATTGCTGGACGACGGCGTGGCGATTGCGCGCGGCGCACTCGTGGAACAGACGCAGCAGGATGACGATGGCGTCACGGTAGCCGGCACGCGCGACGGCGCGCCGTTCTGCCTGCGCGCCCGTTACCTGGTCGGCGCCGATGGCGGCCGCAGCCTGGTGCGCCAGCAGGCGGGCATCGCCTTCGACGGCGTGGCGGCCACTTGCAGCATGCTCATGGGAGATGTACGGCTGCGCCATCCGCCCGCGTCACCCATGCTGTCGCTGACGAATGCGGCTGGCAGCCTGATGATCGTGCCGCTGGGGCAAGGCCGTCACCGCGTCATCGCCATGAATGCGCGCCGCCCCCACGCTGCGGCAGCGGAAGTGGCCACCCTGGAGGAATTGGCGCAGGCCTGCACGCTCATCGCGGAACACGATTTCGGCCTGCATGACGCCAGCTGGCTGTCGCGCTTCAGCGATGAAACACGGCTGGCCCGGCGCTACCGCCAGGGCCGTGTCTTCCTGGCCGGCGATGCCGCCCACATCCACATGCCGGCCGGCGGCCAGGGCATGAACGTCGGCATGCAGGACGCAATGAACCTGGGCTGGAAGCTGGCCGGCGTGCTCAACGGTTACGCGCCGGACAGCCTGCTCGACAGCTACCATGCGGAGCGCCATCCCGTTGGCGTGTCCTTGCAGCACAATACCCTCGCGCAAACGGCCATGCTGACGCGTTTTGACGCGCGCACCCTGGCCCTGCGCGCCACCATCAGTGACATGCTGACGCAACCGGAAGTGAACCGCGCGCTGGCCAGCGAACTGTCCGGCTTCGGCGTGCGCTATCGCGCCCCGCTAAGCGCCGGTACCGGCAGCACAGACTGGACGGGCCGGCGCGTGCCCGACTGGCTGCTGCGCCTGGCCGACGGCACGGCCGTGGGCATCCATGAACTGCTGCACGCGGGAAAATGGCTACACCTGGCCGTCGGCGGCGCCGCCCCCTCGGCACAGCCGTATCGTTTTGATGCCGCCTGGTTGACCTCGCTGACCATCAAACCCGGCTGCCCGCAACTGGCCGGCATCAAAAGCTTGCTGATCCGACCCGACGGTTACGCGGATCACGCGGTCTGATTGACTGATCTCAAGACGAAAAAAAACGGCACCCGAAGGTGCCGTTTCTGTCAGCGGGAAGCTTACGCTTCGTCGCCGTGGTGTTGCTGGGTCTCGATATCCTGCAGCGCTTCGGCAGCTTCGCCAGCCATCGAGGCTTTCTCGGCCAGCAGCAGGGCTTGACGCTCTTCCACTTCCCACGCTTCTTTCTCTTTGCGTGCGCGGTGGAAGGCCAGGCCCGTACCGCCAGGAATCAGGCGGCCGACGATGACGTTCTCTTTCAGGCCGCGCAGACCATCGCGCTTGCCCATGATCGCCGCTTCGGTCAGCACGCGGGTGGTTTCCTGGAACGATGCGGCCGAGATGAACGAATCGGTCGACAGCGATGCCTTGGTAATACCCAGCAAGACGTTCTCGTAAGTCGCAGGAATCTTGTTCTCCGACGTTACGCGATCGTTCTCGTCCAGCAGTTCCGAACGCTCTACCTGCTCGCCAACGATGTAGTTGGTGTCGCCGGCATTGACGATCTGCACGCGGCGCAGCATCTGACGCACGATCACTTCGATGTGCTTGTCATTGATCTTCACGCCTTGCAGACGATACACGTCCTGCACTTCATCAACGATGTAGCGGGCCAGCGCTTCGATACCCAGCAGGCGCAGGATGTCTTGCGGATCGGCCGGGCCGTCCACGATCATCTCGCCCTTGTTCACGACTTGGCCGTCATGCACCAGCACTTGTTTGTCCTTGGTGATCAGGAACTCATGCTTGTTGCCGTCCATGTCCGTGATTTCCAGACGTTGCTTGCCCTTGGTTTCCTTACCGAACGCAACCGTACCCGTGACTTCCGCCAGCATACCGGCATCTTTCGGCGAGCGCGCCTCGAACAGTTCCGCAACGCGCGGCAGACCACCGGTAATATCGCGTGTTTTTTGCGATTCGGTCGGGATACGTGCCAGCACTTCACCCACCGATACCTGTTGACCGTCCTTGACCATGATCAGCGCGCCGACCTGGAAGCCGATCGCCACCGAGTGTTCGGTGCCGGCGATCTTGACTTCTTCGTTCGCGTCGTTGATCAGCTTGACTTGCGGACGCAGGGTCTTGGTCAGCGAACCGCGACGTTTCGCATCGATCGCCACCAGGGTGGACAGACCGGTCACTTCGTCGACCTGACGGGCCACGGTGACGCCTTCTTCGACGTTCTCGAAACGCACTTGACCGGCGTATTCGGTAATGATCGGACGGGTCAGCGGATCCCACGTCGCCAGGGCCGTACCGGCCTTGATGACCATGCCGTCCTTGACGATCAGGGTCGCGCCGTACGGCACTTTATGACGTTCACGCTCACGGCCATGGTCGTCGGTGATCAGCACTTCGCCGGAACGGGAAATGACGATTTGCGCGCCCTTGCCGTTCGTCACGTAACGCATGGTTGCCGTGAAGCGGATGGTACCGTTCGACTTGGCTTCCACCGACGATGCCACTGCCGCACGCGATGCCGCACCACCGATGTGGAAGGTACGCATGGTCAGCTGGGTACCAGGCTCACCAATCGACTGCGCTGCCACCACACCGACAGCTTCGCCGGCGTTGACCAGCATGCCGCGGCCCAGGTCGCGGCCGTAGCACTTGGCGCACAGGCCGAAGCGCGTGTCGCAAGTCAGCGGCGTACGGACCTTGACTTCATCGATGGACAGACGCTCGATCTCTTCGACCATGTCTTCGTCCATCAGGGTACCGGCGTCATACAGGGTTTCCTGGGTTTCAGGATTGACGACGTCATGCACCACCACGCGGCCGAGGATACGGTCGCGCAACGGTTCGATGACTTCACCACCTTCAACCAGGGCCTTCATGACGGTACCGTTCATGGTGCCGCAATCGTCCTCGATCACCACCAGATCTTGCGTCACGTCGACCAGACGACGCGTCAGGTAACCGGAGTTCGCCGTTTTCAGCGCCGTATCGGCCAGACCTTTACGCGCACCGTGGGTCGAAATGAAGTACTGCAACACGTTCAGGCCTTCGCGGAAGTTCGCGGTAATCGGCGTTTCGATAATCGAACCATCCGGTTTCGCCATCAGACCACGCATACCGGCCAACTGGCGAATCTGGGCTGCGGAACCGCGCGCGCCGGAGTCGGCCATCATGTAAATGGCGTTGAACGATTCTTGCGTCGACTTGGTGCCGTCGCGGCGGATCACGTCTTCAACTTTGAGCTGGTCCATCATGGCCTTGCCGACTTCATCGGAGGTCTTGCCCCAGATATCGACTACCTTGTTGTAACGCTCGCCGGCGGTCACGAGACCCGAGGCGTATTGCTGTTCGATCTGCTTGACTTCCGACTCGGCCGTCGCGATCAGGGTAACTTTTTGAGGCGGTACCAGCATGTCGTCGACGCAGATCGAGATACCGGCGCGTGTCGCCAGGCGGAAACCCGATTGCATCAGTTTGTCTGCGAACACCACGGTGGCGCGCAGGCCGCACTTGCGGAACGACGTGTTGATCAGCTTGGAAATTTCTTTCTTTTTCAGCGCGCGATTCAATACGGAGAACGGCAGGCCTTTCGGCAGAATTTCCGACAGGATCGCACGGCCGATCGTCGTTTCGTAGCGGGTAACCGTTTTCTCGAATTCGCCCGTTTCGGCGTTTTTCGGGTATTCGGTAATACGCACGGTGACGCGAGTCGTCAGTTCGACTTCCTTGTTGTCGTAGGCGCGGATCACTTCCGACACGTCAGGGAACATCATCCCCTCGTTCTTCGCATTGATCGCTTCGCGGGTCGCGTAGTACAGACCCAGCACGATATCCTGCGACGGCACGATCGACGGTTCGCCGTTCGATGGGAACAGGATGTTGTTCGATGCCAGCATCAAGGTACGTGCTTCCATCTGCGCTTCGATCGACAGAGGAACGTGGACCGCCATTTGGTCACCGTCAAAGTCGGCGTTGAATGCGGCGCAGACGAGCGGATGCAGCTGGATGGCCTTGCCTTCAATCAGGACTGGCTCGAAAGCCTGGATACCCAGGCGGTGCAAGGTTGGTGCACGGTTCAACATGATCGGATGTTCGCGAATCACGTCTTCCAGGATGTCCCACACGACCGGTTCCTGGATCTCGACCAGCTTTTTCGCGGCCTTGATCGTGGTAGCCAGACCCATCAGTTCCAGTTTATTGAAAATGAATGGCTTGAACAGTTCCAGCGCCATCAGTTTCGGCAAGCCGCACTGATGCAGTTTCAATTGCGGGCCCACGACGATGACCGAACGACCGGAGTAATCGACGCGTTTGCCCAGCAAGTTTTGACGGAAACGGCCGCCCTTGCCCTTGATCATCTCTGCCAGCGATTTCAGCGGACGCTTGTTGGCGCCGGTCATCGCTTTGCCGCGACGGCCGTTGTCCAGCAGCGAATCGACCGCTTCTTGCAGCATGCGCTTTTCGTTGCGCGTGATGATCTCTGGAGCGCGCAGCTCCATCAGGCGTTTCAGACGGTTGTTACGGTTGATGACGCGGCGATACAGATCGTTCAGATCCGAAGTCGCGAAACGGCCGCCGTCCAGCGGTACCAGCGGACGCAGTTCCGGCGGCAGCACTGGCAGCACTTCCATGATCATCCAGTCAGGCTTGATGCCCGAACGTTGGAACGCTTCCAGCACTTTCAGGCGCTTCGCGTATTTCTTGATCTTGGCTTCGGATTTCGATTCCTTCAGTTCCACGCGCAGGGTTTCGGCATCGCGGTGGATGTCGATCGAGCGCAGCAGTTCACGGATACCTTCGGCACCCATGAAGGCGGTGAAGTCGTCGCCGTACTCTTCGTACTTGGCGGCGTAGTCGTCTTCCGACATGATCTGGCACTTCTTCAGCGGGGTCATGCCTGGGTCGGTCACGACGTATGCTTCAAAGTACAGCACGCGCTCGATGTCCCGCAGGGTCATGTCCAGGACCATGCCCAGACGCGACGGCAGCGACTTCAGGAACCAGATGTGCGCGGTTGGCGAAGCCAGCTCAATGTGGCCCATGCGCTCGCGGCGCACCTTGGCCAGCGTGACTTCGACGCCGCACTTTTCACAGATCACGCCACGGTGTTTCAGGCGCTTGTACTTGCCGCACAGGCACTCGTAGTCCTTGATCGGGCCAAAGATCTTGGCGCAGAACAGGCCATCGCGCTCAGGCTTGAAGGTACGGTAGTTGATGGTTTCCGGCTTTTTGACTTCGCCGTAGGACCACGAACGAATTTTCTCAGGCGAAGCGAGACCGATCTTGATTGCATCGAAGGTCTCGTTGGTCTGTACTTGCTTGAATAGATCGAGCAGTGCTTTCATGTATCACTCCAGAGGTGATTAAATTTCTATATTCCTGAGACTACATTGCCCGGCATGGTTTCCCAGCCGGGCTTTGTGTTTCCCAAACCAAATGACGCTTATTGGGTCAATAAGCCTGTCGTTTAGTTGCGTTCGAGGTCGATATCGATACCGAGCGAACGGATTTCCTTGACCAGCACGTTGAACGA
Source organism: Janthinobacterium sp. GW821-FHT03A03 (assembly GCF_059421435.1). NCBI lineage: Bacteria > Pseudomonadati > Pseudomonadota > Betaproteobacteria > Burkholderiales > Oxalobacteraceae > Janthinobacterium > Janthinobacterium sp. GW821-FHT03A03. Next base: position 8,120 of record NZ_JBWKUZ010000028.1, on the reverse strand, counting down.
TTCCGGCATGCCGGCGTCGATCACGTGGTCGCCCTTGACGAGGTTTTCGTACACTTTGGTACGGCCATTCACGTCATCGGACTTGACGGTCAACATCTCTTGCAAGACATACGACGCGCCATACGCTTCCAGTGCCCAGACTTCCATCTCACCGAAACGCTGACCACCGAACTGGGCTTTACCACCCAGCGGTTGCTGCGTCACCAGCGAGTAAGGACCGGTCGAACGCGCATGCATCTTGTCATCAACCAAGTGATGCAGTTTCAGCATGTGCATGACGCCGACAGTGACCTTGCGCTCGAATGCCTCACCGGTGCGACCGTCATACATGGTCACCTGGTTTTTCGATGCGGTCATGCCCAGGTTCTTGGCGATGTCGTCCGGATACGCCAGGTCCAGCATGCGGCGGATCTCTTCTTCATTCGCGCCGTCGAACACTGGCGTGGCGAACGGAACACCTTTTTTCAGGTTTTCCGCCAGCTTCATGATCTCTTCGTCGTCGAAGTTGTCCAGCTCTTCCGCACGGCCGTTGTCGTTGTAGATCGTCGTCAGGTACTTGCGCACTTGCTCGACCTTGGTTTGCGCCTTCAGCATTTCGCCGATGCGGATACCCAGACCCTTGGCAGCCCAGCCCAAGTGCGTCTCGAGAATCTGACCAACGTTCATCCGCGAAGGAACGCCCAGCGGGTTCAGCACAACGTCGGCTGGCGTGCCGTCGGCCATGTATGGCATGTCTTCCACAGGAACAATACGGGAAACCACACCCTTGTTACCGTGGCGACCTGCCATCTTGTCGCCCGACTGCAGGCGGCGTTTCACGGCCAGGTACACCTTGACCATTTTTTGCACGCCTGGTTGCAGCTCATCGCCTTGCGTCAGTTTCTTGCGCTTCTCTTCGAAAGCCAGGTCGAACTGGTGACGCTTCTCGTTGATCGATTCCTTGATCGCTTCCAGCGCTACCGCGGCATCGTCGTCCGCAGGACGGATGTCGAACCAGTGGTATTTGTCCAGATCGGCCAGGTATTCCTTGGTGATCTTGGCGCCTTTGGCCAGCTTTTTCGGGCCGCCGTTGACGACTTTGCCGATCAGCATTTTTTCCAGACGCTGGAAGGCATCGCCTTCCACGATACGCATCTGGTCATTCAGATCCAGACGGAAACGTTTCAGTTCGTCATCGATAATTTGCTGGGCACGCTTGTCGCGCACGATGCCTTCACGGGTGAAGACTTGCACGTCGATCACGGTACCGATCATGCCCGAAGGCACGCGCAGCGACGTATCTTTCACGTCCGAGGCTTTTTCGCCGAAGATCGCGCGCAGCAGCTTCTCTTCCGGGGTCAGCTGGGTTTCGCCCTTCGGCGTCACTTTACCGACCAGGGTGTCGCCCGCTTGCACTTCCGCGCCGATGTAGACGATACCGGACTCATCCAGACGAGCCAGCTGGTTTTCAGCCAGGTTCGAGATGTCGCGCGTAATTTCTTCCGCGCCCAGTTTCGTGTCACGGGCCACCACCGACAACTCTTCGATATGAATCGAGGTGTAGCGGTCGTCCTTGACGACGTTTTCCGAGATCAGGATCGAATCTTCGAAGTTCAGACCATTCCATGGCATGAAGGCCACGGTCATGTTCTGGCCCAGCGCCAATTCACCCAGGTCGGTCGATGCGCCGTCGGCGATCACGTCGCGCTTGGCAACACGGTCGCCCACTTGCACGATAGGACGCTGGTTGATGTTGGTGTTCTGGTTCGAACGGGTATACTTGATCAGGTTGTAGATGTCGACGCCCACTTCACCAGCTTGCGCTTCGTCATCGTTGACGCGAATCACGACACGGCCCGCATCGATGTAATCGACGATACCGCCACGCAGCGCTTGCACGGTGGTGCCCGAGTCGACCGCAACAGTGCGTTCGATACCGGTACCGACCAGCGCCTTTTCCGGACGCAAGCAAGGCACAGCCTGGCGTTGCATGTTGGCGCCCATCAATGCACGGTTCGCATCATCGTGTTCGAGGAACGGAATCAGCGAGGCAGCGACGGAAACGATCTGGCCCGGCGCCACGTCCATGTACTGGATGCGCTCCGGGGAGACCAGAATGGTTTCGCCGGCTTCACGGGCCGAGACCAGTTCATCGGACAGCATGCCTTCGTCGTTGATGGTCGCATTCGCCTGAGCGATGATGTAGCGGCCTTCTTCGATGGCGGACAGGTAGTCGATCTGATCGGTAATCTTGGAACCTTCGACCTTGCGGTACGGGGTTTCCAGGAAGCCGTATTCATTCAGGCGGGCATACAGAGCCAGCGAGTTGATCAGACCAATGTTCGGACCTTCCGGTGTCTCGATCGGGCAGACGCGGCCGTAATGGGTCGGATGCACGTCGCGCACTTCAAAGCCGGCGCGTTCGCGTGTCAGACCGCCGGGTCCCAGAGCCGATACGCGGCGCTTGTGGGTAATTTCCGACAGAGGATTGGTTTGGTCCATGAACTGCGACAGCTGGGACGAACCGAAGAACTCGCGAATCGCGGCCGAAATCGGCTTCGAGTTGATCAGGTCGTGCGGCATCAGGTTGTCCGCTTCGGCTTGGCCGAGGCGTTCCTTGACGGCGCGCTCAACACGCACCAGGCCGGCGCGGAATTGATTCTCGGCCAGTTCGCCCACGCAACGTACGCGGCGGTTACCCAGGTGATCGATATCGTCGACTTCGCCGCGGCCATTGCGCAATTCCACCAGGATCTTGATCACGGCCAGCACGTCTTCGTTCGACAGGGTCATGGCGCCAGTCAGTTCATCGCGGCCAATGCGGCGGTTGAACTTCATGCGGCCCACGGCTGACAGGTCGTAGCGGTCCGAGTTGTAGAACAGGCCATTGAACAGCGCTTCAACGGAGTCTTCCGTTGGCGGTTCGCCTGGACGCATCATGCGGTAGATCGCCACTTTCGCAGCCATCTGGTCGGCGGTGTCGTCGATACGCAGGGTTTGCGAAATGTAGGCGCCTTGATCCAGGTCGTTGGTGTACAGGGTCTGGATTTCGGAGATGTTGGCATCGCGCAAGCGACCCAGCAGGTCTTCCGTCAGCTCATCGTTCGCGGAAGCGACGACTTCGCCGGTGTCGCCATCGACGATGTTCTTCGCCAGTACGCGGCCCAGCAGGTAGTCTTCCGGTACGGAAATGTGCTTGATGCCGGCAGCTTCGATATCACGCACGTGCTTGGCATTGATACGCTTGTCTTTCAAGACCAGGGTCTTGCCCGACTTGTCGACGATGTCGAAACGCGCCACTTCACCGCGCAGACGCTCGGCAACGAATTCCATCTCCGCGCCTTCGGAGCGCAGGTTGAAATTGTCGAAGACAAAGAAATTGGCCAGGATTTGCTCATGCGACATGCCGATTGCTTTGAGCAAAATCGTCACGGGCATCTTGCGGCGGCGGTCGACGCGGAAGAACAGGATGTCTTTCGGGTCGAACTCGAAGTCCAGCCACGAACCGCGGTAAGGAATGATACGCGCGGAGAACAGCAGTTTACCGGACGAGTGGGTCTTGCCGCGGTCATGCTCGAAGAACACGCCTGGCGAACGGTGCAGCTGGGAAACGATAACCCGCTCCGTGCCGTTGATCACGAACGAACCGGTGGTCGTCATGAGCGGCAATTCGCCCATGTAGACTTCCTGTTCCTTCATCTCTTTGACGACGGGCTTGGTTGGCGATTCCTTGTCCAGGATCACCAGGCGCACTTTCGCGCGCAGCGGCGACGCGAACGTCAGGCCACGTTGTTGACATTCTTTGACGTCAAAGGCAGGATCGCCCAGAACGTACGACAAGAATTCGAGACGCGCAAAACCATTGTGCGACACGATAGGGAAAATCGAAGTGAAAGCCGACTGCAGGCCATCATTCTTGCGGCCGGACGGTGCTATGTCCTCTTGCAAGAAGCTATGATAAGACTCGAGCTGGGTCGCCAGCAGGAACGGAACGTGGTGAACGTTGGCGCGCTTCGCGAATGATTTGCGAATGCGTTTCTTCTCAGTAAATGAGTAGTGCATGGACACTCCGTGAGTGACAGAAAGGATAGAAAATTCAGGTTTTGCAAGTGTTCGTTTGCACCGCTGCGTGTGACACAGACGAAACCTCAAGGCTCTGCTTTCCGGCTTGAATCGAATAAAAACTGCTGCTACAACTACATGACAAATACGATGCAGACGACAAAGGAGCCAAAGTCGGATTTCCCCCCTTGCGAGGGGAAACCTCAGACTTTGACTCGGGCGCTAACTGCCGCCGGTACAGATATTACTTCATCGAAGCGGTTGCGCCGGCTTCAACCAGTTTCTTCACTGCAGCTTCAGCGTCAGCTTTCGACACTGCTTCTTTCACAGTTTTTGGTGCGCCATCGACCAGGTCTTTAGCTTCTTTCAAGCCCAGGCCGGTGATTTCGCGAACTGCTTTAATGACGCCAACTTTGTTTGCGCCGAAGGTGTCCAGCACAACGTTGAACTCGGTTTGCTCTTCAGCTGCTGCGCCGCCTGCTGCTGCGCCGCCGGCTGCAGGAGCAGCCATAGCTGCTGCCGACACGCCGAATTTTTCTTCGAATGCTTTAACCAGGTCGTTCAGGTCCATTACGGACATGGCGCTAACTGCTTCCAGGATATCGTCTTTGCTAATTGCCATTTTGAAACTCCTAAATTTATTACGTTAGTTACATCAGATTGGTACTGAGAGAAAAAAGTGCGCGCAATTAAGCGGCTGCTGGGGCTTCTTCTGCTGCTGCTTCTGCAGGAGCGGCGCCTTCGCCTTTTTTCGCTGCCAGGGCAGCCAGACCACGTGCAAAGCCCGAAACCGGAGCCAGCATAACGCCCAACAACTGCGAAATGAGAACTTCACGGCTAGGAATGCTCGCCAACGCGGTGACAGCAGCTGTATCCAGCGGCTTGCCTGCGTAGTTACCTGCTTTGATGACCAGTTTGTCATTGGTTTTAGCGAAGTCAGCGATGACTTTAGCTGCTGCAACGGCATCGGCCGAGATCGAGTAGATCAACGGGCCGGTCATGGCATCTGCCAGGCTGGCGAATGCGGTACCTTCAACGGAGCGACGAGCCAGAGTGTTTTTCAACACACGCAGGTACACGCCTTGGGCACGCGCTTTAGCACGCAGTTGCGTCAAGTGACCAACCTGGATGCCACGATATTCGGCCACGACGATCGTTTGCGCATTTGCTACTTGTGCGGAAACTTCGGCGACGACGGCCTTTTTGTCATTCAGATTGAGACTCACGGTCAACCTCCTTAAATGATGTTCGGCAATCACAACCGAGTGGTTGAGCGCCTTGCATCGGTTCGAACACGGCGTCCGAAGTCAAGAAGTACTAAACTGAGCGGATGGATTCACGCAGCATGAGGACTACAAAACTTGTTCGGGTACACCATCTGCGTTGGGCACTTGCCGTTGCCGGCAAGCCTATTAACCTTCTGCATGTGCCATCGCAGTCGGCCCAACGGTCTTTGATTGTCTGCCTGCCCGGTGCGAACACCGCGCAGACAGCCCAAAGATGCGCCTACAGCGCCCGAAGGCGCTACAGGACTTGATTCTGTTACTTAAGCTGCCAGGCTAGCCTGGTCAACACGGACGCCAGCGCCCATGGTCGACGACAGCGAAACTTTGCGCAGGTACACGCCTTTGCTCGATGCTGGCTTGGCTTTGTTCAGTGCGTCGATCAGTGCGACCAGATTCGACTTCAGATCTGCGTCAGCGAACGATTTACGACCGATGGTAGCGTGGATGATACCGGACTTGTCGGTACGGTACTGAACTTGACCGGCTTTCGCGTTTTTCACGGCGGTAGCGACGTCAGGAGTAACAGTGCCGACTTTCGGGTTAGGCATCATGCCGCGTGGGCCCAGGATCTGACCCAGGGTACCAACGATACGCATGGTATCTGGCGAAGCGATAACGATGTCGAAAGGCATGTCGCCGGCTTTGATCTGCTCAGCCAGGTCTTCCATACCAACGATGTCGGCGCCGGCTGCCTTGGCAGCTTCCGCTTTTTCGCCCGACGCGAATACTGCCACGCGTACGGTTTTGCCGGTGCCAGCTGGCAACACGACGGAGCCGCGCACCACTTGGTCGGATTTCTTAGGATCAACGCCCAGTTGTACCGATACGTCGATCGACTCATTGAACTTGGCCGTTGCGCACTCTTTGATCAGAGCGACAGCGTTGTCGAAAGCGTACACTTTGGTACGGTCGACTTTGGCTTTCAAAGCCTTGATACGTTTGGATAACTTAGCCATTATACAACACCTTCCACCGTGATACCAATCGAACGAGCGGAACCAGCGATGGTGCGTACAGCAGCATCCATGTCGGCAGCGGTCAGATCAGGGGTTTTCAATTTAGCGATTTCTTCAGCTTGTGCGCGGGTCAGCGTACCGACTTTGTCGGTATGTGGCTTCGGCGAACCTTTGGTGATCGCAGCAGCTTTTTTGATCAGGTAGGTTGCTGGAGGCGTCTTCATCACGAACGTGAAGGACTTGTCAGCAAACGCGGTGATCACGACTGGAATCGGCATGCCTGGCTCCAGACCTTGGGTCTGTGCATTGAACGCCTTGCAGAATTCCATGATGTTCAGGCCACGTTGACCCAGAGCTGGACCGATTGGTGGGGATGGGTTTGCTTTACCAGCTGGCACTTGCAGCTTGATAAAACCAATGATTTTCTTTGCCATGATGGCTCCTATCTTGGATTGAGTAGTAGCGCCCCGCCGATCCTACCCTGGCGGGGCTCCTCTGACCGGATTTCGCTGAGACTGCTGCGGCGCTCCTGGTGGCGCTGATACAACTTAAACTTTTTCGACCTGGCCGAATTCGAGTTCCACCGGAGTAGCGCGGCCGAAGATGGTGACCGAAACGCGCACTTTGGATTTCTCGTAGTTGACTTCTTCGACGTTGCCGTTGAAGTCGGTGAACGGACCATCCTTGATGCGCACTTGCTCGCCCACTTCGTACAAGGTCTTCGGACGGGGCTTTTCAACGCCTTCCTGCATCTGGCGCATGATGGCATCGATTTCGCGCGCGGAAATCGGCGTCGGCTTGTTCGATTTGCCACCAATAAAACCGGTAACCTTGCTGGTATTCTTGACCAAGTGCCAGCTCTCATCGGTCATTTCCATTTCGACCAGCACATAGCCAGGATAGAAACGACGCTCGGTGACCGACTTCACACCATTCTTGACTTCGACCACTTCTTCGATCGGCACCAGGATCTGGCCGAACTGGTCTTGCATGCCCGCGCGCTCGATGCGCTCGGTCAGTGCGCGCATGACGCTTTTTTCCATGCCGGAATAAGCATGCACGACATACCAGCGCTTGCTGCTCACTGGCACGCTCAGCGCTGCACCAGTATCCGCTACCGGAGCGTCGCCCGGAACGGATTCGTCCGCCGCTTCATCATGCACATTTTCGCTCATTATTTTTTCCAACCCAGAATTACGTCATACAACAAAAACTCGAGCAATTTATCCGTACCCCACAGGAAAATCGCCATGACCAGCACAAAGGCAAACACGATCGCAGTAATCTGCGTGGCTTCTTTGCGGGTTGGCCAAACGACTTTCTTGGTTTCGCGCACAGCTTCTTTGGCGAAATTGAGAAATTCACGGCCGGTCGTCGAGACATACAAGAGCGCAACAGCAATAACCAAACCAGCCACAAGCGCGCTTGCACGCACCAGAGCTGGTTGGCCTGCCAGGTAATAAAACCCGACTACTCCTGCAATCGCAGCCACTATTGCCAGCGCGACTTTTATCTTGTCACTCGACGTGCTAACGGTTTGCACGGATTGATTTGACATTTTTCTACTTTCGGTGCCCTGCACCTTGACGGTGGCAGGGACGGAGGGCATCGAACCCCCAACCTTCGGTTTTGGAGACCGACGCTCTGCCAATTGAGCTACGTCCCTACGTAAAACTTTCGAGGAGTGCTATTCTACCACCCAGGACGCCCCGGGTGGAAGCATAACATTTCCTTATGCGAGGATTTTTGCAACCACGCCGGCGCCGACGGTACGGCCGCCTTCACGGATAGCGAAGCGCAGACCTTCTTCCATCGCGATCGGGTTGATCAGCTTGAC
>NZ_JBWKUZ010000027.1:0-65040 GCF_059421435.1 Janthinobacterium sp. GW821-FHT03A03 | reverse complement strand
CTGCGTCGAAACCCTTGTTCCATCGGACACTCCTTCTCTGTAACGAAAAAGTGTCAACTTATTCCAGGACGGGTCACCGCATAAAAAAAGGGCAGCCTGCGCAGGCTGCCCTTTTTTATTGCTGCTCAGCAAACTAGTGGCCCAGGCGTTCCAATTTGGCGATCCCCAGGTCCAGCACCTTCATGCCGTGCTGGCCGAAGTTGATCTGCGCGCGCGCATTGCCGCCGCCGCCTTCGATATTGACGATCACGCCTTCACCGAACTTGGCGTGCGCGACCGATTCGCCGATGCGCCAGCCGCCGCCCGTGGCTTTTTGCGCGATCTTTTGCGCAATCGCATTGTCCGAGCCGAGACTGGCCACGCGCGGCGCCTCGTCCCAGGCCGACTTGCGGTTGCCGAACCAGTTCGCCTGCACCTTCGGCGACAGCCATTTCAGCGACTCTTCCGGCAATTCGTCGAAAAAGCGCGACTTCATGTTGTAGCGCGTCTGGCCGTGCAGCATGCGCGTCTGCGAAAAGCTCATGTACAGCCGCTTGCGCGCGCGCGTGATGGCCACGTACATCAGCCGGCGTTCCTCTTCCACGCCATTGTCTTCCTTCGAGCTGCTTTCGTGCGGGAACAGGCCCTCTTCCAGGCCCGTAATGAAGACGTTGTCGAATTCCAGGCCCTTGGCCGAGTGCACCGTCATCATCTGCAGCGCATCCTGGCCCGCCTGCGCCTGGTTGTCGCCCGCTTCCAGCGACGCGTGCGATAAAAACGCGGACAGCGGCGACATCACGGCCGGCAGCGGCGCGTCCGCGTCGAGTATCTCGATGCCGTCCTGGTTGACGACGGGCGCGCCCGACTGCGCCTGGGCGGCTGGGCCCAGGTGGGCCGGTGCGCCCTGTCCAAAACCTTCCTCGGAAATGAACTGGCTGGCCGCGCTGACCATCTGCTCCAGGTTTTCGATGCGGTCGGCGCCTTCCTTTTCATTCTGATAATGCTGGAGCAAGGTACTCGCTTCCAGCACGACTCTGACCATTTCCGGCAGGGACAATTGCTGCGTTTCAAAACGCACGCCTTCGACCAGTTTCACGAAGCCGGCCAGCACGCTGCCCGCCTTGCCCGCCACGTAGGGCACGGCCGCGTACAGCGAGATGCCGTACTGCTCGGAGGCGGCCTGCAGCTGCTCGATCGAACGCATGCCGATGCCGCGCGTGGGGAAGTTGACCACGCGCAAGAAAGCGGAGTCATTGTGCGGATTGTCCATCAATTGCAAATAGGCAATTGCGTGCTTGACCTCGGCGCGCTGGAAGTAGCGCTGGCCGCCATACACGTGGTACGGAATCGCGGCCGAGAACAGCGCGTGTTCGATCACGCGCGACTGCGCGTTCGAGCGGTACAGAATCGCGATTTCGCTGCGCGAGGCGCCGTCGGCGATCAGGCTTTTCGCCTCGTCGATGATCCACTGCGCTTCCTGCAGGTCGGAACTGGCTTCGTACACGCGCACCTGCTCGCCATGGCCCGCGTCCGTGCGCAAATTCTTGCCCAGGCGCTTGCTATTGTTCGCGATCAACACGTTGGCGCTGTCGAGGATGTGGCCGTGCGAGCGGTAGTTCTGCTCCAGCTTGATCAAGTTCTTGACCTGGAACTCGTGCTCGAAGGCGCTCATATTGCCCACGTTGGCGCCGCGGAAGGCATAGATGCTCTGGTCATCGTCGCCGACGGCAAACAGGGCGCCGCCATCGCGGCTGCCGTGGCCGGCCAGCAATTTCAACCAGTTGTATTGCAGGTTGTTCGTATCCTGGAACTCGTCCACCAAAATGTGGCGGAAACGGGCCTGGTAATGCTCGCGCAGGGGCTGGTTGCGGCTCAGCAACTCGTACGTGCGCAGCAGCAATTCGGCAAAATCGACGACGCCTTCGCGCTGGCACTGGTCGTCGTACAGCTGGTACAGCTCGACCATCTTGCGCTCGTGCGCGTCGTACGCTTCCACGTCCGTGGCGCGCAAGCCCTGGTCCTTGGCGTTGTTGATGAAATACATCACCGTCTTCGGCGGGAATTTCTCATCATCAATATTGTTCGCCTTCAACAAGCGCTTGATCACGGACAACTGATCCTGGGAATCGAGGATCTGGAAGGTCTGCGGCAAGGCCGCGTCGCGGTAATGCGTGCGCAGCAAGCGGTTGCACAGGCCGTGGAAGGTACCGATCCACATGCCGCGCGTATTGATCGGCAGCATGGCCGACAGGCGCGTGAGCATTTCCTTGGCGGCTTTATTGGTAAACGTCACGGCCAGGATGCCGGGCGGCGATACCTGCTGGGTCTGGATCAGCCACGCGATGCGGGTGGTCAGCACGCGGGTCTTGCCCGAACCGGCGCCGGCCAGGATCAGCGCATGCTGGGCCGGCAGGGTGACGGCAGCCAATTGTTCGGGATTGAGGTTGTGAAGAAGATTTTGCATCCCGTGATTATACCGGCATGGCTAAAAATACTGTGCATTTGTCCAGCGGTCGCGCCGGATTCGCCGCGTGCGCGCTACAATCGGCGTCCCGACACTGCGGCCTGTATCCCATGACACCACCCACCCACCTCGACGGCGCCCGCGTACTGGCCTGGGCCTGGTCCGACCTGCCCTTCGGCCACGTAGCCAGCGACACCGGCGCCGCCCCCATCGCCATCCATGGCCTGGCCGTGTGCCGCTACGACGGCGAGGCGCGCGTGTACCGTTTCAGCTGCGATGCGCAATGGGAAACGCTGCAGGATGAGGCATATGCGAGCGAAGACGAGGCCAGGGCGCAGCTGCCGGCGCAATACCGCGCCGTCGCCGCCGCGTGGCATGCGCCATGAGCCATGCGATACGCGCGGCCAGCGGCGCCGACCTGCCCCTGCTGGCCCAGGTCGAGCGCAGCGCCGCGGCCCTGTTTGCCCAGGCCGGGCCGGCGCTGGCGTGGCTGGCGCAAGGAGAAACCTTGCCATTGAGCACTTTGCAGGCGCTGCAGCAGCAGGGCGGCGTGTGGGTGGCCGCCGATGGATGCAATATGCCCGTGGGTTTCCTGGGCGCCGAGCTGCTGGACGGCCAGTTGTTCATCGTGGAATTGTCCGTCGCCCTGCCGCAGCAACGGCAGGGACTGGGCGCGCGCCTGCTCGATGCGGCCGCGGCCCATGCCCGGTCCCTGGGGTGCGCCTGGCTGACACTGAGCACCTACCGCCACCTGCCGTGGAACGGCCCCTACTATGCGCGCCACGGTTTCAGCGAAATCGACGCCGCGGCGCTGGGCGCGGGACATGCGCGCAAGCTGGCGCGCGAAGCGCAGGACGGGCATGAGCCGGCGCTGCGCTGCCTGATGCGCATGCCGCTGGCGCGCTGATGCGGCACAACACTCAGCGCACCAGTCTTGCCTTGCCCTCGCTGAGGGCCTGGGCGATCACCTGGCGCGTGGCTTTGTCGGCCGCCTTGGTGGCCTTTTCCTGCTGGCGTCCCAGCGCTTCCATCTGCTTGCCCAGGGTTTCCATCGGCTTGCCCCGCTGATCCATCTGGCGCGACAACGCATCCACCTTGTCCGCCTCGCGTTCTTGCGCGGCGGCAATGCGGTCGTTGACCTCTTCCGTCGCGTCCTGCGCATCTTCCATTTGCTGCTGCAGGCGTTCCACCTCGCGTCCGGCCGCGCGGCGCGCCGTCTCCGTGGTCGCCTGCGCCTGGCGGCGTGCCGCCTCGCCCATCTTGCGGCCCAGTTCCTGCTGCTGGCGGCCCAGTGCCTGCAGTTGCGCCACATCGCGCGCGCCGACGTTCGCCTGCGCCGCGCCATGCGCGCCCATCTTGCTGCCCAGTTCGCCCATCGCCTTGCCGTGTTCGCTTATCTGCTTGCCCAGGCCGCTCATCTGAAAACCCAGATCCTGCGACGGCTTCCAGGCCTCGCGCACGCGGGCCAGCAGCGCGGCATCCTGCGTCACATAGCCCTTGCCCTGGTCGCGGAACCACAGGAATTGCCCCTTGAGCGAGCGCTGCAGCTGCTTGATCTGCTGGCCGTCGACATCGGTGCCGGCCATGGTGACGCTGTCCTCGCTGCTGTCGACGAGCGCATAGCCATCGCCGCTGCCCATGGAAATATTGATGTGCTTGCTGGGCGGCGCGGGCGGGGCCGGCGGCGCGGGCGGCTGCGGCGGCTGCACGGCCAGCACGCTGCCGCCAAGCAAGATACCGGCCAGGCTGAGGATCAAACGGTGGGAAGTGGACATGGCTGCCTCGTCGCAAAAGTAGGGGAGCGTTGACTGTAGCGGCAACCGAACCTGTCCTCCAGCGCGGTGCGACAGGCGGCAAAAAGACCCGCCTGGGCGGCAGATAAACGCGATGGATGGCAAAGCGGCAAGCAAAAAAAACGGAGGCCTAAGCCTCCGCAAAAACGCCGTGGTACGGCGTATGCCTATCAGTACAGCACGACGGAGCGGATCGATTCACCGCTCTTCATCAAGTCGAAACCCTGGTTGATATCTTCCAGTTTCAAACGATGCGTAATCAAATCGTCAATATTGAGCTTGCCTTCCATATACCAGTCGACAATCTTCGGCACATCCGTGCGGCCGCGCGCGCCGCCGAAGGCGGAACCCTTCCACACGCGTCCCGTCACGAGCTGGAATGGACGCGTGGAAATTTCCTGGCCGGCCGCCGCCACGCCGATGATGATGGACTGGCCCCAGCCCTTGTGGCAGCACTCGAGCGACTGGCGCATGGTGGTGGTGTTGCCTATGCATTCAAACGAATAATCGGCGCCGCCGTCCGTCAGCTGCACGATGGTATCAACAACGTTTTCCACTTCATTGGCGTTGACAAAATGCGTCATGCCGAACTTGCGCGCGATGGCCTGGCGCGCCGGGTTGATGTCGACGCCGATGATTTTATCGGCGCCGACCATCTTCGCCGCCTGGATCACGTTCAGGCCGATGCCGCCCAGGCCGAACACGACCACGTTGGCTCCCGCCTCGACCTTGGCCGTGAACAGCACGGCGCCCACGCCCGTCGTCACGCCGCAGCCGATGTAGCAGACCTTGTCGAACGGTGCGTCTGCGCGGATCTTTGCCAGCGCGATTTCCGGCACGACGATGTAATTGGAAAAGGTGGACGTGCCCATGTAGTGGAAGATGGGCTTGCCGTCGATGGAAAAGCGCGAGGTGGCGTCCGGCATCAGGCCGCGGCCCTGGGTCGAGCGGATCGACTGGCACAGGTTCGTCTTTTGCGACAGGCAGAATTTGCACTGGCGGCATTCCGGCGTGTACAGGGGAATGACGTGGTCATCCTTTTTCAGGCTTTTCACGCCCGGCCCCACATCGACGACGATGCCGGCGCCTTCATGGCCGAGGATGGACGGGAAGATGCCTTCGGGATCGGCGCCGGACAGGGTGTAGTAATCGGTGTGGCAAATGCCCGTGGCCTTGATCTCGACCAGTACCTCGCCCTCGCGCGGGCCGGCCAGGTCGACTTCTTCGATGGTCAGCGGGGCGCCCGCCTTCCAGGCAATCGCTGCTTTGGTTTTCATGTGTGTCCTGTGTATGGTTGAACCAGGCGCGCCAGCGCGCCGTATCATCACATCATAACAAGGCAGGCGCCGACGTGCCACGCCGGCGCCGGTGCAACGCTTACTTGAAACACTTACTTGGTTTTCGCCCGGTTCAAAAACGCGCCGTGCAGGCCGTTCAGGGTTTCCTCGGCCAGCAGCAGCTGGCTGGCGATTTCATTGATCTTGCGGCGGCTGGAACGGGCGTGGTCGCGCAGCACTTCGAACGCCGTGTTACGGTCCGTCTGGAACTTGCCCATCAGCAAGCCAACGGCCAGACTCGTTTCGCGCCCGGCGGCCAGGGCCGCGTTCAGGTTCAGCTCGGTACGCCGCAGCTGGCGGATCTCGTCGGCACGGGCCAGGCCCGCTTCGAAGGCAGGCATCAAGCGGCCTTCATCGACGGGTTTGACCACGTAGCCGACGGCGCCATAGGCGGCCGCCTGCTTGCCCGATTCGCTGTCGCCGCTGCCGGACAGGAACATGAAGGGCACGCCCGTCTCGCCATGCAGACGCTTGGCCAGTTCCAGGCCGGACATGCCGGGCATGTGGATGTCGAGCAAGGCCAGGTCCGGCTCGCGCTGGGCGACCAGCTGCAGCGCCACTTCGGCCGAATTGGCCAGGGCCGTCTCGTAGCCGGCATGGCGCAGGACTTCGCCGAGGAATTCCAACAGGAGCTGGTCATCGTCAACGATCAGGATAAGGCGTTTCGCGGCGGCTGGCTGACTCATGGGTGGGGAACCTCGATAATGAATGATGTTCTTATTATATGCCGATTATTGCCCCAAATCAGCCTTGCGCCCCCATGCTCATGCAGCAAATAACTGATTGAATTGCTGCACCGCAATATCCACATCGTCCGCCTGGTATGCATCGTTAAAGACGCTGCTGATGGCCGCCACCATGTCGGCGCCGCGCGCCACCAGCGGTGCCGCGTTCTCCGGCGTCATGCCGCCGATGACCACGCACGGCAAGGCGATCTCGCGTTTCGCCTGCAGCACGATGTCCAGGGGCGTGGTCACCGGATACTTTTTCACCAGCGAAGGATAAAAGCCGCCGAAAGCCACATAGCTGGCGCCGCCGGCCTCGGCCGTCCTGGCCAGCGCCATGTCGCCATAACAGGATGCACCGACGATCTTGTCCTTGCCCAGCCTGGCGCGCACCTGCGCGACGGACGCATCCGTGCCGCCCACGTGCACGCCGTCCGCGTCGAGCTCTTCGCACAGCTCAAGAAAATCGTTGATGATGAACGGTACGCCAAACTTGCGGGCCAGGGCCAGCAGGGCGCCCGCCTGCTCGCGCCGCTGCTGCGCGTCGGCGCTCTTGTGACGGTATTGCAGCAGGGCCACGCCGCCGTGCAAGGCCTGCTCCGTGATGTCGAGCAGGCGGTCGGTGTCGTCCCAGTTCGGGGTAACCAGATACAGTCCACGCATGATGTTTTCCTTATTGAATGAATCGTTGCGGCATGAGTTGACCGGGCGCAATCGCATACGCATCGGACAAGGCCGCATGGCAATAGCTTTGCGCCAGGTCAAGCGCTTCCGCCAGCGTATGTCCCAAGGCCAGCCGCGCCGCGATGGCGGAGGCCAAAGTACAGCCGCTGCCGTGAAATGCGCCGGGCAAACGGGGCCAGCGCCACTCGCGCTCGCCGCCGACGCTATCGAAGCAGCGGTTGACA
Source organism: Janthinobacterium sp. GW821-FHT03A03 (assembly GCF_059421435.1). NCBI lineage: Bacteria > Pseudomonadati > Pseudomonadota > Betaproteobacteria > Burkholderiales > Oxalobacteraceae > Janthinobacterium > Janthinobacterium sp. GW821-FHT03A03. Next base: position 57,834 of record NZ_JBWKUZ010000027.1, on the reverse strand, counting down.
ACCATCTCCCCCGCGCCATGGCCGCCCGTCACCAGCACGTGCCGGCAACCTTGCGCAAGCAAGCGGCTTGCGCCACCGAGGGCTTGCGCTTCCGGCCCGTTCGGCACGATCACGCTCGTCACCGGCAGCAAGGGCGCCAGCGCCAGCACGGCGTCGTCACGGCTGAGCACGTCGCCATGGCCGCTGGCCAGCACGGGATCGAGCACGACGGGCAAGTCCGGCCGGGTTTGCCGCAATTGCCCGACCAGCTGCGCGATGACGGCCGCGTTCGCGGCGCTGCCGGGAATGCCGATTTTCACGACGTGAATCGCCATCTTGTCGATCAGCGCCTGCGCCTGCCGGCGCAGCAGCTCCGGCGCCACCGGCTGCACGCCAAAGACCCTGTCGTTGTCCTGCACCGTCAGCGCCGTCACGACGGGCAGCGCATGCGCGCCCTGCGCCGCAATGGCGACAATATCGGCGGCGATGCCGGCGCCGCCCGACGGGTCGACGCCGGCAAACACCAGCACCGTCGGCAACGTTGGCACCATCACGCCAGGCGGCCCGCCATCGGCGACGATGGCGACGCGGCGAATTTACGCGGCATGCGCCCCGCCAGAAACGCTTCGCGCCCGGCCCGCACGGCCAGCTTCATGGCACGCGCCATGCGCACGGGGTCGCCCGCGCCGGCGATGGCCGTGTTCATCAGCACGCCATCGCAGCCGAGTTCCATGGCGATGGCCGCATCCGACGCCGTGCCCACGCCCGCGTCCACCAGCACGGGCACTTTCGCCTGGTCGATGATCAAGGACAAGTTCCACGGATTCAGGATGCCCATGCCCGAGCCGATCAGGGAGGCCAGCGGCATGACGGCCACGCAGCCGATGTCTTCCAGTATCTTCGCCTGGATGGGGTCATCGCTGCAGTAGACCATCACGTCAAAACCATCCTTGACCAGCGCTTCGGCCGCGATCAGGGTTTCCGGCATGTGCGGAAACAGGGTCTTTTCATCGCCCAGCACCTCCAGTTTCACCAGGTTGCGCCCGCCCAGCAGTTCGCGCGCCAGCTGCAGGGTGTAGACGGCGTCTTTCGCGTTGTAGCAGCCGGCCGTGTTCGGGAGTATCGTGTACTGGTCCGGCGGCACGAAGTCCAGCAGGCTGGGCGCGTTCGGGTCTTGCCCGATATTCACGCGCCGTATCGCCACCGTGATGATCTGCGCCTCGGCCGCGTCCGTCGCTTCGCGCGTCTGCGGCAAGTCCTTGTACTTGCCGCTGCCCACCAGCAAGCGCGATTGATATTGCTTGCCTGCGATGGTCAGCAGGTCGTCCTGTGTTGCGGTATTCATGTGCTTTTCCTTGTCTATTCTCAACTCAGCCGCCGCCGATGGCGCGTACGATCTCTACCTGGTCTTGCACCTGCAAGACCTGTCCTGGCCACGCCTTGCGCGGCACGACGTTGCGGTTGACGGCCAGCGCCAGCGCCTGGTTTTCCAGCGACAGCGCGGCGATCAGTTGATCGAGGGTTTGCCCCGGCGGCACCTGGTGCGGCGCGCCGTTGAGCGTGATGGATATCAATGCAGGCATCACGCTCTCCTTCAGACCTTGCGGTACAGCTCGGCGCCGTTCTTGATGAACTCGATGGCCTTGATTTCCATGCCCTGCTGGAGCGCCTTGTCTTCCGCGATACCCATGCCGGCCGCGTATTCGCGCACTTCCTGCGTGATCTTCATCGAGCAAAAATGGGGGCCGCACATGGAGCAGAAATGCGCCACCTTGGCCGAATCCTTGGGCAGGGTTTCATCGTGGAATTCGCGCGCCTTGTCCGGGTCCAGGCCGATGTTGAACTGGTCGTCCCAGCGGAATTCGAAGCGGGCTTTCGACAGCGCATTGTCGCGGATCTGCGCGCCCGGATGGCCTTTCGCCAGGTCGGCCGCATGCGCCGCGATCTTGTACGTGATGATGCCGTCCTTGACGTCCGCCTTGTTGGGCAAGCCCAGGTGTTCCTTCGGCGTCACGTAGCACAGCATGGCCGTGCCGTACCAGCCTATCATGGCCGCGCCGATGCCCGAGGTGATGTGGTCGTAGCCGGGCGCGATATCGGTGGTCAATGGTCCCAGGGTGTAGAACGGCGCTTCGCCGCACTGCTCCAGCTGCAAGTCCATGTTTTCTTTAATGAGTTGCATGGGCACGTGGCCCGGGCCTTCGATCATCACCTGTACATCGTGCTTCCAGGCAACCTGTGTCAGCTCGCCCAGGGTTTTCAGTTCGCCCAGCTGCGCTTCGTCGTTGGCGTCATAGATGGAGCCGGGGCGCAAGCCGTCGCCCAGCGAGAACGATACGTCATACGCCTTCATGATTTCGCAGATTTCTTCGAAATGCGTGTACAGGAACGATTCCTGGTGGTGCGCCAGACACCATTTCGCCATGATGGAGCCGCCGCGTGAGACGATGCCCGTCAGGCGCTTGGCCGTCATCGGCACGTAGCGCAGCAGCACGCCCGCGTGGATGGTGAAGTAGTCGACGCCCTGCTCGGCCTGCTCGATGAGGGTGTCGCGGAAGATTTCCCAAGTCAGATCTTCGGCCTTGCCGTTGACCTTTTCCAGCGCCTGGTAAATCGGCACGGTGCCGATGGGCACGGGGCTGTTGCGCACGATCCATTCGCGCGTTTCGTGGATATGCTTGCCGGTGGACAAGTCCATCACGTTGTCGCCACCCCAGCGGATGGCCCAGGTCATCTTTTCCACTTCCTCGCCGATCGACGAAGTAACGGCGGAATTGCCAATGTTCGCGTTGATTTTCACGAGGAAATTACGGCCGATGATCATCGGTTCGACTTCCGGGTGGTTGATGTTGGCGGGAATGATGGCGCGGCCGCGGGCGATTTCCTCGCGCACGAATTCCGGCGTGATTTCCGCCGGGATGCTGGCACCGAACGACTGGCCCGGATGCTGGCGGCCCATCAGGTCGGCCAGGCGCTCGCCCATGGGCCCGGAAGCTTTCAGTTCACGCAGATATTCCTGGCGACGCATGTTTTCGCGGATGGCGACGAATTCCATTTCCGGCGTGATGATGCCCTGACGGGCGTAATGCATTTGCGTCACATTCTTGCCGGCAATGGCGCGGCGCGGCTTGCGGTGCAGATTGAAACGCAGCTCGGCCAGTTTCGGGTCCGCCAGGCGGGCGATGCCGTAGTCGGAGGTGGGGCCGGGCAGCTCTTCCGTGTCGGCCCGTTCCATGATCCACGGCAGGCGCGGCGTATCGAGGCCCGAGCGGATGTCGATCTGCACGTCCGGGTCCGTGTACGGGCCGGAGGTGTCGTAGACGTAGATCGGCGGATTCTTTTCGCCGCCGAACGACGCTTCCGTGTCGGACTGGCTGATTTCGCGCATGGGCACGCGGATGTCGGGGCGGCTGCCCTGCACGTAGATCTTGCGCGAATTGGGCAGCGGCGCGATGGCGGCTTCGTCGACCGTGGCGGTGGCGGAGAGGAATTTCGGGTTGGCGTTCATTTTGGCTCCTTGGCTAGCTATTTTTAAGCCTGGAGCCAGCTAAGGAGGTTCGGCTGTGCGCACGCGGAAAGGCGGGGTGCGTTCATCCTAAAGCTTCCCTTCGCTGGCATTATCCAGATCAGGTTCGGAGGGTATTTCTCACCCGCGCTTGCACTGTGTTTCCACAGCGAAAGGCAGGACCCCTAGCGTTTGCCGCCTTGCGGCAGCGAGCCAATTATACGCGCTTCGCGCCGCGTGGCCAGATGATTTCTTGCCGGTGTCGTGTTTGCGCATCTGCTGCAATGCAGCAGACGGCGTCACGATTATTTCTTCTTGCCCCAGCGCCAGCTGGTCGGTTCGCCCTTGCGCTGACAGATGAAAATCAGCGCGGCCACGATGGCCACCTCATAGACGATGTAGCCCACCAGCATGGTTTGCGGCGGGAACAGGAAGGCGCCGCAGGCGAACAGGGCCAGCGCGGCCAGAAACACCAGCCAGCCCTGCCAGGTGATGGGCAAGCCCCAGCCCCAGCCATAGGTCTTGGCAGGGAACCAGTAGGAGGGAGATTTGTCAGTCATGATTTTTCCTGGTCAATATCAATAACACCAAGTATAAATCACGCTCCCCGCTGGCGCTCCGTGACATCGAGGCCGATGCCGCGGTAGCCGATGAAGCGGCTGCCATTGTCGAACATCGGTTCGCCGCTGACCTGCAGATACTGCGTGCTGCCGTCCAGGTTGGCGCGGCTGTAGATGAAATCGAGGAACGGTTCGCGCGCGGCGATCTTGGCGTCGAGCAAGGCGCGCTCGGCGGCGTTCCAGCGCTGCGGTTCTTCCTCGCTGCCGATGCCCAGCATTTCAGCCACGGGGCCGGAAAAGCGCGTCAGGTTGCCCTGCGCATCCTGTTCCCAGTACCAGTCGGACGACAGTTCCGTGAAGCGCTGGAAGCGCGCTTCGCTTTCGCGCAGCTCCGCCGTGCGCTCTTCCACCATCTGTTCCAGCGACTTGTTGTATTCGGCCAGCTTCTGGTACAGCAGGCGCACTTCCAGCATGTTGTGGATGCGCGTCTTGACTTCCACCAGGTCGAAGGGCTTGCTGACGAAATCCTTGGCGCCCGCCTGCAGGGCGCGCAGCTTGTGGCCGGGCTGGGCCGTGATCACCAGCACGGGCAGGTAGCTGCCCGCCTCAAGGTCGCGCAAGCCTTCCATGACTTCAAAACCATCCATTTCCGGCATCTGCAAGTCGAGCAGGATCAGGTCGTAGCGGTGCTGCTGGTGCAGCGCGCGCACGGCCTGCGGGTCCATGGTGGACGTGATGCGCGTGTAGCCGGCATTGCGCAGCACCTGTTCCAGCAGCATGACGTTCGCCTCCTGGTCATCGACGATGAGGATGCTGGCGTTCAGGATCTCGGTGGCTTGAAGCATGGCGGTATTCCTAAAATTGAGTGCTGAATTAGCGTATTGCGTGAGTGTCGTCGGCCAGGCCGTGCGCGGCTGCATGGTGCAGGGCCACGTCGAGCGCATCCATGAACTCGACAACCTTGATCGGCTTGGTCAGGTAGCGGAAGAAGCCCGCCTGCAAGCCTTTTTCAATGTCGCGCGGCACGGCGTTGGCCGACAGGGCCATGACGGGAATGTGGCTGGTGAGGGGATCATCATGCAGGATGTGCAGCGCGCCGTAGCCGCTGATGCCGGGCAGGTTGATATCCATCAAGATCACGTCCGGCTGGTAGGTGCGCGCCAGGTCGATGCCCAGGTGCGCATCGATGGCCGTCAGCAGTTTCAAGTCGCTGCGGCGGGCGATCAATTGCTCGACCAGCGCCAGGTTGGCGGGATTGTCTTCCACGTACAGCAAGGTGCGCAGGCTTTCCTGCGGTTCCTGCACCTGCGGCAGCGCGTCGCCGTCGCCCAGCACCAGTTCCGGCGCGCTGCTGGCGGCCAGCTCGAACCAGAACGTGGTGCCCACGCCGACGGCGCTGTCGACGCCGATGGTGCCGCCCATCAATTCGACCAGTTGCTTGGTAACGACCAGGCCGATGCCCGTGCCCTCTTCCGTGCTGTTTTCCTGTCCCAGGCGGTTGAAGGGCTGGAACAGCTGTGCCACCTGGGCCGCGTCGAGGCCGGCGCCGCTGTCGCGCACACTCACGCGCACCTTGTCGCCATGCCCGCTGCATTCGACGGTGACGGCGCCGCCGCCCTGGTTGTACTTGATGGCGTTCGACAGCAGGTTGATCATCACCTGTTTCACGCGCGTGCGGTCCGCATGCACATAAAAGGCCTTGCCGCAGCGGGGGAAATGCATGCGGATGCCGCGCTTTTCCGCCTGCGGCGCAATCATGGCCTGGCAATCCTGCAGCACGTCGAGCAGCGACATCGCTTCCTGCGACAGGGTGACCTTGCCCGATTCGATCATGGCCAGGTCGAGGATTTCATTGATCAAACGCAAAAGATACCAGCCGCCCTTGAGGATTTGCTCGATCGAGCGCTGCTGCGGCGGGCTGGGCGGCGGCACGTCGGACGCCATCAGCTGGGCGAAACCCAGCACGGCGTTGAGCGGCGTGCGCAATTCATGGCTCATGCTCGACAGGAATTCGGACTTGGCGCGGTTGGCCTTTTCCGCCACCAGGCGCGCCTTCTTCAGCTCGGCATTATTGGTCTCGACCAGCGAGCGCGTGTAGGCCTGCTGTTCGCGCAGGCGCTGGTCCAGCAGCGCCTGTTCCGCCTCGACCTGCTTGCGCACCGTGTTGTCGGTGCCGATCAGCAAATAGCCGATGACCTTGCTCTGCGCGTCGCGCAGGGCCGTCACGGAGACGATGGCGGGAAAACGGCTGCCATCGTTGCGGATGTACGTCAGCTCATAGATGTCTTCGATGCCGCGCGTGGCCTTGAACACGAGCGCTTCCACGCCCGGCGTGATGGGCGTGTCGAGTTCGGCGCTGAGGGCGGCCGCGCGGGCGACGATTTCTTGCGCGTCGGAAATACCTGCCGGCGTCAGCTTGTCGACCACGTCGCTGGCCGCGTAGCCGAGCATGCGTTCGGCGCCCACGTTGAAAATCTGGATCACGCCCTGCGCATCGGTGGCGATGCACGAAAAATTGGCGCTGTTGAAAATCGCATCCTGCAGGGCGCCCGCCTTGAGCAGCTGGCGCGGCAGGCTGGCCGCCACCGTGCGCCGGTACAGCGCCACGAGCAGCATCAGCAGCAGGAAGACCAGTGCGTCGATGACGCAGGCCGTTTCCAACGGCGCGCGCCAGGCCAGCGCGCCGACGGCCAGCAGGGCGACGGCGCTGAACGCGAACGCCAACGCCATGGGCCAGCGCGACGGGGCGCGGTTAGGGTTATTTTCAACTGAGTGCATGGGCAGCCTGGGCGATGACAACAATATAGGGAAGGGAAATGCGGCGCCTAGCGGCCTTGGCGCTGGCGCACGTCCGACAGCAGGCGCGTGAATTCCTTCTTGACGACGCCATAGCATTCGCACACCTGGCCTTCGAGGCCGGCGCGGTCCTGCACGGTGATATGGCCGCGCCGGTAGCTGATGAGGCCGCGCTGCTGCAGGCGCCCCGCCGCTTCCGTCACGCCTTCGCGACGCACGCCCAGCATATTGGCGATCAGCTCCTGCGTCATGGTCAGCTCGCGGTTCGGCAGGCGGTCCATGGTCAGCAGCAGCCAGCGGCATAATTGTTGCTCCACAGTATGGTGGCGGTTGCACACGGCCGTCTGCGACATTTGCGTGATCAGCGCTTGCGTATAGCGCAGCAGCAAGCGCATGACGGGGCCGGCACGGTCGAATTCTTCCATCAGCAGATGGGCCTTCAGCCGGTAGCCGACGCCGCCCGTCTGCACGATGGCACGGCTCGGCGTCGAATTGCCGCCCATGAACAGCGACACGCCCACGATGCCCTCGTTGCCGACGCCGGCAATTTCCGACGAGCCGCCGTTTTCCAGCAGGTAGTGGATGGAAACGATGGCCGTGGTGGGGAAGTACACATGCTGCAGCTTGTCGCCCGAGTCGTAGATCACGTCGCCGAGCAGCATGGAGACTTGCTCCAGGTAGGGGGCCAGGCGCGCGAAATCGGCGTCGAGCATGGCGGCGAGCAAATGGTTTTGATTCGGGTTGTGCAGCTGGGCATGCGGACTCGACATGGGCAGGTTTCCTGGTTTCCAGTCGTCAGCTAGGGGGTAGATGAAAGGCGTCCGAACGAGGGTCGCCATGGTGTGCAGCGTAACACACTGCTTGCACGGTGGACCGACTATATTTCTTGCTGGCATGAATGTCCGTTCGGTAGCGAACGGACGCTGAATCGCCGCCCATCCTACAGTCGGTCACTGCCAGGGCTGCCCGATCATGGGTCGGCGCCGGCGCTGCTCACCGGACGCCATCATGCAATCATTCTTCAAGCGCATCTCCATTTCCGTCTCCACCTCGGCCCTGATCACCCTGGCGGTCGGGCTGTGCCTGACGGCGCTGTGCTACGCCTCGGCGCGGCAAATCGAAACGGAAACCGCCCGGCTGCTGCTGCAGGACCACGCCGGCAGCCATGCGCTGCGTGCTGCCATGCTGCCGGCCCACGGCCTGAGCCTGGACGCCAACCGCCGCGGCTCGCTGTACGTGTTGCTCGGTGGAATGTTATCGAGCCTGCTGGCCACGGCCTATGTGTACCAGCTGGTGTCGCGCAACTCCGTGATTGCCCGCATCACGGGCGAACGCACGGCAGCCTTGCAGTTCGCCAATTTGCGCCTGTCCGAGGATATCGCCGCGCGCATGCGCAATGAAAAGTCGCTGCGTTTGCGCGAACGCATCATCGAAGTGTCGGCCAATGCCATCATCCTGTGCAGCGCCGACGCGCCCGGCTACCTGATCGAATACGTCAATCCCGCCTTCGAGCGCATCACCGGCTATGCGGCCGGCGAAGTCATCGGCCAGCGCCTGGAAGACTTGCAGGGGCCGGAACATGTGCGCCAGGACATGCACGCCATTACCGCGGCCCTGCGCGAACAGCGCGAAGGCAAGGCCATCGTGCGCAATTTCCGCAAGGATGGCAGCACGTACTGGAGCGAGCTGTTCGTCGCGCCCGTGCGCGACGATGGCGATGGCGCCGTCAGCCACTTTGTCGTAGCGCAATACGACATCAGCACCGTCATGCGCTTCGAGCAGGAACTGGAATTCCAGTCGCGCCACGATATCCTCACGGGCCTGGCCAACCGTCTATTGCTGCGCGAGCGGCTGGAACAGGCGATGGCCGTGGCGCGCCGCAGCACCCTGCCCCTGTGGGTGGTGTTCATCGACCTCGACCGCTTTAAATTCGTCAACGACACCCTGGGCCACGACGCGGGCGATACCCTGCTGAAACTGATCGCCGACCGCCTGCGCGCCGCCACGCGCGAAGTCGATACGGTGGCGCGCCTGGGCGGCGACGAATTCGTCCTGCTGCTGCCGCAACATGCCAACAGCGACCCGGGCCAGCTCATCCTGCAGCGCGTGCTGGACGCCGTGGCGCAGCCGCTGCTGGTGGGCGGCCATGAATTCTTTCTCACGTGCAGCATGGGCGTGGCCACCTATCCGCTGGACGGCGACAGCGCGGAAACCCTGATCAAGCATGCCGACATCGCCATGTACCGCGCCAAGGAACAGGGCCGCAACCACTGGCAAAGCTACGCGCCGGCCATGAATGCCAGCATGCTGGCCCGGCTGAACCTGGAAAGCGAGTTGCGCCATGCGCTCGAGCGTGGCCAGTTCCACCTCGTGTACCAGCCGCAGGTGGAACTCGACAGCGGCAAGATCGTCGGCATGGAAGCGCTGCTGCGCTGGCGCCACCCCACCCTGGGCGCCATTGCGCCCGGTGAATTCATCCACCTGGCCGAGGAAATGGGCTTGATCGTGCCCATCGGCGCCTGGGTGCTGCACACGGCGTGCGCGCAAGCGCGGGCGTGGCAACGGGAGGGACTGGGCGGCTTGCGCCTGGCCGTCAATTTGTCTGCGCGGCAATTCCGGCAAAGCAGCTTGCTGCAATCGGTGCGGGAAATATTGGCCGTGACAGGCCTGGAAGCGCGTTTCCTGGAGCTGGAGTTGACGGAAAGCATGATGATGCAGGACGTGGAACAGGCGATCGCCACCATGGGCAAGCTCAAGGCATTGGGCTTGCTGCTGTCGATCGACGACTTCGGCACCGGCTATTCCAGCCTGGCGCACCTGCGCCGCTTCCCCATCGACGTATTAAAAATCGACAAATCCTTCGTCTGCGACCTCACGCACAGCGACGACGACGCGGCCATCGTGCAAGCCGTCATCGCGCTGGCGCACAGCCTGCGCCTGAAAGTGATTGCCGAAGGCGTGGAAACGGCACAGCAACTGGCCTTCCTGCGCCGGCACGGCTGCGACCAGATGCAGGGCTATCTGTTCAGCCGTCCGCTGGCCGCGCCCGCCTTCGAACAATTACTACGCCAGGGCAGCACCTTGCCTGCCCTGGCGATGGTTTGACCAGGCGTTAAAACGCGTGGCGCAAGCCGATGTTCAGCGCGCGGTTGCCCGTGCCCACTTCCGTGGCGTTGCCCACCATGTAGGCGGCGTCGTTGCGGTTGCGGATATGCGCGTAGGCAGCATATACCTTGCTGCGCTTGGACAAGGCATACGTGGCGCCGATGGCCAGCTGCTGCGCGTCGCGGTTGGCCGCGTTGCGGTCATCCTTGCGCACATACGAGGCCAGCAAGGTCGTTGCGCCCAGCGGCACGGACACGCCGACGATGGCGTCGCGGCTGTCGGTCGAAGCGGCGGGCGCCTGCGCCGCGCCATACGGGTTTTCCGCGAAGAACATCGAGCTGCCCTCGCCCGTGTTACGGCCATAGCCGGCGAACGCCGTGGCCACGCCGAAGTTGTAATTACCGGCCAGAATGGTGTTGTTCGCGTCAGCCTTGCCCGGCTCGCCGGCACGGCTCTGGCGCGCCAGGCGCAGGGTCAAAGGACCGTTGACATAGCCCAGGGCCAGGCCCAGCGAACGTTGATCTGCCGCAATACCCGTGTGTTCGCCAAAGCCGTACATGACGGTGGCCGTCACGCCGCGCAGCTCGGGCGAGGTGTAGCGCACGGTATTGTCGATGCGCGTGGCCGAAAAGCCGGCCAGGTTGGTCGCCGCGCCGGCAAAGCCGCCTTCGAAGGGGTCGGCCACGTCCGTCAGCGCCTGGCTTTGCAGGTTGTACTGGCGGCCCACGGTCAGCATGCCCAGCGGGCTGTCGATGCCGACAAAGGCCTGGCGGCCGAACAGCTGGCCCGCCTGGTCGGAGCGGCCCGTGTCGCCCTGCACGCCCGCTTCCAGGGTGAACACGGCTTGCCAGCCATTGCCCAGCGCTTCCGTGCCGCGCAAGCCCAGGCGCGAACCGGCCGAGATGCCGCTGGTGAGCTTGCTGACGCCGCCTTCCTGCACCAGGCCCGCATCCATCAAACCATACATGGTGACGGAAGACGGATCGACGGACGACTGGGCTTGGGCGGCAGGCAAGGCGCCCACGGTGGTGGCAAGAGCGGCAACGATGGCGATTTTTTTCATGCTGATTTCCTTGTAAAAGCGACACCAGGAAAGCGGCGGCCACGGCAAGGCCACAGGCGGCAAGGCGCCATGCGGGGGATGCCGTATCAAAAGACGACGCGCCGGACAACAGATCCTGGCTAAGCTGTGGCGGCAGCGGCGTGCAATGACGAGCCGCTTTGATTCCGCCGTGAATGGTGCACCGCTGGCGGTGCGCGTGGCTCAGGCGCCCGGCCCGAAGGGGACGCACTGAAGGTGGCTGGCATCGCTGATGCGCTGGCCTTGAGACGCGGACGAGTGCTGGATATGAAACGTTATACAACCGCGTCTGCTGGCGCCGTCCGCAAGGATGGGGCTGGAGGCGCCGAGGCCGGCATTATAGCATCGGCAGCGCCCCTCTCCCCGTTCTGTTGCGTGAAAACGACTCGCCAGGCCGCCAAAACACGGTCATGCGGCCGCGTTCACTTCAGCTTGTCGTACAACAACATTTGCCCGTCGCGATCCCAGGCCAGTTTGCCATCCTCGATGCCGATGACGGCGTGGAAATCGCGCATGCCCGGGCGCGGCGGATACAGCGCAAAACGCAACAGGCCTTGCCGGGCCGGCAGTTTCACCGTGGTAAAGCCCGTTTCCGGATGGGACAGCACCAGGTGGCGCAGCGGCCCCGCAATCGGCACCTGCCACGGCTGCGTGCCGCTGATGCCATTGGCAAACGCGGGCGCATCGCCCAGCGCCGCCAGAGCGATATCGGGCACGGCCTCGCCCCGATATTCGACGATGATGCGGGCCGGGCCCGTGGTGGCGTCGCCGGAGCGCGGCGGCAACAGCGCAAAGGACGCATCGGGCGAGGCCCCATCGCCCTGCAGCAGCAATTCGCCGTCCAGCACCGACCAGCGCCCCTGCGCCGCTTGCTCATCGGCGCCGTACAGCATCCGGTAACTGAAACGCCCGTCGGCGCGCAGCACGATGTGCGACGCGACCTCGGCCCTGTGCCCCAGCGCATAGCGTCCCGGCAAGCGCCGTTGCAGCGCCAGGTCGGCAGCCTTGTCCTTGTGCGCGGGTGCAGCGGCAACCTCGGCGGGCGGCACCCGCCAGCCGCCCGCCGCCAGGATGGCCAGCATGTCATCGCGCCCCGCGGCGCGCAGCGCGCTCCAGTCCTGCGGCGCGAGTTGGCGCAGGCTGCCGGCCAGGCGCGGCAGGCGCGCAGCGAAGCGCTGGCCCAGCCAGCCGGCAAGCATGTGCTTCGGTTCGTCGGCAAAGGCGGCAATCAGGCGCGGCGCCATGGCGGGGTCGCACTGTTGCGGCGCGGCGGCAAAGCCATGCTTGAGCAACAAGTTCCAATACGCATCGGACGCGTGCAAGGCAATGTTGACCAGGTTCGACGTGTCCGGCAGGCATACCTTGTCCAGCGACAGCGTCGAGTCGCGCGTGACGAGGGCCAGCATATCGGGATTGAGGCTGGCGGCGGCCAGGTCCAGCGCGCCACCCCATGGGTGATCCATGCTTACCTCGATCCGCGCGCCGCGCGCGAGGAACAGGCGCGCGGCCTCGGTGTTGCCATTGAGAATGGCCTGTTCCAGCGCGCTCTTCTGATTGGCACCGCGCCAGTTCGGGTCCAGCCCCAGGTCCAGCAGGCGCGGCAGCAGGTCGTCGCGCCGCGCGCGCAGCGCCTGCCGCAGCACCACCGCATCGCCCGGCGCGCGCCGCACACTGTCGGCACGCCGCAACATGCCGTGCTCCAGCAACAGCGGCGCCAGTGCGCGCTGCGGCGACTGCACGGCGAGCAGGGCCGCGTTCAAGCCCAACTGGCTGGCCGGCAAGCCGGCTGCCAGCATCAGGCGCACCCGCTCGACGCCGGCCGCATCGCGCACGGCACGCAGCGCCTCGTCCAATGGCGACCACTTGATGTCTGCCAGCGGCTGGCGCGCCGCCACGGCCGCCAGCAGCAATGTCAGCACGGCATTATTGTCCGCCGTCGGCGGCAGTTTCAGCGCCAGCCGCAATACGGGGAACTCGCCGCCCAGCGGATCGGCGCCCAGGCCCAGCAACAGCTTGACCATCGCCGCGTCGCTATTTTCAACGGCCGCCAGCAAGGGCGGACGATAACCGTCGCTGACGACGGGCGCGCCCATCGCGGCCAGGCGCACGACCCAGTCCGGTCGCTGGCTGCGCACCGCATGCCACAGCAGCGTCTCCGTTTCCAGGTGCAGCGCATCGAGCGTCCCCAGCGCTCTCCTGTGCGACTCTTCGGCTGCGGGGCCGACTTGCTGCCATGGCATGCCGGGCTCCACCAGCTGGCGCAGCACGTCTTCGGACGCCGGCTGATGGTTGTACATGGCGCGCATCGCCGCGTCGAGCCAGCGATCCTCTCCCTTTGCATCATGGCGGGGCACGCGCTGCTTGAGCCAGTCCAGCACGCCGGCGTTGCCCGCTTCGGCGGCGTAGGCGTACAGCGACTTGCCCTGGTCGTCGATAGACGGCGTGGTGCCGGTGGCCAGCATTTTATCGAGCACTTCGGTGCCGCGCGTCTGGCCCAGCAAGCGGCTCCAGAGCATGTCATCGGCCAGCGGCCGCTCGGCTGGCCGCGCCGCGCCGTCTTTCTCCGTCTTTTTCTGTGAATGGCGCAGCTCCGCCATGCGCTGGTCGCCCACCAGATAGGGCAGGCCCGAACCGGCGTCCAGCAAGGCGATCATGTTCGCCGTGCGCTCATCCGCGTCGAGCAATTCCGGCAGCGTGCCCGCGGCTTCCTGCTGCAGCGCGTATTCCAGCGGCGCCAGCGTGTCATTTCCGGCGCCGTAGTGCCGGACATCGGCGCCATGGGCCAGCAACAGGCGCACCATCGCGGCGTTGCCATACATGGCCGCCAGGTGCAGGGGCGCGACGCTACTGCCCCCGGTGCCTTCGCCGACCGGCACGCCGCGCTGCAACAGCAGCGTCATCATGCGCAGCCTGGCCGGCAGCAGCGCGGCGTGCCGCCCGCGTTGCGCCTGGCGGTGCGCCCGCCGCTGCACCTGTTGCAACAGAGCGTCGTCCAGACGCGGTTGCGCCTTCTGCCATGCCGATTCGGCTTCGACCAGGCTGTACGCGGGCAAGATCAAGGCGTGCAGCAAGGTGCGCTCGCCGATCCGGTAAGCGCCCGGCTCGGCGACGCCGGCCAGCAGTTTGCCGAAGGCCGCTTCATCGCCCTCGCTGGCAGCGTCGAACAGCGCCGTCACCTCTGGCGTCGGCGGCAGCTTGTCGCGCGCCTCGCGCACATAGTGGATCACGCGTTCCATGCCGTGCACCGAGACCTGCGGCAGCGGCATGCCCACCTTCCACGCCCGCGCCAGCTGATCCGCTTCGGCGTTTTGCGCCGCATTCATCGCCTTTGCCCAGCCGGCCACGCTGGCGGCGGCCCCCTGCTCTCCGCCCGCCGCCGCCAGCTGGCTCAGCATGGAAGCGAGCACATAGTCCTGCGGCACGCCCCGATCCATGCCGTACATCACGGCCAGCTGCAGCTGGGCCTTGGCGTGGCCGCTTTCGGCGGCCTTGCGCAGCCAGCGGGCGGCCTGCTTTTCATCCAGACCGCCCGTGCCTTTCCAGCACAGCAAGCCCAGCTGGTAGGCGGCTTCCATGTTGCCGGCCTCGGCGGCGCGGCGGTACCAGTCCTGCGGCGAACGCTGTCCCGTCAGCGACGTCGCCGGCAGGGGCGCGCCCCGCTTCCAGCTGGCAGCCAGGCGCACGGCTTCATCGACCTGGTCCGGCGACATCCTGCCACGCTGCGCCGGCAGGGACTTCTCCATCGCGGCCGCGCCGCTCCACTCCCTGTCTTGCTGCGCCAGCAGGTTGAGTGCATATGACAGCACCCGGTCGGCCGGCACGCCTTCGCCCCGTTCATACATTTGCGCCAGTTGCGCCATCGGTTTGCCGGCGCCCTGCGACGCCAAGCGGCGCAACCAGGGCAGCGCGCGCGCAGGATCCTTCATGCTGCCCGACCAGCTCGTATATAAGGAAACCAGTTTCTCCTGTGCAAGGCGATCGCCCCCCTTGGCCGCCAGCAGATACCAGCGCCCGGCATCGGCATCGCTGCGCGCCACGTCCGAACATCGCTCCTCGCCCATGTAGATATCGCCGAGAACCTTTTGCGCCTTGATATTGCCGCCCAGTGCCGGTCCGTGCAATTGGGCCACGGCGTCAACGCAGCGCCCGCGCTGGAAAGCCGCCATCCCCTCCGAAACGCCGGCGCACGCGCCTCCGGCAGCCAATCCGGCGCCGAACACGGCCAATTGCCACATTTTTTTCATGATTGCCTGAATATTCAAATAATGTTGCAAAGATGATAGCTTGAAAAAAATACAATGAGGCAATATTGCGCAATCGTGCGCGGCTTTTCGGGCCATCCAGGCCCGCTATTTGCTGCGCATGCTTTATGCACGCCTTATAATGGTTCCTTTTGCCAATCACACGCCAAATCATGGAATTAGCCAAGTCTTTCGAGCCCGCCGACATTGAACAATTCTGGCGCACCGAGTGGGAACAGCGCGGTTACTTCACCGCCACCCTCGATGCGGGAAAACCTTCCTTCAGCATCCAGTTGCCGCCGCCGAACGTCACCGGCACCCTGCACATGGGCCATGCGTTCAACCAGACCATCATGGATGGCCTGACCCGCTACCACCGCATGCTGGGCCACAACACGGCCTGGATACCCGGCACCGACCATGCGGGCATCGCCACGCAAATCGTCGTGCAGCGCCAGCTGGACGCGCAAAAGATTTCGCGCCATGACCTGGGCCGCGAGAAATTCGTGGAAAAAGTGTGGGAATGGAAAGAAAAATCCGGTTCCATCATCACCGGCCAGATGCGCCGCCTGGGCGCCTCGGCCGACTGGCAGCGCGAATACTTCACGATGGATGAACCGCGCTCGAAAGTCGTCACCGACGTCTTCGTGCGCCTGTTCGAGCAGGGCCTGATCTACCGCGGCAAGCGCCTGGTCAACTGGGACCCCGTGCTGGGCACGGCCGTGTCCGACCTGGAAGTGGTGTCCGAGGAGGAAGACGGTTCCATGTGGTACATCAAGTACCCGCTGGCCGACGGCAGCGGCTTCCTGACGGTGGCGACGACCCGTCCTGAAACCATGCTGGGCGACGTGGCCGTGGCCGTCGATCCGACGGACGAGCGCTACACGGCGCTGGTGGGCAAGATGCTCAAACTGCCGCTGACGGACCGCGAAATCCCCATCATCGCCGACGAATACGTCGACAAGGAATTCGGCACCGGCTGCGTGAAGATCACCCCGGCGCACGACATGAACGATTACGCTGTCGGCCAGCGCCACAAACTGGCGCAGATCGTCATCCTGACCCTGGACGCGAAGATCACGGACGACGCGCCGGCCGCCTACCGCGGCATGGACCGCTTCGCCGCGCGCAAGCAGATCGTCGCCGACCTCGACGCGCAAGGCTTGCTGGAACAGGTCAAGCCGCATAAATTGATGGTGCCGCGCGGCGACCGCACGGGCGTCGTCATCGAGCCGATGCTGACGGACCAGTGGTTCGTCGCCATGAGCAAACCGGCCCCGGAAGGCACCTTCTTCCCAGGCAAGTCGATCGCGGAAACGGCGCTGGACAAGGTCGCCAATGGCGAAATCAAGTTCGTGCCGGAAAACTGGAGCACCACCTACAACCAGTGGCTCAACAACATCCAGGACTGGTGCATCTCGCGCCAGCTGTGGTGGGGCCATCAAATCCCGGCGTGGTACGACGACAAGGGCAATATCTTTGTTGCCAAGACGGAAGCCGAGGCGCAAGCCAAGGCCCTGGCCGCCGGCAGCACGGGTCCCTTGAAGCGCGACGACGACGTGCTCGACACGTGGTTCTCGTCGGCCCTGGTGCCGTTCTCGACGATGGGTTGGCCTGAAGAAACACCGGACATGAAGGCCTTCCTGCCCTCGTCCGTGCTGGTCACGGGTTTCGACATCATCTTCTTCTGGGTCGCGCGCATGGTCATGATGACGGCGCACTTCACGGGCAAGGTGCCGTTTGAAACCGTCTACGTGCACGGCCTGGTGCGCGATTCGACGGGGCAGAAGATGTCCAAGTCGAAGGGCAACACCCTGGACCCGATCGACCTGATCGACGGCATCGACCTGGAAGGCCTGATCGTCAAGCGCACCACGGGCCTGATGAACCCGCGCGACGCGGAAAAGATCACCAAGGCGACGCGCAAGGAATTCCCGGAAGGCATTTCGGCCTACGGCACGGACGCCGTGCGCTTCACCATGGCCAGCTACGCCTCGCTGGGCCGCAACATCAATTTCGACCTGGGCCGCTGCGAAGGCTACCGCAACTTCTGCAACAAGATGTGGAACGCCACCCGTTTCGTCATGATGAATACGGAAGGCAAGGATTGCACGGCCAACGATGTTGATCTGTCGCAAGCGGACAAGTGGATTATCTCGCTGCTGCAAAAGGCGGAACTGGACGTGGCCAAGGGCTTCGAAGACTTCCGTTTCGACAACATCGCCGCATCGATCTACAAATTCGTGTGGGACGAGTATTGCGACTGGTACCTGGAAGTAGCCAAGGTGCAAGTACAGCAAGGCACGGAAGGCCAGCAGCGCGCCACCCGCCACACCCTGCTGCGCGTGCTGGAAGTGGTGCTGCGCCTGGCCCATCCGGTCATTCCGTTCGTCACGGAAGCGCTGTGGCAGAGCGTTGCGCCGCTGGCCGGCAAGCTGCCGACGCCAGAAGGCGAGCCCAAGGGCGTGTCCATCATGATGCAGCCGTATCCGATCGCCAACACCGACAAGATCGACGAGTCGGCCGAAGCGTGGATGCAGCAGCTGAAAGCCTTGACGGACGCGACGCGCAACTTGCGCGGCGAAATGCAGATTTCGCCTTCCGTGCGCGTACCGCTGATCGTCGAAGCGGGCAATGCGGCGGAAAAGGCCGCGCTGGCCTCGTACGCACCGTACATCCAGTCGCTGGGCAAGCTGGCCGACGTGCAGATCGTCGATGCGTTGCCGGACTCGCCTGCGGCCGTCGCCATCGTCGGCACCACCAAGCTGATGCTGAAAGTGGAGATCGACGTGGCGGCCGAACGCGAGCGCCTGGGCAAGGAAATCGCCCGCATCGAAGCGGAAATTGCCAAGGTCAACAGCAAGTTGGGCAATGAAAGCTTTGTCGCGCGCGCTCCGGCTGCCATCGTTGCGCAAGAAAACGAGCGTTTGCTCAGTTTTTCGGCGACAATTGAAAAACTGCGCGAACAGTTTGCTAAACTAGCCAGCGCATAAGGCAAGTTTGGAAGGATTGCGCGGCGTTTCCGTGACGCCGCGCAGTACCGCTGGTCTTGCCTTGGTATATAACTGTTCGTGACCCGATCAAAAAAAAACCATTGGAGACTGGCAATGCATAAAATATTCAAAGCGAGCATCACAGCAAGCATCATGATGGCCGCCCTGGCCATCGCCGGCAGCGCCGCCGCGCGCGACGGCAACTTCACCCCCGTGGGCACATGGAAAACCATCGACGACGCCAGCGGCAAGCCGAAATCCCTGATCGTCATCACGGAAAGCAACGGCGTCTTGCAAGGCAAGATCGACAAGCTGTTCCGCGGGCCTGACGAAGATCAAAACCCCAAGTGCGACAAGTGCACGGGCGCCAAGAAAGACCAGCCCATCATCGGCATGGTGATCCTGTCTGGCCTGAAATATGATGGCAAGGAATGGACGGGCGGCGAAATCATGGACCCTGCCAATGGCAAGACCTACAAGAGCAAGGCCGAGCTGACGGAAGGCGGCACCAAGCTGCAAGTGCGCGGCTATGTGGGCGTGCCGATGTTTGGCCGCTCGCAGACGTGGGTGCGCGAAGAGTAAGCAAGCCCCTGCCCTGTCGAAGCCGGCCTCGCGCCGGCTTTTTTACGTCTGCGGCGCTGCCGGCTTGCGGTGATGCTTGCTCAGATGCCGGTCCAGGCTGTTGGCGAACTGCTGCCGGTCGGACTGGCTGAAGGCGGCCGGGCCGCCCGTGTCGACGCCGCCGCTGCGCAATTCTTCCATGAAGGCGCGCATCGTCAGTTGCTGGGCGATATTGTCTTTCGTGTAAAACTCGCCGCGCGGGTTCAGCGCAAAACCGCCCTTGGCCAGCACGTCGGCCGCCAGCGGGATGTCGCCCGTGATGACCAGGTCGCCGGGATTCAACAGCCGCACGATTTCCTGGTCGGCAACGTCGGCACCGGACGGCACTTGCACGGTGCGGATGAAACGCGAGGGCGGCACGCGCAAGCCCTGGTTCGCCACCAGGGTGAGCGGCAACTCCAGGCGGTCGGCCACGCGGTACAAGATTTCCTTGATGACGACGGGGCAGGCATCGGCGTCGATCCAGATCTGCATGTCCGGCACGGCCTGCTGGATGCCTTCCGCCATCACAGTTCCCACGCTTCGCCGCCCGGGCCCATGCGCGGCGCGCTGACGCCGAAGTGCAGGTAGGCGGCCGGCGTGGCGACACGCCCGCGCGGCGTGCGCTGCAAAAAGCCTTGCTGGATCAGATACGGTTCCAGCACGTCTTCGATGGTGTCGGCCGCCTCGCCGATGGCGGCGGCCAGATTGCCGATGCCGACGGGGCCGCCGCCGAACTTGAACAGCACGGCTTCGAGCAATTTACGATCCATCACGTCGAAACCGGCGGAATCGACGTCGAGCATGGCCAGCGCGCGGTCGGCCACCACCTTGGTGATGTCGCCATTGCTTTTGACTTCGGCGAAATCGCGCACGCGGCGCAGCAGGCGGTTGGCGATGCGGGGCGTGCCGCGCGCGCGCTGGGCGATCTCAATCGCGCCTTCCGGATCGATCGGTGCTTTCAGCAAGGCGGCGCTGCGCGTGACGATCTTCGTCAGTTCGCCCGTGTTGTAGAACTCCAGCCGCGCGACGATGCCGAAGCGGTCGCGCAGCGGGTTGGTCAGCATGCCGGCGCGCGTGGTGGCCCCCACTAATGTAAACGGCTGCAGATCGAGTTTGACGGAACGGGCGGCTGGGCCTTCGCCGATCATGATATCGATTTGATAATCCTCAAGGGCCGGATACAAAATCTCTTCCACGACAGGCGACAGGCGGTGGATTTCATCGATGAACAGGACGTCGTTCGCTTCCAGGTTCGTCAAAATCGCCGCCAGATCGCCCGGACGCTCGAGCACGGGGCCGGAAGTCTGGCGCAGATTGACGCCCATTTCGCGCGCGATGATGTGCGCCAGGGTCGTCTTGCCCAGGCCCGGCGGGCCGAACAGCAAAGTGTGGTCGAGCGCTTCCTTGCGCTGGCGCGCGGCCGTGATGAAGATCTCCAGCTGGTCGCGGATCTTTTCCTGCCCCACGTACTCGTCGAGCTGCTTCGGGCGCAAGGCCCGTTCGATCGCCTCTTCATTGTGCGAGATGGGCGCCGCGTCGATGATGCGCTGTTCCGTGAAGCTGTCGGTCTGGATGCTCATGCCCTATCAGCCTTTCGACAGCGCTTTCAGCGCCAGTTTGATGCCGTCCGACACGCCGCTGCCAGCCGGCACGTTTTTCACGGCCGCCAGCGCTTCCTTGTCCGAATAGCCGAGCGCGACCAGCGCGTTCAAGATGTCCGATTGCGCGTCCGGCGCCGCGTGCGCGCCCAGCGGACCGAGATCCGCACCGATCTTGCCCTTCAATTCCAGCAGCAGCCGTTCCGCCGTCTTCTTGCCGATGCCCGGCACTTTCACGAGGCGGCCCGAATCCTGCAGCGTGATGGCCTGCGCCAGGTCGGCGATCGTCATGCCGGAAAGAATCGACAGCGCCATGCGCGCGCCCACGCCCGTGATCTTGATCAACTGGCGGAACACGGCCCGCTCGGCCGCATTGCCGAAGCCAAACAGCAGATGCGCATCTTCGCGGATGGCCTGGTGCGTGAACAGCACGACTTTTTCGCCCACGTGGGGCAAGTTGTAAAAGGTACTCATCGGCACGTCGACTTCATAGCCGACGCCCTGGCAATCGACCAGCAATTGTGGCGGATTTTTTTCGAGCAAAATACCGGAGAGACGGCCTATCATCGCGTGTTCCTAATGTTGTGTATCGTAGTTTTTATTGATTATGAGGGCCATGCCGCAGTTAACCAACTAAACGGCCGCGCTTCATGCGCAAGCCTTGCAGCTGGGGTGCCAGCGCACCGATCATGGCCAGCGCATCGACGCTGTTGGCGTGGCAAATGGCCACGCCCAGGGCATCGGCCGCATCCGTGCCGGGCAAGCCGGGCAAGGACAACAGCCGGGAAACCATCTCCTGCACCTGCTCCTTGGCCGCCTTGCCGTGGCCCGTGACGGCCTGTTTTACTTGCAGGGCCGTGTATTCGGCTACCGACAGGTCAGAATTGACGAGTGCGCAAATGGCCGCGCCCCGTGCCTGGCCCAGCAGCAAGGTCGATTGGGGGTTGACGTTGACAAACACTTTTTCGATGGCCGCGCAATCGGGCCGGTAGGTGCCGACGATTTCGCTCACGCCCTGCAGGATGATCTTCAGGCGCGGCGGCAATTCCCCTTCGGAACCCGTCTTGACGGTCCCCGACGCAATATAGCGCAGCTTGTTGCCGTGTTTTTCAATGACCCCAAAGCCGGTCGTGCGCAGGCCAGGATCGATGCCAAGAATAATCATCGCCAGATTCTATAATGAATACGGCAGGCACCGGTGAATAACCGGTGCCTGCCGTTTTGTCACATTCAAAGAAGGTGGAATAAACCGTGGCGAGCGGCGATGCGGCGTGGCCGAGAAGCGCAACTGTGCTGGAGCACAGTGAGCATCGCAGGCCGCGCCCCGCGCCGCGCAGTAGGTTTAGACCGCCTTCTTAATGACGGAAGTGACGCGTGCCCGTGTACAACATCACGACGCCGCGCTCGTCCGCCGCATCGATCACTTCCTGGTCGCGCATGGAGCCGCCCGGGTGAATGACGCAGGTCGCGCCCGCGTCGACGACGACGTCGAGGCCGTCGCGGAAGGGGAAGAAGGCGTCCGACGCCACCACGGAACCCGTCAGCGACAGGCCCGCGTTCTGCGCCTTGATCGAGGCGATGCGGGCCGAATCGATACGGCTCATCTGGCCGGCGCCCACGCCCAGGGTCATGTTATTGCCGCAGAAGACGATGGCGTTCGACTTGACGAATTTCGCCACTTTCCAGGCGAACATCAGGTCGGACAATTGCTGCGGCGTCGGCTGCAGCTTGCTGACGACGCGCAAGTCGCCGATGCCGACGTTTTTCGCGTCCGGCGATTGCACCAGCAGACCGCCGCCGACGCGCTTGAAGTCCATGGCGTTGACGCCGGCGCCCAGCGCAATTTCCAGCATGCGCACGTTTTGCTTGCTCGACAGAATCTGTTTCGCTTCGGCGGAGAACGACGGGGCGATCAGCACTTCCACGAACAGCTTGGCGATTTCGCCGGCGGTGGCGCCGTCGAGCTCCGTGTTGAAGGCGATGATGCCGCCAAATGCCGAGGTCGGGTCCGTCTGCAGGGCGCGCGCATAGGCTTCGGCCGCGTTCTCGCCCAGGGCGACGCCGCACGGGTTCGCATGCTTGACGATGACGCAGGCCGCGCTTTGCTCGAAGCCGCCCAGGCTCTTCACGCATTCCCAGGCCGCATCGGCGTCGGCGATGTTGTTGTACGACAATTCCTTGCCCTGCAGCTGGCGGTAGTTGGCCAGTGCGCCGTCGGTGGTGACGAGGTCGCGGTAGAAGGCGGCGCTCTGGTGCGGGTTTTCACCGTAGCGCATGTCTTGCACCTTCTCAAATGCAACGTTCAGGATTTGCGGATAGGCGCCGCGCTCGGCGTGCACTTTCGTCGGGCCCAGGCTGGTCAGGTAATTGGTGATGGCGCCATCGTATTGCGCCGTATGCGCAAAGACTTTTTTCGCCAGCATGAACTTGGTGTCGTAGCTCACGTCGCCCGCCTTGCCGTCGGCCGAGCGCAGCTCCGCCAGCACCGCGTCGTAGTCGGTCGGATCGCAGATGACGACCACGTCCTTGTGGTTCTTGGCTGCCGAACGCAGCATGGTCGGACCGCCGATATCGATGTTTTCGATCGCGTCTTCCAGGGTGCAATCGGCCTTGGCCACCGTGCCCTGGAACGGGTACAGGTTGACCACCACCATGTCGATGGTCGGCATGTCGTGCTCGACCAGTTTCGACATGTGCTCAGGGAAATCGCGGCGCGCCAGGATACCGCCATGCACTTTCGGGTGCAGGGTCTTCACACGGCCATCGAGCATCTCCGGGAAACCCGTGTAGTCGGCAACTTCCGTGACGGGAACACCGTTGTCTGCCAGCAACTTTGCGGTGCCGCCGGTGGACAGGAGGTTGACGCCGAGGGCAGACAGGGCGCGGGCGAATTCGAGAACGCCGGTCTTGTCGGAAACGGAGAGGAGAGCTTGTTTGATCATGGCTGTGGCTAGGTGGTTAAGTGTTCTTGGCGAATGGCGCAGCGCTCAGCTATCGGGCTGGCCCGCTGCGGCGGATTCAAATCTTGGCGTCACTTGCATGCCGGCATTACAGCAAACCGTGCTCCTGCAATTTCTTGCGCAGGGTATTGCGGTTGATGCCCAGCATCTGCGCGGCGTGCGACTGATTGCCATCGGCGCGTGTCATCACGACTTCCAGGATGGGCTTTTCCACGGTCAGCACGACCATGTCGTAGATATTCGATGCTTGCTGTTCGCCCAGGTCATTGAAGTAATCTTCTAGACTTTTCTGTACGACTTCCTGAATGCTTTCTTTGCTCATTTTTATGCTTCAACCGGCTGAACACCTGGCCATCCGGCGCCGCGCCGCTCATGCGGTCCGCGTGCTGCCCTCTGGCCTCGGTGTTGTAATTAATATTGCATGACGCTCTGTATAGGCGCTCGCCCTTGTATTACTTATAACTTATTACCTGACTTCCCTGCTATCTGCTCATGCTGCCGTGGCCATAGGTTGGATCACATCGATCAGGCCACTTTCACTGGATTCGGCGAGGCGGTATTGTAACCGTTCGCCAAATTTCCATTGCGACTCAAAAAATTGATCGACAGCCAGCAATTGCGCTTCCGTCGACTCCAGCAAGTTCATTTGCTGGCGGAACGCCTCGCCGCCTTCCAAATCCTTGACATACCAGCCGATGTGCTTGCGCGCCGTGCGCACGCCGAGGAATTCGCCGTAAAACGCGTAATGGGCGCGCAAATGCTCGTCCATCAGGTTGCGCACTTCATCCACATAGGGCGCCGGCAACAAGGTGCCGGTACGCAAGAAATGGTCGATCTCACGGCAAATCCACGGCCGGCCCTGCGCCGCGCGGCCGATCATGACGGCATCGGCGCCCGTTTGATCGAGCACAAAGCGGGCCTTCTCCGGACTGGTAATGTCGCCATTGGCCACCACGGGGATGCCTACCGATGCTTTCACAGCGGCAATAGTTTCATATTCGGCATCGCCCTTGTAGCCATCGGCGCGCGTGCGGCCGTGCAGGGTCAGCATCTGGATGCCGGCTTGCTCGGCGACGCGGGCGATTTTCAGGGCGTTCTTGTTTTCGCGGTTCCAGCCCGTGCGAAATTTCAGGGTGACGGGCACGTCAACGGCGTTGACGACGGCGTGCAGGATCTTTTCGACCAGGCTTTCGTTTTGCAGCAGGGCCGATCCGCACCAGCTGTTGCACACCTTTTTGACGGGGCAGCCCATGTTGATGTCGATGATCTGCGCGCCCCGGTCCACATTGAACTTGGCGCAATCGGCCAGGTCTTGCGGATCGGCGCCGGCGATCTGCACGGCTTTCGGCTCCATTTCGCCTGCGTGGTCCGTGCGGCGCGAACTTTTTTCCGTCGCCCACAGGCGCGGATTCGACGCCGCCATCTCCGACACGGCGTAACCGGCACCGAGCTGCTTGCACAACTGGCGGAAAGGCCGGTCCGTCACGCCCGCCATGGGAGCGACGAAAACGTTGTTGCGCAGAATGTGAGGGCCGATTTGCACTGAAGAACCTGGAATGGACGGAGGAACCTGCTATTTTAACCGATTCCCTGCCTATTTAATAAGCACTATTTTTTTGCTTCAGTGCGCCAGAGCGGGCGCCGCGCTTGTGCAGCACAGCAAAACTGGCCGCCCGGGGAGTGAAGTAAGGACTTAGCCCAGTTCGTCCATCGCGGGCGCGCTCAGGTGTTCGATATTTCCCCAGTGCACTAAATGCAGCTTGCCGTCCGCATACGAAAAACGGTTGACGCTGGCATTCCTGACCTGGAAGTCGCGCGGACTGTCGAGCGCCATGCCGACCGCCTCGCGGTAGGCGCACTCGAGCACGCCGCCGTGGGCCACGATGGCGATCGTCTGGCCGTCATAGCGTTCGGCCCAGCGGGCGATGGCGCCATTCGCGCGCGCATAGAACTGGCGGAAGCTCTCCGCGTCGCGCTCGCCCGACGGCATCACGGCGTCGATCTGGCGCGATTGCCATTGCGCATACTCGTGCGGATAGCGCGCGGCAATATCGGCATACAGCAAGCCTTCGAAGGCGCCATAGCAGCGCTCGCGCAGCAGGGGGTCCGTCTGCACGGGCAGATTTTTCAATTGAGCAATGGCTTGCGCCGTCTGCTGCGCCCGTTGCAGATCGCTGGCGAGGATGGCGGCCAGCGGCTCATCCGCCAGCGCCTGCCTCAGCGCGCAAGCCTGCGCCAGGCCCGCCTCGTTCAGGGCGATGTCGATATGGCCCTGCAGGCGGCGGCCCGCATTCCAGGCCGTCTCGCCATGGCGTATCAGTAAAATCGTGGTGCTCATGCTTTATTTCTTCAGGGTAAGTGCCAACTCGGGGTTGAGCGAGTAGGCGACGACGAGCTGGGCTTCGTCGAGGATGTGGCCGTACATGGCGGCATGGGCTTGCTGTCCCGTAAAACGCTCGGGCAGCGTCAGGCGCGGCACGTCGAGCGCATACAGGCGGAAGATGTAGTTGTGGATGCGTTCGTCATTCCACGGCGGGCACGGGCCATCGTAGCCGTAATAGTCGCCGGCCATGGCGGCATCGCCGGCAAACCAGCCCGTGTAGTCGTTGAGGCCCTGGCGCAGCCCATTAGCTGCAGCCTTGCCGCGCGGCGTGATGCCGCTGGAAAATTCCCCGGCGGCAATGGAGCGCAGAGCGGGCGGCAAATCGAGCAAGCTCCAGTGATAAAAATCGCCGCGCGGCGCCGCCAGCGGCACGACCTGGCCTTCAACATTGACGCGGCTGGCATCCTGCGGCGCATCGGGGTCGATGCAGAACAGCACCAGCGACTCGGTGCCGTTGGGCACCTCGTCCCAGGCCAGGTGGGGATTGCGGTTGCCGGCAAGGCGCACGCGGCTGGCCGGATCGATCTCGGCAAAGGCATAGTCGGCCGGCATCAGGCCGCCGTCACGAAACGTCTCGCTCCACAATTTCATCTGCTGTCCCCTTGTTATTAGTTACTTGTCAGTTAGTGATGCAGCTACCGGCACTATTTGGCGTTAACCTGCAGCCAGAAAGTCACCGGCCCGTCATTCGTCAGCGACACCTGCATGTCGGCGCCGAACTGCCCCGTTTGCACGCTCGCGTGGCGGCTGCGCGCCTGCTCCACGAAATGCGTGAACAGGCGCAAGCCGTCCTGCGGCGCGGCCGCCGGCGTGAACGACGGGCGCGTGCCGGACTTGGTATCGGCCGCCAGCGTGAACTGCGGCACCAGCAGCAAGCCGCCGGCCACGTCCGTCACGCTGCGGTTCATCTTGCCCGCCGCATCGGCAAACACGCGGTAGCCGAGCAGCTTGGTCAACAGGGCATCCGCTTCCTTCTCCGTATCGCCGCGCTCGGCGCACACGAGCACCATCAGGCCGGCGTCGATGGCGCCGACGGTGGCGCCGCCGACGTCGACCTTGGCCTGCGTGACTCTTTGCAGCAGCGCGATCATGCCGTCAAGGTGACGCGCGCGAAACTGCGCTTGCCAACTTGCAACACGAACTGACCGGCTTCCACTTGCAAGCCCTTGTCGCTGATGACGGTGCCGTCAATGCGCACGCCGCCCTGGTCGATCTTGCGCATGGCTTCCGACGTGGACGGGCACAGGCCAGCCTGTTTCAGCAATTGCGGGATGCCCAGCGGCGCGCCGGCCAGGGTCACTGCCGGGATATCGTCGGGAATGCCGCCCTTCGAGCGGTTGACGAAGTCGGCCAGCGCATCTTCGGCTGCCTGCTGCGAGTGGAAGCGGGCGACGATTTCTTGCGCCAGCGCAACCTTGGCGTCGCGCGGATTGCGGCCTTCCTCGACTTCGCGCTTCAGCTGTGCCAGTTCGGCGATCGAGCGCCACGACAGCAGCTCGTAGTAGCGCCACATCATGACGTCGGAAATGCTCATCAGCTTGGCGAACATGGTGTTGCCCGGTTCCGTGATGCCGATGTAGTTATTCTTCGACTTGGACATTTTTTCCACGCCGTCCAAACCTTCCAGCAGCGGCATGGTCAAAATACACTGCTGTTCCTGTCCGTACTGCTTTTGCAGTTCGCGGCCCACCAGCAGGTTGAACTTCTGGTCCGTGCCGCCCAGTTCCAGGTCCGATTTCAGGGCCACCGAGTCGTAGCCCTGCATCAGCGGGTACAGGAATTCGTGGACGGAAATAGGAATGCCGCCCTGGAAGCGTTTGGTGAAGTCGTCGCGCTCGATCATGCGCGCCACCGTGTAGTGGGAGGCGAGCTGGATGATGCCGCGCGCGCCCAGCGGATCGCACCACTCGGAGTTATAGCGGATTTCAGTCTTGCTGGCGTCCAACACTAAAGATGCTTGCGCGAAATACGTCATCGCGTTAATCTCGATCTGTTCCTTCGTCAGCGGCGGACGCGTGACATTACGGCCCGAAGGGTCGCCGATCATGGAAGTGAAGTCGCCGATCAGGAAAATGACTTGATGGCCGAGGTTTTGCAGCTGGCGCATCTTGTTCAGTACCACGGTATGACCCAGATGCAAGTCTGGTGCAGTCGGGTCCAGGCCCAGTTTGATGCGCAGCGGAACGCCCGTCTTCTCGGAGCGGGCTAATTTTTGCGCAAATTCGCTTTCGATCAAGAGTTCGTCGACGCCACGCTTGGTAATCGCGAGGGCTTCTTGTACTCTGTCCGACAGCACAAGCGCGGTCTGAGCGGCGTTAGCCTTTGTAGGCGATGCGGTGGTGTTGATTTCCATAAAATTTGACTATAAATCTCAAAATGGTGGTAGGTTTGCGGAGTTTGCTATAATGCTCGATCCCATCAATCTTGCCGTATGAAAACGAACCAAAATAACAATAACAAAGAGCACTAGTTCAGGTCACGTTCAAGGGCAAATTTTAACTGATTGCATGAACCCTATACATAAAATCACAGGCTCGCGCTTGTACACACAGCTGACGACGACACGCAAGGCACGCATTATCGGCGCGTCCGCAGTGCTGCTCGCCGTGGCCGCGTTCGGCGCGGTCGCTGTGTCGCCCATGGCGCCCGACGCATCGGACTTGCCGGTCACGTCCATCGCCCAGAACCTGGAAATGCCGGATATCACCTCGCAAATTTCCGCGATGGAACAGGTAGACCAGAATTTCACCCACGAAGAAAAAGTCCGCGCCGGCGATACCCTCGCCACCCTGCTGACCCGTCTTGGCGTGGATGATGCGGCGGCCGTCAATTTCATCAAGACCGACAAGATTGCGCGCGGCGTGATGTTGCTCAAATCGGGCAAGCGCGTGCAAGCGCAAACGTCCGAAACTGGCGAACTCAACTGGATGCGCGCCACCCTCGTCGACAGCAACGACAAGTCGGTCAAGAACATCCTGATCACCCGCAAGGGCGACAAGTTCGTGGCCACGGAAGTGGCAGCCCAGCTGGAACGCCGCGTTGAAATGCACGCGCGCAAGATTACTTCCACCCTGTTCGCCGCCACCGACTCCAGCCTGGACGGCACCCGCCTGCCAGACTCGATTTCCGCGCAAATCGTGGAAATGTTCTCCACCAATATCGACTTCCGCTCCGACCTGAAACGTGGCGACTCGTTTAATGTTGTCTATGAAACATTCTGGCAAGATGGCGAATTCGTCCGAGCGGGCCGCATCCTGGCCGGTGAATTCACCAACCGCGGCACGACTTACCAGTCCGTTTGGTTCGAAGACCCAGCCAGCAAGCAAGGCGGCGGTTACTACAGTTTCGACGGCAAGTCCCTCAAAAAAGCCTTCCTGAAATCCCCCCTCGAATTCTCCCGCATCTCGT
Organism: Janthinobacterium sp. GW821-FHT03A03; assembly: GCF_059421435.1. Classification (NCBI taxonomy): domain Bacteria; kingdom Pseudomonadati; phylum Pseudomonadota; class Betaproteobacteria; order Burkholderiales; family Oxalobacteraceae; genus Janthinobacterium; species Janthinobacterium sp. GW821-FHT03A03. The sequence continues at coordinate 28,622 of NZ_JBWKUZ010000027.1, read as the reverse complement.
CCGGCTTCTCCATGCGCGTGCACCCGATTTCCGGCAACTGGAAAGCACACAAAGGCATCGATTTCGCTGCAGCAACTGGCACGCCTATCCGCGCTTCCGGCGACGGCGTGGTCGATTCCGTCGGCAGCCAGAACGGCTACGGTAATGTTGTTGTGCTGAAACACTGGGCCAACTACACCACCGCCTATGCCCACATGAGCCGCTTCGCTTCGGGCCTGAAAAAAGGCCAGAAAGTGAGCCAGGGCGATGTGATCGGCTATGTCGGCACGACGGGCTGGTCCACGGGCGCCCATTTGCACTATGAATTCCGCGTCGGCGGCGTGGCACAAGACCCAAGCAAGCTGAACGTACAAGCCCAGGCGCCGCTGACGGCCGCCGAGCTGAGCCGCTTCCGCATGGTGTCGGCTGACATGATGCACCGCTTCACCCTGCTGCGTCCGAACGACACGGCACTGGCTTCGCGCTAAGCAATACCGCCTTCGGGCAACATACAAAGGCACCGCCCATGCATTGGCCGGTGCCTTTGTTTTTTCCCGCGTGCGTACGGCGCAAATGCGGCACAATGCCATCCATCACTGACGCATTCAAGGAACACCCATGCTTTATATCGGTCTGATGTCCGGCACCAGCCTGGACGGCGTTGACGGCGCGCTGGTCGACTTTGCCGACGATGGCGGCGTACGCAGCCTGGGCGACGCCTATATTGCCTTTCCCGCCAGCCTGCGCGCCGACCTGATGGCGCTGCAAAGTGCTGGCCAAAATGAAATCGAACGCGAGGCGCTGGCGGCCAATGCGCTGGTGCGCCATTATGCCGACTGCGTCGCCACGCTGTTGCGCGACGCGGGCATCGGCCCGGACGCCATCGCCGCCATCGGCGCGCATGGCCAGACCATCCGCCATCGCCCCGAACTGGGTTTTACGCGCCAGCTGAACAACCCGGCCCTGCTGGCCGAACTGGCGGACATCGACGTCATCGCCGACTTGCGCAGCCGCGACGTGGCGGCCGGCGGCCAGGGCGCGCCGCTGGTGCCCGCTTTTCATCAAGCCATCTTCAACGAGCCCGGCCATACGCGCGTGGTGGCCAATATCGGCGGCATCAGCAATATCAGCGTGCTGCACGGGGACGGCAGCGTAACGGGCTACGACACGGGCCCCGGCAATGCCCTGATGGACGGCTGGACCCTGCTGCACCAGGGCCAGCCCTACGACGCCGACGGCGCCTGGGCCGCCACGGGCAAAGTCTTGCCTGCCCTGCTGGCGGATTTGCTCAATGACCCGTATTTTGACTTGCCGGCGCCGAAAAGCACGGGCCGCGACCTGTTTCACGCCGACTGGCTGCAAGGCAAGCTGGCCAATTATCCGGCCGCCCTGCCCGCCGACGTGCAGGCAACCTTGACGCAATTAACGGCCGCCAGCCTGGCGCAGGCCATCGCGCGCGACGGGGCGCAGGCGGAAAACGTGTATGTGTGCGGCGGCGGCGCGCAGAACGCCACGCTGATGGCGGCGCTGGCGCGCGAATTGCCGGGCATGGCCGTGGCATCGACGGCAGCGCTGGGCGTGGCGCCCAGCCAGGTCGAGGCGCTGGCGTTTGCCTGGCTGGCCTGGCGTTTTACACAGCGCAAGCCGGGCAATTTGCCGGCCGTGACGGGTGCGCAGGGCTTACGGGTACTGGGCGCGCTGTATCCACGTTGATGTGAAACAATTGCTCCAGAAACACAAATAGCGGATCGATGATCCGCTATTATTATGCTGCGCGTGGAAACCGGCGCGCGTGAAAAACGTTCAGGGCAAGGCGCATTGCCGAAGACAGTACGAATAGTACGGCAAGGCAATGCAACGCCGCCATGGACGTTTTCTCAGGTGTGCCAGCTTAGACGGAGAACGACGAACCGCAACCGCAGGTAGACGTAGCCGTTGGGTTTTTAATCACGAACTGCGCGCCTTCCAGGTCATCCTTGTAGTCGATTTCCGCGCCGACCAGGTACTGGTAGCTCATGGAATCGATCAACAGCTGGACGCCGTTCTTGACCATGGTGGTGTCATCTTCGTTGACGATTTCGTCGAAGGTGAAGCCGTACTGGAAGCCGGAACAGCCGCCGCCCTGCACGAACACGCGCAATTTCAGGTCGGGATTGCCTTCTTCCTCGATCAGCTGCGCGACTTTTTCGGCGGCGCTATCGGTAAAGATGATAGGCGAAGGGATCACATCTTGCATTTCAGCGACTGCATTCATTTCAGACTCCTCAGAAAACATAGCCTCATTATAGACTGTTGGCACAACTCGCGCTGCGGCGGCCGCAGAGGCGGCTGGCCGGTGTTGTTCCTGCTCACATTTCCGACACGGCCAGGTGCAGCACGGGGTCGGCGCTGTCGTGGCGACTGAGCTTGCCTTGCACCAATGCGCCGCTGTGCATTTCCAGCACTTTGTAATACACCTCTCCCACAATGCGGGCTTTGGGCTGGATTTCAAGCATTTCGGACACGTACACGGGGCCGTTGATCTCGCCGCTGACGACCAGGCTCGAGCAGCGCACCTCGCCGTCGATGCGGCCCGCCTCGCCCAGCACCACATACGTGGGCTCGCCCGGCTCGCCCGTGACGTTGCCGCGCACATGGCCGTCGATGCGCAGGCCGCCGCAAAACAGCAAATCGCCCTCGATCCGCGTCGAGGCGCCGATCAGGGTGTCGATGGGGTTTTTCGCGTTGCGCTCGAACATGAACGTCATCCTGTTGGTGTACGTGGCAGTCCAATCTATCACAGGTCCGGCAAAAAGGCGCCGGACCTGCGCAAGCACGGCTGCCTATTTTTATGGCAGCAAGGCGATGTGTTGCAAACCGGCAGTTTCTTTCAAGCCAAACATCAAGTTCATGCATTGCACGGCCTGGCCCGAAGCGCCCTTGACCAGGTTGTCCTGCACCACCAGCACGATGACGGTATTGCCGCCTTCGGGACGGTGCAAGGCCAGGCGCAGCATGTTCGAGCCGCGCGTGGAGCGGGTTTCCGGGTGCGAGCCGAACGGCATCACGTCGACGAAAGGCTCGTCCTTGTATTGCTCTTCAAACAATGCCTGCAATTCTTCATTGCTGACATCCTTGTTCAGCTGCGCGTACAGGGTCGAATGCATGCCGCGGATCATCGGCACCAGGTGCGGCGTAAAGGTCAGCGCCACTTTTTCTTCGGTGAAACGCTGCAGTTGCGCCGTCGTTTCCGGCAGGTGGCGGTGGCCGGCCACGCCATAGGCCTTGAAGCTGTCGCTGCTTTCCGAGAACAGGATGCCGATTTCCGCCTTGCGGCCGGCGCCGGAAACGCCCGACTTGCAGTCGGCGATCAGGCCGCCCGCGTTGACGAGGCCCGCCTTGAGCAGCGGATAAAAACCCAGCTGCATGGTGGTCGGGTAGCAGCCGGGGTTGGCGATCAGGCTGGCCTTTTTAATATCTTCACGGTTCAGTTCCGGCAAGCCGTACACGGCTTGGGCTATCAGCTCGGGGGCCGTGTGGGGAATCTTGTACCATTGCTCGAACTTGGCCTGGTCTTTCAGGCGGAAGTCGGCGGCCAGGTCGATGACTTTCACGCCGGCGGCCAGCAGGGCTGGTGCTTGCGCCATCGCAACACCGTGTGGCGTGGCAAAGAAGACCACGTCGCACTGTTCCAGATTCGCCTTGTCCGGCGAGGAAAACGCCAGTTTCACGTGGCCACGCAGGGAAGGATACATGTCAGCAACGGGCAAGCCATCTTCCTTGCGCGACGTAATCGCCGTCAACTCGACATCTGGATGGGTTGCCAGCAAGCGCAGCAATTCCACGCCCGTGTATCCAGTGCCGCCGACGATGCCAACTTTGATCATTTTCTTTCCTTGTGTGTAGGGTACAGATGCAATATGCGGAAGTACGCAGGCTGCCCCGCAGGGGCAATGCGCGTATTTTACAGCGCAACGCCGAGTCACGCTGAAATGCAAAAAAGCCGCGGAACCGAAGTCCAGCGGCTTTTCGACCAGCGCCCCGAAAGGCGCTGTAGCGTAGAAATTAACGCTTCGAGAATTGCTTTGCGCGACGTGCTTTGCGCAGACCAACTTTTTTACGCTCGACTTCACGTGCATCGCGGGTCACGAAGCCGGCTTTCGCCAGTTCCGGTTTCAGCGCTGCATCGTAGTCGATCAGAGCGCGGGTGATGCCGTGACGAACTGCACCAGCCTGGCCCGACTCACCGCCGCCATGGACGTTGACTTTGATGTCGAAACGCTCGACATTGCCGGTCAGTTCCAGAGGTTGACGGATGACCATCAGACCCGTTTCGCGCGAAAAGTATTCGTTTGCTGGTTTGCCGTTAACAACGATCAAGCCTGTGCCAACTTTGATAAAAACCCGAGCCACTGCACTTTTGCGACGGCCGGTTCCATAATTGTAATTACCGATCATGTCAGTTCCTTAGAGAACAAGTGCTTTAGGTTGCTGAGCAGCGTGCGGATGGGAACCTTCCGCGTACACTTTCAGCTTCTTGATCATTGCGTAGCCGAGTGGGCCTTTAGGCAGCATGCCCTTGACCGCTTTCTCAAGCGCGCGACCTGGAAAACGCTGTTGCATTTTCTGGAAGTTGGTCTCGTAGATGCCGCCTGGATAGCCAGAGTGACGGTAGTAAATTTTCTCAGTAGCTTTGGTACCGGTCACACGCAGTTTGCCTGCGTTGATGACGACGATGAAGTCGCCGGTATCGACGTGAGGAGTAAATTCTGGTTTGTGTTTGCCGCGCAGTCGGAGTGCCACTTCGCTGGCAACACGTCCGAGGACTTTGTCCGTCGCGTCAACCACGAACCAATCGCGCTGGACTTCATGTCCTTTAGCGGAAAATGTTTTCATGTTGACTTCCTAATAGATTACACGCTCAAATGGTGGTTCCGACTATGCTGCTGTGCGGACTCTGCCTTATTTACTTTTCCTGAGCGAACGGAAAGCCGACAAGTATAAGCGGCTTTGCCGTGCTGAGTCAAGCCGCGATGCAGAGCGGCTGCGGGCTGGCGGGCGGCACATGGACAGGCGTTCCTCTATTACAATACAAAACGCTTACAATTTTCGGAGAGTACGATGGAATGCAAAGTCAGCTGGAATGGCCCGTCGGGCATGAGTTTTCGGGCAGAAACCGGTTCCGGCCACATGGTGACCATGGATGGCGCGCCCGATGGCGGCGGCCACAACCTGGCGCCACGCCCCATGGAAATGGTCTTGCTGGGCACGGGCGGCTGCACCGCCTATGACGTGGTGCTGATCCTGAAGCGGGGCCGCGAAGCCGTCAACGGCTGCGAAGTGACCCTGAAGGCCGAGCGCGCCGACACCGATCCGAAAGTATTTACCAAGATCCACTTCCACTTCACCGTGCGGGGCAAGGCATTGAAACCGGCGGCCGTGGAACGGGCCGTGACTTTGTCGCATGACAAATATTGCTCGGCGTCCATCATGCTGGCAAAAACGGCGGAAATTACGCATTCCTTCGAGATCATCGAAGAAAGCGCCTGAGCCAACCTCCTGCGCGCCGGCGTAGGCGGCCTGCGATGCTCACCGTGCTCCAGCACGGTTGCGCCTCTACCACCTCTCCCTTCCGCTCGCTACGGTTTTGCCAGGCGTTTCACGTCTCAGGCATGCATAGGCGCTCTTCGGAGCGCCTTTGTTTTAAATATAATACGCCGTCTTTGTCATCACTTTCCCCATGATGCCCATCAACGCCTTCACAGGCGCCGGGGTGTCGATGGCGCCCAATCGCTGGGCCGCGGCGCCGTGTTCCACCTCGTCGATGGCCATCTGCTTGACGATGGCGCGCGATTTCGCATCCTGCGGCGGCAATTCCTGCAAGTGGCTGGCCAGGTGCGCTTCCACCTGGCGCTCCGTTTCCACGACAAAACCCAGGCTGCGGCCGTCGCCCATGCGCGCGGCGATGGTGCCCAGCGCAAACGACCCCGCATACCACAGGGGATTGAGCAGGCTCAAACGCGAGCCCAGCTCCGTCAGGCGCTGCGCCGTCCAGGCCAGGTGGTCTTCCTCTTCGCGTCCCGCCTCGTCGAACTGGGCGCGGATGGCCGGGCTGTGCGCATAGCGGGCCTGCGAGTTGTACAGCGCCTGCGCGCACACTTCGCCGACATGGTTGACGCGCATCAAGCCGGCGCTGTGGCGCTGTTCGGCCGGGCTCAGCTCCGCATCGGGCGCATGCGCGGCCGGCGTGGGGCGCGAGGCCGAGGCCACGCCCGCCATGACGCGCAAGGCCTTGTCGGCGCCGACAATCAAACGATCCAGGGGGTGAAAATGGCGGTTCGCGGTCATCGTGGGCTATTCATGTAAGGGAAAACATGAATTATAGGACGATCAGGGCCAGCCGTACCCGCGCGGCGCGCAGGGCGAACGGGGCTTTATTGACCTGTGCGCGCTTTTTCCTGCTCGATCCAGTCCACCACGGGGCCGACTGCATCGAGGCCGGACAGGCTTTTCGCCACGCCCAGGTTCAGCGAAATCAGGAAGGAAATGCTGTCGACGGGGATATCCGGGCAATGCTCGGCAAACGCGGTACGAAAACGCTCCGATTGCAATACGCGCAAGACTTTCTCGCCGCTCATGAATTGCAGCACGCTGGCAATGCTGTGCCCGCCTCCTATCGAGTGGTAGATAAAGCGGTTGTAGCGCGCATCGATCTGCTTGAAATCGAGCGTTTCCTCCGTCATCAGGCCCGCCAGGTAGTACAGGCCCAGGCTGACGCGGAAAAAACCGATGGCTTCGGCGCTGGTCATGCCGGCGCGCGCCACCGCCAGTACCTTGTCCTGCATCGCCTGATCGATCGTTCGCATTGCACTCTCCCGCGCCGTCCGCCGGCGCCTACCGGGCCAGCTTGCATGAAGATGCTGTTTTTTTCAATAGACCAAACGATATTTCCATCTTGCAAGTTACATTTTTTGCATGCTACCCTAGCTCCTCCCTATCGAATGGATGAACTACATGATTGAGGTCAAGCACCTGGCAAAACGTTTTCGCATGCCGCCCCACAAGGGCAAGGCCGTGCGGGTCAGCGATCCGCGCGAACACGATGGCTGGTTCCACGCCGTGCGCGACGTCAGTTTCAGCTGCGCCCCCGGCGAAGTGCTGGGCTTGCTTGGGCCTAACGGCGCCGGCAAGACCACCACCCTGCGCCTGCTGTCGACGGCACTGCAAGCGGATGCGGGCAGCGCCCTCGTCAACGGCGTCGACGTGCTGCAGCAGCCGCTGGCGGCGCGCCAAAGCATCGGCTTTTTGTCCGGCTCGACGGGCTTGTACGGCCGCCTGACGGCGCGCGAGAACGTGGAGTATTTCGGCCGCCTGCACGGCATGCCGGCCGACAAGCTGAAACGCCGCTGCGACGAGCTGTTTGCGCTGCTGCACATGGAGGAATACGGCGGCAAGCGGGCCGATCAGTTGTCGACGGGCATGAAACAGAAATGCGCGATCGCCCGCACCGTCGTGCACGAGCCGCAGGTGGTGATCCTCGACGAGCCGACGACGGGCCTGGACGTGATGTCGGCCAAGATCCTGCTCGACTTCATCGCCAGCTACAAGGCGCTGCGCGTGCCGCTGATCTTGTCCACGCACCACCTGCACGAGGTGGAAAAGCTGTGCGACCGGGTCTGCATCATCAACCGCGGCACCACTGCCTTCAACGGCACCATCGACGAGCTGCGCCATCTGGGCGGCAGTACCGATCTGTACGACGCCTTTGTCAGCGTCATCAACCAGGAAGCCTGAGACCATGTGGACCATCTACCTGAAAGAATTGCTGGAACTCACGCGCGACCGCAAGACGCTGATCTTCACCATCCTCATCCCGATCTTTGCCATGCCGCTGATCTTTGGCGGCTTCGCCTATGTTTCGAACAATATGTTCAAGAATGCGAAGACGGCGGAAATGCGCTACACCCTGTTCGGCAAGGACCATTCGCCTGGCCTGAGCGCGCGTTTTGCCCAGCAACACAACTTGCGCGAAGTACCGCTGGCCAGCGAGGGCGACATCCGCCGCGCCATCGGCGACGACACCATCAAGTTCGCCGTCGTCATCCCGCCCCGGTTTGAAGAGGCGCTGCGGCAGCACCGGCAAGCCAAGGTGACCCTGCATTACAACAGCGCCAGCACGGTCGATGTGACCCAGCAGCGGGTGCGCGACATCGTCGACGCTTACAACGCCAGCCTGCGCGAAGGGGCGCTGTCGGCCCTGAACCTGAGTCCGGCCCAGCTGGCCTTCGCCCTGCACCCCATCGTGCTCGACAAGCAATCGACGGCCAACGAGCGCGAGCAGATGGGTGCCATCATCGGCGGCATGGTGCCCTATCTGCTGCTGATGGTGTGCCTGACGGCGGCCATGTACCCGGCCATCGACCTGGGCGCCGGCGAAAAGGAGCGGGGCACGCTGGAAACCCTGCTGCTGGCGCCCGTGCCGCGCAGCGCCATCGTGCTGGCCAAGTTTCTCGTGCTGTTTACGGTGGGCATGACCTCGGCCGTGCTGATGGTGGGCAGCATGGGCGCCCTGCTGGCCATCTTCGGCAGCTCGCTCGAAGGCCACATGGCCGTCATGGTGCACAGCATCGGCTTGCCCGACCTGGCCATGGTGACCCTGATGCTGGTGCCGACGGCCGCCATCTTCGCCTCGCTGCTGCTGTCAATCTCGATCTACGCGAAAAGCTACAAGGAAGCGGCGGGCATGATCACGCCGCTGATGCTGTTCGTCATCCTGCCCACCGTGGCGGCCATGCTGCCCGGCGTCGAGCTGAACTGGATCTGGGCCATGGTGCCGCTGACGAATGTCTCGCTGGCCATGAAGGAACTGGTGAAAGGCACCATGGATTACCGCATGTTCGGCGTGATCCTGGCCTCGACCACGGTCATCGCGGGCGCCCTGCTGATGCTGTGCCGCTGGTGGTTTAACCGGGAATCGGTACTGTTTCGTAACTGATACTTACGTGGCGCGGCCGGAAGGGGCGCATCCGGCGCGCCGTCCACCCCATCGAACTGCGCTCTGGGCACGCGAAAATGCCGTGCATCGCATGCAACTGCCCAGTACGTCCTAAATTCAATACAATGCCAGCATAGATTAGCCCTGCAGCACGGGGCTGCAACAGCATGAGCAAGGAGTTGTATGGAATTGCAGATTCGCAAATTGTCGAAAACCTACGCGAATGGCGTGGTGGCGCTGGACAACGTTTCGCTGACGATACCGCCCGGGATGTTTGGCTTGCTGGGTCCGAACGGCGCCGGCAAGTCGACCCTGATGCGCACCCTGGCCACCCTGCAGGAATGCGATTCCGGCTCCATCTTCTTCGGCGACTACGACGTGCTCGACGACAAGGACGACATCCGCCGCATGCTGGGCTACCTGCCGCAGGACTTCGGCCTGTACCCGAAAGTGACGGCCTATGAACTGCTCGACCACTTCGCCACGTTGAAAGGGCTGTCGCAGCGGGCGCGCCGGCGCGAAGTCGTCGACGGCCTGCTGCAGCAAACCAATCTGTTCGACGTGCGCCACCAGCGCCTGGGCAGCTTTTCCGGCGGCATGCGCCAGCGCTTCGGCATCGCCCAGGCCCTGCTGGGCGACCCCAAGCTGATCATCGTCGACGAACCGACGGCCGGACTCGACCCGCAGGAGCGCGTGCGCTTCCACAACCTGCTGTCCGACATCGGCGAAGACAAGACGGTGATCCTGTCGACCCACATCGTGTCCGACGTGGCCGACCTGTGTGCCAACATGGCCATCATCAACAAGGGCCATTTGCTGCTGTGCGGCAAGACCCAGGAACTGATCGATGAAGTCAGCTGCAAGATCTGGGCGCGCTTCGTTGAAAAAAAGGAGCTGGCCAGCTTCCAGCAGCGCCACGCCGTCATTTCCACGCGCCTGCTGTCGGGCCGTACCCTGATCCACGTCTACAGCGACGAGGACCCGGGCGACGGCTTCGAGGAAGCCATCGGCGACCTGGAAGACCTGTATTTCGCCACCATTGCCGGGCGCCACCGCGTCGCCCCGCAGTGCGACTGAGGGGGCGGCCATGTTTGCCATCGCCCGCTTTGAAGCGTGGCAGCGCCTCAAGCTGCTGTCGACCTGGGTGTACTTCGCCATGTTCCTGGCCCTGGCCATGCTGTGGATGGCGGCCGCCGGCGGCGTCTTCAAGGAAGCGAGCATCAGTTTCGGCGGCAAGTTCCTGATCAACGCGCCCCGTTCGCTGGCGTTCAGCTGCAGCCTGCTGGGCTGTTTCGGCGCCGTGGTGGTGGCCGCCATGATGGGCCGCTCGGTGCAGCAGGACTTCGAATACGGCATGCAGCATTTCTTCTTCAGCGCGCCGATCAAGAAATACCAGTACGTTTTCGGCCGCTTCCTCGGCGCCTGGCTGGTGCTGGCCGTCGTGTTCTCCAGCATCGTGATCGGCGCCTGGCTGGGCGCCTGGCTGCCCGGCATCGATCCAGAACGGCTGGGGCCGCAACGCGCGCTGGCCTACCTGATGCCGTATGTATTTACCCTGCTGCCGAATCTGTTCATCTTCGGCGCCATCTTCTTCATCATCGCCGCCCTGACGCGGCGCATGCTGCCCGTGTACATCAGCTCGGTAGTCATGCTGATCGGCTACCTGGTGGCGCCCTCGCTGGCGCGCGACCTCGACTACAAGACGCTGGCCGCCCTGATCGACCCCTTCGGCACGACGGCGCTGATACGCCTGACGGAATACTGGCCGAATGCGGAGCGCAACACGCGCCTGGTGAGCCTGGAAGGCGTGTACCTGCTGAACCGCGCCATCTGGTCCGGCTTCGCCCTCGTGACCTTGCTGCTTGGCTACTGGCGCTTCCAGTTCCACGCCACGATGGACGCGGGCGCGACCAAGCGCCGCAGCGACGGCGACGCCCCCCTGCGCCTGTCGAACGCCTCGCTGGACACGCAGCAAGCGCCCGACTTCGCGCAGCGCAGCCTGGCCGTCCTGCTCGTCAAGATCAGCTGGCTGAACCTGCGCGAAACCGTCAAGAACATTTATTTTGTCGTCATCGTGCTGGCCGGCGTGCTGACCATGTATGCGGGCGCGCTCGACATGGGTTCCATCTACGGCACGAATACCTATCCGGTGACGGAAAAAGTGCTGGAAATGGTCAGCGCCTCGTTTGCCCTGTTCATGCTGGTCATTACCACCTTCTATGCGGGCGAACTGGTATGGCGCGAACGCGAGACCAGCATCCACCTGATGCTCGACGCCCTGCCCGTGCCGAACTGGCTGCCGCTGCTGTCGAAGCTGTTCGCGCTGATCGGCCTGCAAGCCTTGCTGAGCCTGGTCATCATGCTGTGCGGCATGTCGATCCAGGTCTTCAAGGGCTATTACCGCCTCGATCCGGGCCTGTACCTGGAATCGCTGTTCCTGTCGCACCTGCCCTACTACGCGCTGGTCGCCGTGCTGGCCATCTTCTTGCAGGTATTGATCAATCACAAGTACCTGGCGTATTTCGCCATGATCCTGTACTACATCGCCAGCGTCAGCTTTGCCTCGCTGGGCCTGGGCGACCCGCTGCTGCTGTACGCCAGCACGCCGGACTTCGTGTATTCGGCCATGAACGGCGCCGGCCACTATGTGTTGCGCGAACGCTGGTACCTGCTGTACTGGAGCGGCGCGGCCGTGATGCTGACGGTGCTGTCGCTGCTGTTCTGGCCCCGCGGCGCGCAGGACAGCTGGCGCATCCGCCTGCGCCTGGCGCGCCACGGCCTCACGCAAGGCGTGCTGGGCAGCTTTGCCATCGGCGCCGTGATCTTCCTCGGCGCCGGCGCCGTGCTGTTCTACGTCTTCCATGTGGCCAACGACTACAAGTCCGACTATGCGCGCGACGCGGACCGGGCCAGCTTCGAGCGCCAGTACCGCAAGTTTGCCGCCACGCCGCAGCCGAGAATCACCGACGTGAAACTCGATGTGGCCATCTACCCGGCGCAGCGCCGCCTGGCCGTCACGGGCCGCTACATGCTGCAAAACAAGACCAGCTTGCCGATCAGCCACATTTTTGTGCAGCAGGACCCGACGGCCACCATGCGGCTGCGTTTCGATACGCGCGTGCATCCCGGCCTCGATGACGGCAAGCTGGGCTTCTACAGCTACCGGCTGGCCGCGCCGCTGGCGCCGGGCGCCACCCTGGGCCTCGATTTCGACATTGCGTATGCGCCGCGCGGCATCTTCGGCCTGGGCCAGGACACGCCCGTGGTGGCCAACGGCACCTTCTTCACGAATGCCGTGCTGCCGCATGTCGGCTACCAGGCGCAACTGGAACTGACGGACCCGCGCGACCGCAAGAAACACGGCTTGCCGCCCCGCGAACGGGCCTTGCCGCGCGACGACGCGCGCGGGCTGGCCGACAATTACGTCAGCAGCGACGCCGACCGCATCAATTTCGACGCCACCGTCAGCACCGTCGACGGCCAGACGGCCATCGCGCCGGGCACGCTGGACAACGACTGGATCGCGCATGGCCGCCATTACTTCCATTACACGATGGACCAGCCCATCCTGAACTTCTACGCGTTCCAGTCGGCCCGCTACGCCGTCAAGCACGAGCGCTGGCAGGACGTGGCCATCGACGTGTATTACCACCCGGGGCATGAATACAACCTTGAGCGTTTCGTGCGCGGCAGCAAGGAAGCGCTCGATTACTACACGAAGCACTTCGGCCCCTACCAGCACAAGATCCTGCGCATCGTCGAATTCCCCCGCTACGCCACGTTTGCGCAATCGTTCCCGAACACGATACCGTACTCGGAAGGCCTGGGCTTTATCGCCAGGGTCGACGACAAGAACCCGAAGGACCTCGACTATCCGTTCTACGTCACGGCGCATGAAGTGGCGCACCAGTGGTGGGCGCATCAATTGGTGGGCGGCAACACGCGGGGCGCCACCGTGCTCAGCGAAACCCTGGCCGAGTATTCGGCCCTGATGGTGATGAAGAAAACCATGGGGCCGGCCAAGATGCGCCGCTTCCTGCGCTATGACCTGAATCAATACCTGATGGGACGCAGCGAAGAGCGCAAGAAGGAGTTGCCGCTGGCCGAGAATGAAAACCAGGCCTACATCCATTACCACAAGGGCAGCCTGGCCATGTATTTGCTGCAAGACATCATCGGCGAGGACAAGGTCAACGGCGTGCTGCGCGATCTGCTGAAGACTTACGGCCAGAAAGGCCCGCCGTATGCAAGCGTGACGGCGCTGATAGCCGGCTTGCGCCAGGTCACGCCGCCCGAGCAGGCTTACCTGATCGACGACCTGTTCGAGAAAATCGTGCTGTTCGACAATCGCGCCCTGTCGGCCACGGCCACGAAACGCAGCGATGGCAAGTACGCCGTCACCATCAAGGTGCAGGCGGGCAAATTGACGGCCGGCGAACAGGGAGACGAACACGACGCCCCGCTGCACGACTGGATCGAGATCGGCGTCGACGATGCGAATGGCCATCCGCTGCTGCGCGAACGGCTGCGCATGACGGCGCGACAAGCGAGCTACACCGTCATCGTCGGCAGCCGGCCCGGCAAGGCGGGCATCGATCCCGACAACAAGTTGATCGACCGCAAGCCGGACGACAATATGGTCACCGTCGAGCTCGACGAACCGTGACGAAAAATGGCCGCCTGATCAGGCGGCCATTTTTCTATGCATCAATGCATCAGGCGGCGACGGGACGCGTGATCAGGCTCAGGCTGATACCCATTTCCGTCAGGTGCTGCATGTCGGCCAGGCTCAGGTCCAGGGGCGCGTCGACCGTGTCGTCACCGTTCAGTTCCAGTTGCAACTCGGCCACGATGCGCGGCATGGTGAAGGTCACGCCGCGCGAACGGCATTCGGCCAGGTAGCTGCGTATGCGCGAGGGCAAGACTTGCGACTTGGGCGCTTGCGCGATCAGCACTTCGAAGCCCGAATCGAGATGCACGCGACCCGCCGTTCCCTTCGGCTCGCCCTTGCGCCAGGCACGCTCTGGATCCGTGGGCAAGACTTCCAGGATGGTTTTGAGCGTGGGGTCATCCCCATGCACCGACAGCTTCGCCATATTCATATTGCAGGACTTTCTAGTCAGGACGCCGCCAGGACGGCGGCGCAATCATCAGACCGACAAGTCTACGCATGGAAGGCAAATATGTCCATACGGCAATATTTGGCATCAAGCACTAATAAGCTCTAGTTTGTGCTGCATCAAACAGGCGGAACAAACTTGTTCCACCTGCAACATGTCATTACACGCTCACGCCGCGTGCCCGCAAGGCGGCCCGCACGCCCGCGCCGTAGGCGGCATCGGCACGGTCGAAATGGCCCAGCTGGCGCTGCAAGGTTTCCGCGCGCACCTGGCTCAACGGTCCAGCCAGATTGTCGAACAGGTTTTGCTGCGCCTGGGCCGGCATCAGGCGGAACAGGTTGCCGGCCTGCGTGTAATCGTCTTCCACGCCGCGCCCGTCGTAGCGCGCCGCGCCGCCCGACAGCGCCAGCGCCGGCTCGCCGTGGCCCAGCCCCTGCGGCGCGCTGCCCGCCGCCGCCACGTTCGCGTAGTTCTGCGCCGAACTGCCATTGTGGATGGCCATGCCGCCGTCGCGCTGCTGGTTATGGAAGGGGCAGCGCGCCGCATTCACGGGCAGATGCTGGTGGTTCGTGCCGACCCGGTACAGCTGGGCGTCATGGTAGGCAAACAGCCGGCCTTGCAGCATCTTGTCCGGCGAATACCCCATGCCGGGCACGGCATTGGCTGGCGAAAACGCGGCCTGCTCGACTTCCGCGTGGTAATTGTCCGGGTTGCGGTTCAGCTCGAAAATACCGACCGGCAGCAGCGGGAAGTCCGCGTGCGGCCATACCTTCGTCAGGTCGAACGGGTTCCAGCCAGTGCGCTGCTCCCAGGCATCGAGCTGCTCCTGCGTCGCCACCTGCAGCTTGACTTCCCACTGGGGGAAATCGCCGCGCGCGATGGCGCCGAACAGGTCGCGCTGGGCGTAGTCGGGATCGGCACCGGCCAGGCGGCCCGCTTCCGCCGCAGGCAGGTTCTTGATGCCCTGGCGCGTCTTGAAGTGCCATTTCACATACACGCGCTGGCCGTCCGCATTGATCAGGCTATACGTATGGCTGCCGAAGCCATCCATGTGGCGGTAGCCGTCCGGCGTGCCGCGGTCCGAGAACAGCATCGTGACCTGGTGCAGGCTTTCCGGCGCATGGCTCCAGAAGTCGAACATCATTTCCGCCGATTTCAGATTGCTTTGCGGATCGCGCTTTTGCGTGTGGACAAAATCGGGGAACTTGATCGGGTCCTTGATGAAGAACATGGGCGTGTTGTTGCCAACGAGATCCCAGTTGCCCTCTTCCGTATAGAAGCGCACGGCGAAGCCGCGCGGGTCGCGTTCCGTGTCGGCGCTGCCGCGTTCGCCGCCGACGGTGGAAAAACGGGCGAACGTGGCCGTCTGCTTGCCCACTTCGGCAAATAATTTAGCCTTGGTGTAGCGGGAAATATCATGCGTGACGGTAAAGGTGCCGTAGGCGCCCGAACCTTTCGCGTGCACGACGCGCTCGGGAATGCGCTCGCGGTTGAAATGCTGGAGTTTTTCGATCAGGTGGAAGTCTTGCAGCAGCAGGGGACCGCGGGGGCCGGCGCTGACGGAATTCTGGTTGTCGGCGACGGGAATGCCCGACGCGGTGCTGAATGGTGGCTGTTGACTATTCATGGCTGCTTTTCCTTCGTTGTTGACTGATGGAATCAGTGTAACGAGTGCAACAACAAAGGAAAAGCTAATTGATTTTATCGAACTGATAGTTATTTACAATGAACAGCCATGGGCGTCGCATACGCCACCGAGTTGCGCCTGCAACTGCGCCGGCTGGCCCAGGAAGCCGCCGATGTCGATGACGGACAGCTTGCCGCTGCCATCGTCGAGGACGAAGGTGGGAAAGCCCTGGCCGCCCACCTGCGCCAGCAGGGCGCGGCTGGCGTCGATATGCCGCTGCGTGGCCGCGCCCGCCTGCTGCGCATGCGCGGCTTCGAAGGCGCCGGCGTCCATGCCCAGCTCTTGCGCCAAAGTTAGCAGCACGGGCAGGTCGGCGATGCGCAAGCCGTCCACGTAATGGGCGCGCTGCACGCGCTGCAGCATGTCCAGGCCCTTGCCGGCCAGCGCCTCGGCCGCCAGGATGGCCGTGATCGGCGGCTCGGAATCCATCATGGCGGTGGTGTCGTTCAGCAAGCCGTTCAGGTAGGCATCGCCGAAGGGCTGGCCCGACAATTGCTCGATGCGCCGGTCATGCGGCAGGACGTAGCCGCGCCATTCGGGCGTGATCCGGCGGCGATTGCTGCCCGTCATCATGCCGCCGCCGTGGAAGGCCACCGTCAGGCCGGGCACGGCGCGCGCCGCCTCGACCAGCGGCGCGGCGCCGTAGCACCAGCCGCACAGGGGATCGAAAATGTAATGCAGTACAGGGTTGGCCATGCTGGCTCCTTTGATTCTTGCGTGCGTTTCAACTTGGGCCGCGCGGCCCGTGCAGGCGCCGCGCGGCAGGCTTGTTACCACTTCATCTCGCCCTTGGCCACTTTCGCGCTCGTTTCCAGCGCGCCATCGAGGCCCAGGCTCGGGTAATGGCGCTTCATCGCGTCGATCAGCGCGGCCGAGTTGGCGGCCTTCGCCGTTTCCCCTTCAAACGTCACCAGGTAGTCGCGCGTAAAGCCGATGCTGTCGGGCGTCAGTGGCGAACCGACCTTGAAGTGCCCGGGCACGACGGTGACAGGTTTCAATGCTGCAATGCCGTCCAGGGTCTTGAGCCAGTCCTGGCGCGATTGCACGCTTTGCGTGTCGGCCGTCCATACGTGCAAGTTGCCAAACAGCACCACGCCGCCGACGACGGCCTTGATCGATGGAATCCACACATAGGTGCGCGACGGCGTCGGGCCCGAAATCGTCAGCGACTGGCCTTCCAGGCTGATGCGCTGGCCCTTCAAGGCTTCGGGAATGACGATGGCCTGCGGCGCATTGTCCTTCAAAATCGGCCCCCAGTAGGCGACCTTGGCGTCCACCTTGCGGCGGATTTCCGCGACCGTTTCCGGCGTGGCGACGATTTTTGCCTGCGGGAAAGCTGCCTTGATCACATCGAGGCCAAAGTAGAAATCGGGGTCGCTGTGGCTGATGTACACGGTCGTCAGTTTCTTGCCGCTGGCACGGATCTTTTCCACCAGTTTTTGCGCTTCGGCGCGCGAGAACTGCGCATCGATCAGCACGGCGTCATGCTTGCCTGCCACCAGGACGGAAGCGACGGGGAAGATGGCCGCTTCGCCCGGATTGAACACCTCCAGTGTCAGCGGAGCGGCGGCCGAGGCGGCGCCGGCGGCGAAGACGGTGGCAACGAGAATGCTGGTAATGGATTTGGAGAACATGATGCGCCTTCACAAGATGATTGGGATGCACGCATCTTACGTTGCTTGATTCGGTAGAAAAACCCGATAAAACGCAATGGTTTATTTCTTATTTCGATGCAATCAAATACTGGCATGCACGCTGCCATCCACATCGTCGTATCCAAATGTGTCACAGCGTCATGATGTTGTCACATTGAATTGTTATCTTGCCAGCTCTTTCAAACCTAGCCGGATGAACCACATGACTCGCAGAAAAATTTCCGTCGCTGGCTGCAGCGTCGCAATCTCCCTGATGCTGGCCGCCTGCGGCAGCGACGCCAAAAAAGACGAGGTGGTGGTCGAAGCCCCGCCGAAAAACGTCATTTTCTTCCTCGGCGATGGCATGGGCCTGACCACCATGACGGCCGCGCGCATCTACTCGGTGGGCGAAGACGGTGCGCTGACCATGGACACGCTGCCGGAAACGGCCTTCGTCAAGACGTTCTCGAACGATGCGCAAGTCACCGACAGCGCGCCGTCGATGGCCGCCTACATGACCGGCGTCAAGATGAACAATGAAGTCATTTCCATGTCGGCCAACACGGTCGCCATCGATCCGGGCAAGGATGCCAACGGCAACAAGCTGGTCAACAAATGTGGCACCGGCAACGGCACGCCCGCCACCACCCTGCTGGAACTGGCCAAGGCCAAGGGCTTTGCCGCCGGCGTCGTCAGCACGGCGCGCGTGACGCACGCCACGCCGGCGGCCACCTACGCGCACATCTGCCACCGCGACCTGGAAAACGATATCGCCGCGGCCCTGGTGCCGGGCGGCACCGGCTACAACAGCGCCCTTGGCACCACCGGCCTGGAAGTGGTCCTGGGCGGCGGCGCGCAATTCTTTACGCCATTCAAGAACGGCGGCAAGCGTTCGGACGACCGCGACCTGGTGGCCGAACTGAAAGCGAAAAGCTACACCATTGCCAACAACGCCACCGACTTCAAGGCCGTCGACGGTACCAAGACGGACCGCCTGTTCGGCGTGTTCACGTCCAGCCACATGAGCTACGACCTGGACCGCGATGCGGCCAAGGAACCTAGCCTGGCGGAAATGACCACCAAGGCCATGGACGTGCTGGCCAAGAACAAGAAGGGTTACTTCCTGATGGTCGAAGGCGGCCGCATCGACCATGCGCTGCACGAAACGACGGCCAAGAAGGCCCTGCAGGACACGGTCGCCTTTGACAACGCCATCAAGGCCGCCATCGAAAAAGCCAAGCTGACCGACCCGACCCTGGCCAATACCCTGATCGTCGTCACGGCCGACCACGACCACACCCTGGTGCTGAACGGCTACGCCAAGCGCACGGGCAAGACGGCCGCCGGCAACCCAGGCGTGCTGGGCCTGGTGAAGAACTACGTCACCGGCGCGGTCGAGAAAGACCTGGACGGCGCACCGTACTCGATCATCGGCTTCGGCAATGGCGAAAACCGCACGCAAGCCAGCCGCGCCGCCATGGCCAGCCTCGACGAAACCGTCACCAGCGCCAACACCTACCATCAGGAAGCGGTGATCCGCACGTCGGCCGGCAATGAAACGCACGGCGGCACCGACGTCTTCCTGGGCGCCATCGGCAAGGGTTCGGAAACCTTCCTGGGCACCATCGACAACACCACAGTATTCGGCCTGGTCAAGACCGCCGGCGGTCTGTAATCCCCAAGACACAAGAATTGGACACGCATATGAAACTTGCACTGAAATCCACCCTGAAACTGTCGCTGCTGACCACGCTCGTGGCAGCCAGTGTTGCCAACGGCGCCTACGCCGCCGACGCCAAGAACGTCATCTTCTTCCTCGGCGACGGCATGGGTCCTTCCGTCGTGACGGCGGCGCGCATCTACAAGTACAAGGAAGAAGGCAGCTTGAACATGGACAAGCTGGAACGCACGGCGCGCATCAAGACGTTCTCGAACGATGCGCAAACGACGGACAGCGCCCCATCGATGGCCGCCTACATGACCGGCGTCAAGATGAACAATGAAGTCATCTCGATGGCGCAGGACACCATCGCCAAAGAACCCGGCCGCGACGCCAACGGCAACCTGGGCCTGGATAACTGCCCGGCCGGCGGCAAGAGCGTGCCGACCATCCTGGAACTGGCGAAAGCCAAGGGCAAGGCCGTGGGCGCCATCACCACCACGGAACTGACGCACGCCACGCCGGCGACGACCTTCTCGCACATCTGCAACCGCAATGCGCAATACGCGATCGCCGCGCAGACGGCGCCGGGCGGCGCCGGCTACAACACGGCCCTGGGCGACGGCGTGGACGTGCTGATGGGTGGCGGACGCAACCACTTTACGCCATGGTCCGCCAGCAACAAGGGCGGCCGCGCCGACGGCCGCGACCTGCTGGCCGAATTCGCGGCCAAGGGCTACACCGTGGCCGCCAACAAGACGGAAATGGCGGCAGCACCGAGCGGCAAGAAATTCATCGGCCTGTACAGCGCGAAGAGCCACCTCGACTATGAACTGGACCGCACCTCGTCCAAGCCATCGGCCGACGGCGCCAACCAGCCTAGCCTGTCGGAAATGACGCTGAAAGCCATCGACTTGCTGTCGAAAAATACCAATGGCTACTTCCTGATGGTCGAAGGCGGCCGCATCGACCACGCCTTGCACGGCATCAATGCCAAGCGCGCGCTGGTCGACACCATCGCCTTCGACGACGCCATCAAGGCCGCCATCGACAAGGTCAGGGAAACCGATCCGAAGCTGGAAAACACCCTGATCGTCGTCACGGCCGACCATGACCATACGCTGGCGTTCAACGGCTACGGCAAGCGCGGCAATCCTATCCTCGACATCAACCGCGGCTACAAGGATAACCAGCCAAGCAAGGATGAAGACGGCAATACCTACACCACCCTGGTGTTCGGCAACGGCCCGAACCGTCCTGACCTGCGCGCCAATGTCGACAGCGCCACGGCCCTGTCCGACAACTACCTGCAAGAAACAGGCGTGCGCCTGGCCAGCGAAACCCACGGCGGCGGCGACGTCAAGCTGCTGGCCACGGGCGCCGGCGCCAAGGCCTTCAAGGGCACCCTGGACAACACCAAGGTGTTTGACCTGCTGAAGGCGGCCTTCGGCTTTTGATGTAGCACAACAAGCGTAACCCCAAGGGGCGGAAGGCAATCTTGCCCTCCGCCCCCTTTGCACATAAAGGCAACACATGAAATCGACCCTGATCGCCGTCCTCCTCGCCGCCGGCTTCGCTGGCACCGCGCAGGCGGCCGCCGCTGCCGCTCCCGCCGACCTGGACCTGGGCATCACCTATTACAGCCGCGTGCTGACGCCGGAAGGCGTGACGCGCGAGAGCCGCTACGAGGAAAAAATGCTGCGCCGTCCCGGCCACGTGTGGGTCGAACGCGTGCTGGCGCCGGCGACCGACGCGCACGCGGGCCACAAGCATGGCGAAAACACCAAGGTGGCGCTGAAAACGTCGACTGCGGCCACGCAGCATGAACACAAGCACTTCAATCCCGTGCTGATACCGCGCCATGTGATGCTGGAAAAGAACACCGTGCGCATCGAATACATCGACGCCCACGACAAGGTCGTCGTCGCCATTCCCAAGGCCGAGTACGAAAACGTCAATTTCGACGGTTCCTGGGAAAACAGTTTTTACCTGCTGGACCCGAAACTGGTGACCGCCATGCCGCTGTCGAAACAGGCATCGAACGTGCCGGGCGCGCGCTGGCGCGAAGTGGAAAAGAATGGCGTGTTCCAGCGCATCCTGTGGGATGAGCAAAAACAGATTCCGCTGGTCATCGAAAGCGGCGACCGCGCCGACACTTTCTACCGCCGCGTCGACGTCAAGCTGCAGCCGACCGTCAGCAAGGTCCAGCCATGGGCCAACCTGCAGCATTACGCGCAGCGCGAATACTCGGACTACCTGGACTAAACTTGACCGCCCCATGCCCGCTCGCTAGTATCGAAAGCATACAGCAACGGGAGCGCGGCATGGATGAACAATTCGAGAACGGTTTGCGCATGCGCAAACAAGTGATGGGCGACGCCTTTGTCGAGCGCGCCTTTGCCCAGGTGGACGCCTTCACGGCGCCCTTGCAGGACTTCGTCACGCGCAACGCCTGGGGCACGACCTGGTGCCGCGACGGCCTGGATTTAAAGACGCGCAGCCTGGCGACGATCGCCATGCTGACAGCCCTCGGCCGCGCCCAGGAGCTGCGCGGCCATGTGCGCGGCGCCGTCAACAATGGCGCGAGCATGCAGGAGATCCAGGAAGTGCTGCTGCATTCGGCCGTGTATTGCGGCATGCCGCTGGCCATCGACGCGTTTCGCTCGGCGCATGACGTGCTGCGGGAAATGAGCCTGGTGGCGCCGGCCGCGCCGCCAGCCTGACCATTGCCCCATCAAATCGGGACGTAAAAAAAAGCCAGGGACATCCCTGGCTTTTGTCTGGCTGATGCAGGATTACTCCGCCGCTGCCGCCTTCTTCGCCGGCGCCTTTTTGGCGGCCGGCTTTTTCACGGCCGCAGCCTTCTTCGCCGGTGCCTTTTTGACGGCTGCCGCTTTCTTGACGGCCGTTTTTTTCGCTGGCGCCGCGCCTTCTTCGCCTTCGACCTCGGCGGCTGCTGCCTTGGTTTTCGCACCCGGCTTGGCCTTGCGCTCTTCAAACTCGAAGCTCACCTTGCCATCCTTGCCGCGCACGAGGAAAGCCTTGAACGGACGACGCGTGCGCTGGGAAACAAAGCCCGGCAGCAAGTCGGTCTTGCCATCGTTGAGCAGTTTTGCCATTTGTTCCGGCAAGATTTCCTGCTGCAAGATGATGCGGCCGCTGCGGAAGTCGCACGTCTTCGGCTTGGCCACGCTGTGTTCGCACACATAGGCCAGGCCCATTTCGTACACGCCGGCATGGCACTTGGGGCAAGGTCCCACGGGCGTCTGGCCCGTGAAATCGACGCCTTCGCCATCTTCGCTCTCGTCGTTCTGACCGAAATCAAATTCCAGCTTGAAATTCTTGATCTCTTCATCGCGCACGATGCGCAGGATGGCGGCGAACGGACGGCCCATCTTCGAGCGGAAGCCTTGCAGCGGGCCGATGGTGCGGTCCTTCAGCAATTGTTCCACTTCGGCGATTTCGAACTGGCGCGAACCCGGCGTCTTGCTCATCGAGAATTCGCACTTGGTGCAGGCGAAACGGCGGTAGTTTTCCTTCACCACGCCGCCGCAGTTCGGGCATGGCGTTACCAACGTCGCATAGTCGCCGGGAATCGTGTCGTTGTCATATTCCTTGGCGCGCTTGACGATGATTTGCGTCATCTGCGCGATTTCGCGCATGAATTCTTCGCGCGAAATCTTGCCTTTTTCCATCTGCGACAGCTTGTATTCCCACTCGCCCGTCAGCTCCGGCGCCGTCAATTCATTGACGCCCAGGCCTTTGAGCAAAGTCATCAGCTGTGACGCCTTGGCCGTCGGAATCAGTTCGCGGCCTTCGCGGATCAGGTAGCGCTCCGTCAGCAAGCCCTCGATGGTGGCCGCGCGCGTGGCCGGGGTGCCAAGACCCTTGCCGGCCATCGCATCGCGCAGCTCGTCGTCGTCGATCAGCTTGCCGGCGCCTTCCATGGCCGACAGCAAGGTCGCTTCCGTGAAGCGCGCGGGCGGCTTCGTCACCAGGCCGTTGGCGCTGACGCTTTCCGTCTGCACTTTCTCGCCCTTGGCGACGGGCACCAGGTTGCCGTTGCCATTGCTTTCCTTGTCGGCGTCCGTCGACGCTTCCTTGCCGTAGATGGCCAGCCAGCCCGGATTGGTCATGACCTTGCCTTCGGTCTTGAACTGATGGCCGGACACTTCCGTGTAGCGCGTGGTGACCTGGAATTCCGCAGGCGGGAAGAACACGGCCATGAAGCGGCGCGTGACGAGGTCGTACAGCTTCTGCTCCGGCTCGGACAGGTTCTTCGGCGCGATCGTCGTCGGGATGATCGCGAAGTGATCCGAGATCTTGGCGTTGTCGAAGATGCGCTTGTTCGGCTTGACCCAGCCCTTGTCGATGATCTGCTTGGCGAACTGGTGGTAGTTGCTGTTGTCCTTGACCGTTTCCAGCGCCTGCAGCACGGTCGGCATGTAGTCTTCCGGCAGGTGGCGCGAATCGGTACGCGGATACGTCAGTACCTTGTGCTTTTCATACAGGGCCTGGGCCAGGCCCAGCGTGTTCTTGGCGGAGAAGCCGAAACGCGAGTTCGCTTCGCGCTGCAGGCTGGTCAGGTCGAACAGGCCCGGCGCCATCGAGGTGGTCGGCTTCGATTCTTCCGTGACGATGCCTTGGCGGCCGCGGCAGGCGGTGGCGATCGAGTCGGCAGCCGTCTTGCTCCACAGGCGCTCGGCGCGCTTCTCGGGGTCGTTCTCGTCCTTCTTGAACTTCGTGTCGAGCCAGCGGCCTTCATAGATGCCGGCCGCGCAGACGAATTCGGCGCGCACTTCCCAGAAGTCGCGCGGCACGAATTTTTTGATCTTGTCTTCGCGTTCGACGACGATGGACAAGGTCGGCGTCTGCACGCGGCCCACGGTGGTCAGGTAAAAACCGCCTTCTTTCGAATTAAACGCCGTCATGGCGCGCGTGCCATTGATGCCGATCAACCAATCGGCTTCCGAACGGCAGCGGGCCGCGTCGGCCAGCGGCAGCATTTCCTCGTCGCTGCGCAGGTGCGAGAAACCGTCGCGGATGGCGCCCGGCGTCATCGACTGCAGCCACAGGCGCTTGACCGGTTGCTTGGCCTTGGCGTTTTGCGCGATCAGGCGGAAAATCAGCTCGCCTTCTCGCCCCGCATCGCATGCATTGATGAGGGTGGTCACGTCTTTGCGTTTGATCAGCTTGTTTAATACTTTGAGGCGCGCTTCCGTCTTGGCGATCGGGTTCAGCGCGAAATACGGTGGAATCATCGGCAAGTGCGCGAAACTCCATTTGCCGCGCTTCACGTCGAATTCTTCCGGTACGGCGATCTCCAGCAGGTGGCCGACCGCCGACGACAGGACGTATTCATCCGATTCAAAGTACTCATCGTGCTTGGTAAAGCCGCCAAGCGTCTTCGCGATATCGTTCGCGACAGAAGGCTTCTCGGCGATGATGAGGGTTTTTGTCATATTTTTTAGTCTCGAAAAATGCTCTAGGATAGTTTCAGCATGCGCATCATACAGTGCATTGCCAGGCGCCGACGCTTTTGTCTGCGCAAGGCCTTGTGACTTGTGGTCTTGTCAAGCGGCCAATGATAAGCGCCTATTGAAGAATTCGGCAAGTTATCTGCAAGCAAGAATGCGCAAGCGCAAACACAATGCTCAAGCGTGTGCCGCTGAGGCGGCGCTCAGGCGCCAAAGCTGGATAAACATGGTCAGGGCAAGGCGCTGCCACGCCGCCATGACCGTTTTATCAGTGTAGCAGGCGGGGAGAAAGATCTTCGTCGTCGACGAACAGGTCATCGAACATCAGCGCGTCCGGTTCCTTGCCCTGGCTCCACAGCAGCATCAGCACGATGACCTTCAGCTTGCCCAGCGAGACGGGCGCCTCGTCGAGCGCCAGCGCCCGTTCGATGACGATTTCGCGCTGCAGCGGCGACAGCACCTTGGCGCTTTCGAGGAACTGGATGAAACCGATGGCGGCCGTGCCCAGCACGTCGCTTTCCTGCTGCACATAGAAACGCGTGCCCGTGGATGCGGCCGTCAGGGTTTGCTCGACGCCGGCCATGGCGTTCAGGTCCGTCAGCCAGACGAGGGCTTCGGAAATCTCCACGTCGTCGAAACCGACGGCCGACAGTTTGCGCGCCAGGACTGCCGGCTCGGGGCAGGCATCGGGGCGATAGTAAGTCTCGTAGAGGTACACCAGGATATCGAACATGGCTCTACTCTAGCAGCTAAGTTCGCTGGGGCACAAGGGCGCACGCCGACAAAGCCACCCCGTGCGGCGTGGCCGCCACATAAGTGGCAAGCTGTCATTTGCAGCGTTGAAACAGTCCTCCCGGCAAGCGTTCCACCCGCCCTTCCAGTTCCAGCGCCAGCAATTCGGCCATCAGCGCGCCCATGGCCAGGCCGCAGCGCGCGGCCAGGGTGTCGGCGTCGAGGGGATCGTGGCCCAGCGCCGCCAGCAGCGGCGTTTCCCCGTCCTGCCGCGCCGCTGGCGCCGGTGCGCCGTGGGCCACGCCCAGCCACTGCAATTCCTGCAGCACGTCATCGGCCGACTCGACCAGCTTGGCGCCCTGCCGGATCAGCGCATGGCAGCCCTTGGCCAGGGTGGAGTGGATGGAGCCGGGCACGGCATACACGTCGCGTCCCTGCTCGCCGGCCAGCCGCGCCGTGATCAACGACCCCGATTGCGCTGCCGCCTCGACCACCAGCACGCCGCGCGCCAGGCCGCTGATCAGGCGATTGCGGCGCGGAAAGTTCCCCGGCATGGCAGGCAAGCCCAGAGCGTATTCGCTGACGATGCAGCCTTGTTCGGCAATTCTTTGCGCCAGATCAAGGTTGCGTCGCGGATACACGAGATCGGCGCCCGTGCCGATCACGGCCACCGTGGCGCCCTCGCCGCGCAAGCCGCCCTCGTGCGCGTGCGTGTCGATGCCCAGCGCCAGGCCGGAAATGATGGTCAAGCCCGCCGCGCTGAGCGCGTGGGCAAAGGCGGCCGCATTCTGCATGCCTTGCGCGCTGGCATTGCGGCTGCCGATGATGGCCACGCCGGGCCGCGACAGCAGTTCCGCCCGTCCCCGCACATATAACAACAGCGGCGGATCGGCAATTTCCAGCAGCAGCGGCGGATACGCGGCGTCGGCCAGGGTCAGCACGGCGTTGCCGGGCCGCTGCAGCCACCGCAGGGTCAGTTCCAGCTGGCTGTTGGCCAGCCGCCTGGGCGGCTGCGCGATGGCGCGCGCCACGCCGGCCGGCACCACCTCGCGCAAGGCCTCGAATGGGGCGGCGAAGATTTGCGGCGGCAAGCCGAAGCGGGCCAGCAAGGCGCGCGCCGCCACCGGCCCCACGCCCGGCGCATGCTGGAGACGCAGCCAGCCCGCCAGTTCCGTGACCGTGTCTGCCAACCCAACCATTGCATGCATGACAACCTCGCTGAGTAGTGTGCCCCTCCCATGCTAGCGCCATGGCGCGCACGCGATGCCGACGCGCGCAAGGATGCGTGCAATGGCGGCGCAAAACGGCCCGCATCCACAGGGCCATGGGCGTCTGTGATAAAATTTCCCTTTGCAGCAGACGAATAGCGCACTGGCAAACGCATCTGCCGCGCCGTTGCGCCCTACGCGCCCAAGCTTGGCGTACTCACAATAGAAATAGCCCTGCCATCGTCCGCATGGCCCTGGCATGAATAATCAGGCGCACCGGCGCCCACCTTAACCAGTCGAATCCGTATGTCCATATTAAATATCCTGCGTTACCCCGATCCTCGCCTGCACACGGTCGCCAAGCCCGTCACCGAATTTGACGCGCGCCTGCAAACCCTGATCGACGACATGGCAGAAACCATGTACGACGCCCCCGGCGTCGGCCTGGCCGCGTCGCAAGTGGACGAGCATATCCAGATGATGGTGATCGACATCACCGAAGAAAAAAACCAGCTGCAAGTGTTCATCAACCCGGAAATCACCTGGGCCAGCGAGGAAAAGCAGGTCTACGACGAAGGCTGTCTGTCCGTGCCTGGCGTCTACGACGGCGTCGAGCGCCCGGCCCGCATCAAGGTGCGCGCCCTGGACCGCCACGGCAAGCAGTTCGAACTGGAAGCCGATGGCTTGCTGGCCGTCTGCATCCAGCATGAGATGGATCATCTGCTGGGCAAGGTATTCGTCGAGTACTTGTCGCCGCTCAAGCGCAACCGCATCAAGACCAAGATGATCAAGGAAATCCGCGGTCTCGAGCGCGAAGCGAGCTTGCGCGCACAAAATCGCCGTTTCTGATAACACCTGACCAAACCTACTGCGCGTCGCGACTTGCGGCCTGCGATGCTCACTGCCTCGGCGGCCCCGTGCCCAGCACAGTTCCGCTTCTCAGCCACAATTCGCTTCCGCTCGCTACGGTTTTGTAAGGTGTTAAAGGAGTTTTTGCAGTACTGCTGATAGACTAAGCAACAACAGTAGTCGTAATACCACGCCAGCCTGGCGCCTCCGGCGCGGGCCTGCGCACCTCACGTCAAGGAACCATATGAAAGTGATCTTCGCAGGCACGCCTGAATTCGCCGCCACGGCCCTGAAAGACCTGCATGAAGCGGGTTTCGAGATTCCCCTCGTGCTGACCCAGCCCGACCGCCCTGCCGGACGCGGCATGCAGCTGCACGCCTCGGCCGTCAAGCAATATGCATTGCAGCACGGCATCGAGGTGCTGCAGCCGCTGTCCTTGCGCATGGACAGCAAGGACCCGCAGCGCGCCGCCGAGGCGAAAGCGGCCCACGAACGCCTGCTGGCCACCGATTACGACGTGATGGTGGTGGCGGCCTACGGCTTGATCTTGCCGCACAGCACGCTCGACATCAAACCCTGCATCAATATCCACGGTTCATTGCTGCCGCGCTGGCGCGGCGCCGCGCCGATCCACCGCGCCATCGAGGCCGGCGACGATGAAACGGGCGTGACCATCATGCAGATGGAAGAAGGCCTCGATACGGGCCCCATGCTGGCCATCGAGCGCACGCCCATCGAAGCGGGCGACTCCACCGCCACCCTGCACGACAAACTGGCCAGACTGGGCGGCAAGATGATCGTCGAGACCCTGCGCAAGATGCAGCAGCAGCCGCTCGAAGCCGTGCCGCAGCCGGAGGCGGGCGTGACCTACGCGGCTAAGATCGCCAAGGAAGAAGCGGCGCTCGATTTCAGCTTGCCGGCACTGGAACTGGGCCTGAAAATCCGCGCCTTCAACCCGTTTCCCGGCGCCTGCGGCCAGGTCGACGGCGTCACCATCAAGATCTGGGCCGCCGACGTGCTGGAAGCGGACAGCAAGGAAGCGCCTGGCCAGGTGCTGGCGGCCGACGCCCAGCACGGCATCGTCGTGGCCTGCGGCAATGGCTCGCTGCGCCTGACGGAGCTGCAAAAACCGGGCGGCAAGCGCCTGCCCGCGGCTGAATTCATCAAGGGTTTCCCCCTCGAAGGCAAGCATTTCGTGTAAGGGCGCAACGCTGGCGCATCGACGGTGTCCAGTCCTAAAATAGGTTGACAGTATTTATTGCTGCACAAACGCCCGATGCACCGCATCGGGCGTTTTGTACT
>NZ_JBWKUZ010000026.1:0-66795 GCF_059421435.1 Janthinobacterium sp. GW821-FHT03A03 | reverse complement strand
CTGCGTCGAAACCCTTGTTCCATCGGACACTCCTTCTCTGTAACGAAAAAGTGTCAACTTATTCCAGGACGGGTCAGAAGGATAAAAAAAGCCGCACAGTTATGAACTGTGCGGCTTTTTTACTGTGGGCAGGCTTATTTTTTGGTGTAGGTGTTCAACCAGTCCAGCACCGTGTGATGCCACAGCAGCGAGTTGGCCGGCTTCAGCACCCAGTGGTTCTCGTCCGGGAAGACCAGCAGCTTGCTCGGGATGCCGCGGCGCTGCAGCGCCGTGAAGGTGCCCAGGCCTTGCGCCGTGGGGATGCGGAAGTCCAGGTCGCCCTGCACCACCAGCATCGGCGTCTTCCAGTTCTTCACGAAGTTGACGGGATTGAACTGCTCGTACTTGGCCGGCGCGTCATAATAGGTGCCGCCGTTTTCCCACTCGGTGAACCACAGTTCTTCCGTCGCGTAAGCCATGCCGCGGTTGTCGAACACGCCGTCGTGGTTGACCAGGCACTTGAAGCCGTCCGGCCAGTTACCGGCGATCCAGTTCATCATGTAGCCGCCGTAGGACGCGCCCAGCGCGCAGCTGCGCTCGCGGTCCAGCCACGGGAATTTCTTGGTGGCCGCTTCCAGTCCCTTTTGCAGGTCGAGCAGCGGCTTGCCGCCCCAGTCGCCGCTGATGGAATCCGTGAACTTCTGGCCATAGCCGGTGGAACCGTGGAAATCGATGAAAACGGTGGCGTAGCCGGCGCCCGCATACACTTGCGGATTCCAGCGGTAGCTCCAGCTGTTGCCGAAGCTGCCCTGCGGGCCGCCATGCACGAGGAAGGCCACCGGATACTTTTCGCCGGCCTTGGCATTCCATGGCTTCATGACGTGGCCGTAGACGGTTTCGCCATCCGCGCCCGCGAACGAGAATTGTTCATATTCGCCAAAGCGCACGTTGGCCAGCGCTGCCGCATTCTGCTTCGTCAGCTGGACCATCGGCGCGTTTTCCGACTTGGCGTCGAGCTTGCGCGT
Organism: Janthinobacterium sp. GW821-FHT03A03; assembly: GCF_059421435.1. Taxonomy (NCBI): domain Bacteria; kingdom Pseudomonadati; phylum Pseudomonadota; class Betaproteobacteria; order Burkholderiales; family Oxalobacteraceae; genus Janthinobacterium; species Janthinobacterium sp. GW821-FHT03A03. The sequence goes on along the minus strand of NZ_JBWKUZ010000026.1, from coordinate 65,791 downwards.
GTACAGCTGCGCGCCCGAGGCCAGGTTCGCCTGCGCCAGCACGATGGTATTGCCGCGCACGTCGAAGTCGCCCACGGCGCCTTTGCCCGTCAGCGCGTTGACCTTGCCGCTGGCCGCGTCGATGTGGAACAAACGGTGCTGGCCCACGTCGTCGGCGGCGACGAGGAAGGCCTTGCCGTCCGGCGTCCAGCGGAAGTCGGCCACGGAACGGTCCCAGTCATCGGCGACGGTGCGCTTCTTGCCCGTGGCGACGTCCATCAGCACCAAATGAAAACGGTCCGCTTCAAAGCCAGGCCTGGTCATGGCGACGTAGGCCAGGGTGCGGCCGTCGGGCGAGTAGGCGGCTTTCGCGTCCCAGGCCGGATTGTCGGCCGTGAGGTTACGCGGCGCCTGGCCGCCGGCGGCCGGTATCGTGTAGACGTCGAAGTTGGTCGACCACGATTCCGTGCGGCCGGCCACGCGCACGGAGAAGGCCACCGTCTTGCCGTCCGGGCTGAAGTTGTATTCGCCGTTGTCGCCGAAGGGCTTCGATGGCGCGTCGCCATCGAGGGTGCCGCTCAGGCTCACGGGCGCGGCGCTGACCTTGCCGGTCGCGTCGATCGGCGCCGAGTACAGCGCGTTGCGGCGGCCGTCGGCCCAGGTATCCCAGTGGCGCACGAACATCTGGTCGTAGACCATGCCGGTCGCCTTGTTTTTCGCTTTTTCATCGAGGCGCTTCTTGGTGCAGGCGAGGTCCGCGCAATCGAGGAACACGCCCATGCTGAAGGCCAGGCGGTCGCCCTGGGGCGACAAGCGGTAGGTGTCGACGTCCAGCGGCAGGTCGGTGACCTTGGCCGCTTCGCCGCCGTTCAGGGGCAACTGCCACACTTGCGAGGAGCCGGAGCGGCTGGACAGGAAGTAGATGGCGTCGCCGTTCGGCGACCATTGCGGGTCGCCGGCGCTGGCCTCGCCGCGCGTGAGCTGGCGCGGCGCCGCGTTCGGCGCGCGCAGGTCGATCAGCCACAGCTGCGTATTGCCGCGATTCTTGTCCAGGTTGGTGCTGCGCACCGTGTAGACGACGCGCGTGGCGTCCGGCGACAGCACGGGGTGACCCACGCGTTCCATGGCCACCATGTCTTCCACGGTGAAGCCGCGCGGCGCGGCCAGCGCCGGTTCTGCAGCAACGGCGGTGGTGGCCATGGCGGCACTGAATGCTCCCAAGAGCAGCAGAAGTAAACTCATTCAAACTCCCGATTCTGATGACGACGTTATCGATATGGTATTGACGTGGCCGGCTGTATCGCCGGCAGCCCGCCATCATAGCAACAAAGACGCGCCTGCTGCGGGAGTTGACCGGCGGTTAGCAGGCCGGACTTGCCAGTTGGTCGAGCGCCACGTGGCCCCGGAAACCGCCCAGGCTGGCGGCCGGCAAGCCCGCCTCGATGGCATGGGCAAAGCGGATGCCGGGGTCCTGTTCCAGCGCCGCCAGCACGCGCGCCACCTGCGGATAGTCGCTTAGCCGCGCCAGCTGCAGCGGTTCGGCCCAGCGCGCCGTGGCGGCCAGGTAGGCGTCGGCAATCGTCGGCGCGGCATCGGAGGCCAGCCAGGCGCGGCCATCGAGCAGGCGCTCCAGGTGCGCCAGGCTCTTGTTCACCTTCTCGACGGCCATCTCGCGCCAGACGGCCGCGCGCGCATCGTCTTCTGCCGCGCGCGACGCCTGGAAGGCGGGCATGAAGGCCGCGTGGAAGGTCGTGTGCAGGAAGGACAGCACGCTGTTCAGGCGGTCGCCGGCGGGCGTGCCCTGCGCAAAACCCAGGCTGCTGGCCGGTGCGCGGGCGGCGATATGCAGCAGGATCGCCATGCTTTCGAGCAGCGGCGCGCCTGTGTGCGTGAGCAGGGCCGGCGTCTGGCCCAGGGGATTGATGGCGAGAAAGGCCGGATGCTGCTTGCTGGCCGGGTCGCGCGCTTCGACGCGGGCCAGGCGATACGGCAGGCCGCTCCATTCGAGGGCGGCGATGGCGGCAAACGAGCAGCCGAACGGCACGCTGTAGATCAGGGTGGTTTCCATGCTGGAGTTCCATTCAGGTGAGGGAAGGGCAGTCTAATCGCGATAGTTACTATTTGGAAGAAGGCAGAATAATGTGGTATAGGTACATTTTTTATACCAGATAGGGCATGCACATGAAAGACAATGTCTCCGGCTGCGCCGTGGAAGAAGCCATGCGCTTGCTGGGCGGGCGCTGGCGCGTAGTGCTGCTCAGCTATCTGATGGCGGGGCCGAAGCGCTTCAGCGAAATCCGCCGCGCCGTGCCGAATATCTCGCAGCGCATGCTGACCCTGGACTTGCGCGCGCTGGAAGAGGCGGGCTTGCTCACGCGCACGGTCTACGCGGAAGTGCCCGTCAAGGTCGAGTATCAACTGACGGACGAGGGCCTGCGGCTGCGCGAGCTGGTCGAGATGCTGCGCGCCATCGGCCTGCGCCTGCGCGGGCAGGCGGACGGGGGCGGCGCCTTTCTCGCGCCCGATGCCGTGGATGATAGTTCTCTATAGAAACAGCTGTTTTTATGTAAAGTGCTAGACTGCCGGCTTTTGATCACTACTTTTTGACACCCATGCGCCTGACTACTCTCGCCCTGACCGCCGCCGCCCTGTTTGCCGCCTTGCCGGCCCAGGCCGCTACCATGCCGACATTCGAACACATCCAGGCCGCCGTGCAGGCGGGCGTGGCCAAAACGCAAGCCAGGATGCAATCGTCGATACCGGTTCCCATTCCCGTCAAGGCCACCAGCCTGCAGGGTTGCCAGGATTCGCAGGAAGTGCCGGGCGAGGTGGTGTGTCTGATCGGCATGAGCGCCGGCATGCGCGACGCTTTTATGGTCTTGCCGCTACGTAACGATAACGGTACCTGGGTCGGCGTCGAGCGCAAGGACGCCAGGTTCGCGGGACCATCGCCGGCCGAGGCGCAAGCGATGATACGCGCCTGGGCCAAGGAAGAAGTGGCGCGCAATCCGGAGGCGGCCAAGGACGTGCAGATGCAGGAAGCGCAGAGCACCATGCAGGTCAAGGCCGTCAATGAATGCGACGTCAGGCGCAAGACGGGCTATCTGGCGTGCGACACGGAATTGAGCGTGCCTAGCCGTCCGGAAGCGATCAAGACGGAACTGACCTTCATGCTCGAAGGTGGCGCCTGGCGCTACGTGCCGCGCTAAGCCGTCGGCGGCCGGACCGCATCTGCAGCGGCGGCGCCCCAGCCGCCGCGTCCCGCGCCGGCGCCAGGCAGACCCTCTTCTCCTCCTGGCGCCAGCGTCCCCACGGCACGCCTGAGCTGTCCCATCATGGCAAGGGCGCCGTTCTTTCCCGCAGTTCAAGTCAGTGTGCTTGCCCATGCAGTCGCCGGCAGCCATGACGCATCCATCCTCCACCATCGATTGGCCGGGCGCATGCAGCCGTGCGCACGTGCGCAGCGAAGTCACTCGAGATGAATCGTTATATTCGACAACCTTCCGTATTGCATTAATGAAAACGATAGAATTGGTGATTATTGTCGCGTTTGTTGTGGTTTTTCAATATAAATTAATATATTTGGTTTAATCGTTTGATTTTGGCGTATGATGTTGTTAATTCGCAAGTAAATGCTGCGATTTTGAATGTCTGGAGAGACGCCATGCTGAAAAAAATAGCGAGTAGCGAGCTGGTATTGGGAATGTATGTCGAGCGTCTGGGGCGTTCCTGGCTCGATACGCCATTCTGGAAGCGTTCCTTTTTGCTCGAGTCGCAGGCTGACCTGGAACGCATCCGCGCGGCGCGCCTCTGCGAAGTGTGGATCGACGTGGCGCGCGGGCGGGCGCCGGTGGAAGCGGCGCCGCCGGCGGCCGCGGTGCCGCCAGCCGTAGTGCCGCCAGTCGTAGTGCCGCCAGTCGCGGCCGCGCCGGCGGCCGATGCCGCCCCCGTGCAGAATGCGGCTGCGCCCATGTCGCGCGACGAGGAGCTGGTGCATGCCCGCCGCCTGCTTGAACACTCGCGCCAGGCCGTGCAGACGATGTTCGACGAGGCGCGCATGGGCAAGGCCTTGTCCGTGGGGCAGGCTTACGAACTGGTCGACGATATCGCCGCGTCGGTGTTGCGCGGCGGCAGCGTGCTGCTGGGACTGGCGCGCCTGAAAACGGCCGACAATTACACGTATATGCATTCGGTGGCCGTGTGCGCGCTGATGACGGCGCTGGCCACGGAGGTGGGCCTGGCGCCCGAGCAGGTGCGCTCGGCCGGCCTGGCGGGCCTGTTGCACGACATAGGCAAGATGGCCGTGCCTTCCGCCATCCTCAACAAGCCGGGCAGCCTGAGCGAAGCGGAATTTGGCTCGGTGCGCGCCCATCCGGCCGCCGGCCACCGCATGCTGCAGGAGGTGGGCGAGCTCGATCCGGTGGCGCTCGACGTGTGCCTGCACCACCATGAAAAACTCGATGGCAGCGGCTACCCGCACGGCTTGCGCGGCGAGGAAGTGAGCCTATATGCGCGCATGGGCGCCATCTGCGACGTGTATGACGCGATCACCTCGAACCGGCCGTACAAGCAGGGCTGGTGTCCGGCCGATTCGCTGCGCCGCATGGCCGCCTGGCGCGGCGCGCACCTGGACGCGCAGCTGTTCGCCGCCTTCGTCAAATGCCTGGGCATCTATCCGCTGGGCACCCTGGTGCGGCTGCAATCGGAACGCCTGGCCGTGGTGGTGGGGCAGACGCCGGGCAAGCCGCTGACCCAGCCCACCGTGCGGGTGTTTTTTTCCATCCGTGCCGGCACCTGCATCGTGCCATCGGTGATCGACCTGGCCGCACCGGGTTGCCAGGAGCGCATTGTTTCCACGGAAAGCGCGGAACGCTGGCGCTTGCAGGACGTGGAGCGCTACTGGGCCGGCGAACCCGCCATCGCTTAGCGGCTGGCAAGGGTGGAATAAAAGTACATTTTATTAATAGCAAAATATTAAAATAGTGGTGCCAGTGCCGTGCCTGCTTTCCTGACTGGCGACCGTGCCTTGTCCGCATACCCGTCGCCGTACGGGCTACCTCTGAGGATGTGACCATGCGACTTAATCTTCCCGTCAGCGATACCGAGATCACACTGAGCGATAGCGAGACCATCGTCTCGACTACCGACTTGCAAGGCAATATCACGTATGCGAATCCGTATTTCATCACTGTCAGCGGCTACAGCGCGGAAGAATTGATCGGCGCGCCGCAAAACATCCTGCGTCACCCGGACATGCCGGTGGAAGCGTTTGCCGATTTCTGGGCCACCATCCGCTCGGGACGCTCGTGGAGCGGCATGGTCAAGAACCGCTGCAAGAACGGCGATTTTTACTGGGTGCTGGCGAACGTGACGCCCGTGGTCGAGGATGGCGTGGCCGTCGGCTACATGTCCGTGCGCACCAAGCCCACGCGCCAGCAGGTGGCGCAGGCGTCGGCCCTGTACGCGCGCATCAAGGCGGGCCAGGCCGACGGCATCGCCCTGAGCCAGGGCGCCGCCGTGCGCACGGGCTGGCTGGCCCGGCTGCTCAGCGTGCGCGACATGGCGCTGGGCCGTCGCATCGCCTGGAACCTGGGCGCGCTGGTGCTGCTGTTGCTGCTGCAGCTGGGGTGGGATGCCGGCCTGTTGCCGGCCGCGGCCCATGGCTGGCTGACGGGGCTGTCCGTGGCGGCCCTGTGCCTGACCCTGTATTTCTGGCATGCCTTGCACAAGGTGGTGCTGCAGCCGCTGCAGCGGGCGCGCCAGGCCTGCGACGTGATGGCGGGCGGCGACCTGACGGGCGAGCTCGACACGACGCGGCGCGACGAGATGGGGCAGCTGCTGCGCTCCTTGCGCCAGCTGCGCGTGAACCTGCATTCCATCGTCGGCGACGTGCGCGGCAACTTCCTGCGCATCAGCATGGCCAGCCAGGAAATCGCCGCCGGCAATATGGACCTGTCGGGCCGCACGGAGGCGCAGGCCTCGGCCCTGGAACAGACGGCGTCGAGCATGGAGCAGCTGGCCGCCACGGTGCAGCAAAACAGCGGCAATGCCGTGCAGGCCAGCGACATGGCGGGCAAGGTGCACGGTCTGGCCGGTCGCGGCGGCGAGATCGTTGGCCAGATGGTGACGATGATGGCGGACATTAACGCGTCATCGAGGAAGATCGGCGACATTACGGGCATTATCGAGGGCATCGCCTTCCAGACGAATATCCTGGCCCTGAACGCGGCCGTGGAAGCGGCGCGCGCGGGCGACCAGGGCCGTGGTTTTGCCGTCGTGGCCGGTGAGGTGCGCAGCCTGGCCCACCGCAGCGCGGCGGCGGCGACGGAAATCAAGCAGTTGATCACATCCTCGCTGGAACAGGTGCAGGCGGGCGCGCGGCTGGCGCAGCAGGCGGGCGCCAGCAGCGCCGAAATGCTGGGCGCGGTGCAGGGCGTGCATGGCATCATGGAAGAAATCGCCTGGGCCTCGCGCGAGCAAAGCCACGGCATCGGCCAGGTCAACATGGCCGTCACGCAGATGGATGAAGTGACGCAGCAGAACGCGGCCCTGGTGGAAGAGTCGGCGGCCGCTTCCGCATCGCTGCAAGACCAGGCCTTGCAGCTGGAGCAAGCCATGGCCCTGTTCAAGCTAGAGCGGCGGCGCGGCGGCCCGCCCGCGCCCGCGCCGGAGCGCCGTGTTACAGCAGGCGCTCTGACAGCGCCTTGAAGGGAACCTTGGGCACGAGAAAGGCGAACGGGGCGGACAGGGGCGGCAACTGCGCCAGCAAGCCGCAGTCGGCGCGCAAGGCCGTCAGCGCTTGTACTTGATCCAGATCAACGGGCAAGTCGATTTCGCCGAAGACCAGCTTGCCATTGCGCGGCACGGACGCGATGGCCGCATCCTGACAAGCGAGGAAGGCGACGGCGTCGCGCCAGCTGCCGAACAGCTGTTGCCAGTGGCCATCGAGGGCCTTGCCGCCGCCGATGGCGGCCTGCACGTCCAGCGGTGGAGCGCTGCCGGCGCCGCCGGCAATGGCGCAATGGGCTTGCTTGGCAGAAACATCCAGCGTCATGGCGTTCGCCAGGTGCGTCGGCAGGATGTCGCTGAACAGCCGCGTGCCCAGCGCATGGGGCAGGCTGTCCATGATATTTTTCAGGAAGTACACGCAGGGCACGTCCGGCGCGCCCGCTGGCGTGTGGTCCAGGTACAGCCGCCAGTTGCTTTGCAGCGGAGACGGCATTCGCCGGCGCAAGGGCCCCAGCAGGGCGGGGCCGAAATGGCCGTGGCGGTAGGTCAGCACGGTGAACGGCGTCTTGCCGTCGCGCTGCCACAGGGCCACGCCTGGCGGCAATAATTTCTGCGCGGCAGCGGCGTCGACCAGCCAGCTCACGTAGACGACATCGCGCACGTCGCTGTGCAGTGTCAGGAAGGGCAGGCGCGACATGACAGCCTGGCGCAGATGGGCAAAGCGCGTGCAGTTGGCGAGCGCGGCAAACAGGCGCCCCGGCCAGCCCGCGCGCGGGTGGCGGTAAGTGTTGTCTTGCAATTGGGAACTTTCGGGAAAGGCGCGGAGGGTTGATACGCTAACGCTGCAACGCCCGTCCACATCATCGCGAGCGGCAGCGATGTGTGGCCGAGACGCGCAGCTGTGCTGGAGCACAGCGAGCATCGCAGGCCGCACAGGGCGCCGCGCAGCCGATGTGGGCGGGCGTCACTATTATTGCATGTGCCAGCCGTGGCTGACGACGATGGATTGTCCGCTCAGTGCCGTCGACGGGAACGCGGCCAGGAACACGGCCGTTTGCGCCACGTCCTGCGTGGTGGTGAATTCGCCGTCGATGGTGTCTTTCAGCATGACTTTCTTGATCACGTCTTCTTCGCTGATGTTCAGCTGGGCCGCCTGTTCGGGGATTTGCTTGTCGACCAGCGGCGTGCGCACGAAGCCGGGGCAGATGACGTTGGCGCGGATGCCATCCTTAGCGCCTTCCTTGGCCACCACCTTGGCCAGGCCCAGCAAACCATGCTTGGCGGCAACGTAAGCGCTCTTGAACGGCGAGCCTTCGTGCGAGTGCACGGAGCCCATGTAGATGATGGCGCCGCCGCGGCCGGCCTTGAGCATTTCGCGCATGCAGGCGCGCGTGGTGAGGAAGGCGCCGTCCATGTGAATGGCCAGCATCTTCTTCCACTGCTCGAACGGGTAGTCGACGACGGGGCTGATGATCTGGATGCCCGCATTGCTGATCAGAATGTCGATGCCGCCGAAGTGGGCCGCGGCGTCCGCCACGCCCTTGTCGACCTGCTCTTCGCTGGAGACGTCCATGGCGACGGCAAACGCCTGGCCGCCAGACTGCTTGATTTCCTCGGCCGTCTTGCTGGCCGCTTCCAGGGCCAGGTCGGCGATGACGACCTTGGCGCCCTGTTTGGCGTATTCGATGGCCATTTCCTTGCCGATACCACTGGCGGCGCCGGTAATCAGTGCGACTTTGTCTTTGAGTTGCATATTAATCCTTTGCATTGCGGGTTGGAGTGATGGTGGGAGCCTGACATGCCAGTATAGCCAGAAAACGGGCAGGGCATGGCGCGCGCACGCCAGTCAGGCGGCCTGTCCGGCCTGCAGTTCCTGCAGGCGCCAGGCGCCGGGATTGGTGCCGGACCAGGTGCGGAACGCATGGTTGAACGCGCTTTGCTCCTGGTAGCCGAGCAGGAAGGCGATGTCGACCAGCGACAGGCCCGGCTGGCGCAGATAGTCGCGCGCCAGGCCGTACCTGGCCTGGTCCAGCAGGGCCTGGAAACTGGTGCCCGCGTCGGCCAGCTTGCGCTGCAGGGTGCGCGGCGTGACGGCCAGCGCGGCGGCCACGTCCGCCAGCCTGGCCGGACCCTGGCGCAGGCCGGCCACGATGGCCGCCTGCACCTGCGCGCCGATGCCGCCGCCCGCCTCGGCCTGGCGCTGCGCCAGCAATTGTTCCGCGTGCTGGCACAGCACGGGATACAGGCTGACGTCGGCATTCGGCACGGGCCAGTCCAGCAATTGCGCATCGAAGGTGGCCGTGTTGGCGGGGGCGTTGAAGACGGGCAGGCTGCCCAGCACGCGCACGTATTCGTCGCGGTGCGCCGCGTGGCGCAGCAGCTCGCCGCCGCCGTCATGGGCAAATGCCAGCCGGGCCGGCGGCAGCGGCATGCCGGCCAGCCATTCGCCGCACACCTTGACGCCGGCAAAGACGCTGTCGACCAGGTGCCGGCTGGCGCCCGGGTAGTTGCTGGCCCAGCGGTAATGCGCGACGGCGCCGTCACGCTGCAGGGTCGAGCGTCCCAGGTCGTGCGCCAGCCGCTCGTAGCGGGCCGTCTGTTCCAGCGCCTGGCCCACGTTCTGGCAACTGAGCAAAATCAAGCCATACGCGCTGTACGTGCCCATGCGCACGCGCTGGCCCACGTGCAGGCCGAAATGCGCGTCGCCCGCCAGGCTGGCGCCCGCATCGAGCAGGCGCACGTAGTCGCGCGCGGCCAGGCCGGGCGCTGTCGCTTCCAGGCTGTGCGGCGGCACGCCGGCCGCCCGCGCCAGGGCGGCGGCAGCGATGCCGTGCGCGCCGGCCGCTTCCAGCAGCGGCTGCAGATAGGCGCCGGCGACCCGGCCGTCCGCGTGGTGGCTGTCAGTGCTTGTCATGATGGAACAATGCGATTGTCATGAAAAACCAATACCCGTCGTTTCTGGCGGCATATGCTGTTGAACAGGCAAGAACAGTATAGCAAGCCGCCGTGGCGCGCAACTGGCCCAACACAGGGGATGTCGATGCAACGCTGGAATGGCTGGGGTGACGAAAGCATCGTGTATGCGCTGGGCGCGGAGGCGCTGGCCTTCCTGGGCGAACGGCTGGGGCCGGGCACCGCCATTGCTGACGCCAGCTTCGAGGATGCCTGCGCGCAAGTTCCTGCCTCGCGCCTGGCGCCGCATCCGCTCATCGATACTACGCCGGCTGCGCGCGTGCGCCATGCGCTCGGTCAAAGCCTGCCCGACTGGTTCAAATTGCGCCACGGCCGCATCGGCGCGGTGCCCGATGGCGTGGCTTTTCCCGACAGCGGCCTGCAGGTGCGCCAGCTGCTCGATTACGCGCGCCAGGCCTGCGTGGCCGTCATCGCGCATGGCGGCGGCACCAGCGTGGCCGGACACCTGACGGTGGCGCCGGGCCCGCGCCCCGTGCTGTCGATCAACCTCACGCACCTGTGCGCGCTGGGCCACCTGGACGGCGAGGCGCTGCTGGCCACGTTCGGCGCGGGCGTGTACGGCCCTGACCTGGAAGCCCAGCTGCGCGCGCAGGGCTATACCCTGGGCCACTATCCGCAGTCGTTCGAGTATTCCACTTTGGGCGGCTGGATCGCCACGCGCTCGTCGGGCCAGCAATCGCTGCGCTATGGCCGCATCGAGCAGCTGTTCGCCGGCGGCGTGGTGGAAACGCCGGCCGGCACCCTGACGATTCCAACTTTCCCCGCGTCGGCGGCCGGCATCGACCTGCGCGAAATGGTGCTCGGCTCGGAGGGCCGCATCGGCATCGTGACGCAGGCCACCGTGCGCATTTCTCCGCTGCCGCCGTACGAAGCGTTCCACGCCGTGTTCTTCGCCGCCTGGGAAGAGGCGCAGGCCGCCGTGCGCGCGCTGGCGCAGGCAAAACTGCCGCTGTCGCTGCTGCGCCTGTCGAACGGACCGGAAACGCAAACCATGCTGACCCTGGCCGGGCACAAGAAACTGGTGGGATTATTGGAACGCTATCTGTCCCTGCGCGGCTGCGGGGAAGGCAAGTGCATGCTGATGGTGGGCGTCAGCGGAGAGGAAAAGCCGGCGCGCGCGGCCCTGCGCGGCGCCCTGGCGCTGGCGCGGCGGCACAAGGGCGTGCACGTGGGACGGCACATGGGCGAAAAATGGAAGCAGGGACGCTTTCGCAATGTCTACCTGCGCAACGGCGCCTGGGAACACGGCTATGTCATCGACACGGTGGAGACGGCCGTCGACTGGCCCCGCGTGGCGCCCATGATGGCGGCGCTGGAGCAGGCGGGCCGCACCGCGCTGGCCGCGCACGGCGAGCAGGTGCACGCCTACACGCATTTGTCGCACCTGTACCCGCAGGGCGCCAGCGTCTACACCACGTATGTGTACCGGCTGGCGCCCACGTTCGAGGAAAACATGGCGCGCTGGCGTACCTTGAAAGACGCGGCCGGCGCCGCCATCGTCGCCAACGGCGGCACCATCAGCCACCAGCACGGCGTCGGCACGGACCACGCGCCGTGGCTGATGGCCGAAAAGGGGGAACTGGGCATCGCCGCCATGCGCGCGCTGCTGCGCCAGATGGACCCGCAGGGCATGATGAATCCCGGTAAACTGCTGCCCGACGCCGGCGGTCCGTCATGAACAGGGCAGAGCTGCCTGGCCTCCTGGCGCGCGAGTGGGATGTGCTGATCGTCGGCGGCGGCATCACGGGCGCCGGCATCCTGCTCGAAGCATCGCGGCGCGGCTTGACGGCGCTGCTGGTGGAGCAGCGCGATTTCGCCTGGGGCACGTCGAGCCGTTCGTCGAAGCTGGTGCACGGCGGCTTGCGCTACCTCAAGCAGGGACAGTTCGCGCTGACGCGCGAGTCGGTGCATGAGCGGCAAGCCTTGCTGACGGATGCGGCGGGGCTGGTCGAGCCGCAGGGCTTTGCCTTTGGCGACTACGTAGGCCGCCGGCCGGGGCGGCGCCAGTTCATGCTGGGCCTGGCCATCTACGACGTGATGGCGGGCAAGCGCGCGCGCCGCTATGTCGCCGCAGACGATTTTGCCATGCTGGCGCCGCACGTCCGGCGCGACGGCCTGCGCGGCGGCATGCTGTACCAGGACGCCAAGACCGATGATGCGCGCCTGGTGCTGCGGGTGCTGCAGGAGGCGCGGCGCCATGGCGGCGTGGCCGTCAATTACCTGGGCGTGGCATCGCTGCTGCGTGAAAATGAACAGGTCGTCGGCGCCACGCTGAAGGATGCCGTCGGCGGCGGCACGCCGGCCGTGCGCGCGCGCCTGGTGATCAGCGCCACGGGCGCCTGGGCCGACGCCTTGCGCGGCCAGGTGGGCGAGCAGCCGAAACTGCGGCCCCTGCGCGGCAGCCATCTGCTGCTGCCCGCCTGGCGTTTGCCGCTGGCGCAGGCCGTCAGCCTGATGCACCCGCACGATGGCCGCCCCGTCTTCGCCTATCCGTGGGAGGGCGTAACCCTGGTCGGCACCACCGATGTCGACCACGCCGGCGGCCTGGAAAGCGAGGCGGCCATCACGCGCGGCGAGCTCGATTACCTGCTGGCCGCGCTGCGCTGGCAGTTCCCGCAGCTGGCGCTGGGCGAAGACGACGTGCTGGCCACGTTTGCCGGCGTGCGTCCCGTCATCGACAGCGGCCAGCTTGACCCGTCGAAGGAAGCGCGCGAACATGCGCTGTGGCTGGAAAACGGCTTGCTGACGGTGGCGGGCGGCAAGCTGACGACGTTTCGCGTGATCGCCCTCGATGCGTTGCGCCGCGCGGCGCCGCTGCTGCCGGGCTGGCAGGCGGACCTGCGCCCGCTGCCTGTTTTTGACGCAGTGCCGGCCCTGTCGGGCAAGGCCTTGCGGCTCGATGGCGAACAGCGCGCGCGCCTGCTGGGCCGCCACGGCGCGGCCGCGCAGGCGCTGTGCGATGCGGCGCTGGACGGCGAACTGGCGCCGGTGCCCGGCACGCAGACCCTGTGGGCGCAGCTGCGCTGGGGCGCGCGCAGCGAGGACGTACAGCACCTGGACGACCTGCTGCTGCGGCGCACGCGCCTCGGTTTGCAGCTGGCCGGCGGCGCGCTTGCTATCATGCCGCGCTTGCGCGCCATCTGCCAGCATGAGCTGGGGTGGAGTGATGCGCGCTGGGAGGAAGAACAGCAGCGCTACCTGGCCCTGTGGCGCCGCCATTACAGCGTGCCGCAGGGCGATTGAAAACCATAAGAATAAACAAGAGGAGAGCATCATCGACACCACCCTGTTTGGCCAGCCTCTGGCGCTGGGCGACGCGCGCATCACCTACGACAGCCTGTCGCCGCTGGACCTGCGCCAGCCGTTGGCTACCCTCGTCGACGAGCTGGGCGAAGACCTGCTGCAAATCACGTGCGCAAACGGCGCTATCGTCGACCTGGGCTGGTATCCGGCATGGAGCGTAGAGGGGCGCCTGCGCGTGGTGGCCGTGCGGGATCAGGACTGGGAAGCGCCCGTCTTCAGCGCCCGGCCGGAGCTGACGCCGCAAGCGCTGCTGCATGCGCTGCGCGCCGCGCTGGCCAGCGTGGCGTAAGCCATGGCCTCCGCGGCGGGCAATGGCCCGTATATCCTCGCCATCGACAATGGCACGCAAAGCGTGCGCGCGCTGCTGTTCGACCGCGAGGGGACGCTGGCGGCCAAGGCGCAGGTTTTCCTGGAAGCGTATTATTCCGACCACCCCGGCTGGGCCGAGCACGACGCCGACGGCTACTGGCTAGCCGTGTGCGCAGCGTGCCAGCAGCTGTGGCGCGGCACGGACATTGCCAAATCCGCGGTGGCCGGCGTGGCCGTCACCACGCAGCGCGGCACGGTGGTCAACGTGGATGCACACGGCGCGCCGCTGCGCCCCGCCATCACCTGGCTGGACCAGCGCAGCACGCGCGATATTCCCCGCCTGGCGCCGTGGTGGCGCGCCCTGTTCCGCGCCACGCGCCTCGATGGCACGATCACGTACTTCCGCCGCGAGGCCGAGATCAACTGGATTGCGGCGCAACAGCCCGACATCTGGCGCCGCACGCACAAATTCCTGCTGCTGTCGGGCTTTTTGAATCACCGCCTCTGCGGAAAATACATCGATTCAACGGGCTCGCAAGTGGCCTACATCCCGTTCGACTACAAGCGCCACGCCTGGGCCGGGCGCTTCGACTGGAAATGGCAGGCGCTGGCGATACGACGTTCCATGCTGCCCGAGCTGGTGGCGCCGGGCGCGCGCATGGGCGCCATCACGGCATCGGCCGCCGCGGCGACGGGCATCCCGGAGGGCACGCCGCTGCTGGCGGCGGCCGCCGACAAGGCGTGCGAGGTGCTGGGCGCCGGCTGCGTCGAGCCGCACGTGGCGTGCCTGAGCTACGGCACCACGGCCACCATCAACACGACCAGCCGCAAATACGTGGAAGTGACGCGTTTTATCCCGCCGTACCCGGCCGCCATGCCGGGCGCCTACAGCACGGAAGTGCAGATTTTCCGCGGCTACTGGATGGTCAACTGGTTCAAGGAGCAGTTCGGCGACCGCGAACGGGCGGCGGCCGCCGAGGATGGCACGGGCCTCTCGGCCGAAGCGCTGTTCGACCGCCTGGTCGACGCCGTGCCGCCCGGCTCCATGGGCCTGATGCTGCAGCCGTACTGGAGTCCCGGCATCAAGGTGCCGGGGCCGGAAGCGAAGGGCGCCATGATCGGCTTTGGCGACGTGCATACGCGCGCGCACATCTACCGCGCCATCCTCGAAGGCCTGGCGTATGCGCTGCGCGAAGGCAAGGAGCGCATCGAGCAGCGCAGCGGCGTGGCGATTACGGAGCTGCGCATCGCGGGCGGCGGCTCGCAAAGCGACGCCGCCATGCAGCTGACGGCCGATATCTTCGGCTTGCCGGCCGCGCGCGCCCACGTGTATGAAAGCTCGGGCCTGGGCGCGGCCATCGCCGCCGCCGTGGGCCTGGGCTGGCATGCGGACTTTCCCGCCGCCGTGCAAGCCATGACGCGCAAGGGCAAGGTGTTCCAGCCCCATCCCGAGCACCGCAAAATCTATGAACAGCTGTACCGGCGCGTCTACCGCAAGATGTATGCGCGGCTGCAGCCCTTGTACCGCGAGATCGCCGACATCACCGGCTATCCGGAATAGCTACTCCTTAAATGCTATTGCGAATCATTCGCATCTAATATATGATGTGTTCCGCATTTCACTAAGGCAACTTATCCCGGTGACTGCAGCGTGCCGCCGGCCATGCGCCGGCGGCACGTTCGTGCGGGCAGAGCTCCGCCGCAACGCTTCCGTCAACGCCGCCGCTTGATCGTGCGCCGCCTGTCCTCTGCCCTGCGTTTTTTCATTCCAGCAGCATCAAGTTGCAAGCAAACCCAGGCAAGGATAGCGATGAAGAGCAGCAGCAAACAAGGATTGACCCCGCTGGCCGCCGCGCTGGCGCTGGCATTGGGGGGCGCGCAGGGCCATGCGTGGGCGGCAGCGAAGGCGGACAAGGCCGATGCGGTACAGATGCCGGCCATCAGCGTCTTTGGCGACGCCATCAGCGCCGGCACGGCCGGCCGCTCGTATATCAACAGCGCCGACATCGAACGCCAGCAGGCCGACAATGTCGCCTCCTTGCTCGACACCTTGCCCGGCGTGGACCTGGCCGGCACGGCCCGTCCCAGCGGCCAGAGCCTCAATATCTGGGGCTTCAATAAAGTGCAGGACGTGAAAGTCATCCTCGACGGCGTGCCCAAGGGCTTCGAGAAGTACCGCCAGGGTTCCATCTTCATCGAGCCGGAGCTGATCAAGCAGATCGAAGTGAACAAGGGCGCGCATACGAGCTTGTACGGCAATGGCGGCTTCGGCGGCGTCATCACGGTCGAGACCAAGGATGCGCAGGACTTGCTGGAAGGCGGCGAGAGCGCGGGCGCCATGCTCAAGTATTCGCGCCACTCGAACAATGGCGAAAACGACGCCACCGTGGCCGTCTACGGCCGCACGCAAGACGGTCGCTTCGACGCCATGGCTTTCACCACGCAGCGCAAGTCGGACGACTTGCGCAAACCCGATGGCAAGCCATTCCGCTTTTCCGCCATCGACGCGCCATCGAGCCTGGCCAAGCTGAATATCCGGCTGACGCCGGAGCAGCTGCTGACCCTGACGGCGATGAAGAGCGGTAGTTCGGGCTGGGGGCCGTTCGCCGCCATGGGCGAGGACGTGCCCACGCCGACCGAGGCGGAAATCAAAAAATATGGACTGGAGGAGGCGTGGCAGCGCAAGGCCGTGTACCGCGACCAGGACGACGACACCTATTCCGTGAAGTGGCAGTACGCGCCGCAGGATAATCCATGGATCAAGCTGACGGCCAGCGCCGGCTACTCGCACACGGACCAGCATGACAAGCGTCTGCCATCGGCTTCGCCGGGTTCCTACCTGGGCTCCCTGGGCAACGAGAGCTGGGCCTCGTACGTCGACCGCATTGCCGAGGTGCGCAACGAGAGCGTGTTTGTCACGGGCGCCGTGTCGCACGTGCTGCAAACGGGCCTGCAATGGCACAAGAACGTGCGCGACACCCTGATGTACTACCCGTCGTCGACGGCGCTGAAGGACCCCAGCTACAACTACGGCTACTTCCAGCCCTACTACATGCCGGCCGGGCGCCAGGAAACCACGGGGTTGTATCTGCAGGATGCCATCACCTATGGCAGCGTGACGCTGACGGCGGCGCTGCGCCACGACCGCGTCGTCTCCGAGGGCGTGCCGAACAAGGCGTCGCGCTACAACAGCCCGCTGCCGGCCGCAGGCCACGATTTCAGCGAAAAGGTGCACGCGGACTGGTCGCCCCGGCTGGGGCTGTTCTGGAAGGCGTCGGACAGCATGGCGCTGTTCGGCGACTTGAGCCGTACGTGGCGCGCGCCGACCATCGACGAGATGTATTCGAATGAATACTATATGTCGCCGCGCGTCGGTTCATCGACGCCGGCCACCAGCCGCACCCTGGCCGTCGAGCGCGTGACGGCCGTGCGCGCCGGCGCCATGCTGCACCGCCAGAACGTGTTCATGGAGCGCGACGACGCGCAGCTGCGCCTGACGGTCTACCGCAACCGCGTCAGCGACAATATCGGCCCGCGCCTGGGCGTGCTGGTCGAAGGCTACGAGCCGGGATCAGGCAAGGTGCCGCCGGCCCTGTCCGACTACCGCAACCTGGCCGGTTTCCATACGCAGGGCGTGGAAGTGGAGTCCTATTACAACTCGCCGCGCCTGTTTGCCAGCGCCTCGCTGTCGAAGCAGCGCGGCACCCGCACGGGATCGCAGCGCGACCCGTGGGGCGCGGATGAACCCGTGTCGACCATTGCGCCGGACAAGCTGATGGCGGGACTGGGCTGGCGCTTCCCCGACCTGGGCGCCAGCGTGGGCTGGCAGGGCCGTTTCGTGGCGAAGCAGGAGCGCGTGCTGCCGGTGGGGAGCGTGTACCGCTTGCCGCCGTCGAAGGGCTATGCGCTGCACACGCTGTTCGCATCGTGGAATGGCAGGCAAGGCGTCTGGCGCGGCACGGAAGTGCGCCTGACGGTCGATAATGTCTTCAACCGCAATTACATGCCTTACCTGAGCGAGGCGGTCACCGGCGTGGGGCGCAATGCGAAGTTGAGCGTGTCGAGAAAGTTCTGATTCACTTTAAGAACGGCGGGCCGGAGACGCGGGCCTGAGAAAATGCCGATGGCGGCGTTGCAGCTTCCTTGCCGTACATGCGTACTGTCTGCGTCGCTGCGCCTTGCCCTCGACATTTTTCAGGCCCGCTTGGCCCGGAGTGCCTTTTTTTTGTGACTTGGGCCTACTCCCGGTCCGTTGCATGTTCCGTTGAACTTCCAACTTCAAACGTCAACGTAAAATGATCGCCTTGACCGTTTCCCAGGCCGCGCTGCCCGACTGCGTGGCGCGCACCTGGTTGCGGCCCCCTTCCTTGGCCACGTACAGGGCGCGGTCGGCGGCGACGAACAGCGCTTCGCGGTCGTCCAGCTGGTGCGGGTGGATGGTTGCCACGCCGATGCTGACGGTAATCCACGGCGAGGTGCTTGACCGCGGATGCGGCAGTTGCAGCGCTTCGATGCTGGCGCGAATGGCCTCGGCCAGGTGCAGGGCGCTGTCGGCATCCGTGTCGGCAAACAGCAGGACGAATTCCTCGCCGCCGTAGCGGGCCGCCAGGTCGCCGGAGCGGCTGGCGTGCGCATCGATGGCTTGCGCCACCCGCTGCAGGCAGCTGTCGCCGGCGGGGTGTCCCAGGCTGTCGTTGTACAGTTTGAAATGGTCGACGTCGAGTACTACCAGCGACAGGGCGCCGCCGCCGCGCACGGCGCGTTGCCACTCTTTTTCCAGGAAACTGTCGAAATGCCGGCGGTTGGCGATTTTCGTCAGCGGATCGAGGTAGGCGGCGCGCTGCAATGCGTCTTCCGACTGCTTGTGGTGCGTGATGTCGTGCAGCAGGCCGATATACAGGGGCTGGCGCAGATACATGGGCGTCAGGGTCAGATCCATGCTCAGCGTCGCGCCGTTGCGGTGGCGGATCGCCACTTCGCGCGTGCCGTGGTTGTGCGCCGTCTCCGGATTGGCCGCGTACATGGCGAAGTAATCGAGGTATTCCTGTGTCACCAGGGGGCTGAGCAGCTCGCCGATGGAGCGCCCGGCCAGCTCGTTTTCGCGGTAGCCCAGGTACTGGTCGCAGGCGGGATTGGTGTACTGGATGCGGCCGTCGGCCTCGATGATCAGCAGGCCTTCGGCCATGTTGTTGACGATGGTGCGCAGGCGTTCGGCCTGTTCCTGCTGGGTTTCATTGTTGCTGCGGATTTGCAGCTGGGCGCGCACGCGCGCGCACACTTCGGCCATGCGCAGCGGCTTGCTGATGTAATCGACGGCGCCGCAGTCGAAGCCGGCCACCACGTCTTCCGTTTCCGTCTTGGCGCTCATGAAGATGACGGGGATGCGCTGCGTCAGCGGATGCTGCTTGAGGCGGCGGCAGGTTTCGATGCCGTCCATGTCGGGCATCAGCACGTCGAGCAGGATCAGGTCGGGATGGGCGCGCTGGGCGATCGCCAGCGCCCGTTCGCCGGACGTGGCGACATAGGTTTGATACCCCTGTTCGCTCATCAGCTTGCGCAGCAGCTCAAGATTGGCCGGCGCATCATCGACAATCAAAATGGCGGCTTCATGCCGCTGGGAATATCCCACACTGCCTGGACTCATTGCTACCGGCCTTCTCGGATGTGCTGCGCGAGGCCAGCGTTTGCTGCACTTTCGGCGGCGCCGAAGCCCGCCAAGCCGCTGCCGCCACGCCTGATGGGCGGGCAGGGGCGTGCCGGGAGTGTTGTCCTGGCCGCCAACTGCGGACCCTGGGCGCGACACGTGTAGTCAAAGGCTGACCGGAGTCAAAACTGACGCTGTGGGCGAATCATACCGCCTTGTTAATTTATTGGGTAAAAAATGATGGTCGACGAGCGGGTAAAATATTATTTTTATGATACTTTTAAAAATAAATACACGAAGTTGCCGCCGTAAACGCTGTTTTTGGAAGACGAAGACGCGTGCCCGGCAGTGGGGTGCTGGGGCGGTGTGGCGGAAACGCCCCGCGCAAGGCGGGGCGTGAAGCGCGGATTTATACTTTGGCGGCGATCAGCTTGCCCAGAATGGCGATGCCCTCGCGGATGCGTTCCGGCGGCACCGTCACGAAGGACAGGCGCAGGGTGTGCGTGTCCGGCGTGTTGGCGTAGAACGGCGCGCCCGGCACGAAGGCCACCTTGTTGGCGATGGCTTCATCGAGCAGTTGCATGGCGTCGATGTGCTTCGGCAGGGTGACCCAGATGAACATGCCGCCTTCCGGCCTGGTCCAGGTGACGCCGGCCGGAAAGTGCTCTTCCAGGGCCGACAGCATGGCCTGGCACTGGTTGCCGTACAGGCTGCGGATGCTGGGGATATGCCGCTCCAGGAAGCCATCCTTGATCACTTCATGCACGACCATCTGCGTCAGCTGCGAGGTGTGCAGGTCGGCTGCCTGCTTGGCCAGCTCCAGGCGGCGCACCAGCGGCATCGGCGCCACCACGTAGCCGAGGCGGATGCCGGGCGTGAGCACCTTGGAGAACGAACCCATGTAGATGACGCCGTCCGGATTCATGTTGATCATCTTCGGGTACGGTTCGCCGCTGTAGCTGAGGGCGCCGTACGGATCATCCTCGATCAGCGGCAGGCCGTGGCGGGCGCAGGTTTCCACCAGTTCCACGCGGCGCGCCACGGACAGGCTGCGTCCCGTCGGGTTCTGGAAGTTCGGCAGCGCGTACAGCAGGCGCGCGCCGTCGGCGACGGGGTTGATCGACGACGGCACCAGGCCTTCGTCATCGGTATCGACGGACACGAATTGGGGGCGGTAGACGGAGAACGCCTGCAGCGCGCCCAGGTAGCTGGGGGTTTCCACCAATACCTTGCTGCCTTCGTCGATGAGGACCTTGCCCAGCAAGTCCAGCGCCTGCTGCGAGCCGGACGTCATCAGCACCTGTTCCGGCAGGATGGTGCTGCCATTGCCGGAGAGTGAGTCGGCGATCCACTGGCGCAGCGGCAGGTAGCCGTCGGTGGGGCCGTACTGCAGGGCCACTTTGCCATTGCTGGACAGGACCTTGTCGAAGGCCGTCTTCATTTCCTCGACGGGGAAGGTGGCGGGCGAGGGCAGGCCGCCGGCAAACGAAATGATCTCAGGGCGCTGCGTGATCTTCAGGATTTCGCGGATGAACGAGCTTTGCAGCTGTTCCGCGCGTTCGGCAAAGCGCCATTGGATCGGATTCGGATTTTCAATTTTCATACGAGTCTCACGGAAGATGCCGAGCTGCGCCGGCTGGATTTGTTGGCCCGCTTGTGGCGGTGCTTGAGCAAGCGGCGCCGGGTAGGCGCCGCCAAAGTGCTGCTGTATTGTACGGCTTGTACGCCACTCTGCCCATCCGCACGCGGCGCGGCGTTGCAAACGGGCCTCAGCAGCGCCGTATTCATGGCGCTTTATTTCAGCTTGCGCCCGGCCGCCACCACGGCGATCACGGCGCCGGCAAACAGCAGGCTGGAACCCGTCAGTGGCTCGCCCAGCAGCACGGCGGCGCCCAGCAGGGTGAGGAAGGGCTGCAGCAGCTGCGTCTGTCCGACGCGGGCCACGCCGCCCAGCGCCATGCCCCGGTACCAGAAAAAGAAGCCGATGAACATGGAAATCACGGAAATATAGGCAAAGCCCAGCCAGGCGGCGGCGCTGGCCTGCGCCATCAGCGCGCGCTGCGGCCAGGCGCTCCACAGCACCACGGGCAGGACAAAGGGCACGGCCAGCAGCAGGGCCCAGGAAATGACGTGCTGGCCCGGCATGGCTTGCGCCAGGCGCCCCCCTTCCGCATAGCCGAGTGCGCCGAGCAGCACGGCGGCGAACATCAGCACGTCGGCCAGGTGAAAGCTGCCGCCGCCCTGGCGTAGCGCGAACACCACCACCAGCGCCGTGCCGAGCAGGGCCATCAGCCAGAAGCCCGCAGACGGACGTTCCTTGCCGCGCAGCACGGCAAACGCGGCCGTCGCCAGCGGCAGGATGCCGACCAGGACGGCGCCGTGCGAGGCGGGCAGGCTGCGCATGGCGATCGACGTCAGCCAGGGAAAGCCCAGCACGCAGCCCAGCGACACCAGGGCCAGCGGCAGCCATTGTTCACGGCGCGGCAACGGCGCCCGCGCATGCCATAGCCACAGGCCGGCCAGGCCGGCGGCCACCAGTGCGCGGCCCAGGGCGACAAAGGTGGGATCGAGTTCGGCTACGGCCAGGCGCGTGAAGGGCAGGGTCAGGCTGAACAGGGCGACGGCGATCAGGCCCAGCAGCAAGCCCTTGCGGTCGTCGCGAAGGCGGGGCGGGTGGGCGGTAGGGGCGGCGGTGCTTGTGTGTGAAGACATGGGTTTCCTGGTGCGTGCGGTAAGGGAAAGGCATGGATTTGTATGCTCCATACTGCTATCCTAGGCGGGAATAGCAGTACAGTACAAATACACTTCAACGCATAATTTCACATACTGTAATGGTCATATGAGTAATACACCGGCCACACCAGCGCTGCCCTTGCTGTCGCGCGCCTCGGGCGAAACCCTGATCGACCAGATCGTCCGCTCGGTAGCGGCGCGCATCGACGACAAGCTGCTGCGCGGCGGCGCGCGCATGCCCTCGATCCGCCAGTGCGCGGCCAGCCTGAACGTGTCGTGCGCCACGGTGGTGGCCAGCTACGACAAGCTGGTGGCGCGCGACTATCTGGAATCGCGGCGCGGCGCCGGATTTTTCGTGCGCGAGCGCTCGCCGCTCAATGCCCTTGTGCCGCAGTCGCGTGGCGCGCAGGAAGACGCGGGCGCGCAAAAGTTCGATGTGGTATGGCTGATCCGCAATATGTTCCGCCAGACGCCAGCGATCCCCGCGCCAGGCTCCGGCATGCTGCCGCCGGAATGGCTGGACGGTGAACTCGTGGCGCGCGCCTTGCGCGATGTCAGCCGTCAGCCGAGCGCGCACATGCTCAGCTACGGCGCGCCGCAGGGTTTCTTGCCGTTGAGGCAACAGTTGCAGCTGAAACTGGCGAGTCTCGAAATCGCCTGCCCGCCCGAGCAGATCGTCACCACGGTGGGCGTGATGCAGGCGCTGGACCTGGTGGCGCGCGAATTCACGCGTCCCGGCGACACCATCCTGGTCGACGACCCCGCCTACTGGCTGATGTTCGGCGCCTTCGCCGCCATGGGCATGAAGGTGGTCGGCGTGCCGCGCCTGGGCGACGGTCCCGACATCGCCGTGCTGGCCGAAATGGCGGCGCTGCACCGGCCCAAGCTGTACGTGATCAATTCGGTGCTGCACAATCCCGGCTCCGGCTCGCTGTCGGCGGCCAAGGCCTTCCAGGTGCTGCGCCTGGCCGAGCAGCACGACTTCCTGGTGGTCGAGGACGACATCTATTGCGACATGCATCCGGGCGGCAGCGTGCAGGCGGCCACGCGCCTGGCCGCGCTGGACCAGCTGCGCCGCGTGATTTACCTGGGCGGCTTTTCCAAGAGCCTGTCGGCCAACCTGCGCGTGGGCTTCATCGCCACCTCGCCTGAATGGGCGCAGCGGCTGGCCGACCGCAAGATGCTGGCCACGCTCACCACCAGCGACATCGGCGAACGCGTGGTGTATAAAATCCTCTCGCAGGGCCTGTACCGCAAGCATGCGGAGCGCCTGCGCGCTCGCCTGGACAAGGTGCGCGAGGGCACGTACCGCCGCGCCGAGCGGGCGGGCCTGCGCTTCGATCCCGCGCCGGCCGGGATGTTCATCTGGGCCGACGCGGGCTGCGACACGAATGTGCTGGCCGAAAGAGCGCTGGCCGAAGGCCTGGTGCTCGGTCCCGGCAGCCTGTTTTCGCCGCGCCAGCTGCCGTCGACCTGCATGCGCCTGAACCTGGCCACGGTGCAGGACGAGCGGGTGTGGGCATTTTTCGACCGCGCGCTGGGATAGGCTGGCGCCGCTGTCTCATCGGCATGCGCCAGCCAGCAACGCGGCGCCTGGCTTCGTGCCGCGCGCGCCGTTGTTCAGGCGCGTCGGCGCTGGCGGCCTGTCACAGCCGCCAGCAGCGCCGCGCCGGCCAGCAGCATGCCGGCCTGCGCGGGTTCCGGCACCTCGACGACTCGCCACAGGGCGTAGGTGCCGGTGCCGACGAAATTGGTCTTGCCGACGTAAGGGCCATGGTCGTCCGGATAGCGCGGAGTTGTATATGTCAGCTGGAATTCGGCACTGTAGCCCCAGGGGTCGAAGAAATCCTTGAATTCGATGCGCTGTTCAAACTCCGCGGTGTCAAAGTAAGGCGTTAAGCCGCCGGTGGACACGTCGAGCATGGACGACACATTGTACTGTCCATAGCTGTCGCTGTAGCCACCGGAACTGAGCATCAAGATATTGCTTGGCGGTCGCAAATACGTGCTGGCGTGACTGGTGGGATCCGGGGTCCAGTTGTAGCGGCGGCTGCCCATCGTGATCTCGCCGGAAAAATACGCGGGAGCGCCATTGCTTGAGTTACTGGCGCCATGGATGTTCCCGGACTGACTCTCGGCGAGCGTCGACGTGTCGAGCAGGAACTTCATCGTATACGGCTTGCCGACTATCGACTCCCCCGTGGAGAACAGGAGCAAGTGGTCCTCGCCTTTGGCGACGATGCCGCTGACGCTGAATTCGATTATGGTCGCGTGCACCATCGCAGGCAGCGCCAGCATGCCGGCCAGCACACCGGAGCACAGGACCCGCGCGAATGCGTTGTGCTGGCGGGTGGGATTTTCTCGAGGGCGTGAAATCGCTGTTTGCATGCAACCCGGCGCAGCCCAGGACAGCGGTATGCGCGTATCAGCGGACATCTTCGACAGGCATTTCATGACTATCCCCTTCTTTATTTATAATGATGGAAAGTCAATATTAATGTCGGTGCTGCCTGCAAGGCGCTCAATTGATCAGATTGCTTTGTTATCGTTTTTGCTATTACTGTTGCGGAACAGGCGCACGCCATCCCGTCTGCACATTTGTGCAGGGACGCCTTGAAATCGCCTGTACCATCCCCAACTCCGTAAAATCCGTCCCATCCACAAGACTATGAGGTAAAAATGGCTGTCTCCGAAAAGCAAACCCTGGGTTTTCAGACCGAAGTGAAGCAAATGCTGCACCTGATGATCCATTCCCTGTACTCGAACAAGGAAATCTTCCTGCGCGAATTGATCTCGAACGCGTCCGACGCGGCCGATAAATTGCGCTTCGAAGCGATCGATAACGACGCCCTGTACGGCAACGATCACGAATTGAAGATCAAGGTCAGCTTCGACAAGGATGCGCGCACCATCACCATTTCCGACAACGGCATCGGCATGACCCGCGACGAGGCGATCTCGCACCTGGGCACCATCGCCAAGTCGGGCACCAAGGAATTCTTCGGCAAGCTGTCGGGCGACCAGCAGCAGGACGCGGCCCTGATCGGCCAGTTCGGCGTGGGCTTCTATTCCGGCTTCATCGTCGCCGACAAGATCACCGTCGAAACGCGCCGCGCCGGCGTGGACGCTGCCGAAGGCGTGCGCTGGGAGTCGGCGGGCGAAGGCGACTACAGCATCGAAACCATCGACAAGCCGTCGCGCGGCACGGACATCATCCTGCACCTGCGCGAAGGCGAGGACGAATTGCTGTCGAGCTGGAAGATCAAGTCCATCATCCGCAAGTACTCGGACCATATCTCGCTGCCGATCGTGATGCGGAAGGAAGAGTGGGACGACGAGAAGAAAGAAACCGTCCTGAAGGACGAATTCGAAACCGTCAACCAGGCCAGTGCCCTGTGGGCCCGCAACAAGGCCGACATCACGCCGGAACAGTACGACGAATTCTACAAGCACGTGTCGCACGACTTCCAGTCGCCGCTGACGCACACGCACAACCGCGTGGAAGGCCGCAGCGAATACACGCAGCTGCTGTACATCCCGGCCAAGGCGCCGTTCGACATGTGGGACCGCAACAAGCGCGGCGGCATCAAGCTGTACGTCAAGCGCGTCTTCATCATGGACGATGCCGAGCAGCTGATGCCAACGTACCTGCGCTTCGTGCGCGGGGTGATCGATTCGGCCGACCTGCCGCTGAACGTGTCGCGCGAAATCCTGCAGGAGTCGCGCGACGTCAAGGTTATCCGCGAAGGCTCGACCAAGCGCGTGCTGGGCATGCTGGAAGAACTGGCGAATGCGGACGAGCAGGATAAAAAAGACAAGTACGCCGTCTTCTGGAAGGAATTCGGCCAGGTGCTGAAAGAGGGCATCGGCGAGGACGCGGCCAACAAGGAACGCCTGGCCAAGCTGCTGCGCTTTGCCTCGACGGCCAACGACAGCGACGAGCAAGTCACCTCGTTCGCCGACTACGTGGCGCGCATGAAGGAAGGCCAGGACAAGATCTACTACGTCACGGCCGACAACTACGCCGCCGCGAAAAACAGCCCGCACCTGGAAATCTTCCGCAAGAAGGGCGTCGAAGTGCTGCTGCTGACGGACCGCGTCGATGAATGGATGCTGTCCTTCCTGCAGGATGTCGAAGGCAAGGAACTGGTCTCCGTCGCCAAGGGCGGCCTGGACCTGGGCGCGTTGGAAGACGAAGCGGAAAAGAAAGAGCACGAAGAAACGGAAACCTCGTACGCCGACCTGGTGGGCAAGATGAAGACCGTGCTGGCCGACAAGGCCAAGGACGTGCGCGTCACGTTCCGCCTGACCGATTCGCCAGCCTGCCTGGTGGCCGATGAAAACGAATTGTCGGGCAACCTGCTGCGCATGCTCAAAGCTGCTGGCCAGAGCGCGCCGGAATCGAAGCCGATTTTGGAAATCAACCCGAACCATCCGCTGGTGACGCGTTTGAAGTATGAAGACGCGGAAGGCGGCAAGTTCGGCGACTGGGCCAACATCCTGTTCGACCAGGCCATGCTGGCCGAAGGCGGTTCGCTGGCCGACCCGGCCAGTTTCGTCAAGCGCCTGAACGAATTGCTGCTCAATACGGCGAAGTAATCGCTTAGCTGCAAACGTCATCAAGCCGGCCCTTTCTGCGCGAAAGGGCCGGCTTTTTTTATGCTACAGTGCGCGATTATTTTATTTTATGGAAATAGCAATGGCGCATTGCCCGGCATGTGACAGTTCCAATATTCAACGTCTCTCGATGGTGCATGCCTCCGGCATTTCCGGCACCTCTACCCATATCTCGGGCAGGATCGATGGTGATTTCATCCACGGTCATGCGCATACGCGCAGCCAGACCTTGTTGTCGCGCCAGACCGCCGGGCCGACGATGCAGACCCACCAGAAGGTAGGGCTGATCGTGTTGGGCATGATCATTTTTGTCATCGCCGCCGTCATCTTTTACCAGGCTGGCGCAAATGGCCTGTTCTGGATCTTCGTGGCAGGGGGTGTCGTCTCCGTCGCCTTGTCGCAAACGTCCTTCGTCGCCAATTGGGACAAGGAGGCCGCCGCCTTGCAGGATAAATATGCGCGTACCTTCATGTGCCATGCCTGCGGCCACCGCTTCATTCCTGTACTCAAGCAACCGTGAAAATCCGCCTGATGGCCGGCCTGGGCGCGCATGCGCTGGGCTGCCTGCTGTTTATCGCATTGAGCTGGCTGGGGTTTTATCTGTACACGCAGCTGTTCGGCAGCCTTGGCTCGCGCGGCGTGGCCGGCGGCCTGGCCTTGCTGCTGGTGTTTTACGTGTATGCGGGCACGAATCTGCTGCTGGCGCTGCTGCCGCCTGGCCGGTGGAAGCCTGTGCTGTGCGGTCTGCTGTGCGCGGCGGTGCTGGCCTATCTGCTGCCGCAGCATCCGCTGCGGGCCATCTACTTCAGCGTGCTCTCGGGCGGCTTGAGCTGGCTGGCCGTGCTGGCCAGCGCGCGGTTAGTTGAGCGCCTGCGGGTCTGACAGGCCGTCGATAAAGGCGGCAACGGCGTCGGCGGCCGCTGCCGGCGCCGCCTGCAGCAGCATGTGCGGCGCGGCGATATCTGCCAGTTGCGCGCCCGGCGCCAATCGCTGTACCTGCATGGCGTTCGCCGGCGGCACCAGACGGTCATGGCGGGCGCGCAGATACAGCACGGGCAGGCTGCCGCGCGCGAAGCTGGGCGAAGCGTCCGTTTCCAGCACGGCGCGCAAGCGTCGGCGCAGCACGCTCGGCGGCACTTGCGCCAGCGCCGCTGCCAGTTCCGCCTGCAGTGCCGGCGTCGCATACGGCGCCAGCAGCGCCTGGCGCAGGACGAAGCCGGGCAGGGCGCCAAAGGGGACCAGGTCCAGCAGGTGGCGCAGCGGCGCCAGCAGCGGGCGCGGATTGCGCACAAACGAACAGCACAGGATCAGGGCGCGCATGCCGGGCGGCGGATCGGCGCGCAGGGCGGCGCCCAGCGGTCCCGAAAACGATTCAGCCAGCACGACGAAAGGGCTGTCCTGCGGCAAGCGCTCGCGCACAAACGCTTCCAGCGCCGCATAGTCCAGCGGTGCCGCGGGATAGGCGATGGCCTGGGTAATGATGGCCGTCTGCGCGCGCAAGGCGGCGTCAAAATGCCGGAACAGCCGTGCCGTGCCGTCCATGCCGGGCAGGAGGACAAGCAGCGTCGGGGCGGGGGAGAGGATCATCATCGCGGCCATCATACCAGCCCGCCGGTGTGCGCGCCGTCCGCCAGCCGCACGGCATGGGCGCTGGCGCCATGCTAGAATCGCCGGCGCGCCATGCGTGGCCGGTGGCCACGGTAGCGGCCAAATCTCCCGACAGACAGAATCATGCATATCACCTTTTCGAACTACCGCACCCTGGGCGGCGCCTTGCTGGCGGCGGCCTGCGTCCTTTGCCAGCCCGCCCGCGCCACTGCGGCGCCATCGGCGCCGGCCGGGACAAGCCTGTCTTCCCTGCTGGCCGGCGGCCCCTTGCCGCGCCTGAGCGACGATGCGCAGGTGCGCGCCGCCCTGTTCGATTTCTTCGGCTATGCGCGCGGCAGCTACACGGAAGACGATGAACTGCTGCTGGAGCAGGCGCTCGAGGCGATCAGCGAAAAGCGCGACGCCACGCGTACGCCGCTGCCGGACGGGCGCCAGCTGCTGGCGTCGATGAATGACCGCAAGCAGGGGCGTGAACGGGGCGCCATGCTGCTCGACAAGCGCGGCGCGATCATCGCCTTTGGCCTGGTCAACGGCCATTGCCGCCTGGAGGGCCGGCCGCTGGCCAAGGTGTGCAATCCCGACCCGAACGCCGTGTTGACGGTTTTTCACCGCAAGGGCATGCTGGTCGGCGAGGCGGCGCCCCTGCTGGCCTGGGCCAGGCAGCTGCCGCCCATGCTGGCGCTGATCGCCGCCGACAAGGAGGCGGGCGCCGGCGGGCAAAAGATCGCCAGCGTCGAATATGTGCTGGCGCAGCCGGCGCTGCCGGGCTGGAACCGCGCCCAGCTGCCGCCAGCGTATCCGCCGGCGCTGCTGCCGCTGCTGCTCGACAAATCGACGGTGCTCACGTCGGCCGGCGCCGGGGTGTTTGCCTATCCGCTCACGCTCAAGGGCAAGAAGCAGAACAATGTGCTGGACCAGGCCGAAGGCCGCCCTCCGCGCGACCTGGAGGTGGCGCTGCGCAGCTTTGCCAGTTTCGATACGGTGGTCGAGCGCTACCGCCGGCTGGCCAAGGGTGCCCGGCTGCAGCGCAACGAGCGCACGGCCTACCTCGATGGCGACATGGGGCAGGGCAGCTACCGCGTCTACATCCGCAACACGGGCGCGGACGGCGTGATGATCGACGTGGCGCTATGGCAACGCAGGCTGGCGGCCAGCCGCTGATTTCAGCGTCGTTTTCAAAACGCTGTTTTCAATAGTAGGGCGCCTTGGCGTAACCGAGTTGCGTCAATTGCGCGCGGATTGCGTCGTCGCGCTTTTTTGCTCCCGTCGAAAAACTCAGCTGCTTTAATGCGGCCGGCATGGTCGCGGCCAGCAGCGCATCGATATCGAGCCGCGTCATGTGCACGGCCAGCGCCTGTAGCGCAGGCAAGCCCGCGAGGCCGCTCAGGTGCTCGATGGCCTTGCAATTGCGCAGAACCAGCCATGCCAGCGCCGGATTGGCGCCCAGCCGTACTTCCTTCACCTGACTCTGGTCTTCCACCGACAGCCGCTCGAGGTGCGGAAAGCGGCCGATGTCGCCCAGGTCTTCCAGTCCGCGCACGCGCGCCACTTCAAGCTCCCGCAGCCGCGGCGCCGTGACGTGGGCGATCGATGTCCGCCCTCCCAGGATAAAGCACAGCCGCTCCAGCGCCGGCATGGCGCCGATGAAGTCCACGTCATCCTTGCTTTTGATCTGCGCCAGCGTCAACTTTGCCAGCGTTGGCACGGCGGTGATCGCCTCGATGTTTTTCGCGTGGCCGGCAGTATGCAGCTGCGTCAGCCGCTTCCAGTGCCGCAGCGGCGCCAGGTCGATATGCGCCCTGGCCGTTGGCTCCAGGCTCAGGGATTCCAGGCCGCGCAGGTTGTCCAGCGCCAGGATGTCGCCTTCGGCCAGGTGATGCACGCCCAGGCACAGGCGCTTCAAGTGGCTCAGGCCGCCCAGCTGCTCCAGGTGGATGGCGCGCATGTGGCAATCGAGCGATAGGTTGACGGCATGCGGCAGCGCGCGCAGCACGCGGGCGTCGAAAGGCAGGGTACTGGCGCCAAAGAAGCGGATCTCCAGCGCCGTTCCGCAAGTGGAGGCCAGCGCATCGAGGCTGGCCAGCAGTGGCGCCGGCAGGCGCTCCTGCGTGAATTGAATGACCACCTGTTCGCCCTGGTCTATGCACGCGCGGATGGCGGCGGCATCGATGTGGGCCGGTTGATGGATGCGTTCCTGCACGGGTGGCTGGTACATGGGCGGGTTCCGGGGGGGGGGGGGGGGGGGGAATGGAATGCTGCTTACGGGCGGGGCGTGTCGTAGCCATGCTCCGCCAGCTGCGCCGCGATGGCGTCGTCGCGCGTTTTCCTGCCGGTGCGCAGGCGCGCATGCGTCAGCGACGCGGGCAGATCCTGCAGCAGTGCGTCCACGTCGAGCAGGGTTTCCGACGCCGACAGCTGGCGCAGGGCGGGCAAGGCGGCCAGGCCGGGCAGGCTGTCGAGCGTCTTGCAGGTATGCAGGTTCAGGCGTTCGAGCACGGGATTGGGCCCCAGCGCGATCTGCCGCAGCTTGATCTGGTCTTCCACCCATAGCGCCTGCAGCAGCGGGAAACGGCCGATATCGCCCAGCGTTTCCAGGCCGCGCACGCGTATCACTTCCAGCTGTTCCAGCAAAGGCGCTTCAATGTCCGCCAGCGATTCGCGGCCGCCCAGCTGCAGTTTCAGTTGCCGCAGGCGCTCCATGCCAGACACAAAATCCAGCGCCACCTTGTTCTTGATGCGGTACAGCGACAGCTCGTGCAGCGCCGGCAGGCTGGCCAGGGTGTCGATGTGCTGGCTGTGGCCTTCGATGACGAGGCTGGCCAGGTGCGCATACTGGCGCAGGGGCGCCAGGTCGATATTGTTCCTGGCCGATTCGCCCAGGTTCAGGTATTCGAGGGCGCGCAAATTGTCCAGTTGCAGGATGTCGCCTTGCGCCAGCTCGTACACGCCCAGGCTCAGGCGCTTCAGGTGCCGCAGTTCGCCCAGCGCTTCCAGATGGATGGCTTGTCGGTGGCAGTCGATGGACAGGCTGGCCACATGCGGCAGTGCGCGCAGGATGCGGGCATCGAACACTCTCGGGTCGTAGCCGTAGATGCGGATGGTCAGCGCCGTGCCGCAAGTGGCGGCCAGGGCGTCGAGGTCGGCCAGCAGCGGCGCCGGCTCGGCCAGGGTATTGAACTGCACCAGCACCTCTTGGCCGCCCGCGATGGCGGCGCGGATCGCCCCGGCATCGATGCGCTCGGGATTCTGGATGCGCTGCGGCTGTCTTGTTTGCGTCATGGTCACAGTCCTATCGGGTAGTCGACTTTCCTGGGGGGAGGGCAGCCTTCCGGCCCCGGGAACGTCTGCTTGCCCGTGTCATCGTAGCGCTTGCCGCAATCGACGAGCACGCGCTTGCGGAAGGTATAGATGCTGGCCACCTTGCCGTTCGGGTGGTAGCAGATATTGTCGCCATCGCGGTCGGCCGAAGCGTAGCTGATCATGGTCTGGCCGTTGACCGTGCGCGTGCTGTGGCCGCTGCGCGGCTCCGTGCATTTGAGCTGGCCGCTTTCGTAATACGCATTGACGACGGAAGTGTCGGTGGCGCGGTCGACCAGCAGTTCATCCTTGCGCTTGCCGTTCGGGTAGTTCGAATAGCCTTCCTGGCGCTGGCCGTACTGGAAGGCGTAGTAGTACTGGGGCTTGCCGTCCGGGTAGTACATGTGGTGGTACTCGCACACGTCGTCGCGCGTGCTGCCGTATTCCTTGAAGGTGCAGCGGTGGATGTCGTTGAGCAGTTGGCCGTCTTCATAGTACTCGCGCAGGTGCGTGAGCAGGCGCCCCTGGTCGACGACGGCCAGGCGTTCCGGCTTGCCGTTCGGGTAGTAGCGCGCGTCCAGGCCCTGCTTCTTGCCGTTGTCCCACAGCGTATCGAGGCGCAGGATCTTGCCGCTGTCGTCAAACGCCTGTTCACGCCCATCGAGCTGGCCGTTGCGGTAGGTGGCCGTGTAGACCACGTATTCCTTGCCGGCCGGGCCCAGATAGCGCGTGCGGCTGCCGTCGAGCACGCCCGCCTGGTAGTGGTCGCGCACGCGCAGCGCGCCTTGCGCATCCGTGTCGAGGGCCTCGCCCTGTTTCTTGCCCTTGACGAAAGTGACACTTTGCGTGACCTTGTCCTTGAGCCTGAGCTTCCACGGCCCGTCGCGCAAGCCGTCGACAAAGCTGCCGTCGCCGTCTTCCGTGATCCACGGCCCGTGGCGCGAACCGTTGACGTAGTTGCCGCGTGTGCGCACTTTGCCGCCCATGCTGCGCTCGTGCGGGCCGTTCAGCTGGCCGCCGGCGTAGGTGTCGAAACCCGTCACCTCGTCTTCGTCGGCATAGTTGGTGACCGTCCAGCGGCCCTCGCGCTTGCCGGCGCGGTACATGCCGCTCTCGCTCTGTTTGGGATAATTGAAGTACCACATGCCTTCTTGCAGGCCGTTGACGAAATGGCCTTTTTCGCTGCCTTCGTGCATGCCCTCGCGCAGCCACAGGCCCTGGCGCTTGCCTTTCACGTACTGGCCCCGCTCGACCACCGAGCCATCGTCCCAGGCCAGGCTGTAGATGACGGACGGACCGTCTGCGCTGCCGGTGAATTGCTGCGGCGCCGTCTCCCACGTCACTTGCCACAGGCGGTAATTGGGCAGGATGCCGGCGCCCGCATCGCTGTACAGGGTGTAGCTGGCCGTGAGAAAGCGCCCGCCCTTCTTCTGGAAGGTCTTCTTATAGGTGATGATGTCCTTGCCGCCGGCCGCCATGGGCTCGCCGTCGACGCCGTAGTAGCCAACGATGCTGCCTTGCGTATGGTCGATGGCGTCGAAGTCCGCATTGCCGCTCTTGCCGCGCGGGACGCTGTAGTCCATGGGCGCCAGTTTCGCCAGCGCCGCCTTGACCTGGCCCGCATTGGGCAAGGTGGTTTGCGCCGCGATGCGGTTCAGTGCCGGCTGCAAGCCGTCGAGGCGCCGGTACTTGCCGGAACTGCGGTGGTAGCGGTAGGCGCGCAGACCGTTTTTGTCACCCTGGCGGAACAGCACCAGCATGGTTTGCACGCTGGTGTCCGATTCCTTGTCCAGTGACGCGTAGAAGACGGAGCGGATGACGGCATTGCCGAACTGGTCGAGCAGGAAGGTTTTCGAACTGGCGCTCGTGCATTCGCAGTAATAGCCGTTGACGCCGTCTTTTTCCTTGAGGAAGGCGATGTCGAGGCCGCTATCCTGCGAGGCGCTGATGGCGGGATGGGCGAGGCTCTTGCCTTCGTAGAAGGGCGCGCCGTGGGCGAGGGCGGAGCAGAGCAGCAAGGGCAGGAGAACTGGCAAGAGCGGACGTTTCATCGTGAGGCTGGCGCCAGGGCGCCGCAATGGAAAGGCCACGATTCTGCCTGCGTTCTTACTTGCGGGCAAATGCGGGCGCGTCTATCGTGCGCGCGCGTACGCCCCGGTTCAGGGCTGGTGCGCGGCGCAGAAGTCCAGCAGCAGCTGTTCGCCTTCCGGCCAGGGACCGTAACCGGCGTCGCCGTTGATGTGACCGGCGTCGCCGATCATGGTGAAATCGCTGCCCCAGGCGGCGGCAAACGCGCGTGCGCGCGTGAAGCTGACGTAGGGATCATTGCCGCTGGCCACCACCAGACTGGGGAAGGGCAAGGCTTGCAGCGGCATGGGAGAGAAACCCGTGGTGCCAGACGGGTAGGACGGGGCCTCCACGTCGCTGGGGGCGACGAGGAAGGCGCCGGCGATCCGGTGCGGCGAGCCGCTGGCGGCCCAGTGGGCGACCAGCGCGCAAGCCAGGCTGTGCGCGGCCAGCACGGGCGCTCGCTCGCAGGCGGCGATGGCGCGGTCCAGCTCCGCCACCCATTCGTCCTTGTCCGGCGTCTGCCATTCCCGGTGCTGCGCGCGCGACCATTGCGGGTGGCGCGCTTCCCAATGGGTTTGCCAGTGCTGCGGCCCGGAATTCCACAGGCCGGCCAGGGTCAGGACGAGAGGCGACATCATTTCTCCTTGTAGAATGCCCGGCAAAATCGTAGCGGGCGGCAGTGGATTGCGGCCGAGACGCGCAGCTGTGCGCATGCACAGTGAGCATCGCAGGCCGCAAGGCGCGCCGCGCAGTCAATTTGGTCTGGCATTTTTATAGCTCGGTGCGCAGGGCGAACAACTCGGGGAACAATACCACGTCGAGCATCTTGCGCAAATAGCTCACGCCCGCCGTGCCGCCCGTGCCCGTCTTGAAGCCGATGATGCGTTCGACCGTCGTCACGTGGCGGAAGCGCCAGAAGCGGAAGGCCGTTTCCAGGTCGACCAGCTTTTCGGCCAGCTCGTACAGGGCCCAGTGTTTCGACGGGTCGCGGTAGACTTCCAGCCACGCCGCCTTGACGGACGCGTCGGAGGCGGTCGGCAGGGTCCAGTCGGCGTCCAGGCGCTCGGGAGCGATGGGCAGGCCGCTGCGCGCCAGCAGCTTGATGGCTTCATCGTAGACGGACGGCGCGCGCAGGGCGGCATCGAGCGTCTTGTAGGTGTCGGGGGCCGTCGCATGCACGTTGAGCAGGGCGGCGTTCTTGTTCCCCAGGATGAATTCGATCTCGCGGTACTGGAAGGACTGGAAGCCGGACGAGGCGCCCAGGTAGGGGCGGATGGCCGTGTATTCGGGCGGCGTCATGGTGGCCAGCACGTCCCAGGCATGCACCAATTGATCCATGATGCGCGCCACGCGGGCCAGCATTTTAAACGCGGGCGCCAGGTCGCCGCTTTGCAGGTTGGCGCGCACGGCGTGCATTTCGTGCAGCATCAGCTTCATCCACAATTCGCTGGTCTGGTGCTGCACGATGAACAGCATCTCGTTGTGGTTGGGGGAGAGCGGATGCTGGGCCGTGAGGATGCGGTCCAGCGCCAGGTAGTTGCCATAGCTCATCGATTCGCTGAAATCCATCTGCGCGCCGTGCCACTGCGCATCCTGGCCGCCGGCATGCATGGGGCAGCCGCTGGTGTTTTCCTTGTTCATATTCTTGTCGTCGCTCATGGGATGGTTCAGGTGACTGCGTCGCGCTTGGCGGCGATGTCGTAGGCTAGTGTGTCGAGGATGTCGCGCAAAATTTCTACCGCATCCCACACATCGGCAAAGCTCGTGTACAGGGGCGTAAAGCCAAAGCGCATGATGGCCGGTTCGCGGTAGTCGCCGATCACGCCGCGCGCGATCAGCGCCTGCATCACGGCATAGCCGTGCGGGTGCGTGAAGCTGACCTGGCTGCCGCGGCGCGCATGCTCGCGCGGCGTGACGAGGCCCAGCGGATGGCTGGCGCAGCGCTGTTCCACCAGCGCGATGAACAAATCCGTCAGGGCCAGCGACTTGCGACGGATGGCTTCCATGCTCGTTTGCGCAAAGATGTCGAGGCCGCATTCGACCAGGGCCAGCGAGATGACGGGCTGCGTGCCGCACAGGGCGCGCGCGATGCCGTCGGCGGGCGCGAAGCCCGGGTCCATGGCGAACGGCGCGGCGTGGCCCCACCAGCCGGACAAGGGCTGGCGGAAGCGCGCCTGGTGCTTTTCCGGCACCCAGATGAAGGCGGGCGAACCGGGGCCGCCGTTCAGGTATTTATAGGTGCAGCCGACGGCCAGGTCGGCACCGGCGCCGTTCAGGTCCAGCGGTACGGCGCCGGCCGAATGGGCCAGGTCCCACAGCGCCAGTGCGCCTTGCGCGTGGCAGTGGCTGCTGACGGCGGCCATGTCGTGCTGGTAGCCGGTGCGGTAATTGACGTGCGTGAGCATGGCGACGGCGCAATCGGCATCGATGGCTTGCGCCAGTTCGTCCGGGCTGTCGACCAGGTGCAACTGGTAGCCGCGGTCCAGCCAGGCGGACAGGCCTTGCGCCATGTACAGGTCGGTGGGGAAGTTGCTGCGCTCGCTGACGATGATGCGCCGCGCGGCGCGCGCGGGATCGCTGGCCTGCATCTGCAGGGCGGCGGCCAGGGCCTTGAACAGATTGACGGAGGTGGTGTCGGTGATGACGACTTCACCCGCCTGCGCGCCCAGCAGCGGTGCCAGGCGGTTACCCAGGCGCTTGGGCAGGTCGAACCAGCCGGCCGTATTCCAGCTGCGGATCAGGTCCTTGCCCCATTCGGCGGTGATGACCTGGCAGGCGCGCTCCAGCGCCGCCTTCGGCCGCGCGCCCAGCGAGTTGCCGTCGAGGTAAATCACGCCAGCGGGCAGGTCGAACTGCAGGCGCAGTGGCGCCAGGGGATCGTCGAGGTCGCGCGCACGGCAGTCATGTTGAGAAATCATGGTGGCTTTCATGTTGAGACTTATCAGGATGGCACGATATTGCTTGAGGCTTAAAGTATCGTGCGGTTGCGGCAGTGTAGCAAATCCCTGCCTCCAAGCGTGTTTGCCAGCATGAAAATGTGACGGGAAAATGCGTGCTTGAGGGGCGTCAACGAAAAAAATCACGATTTTTTGAAATATTTTTCAAGCAGCCCTAAAGTTCTGCAAATTGCCGCCGTCAACGATTACATGAAGGGTGGAACTCCGTCGGGCATGCAACGTACTTTTTAAATATTTTAAAAAAAGAGCCTAAAGTTCCCGCCGAAGCTGCCGTTACCTCAGTTAGTGGGCTTGATTAAGGTCAAGTTGTTGTAAAAAAGTGATTTCATTGCAAGCGAAAAGTCAGGCAAATCCGGCTCCTTGCACATCTCTACAATCCGCGCCCTTACTGGCGTGCGACCATGGTCGAGCAGTGTTTGTCAGACAAACACCTACGACCCTATCCGCAATTCCCCGACCAAAAATACAGCGCTAGGCCTCTGTTGCGTTTGATGTTGCTCCTGCAGAATGTATCTCACTGGCAACACACAAGGCCAGCTGAATTCAACGGATTGAGGAGATGGAAATGACTGCTAACGATATGATGGCTGAGATTCGCGACGCTAACCTGAG
This sequence comes from Janthinobacterium sp. GW821-FHT03A03, assembly GCF_059421435.1. Lineage (NCBI taxonomy): Bacteria > Pseudomonadati > Pseudomonadota > Betaproteobacteria > Burkholderiales > Oxalobacteraceae > Janthinobacterium > Janthinobacterium sp. GW821-FHT03A03. Next base: position 28,960 of record NZ_JBWKUZ010000026.1, on the reverse strand, counting down.
CTACCTGATGCTGGCTCAGCAAATGATTCGTGCGGACAAGGTAACGGCCATCTTCCGTCTGGGTATCTCCGCTGAAATCGCAGAATTGATCGAAGGCATGAGCAATGCGCAGATCCTGAAGTTGGCTGGTGGCAACATGATGCTGGCCCGCTTCCGCTTCGACGACAGTGCCATCCTTGGCATGCTGACGAATTACAATAAAGACCGCTCGCTGGCCCAGTCGCACGCCGCCATCCTCATGGCCGGCCAGGGCGTCGAAGAAATCGCTTAAGGTTTCCGTCAAAACGTCCATGGCTGCGTTGCATTGCCTCGCCGTACATTCGCAACGCGCCTTGCCCTGAACGTTTTGCTGGCAGCCCTTTAGTCAGTAGCAGTCAGTATCAGTTAGTCAGCATCAGTCAGTCGTGGAGCACACAGCATGGCCAAGAAAAGTGTCGTATCGGAAGCGCAGGAAATCCAGCTGGCCATCGAATTGATACAGCTTGGCGCCCGCCTGCAACTGCTGGAGACCGAAGTCTCGCTGTCGCGCGAGCGCCTGTTGAATTTGTACAAGGAATTGAAGGGCGTCTCCCCGCCCAAGGGCATGCTGCCGTTTTCCACCGACTGGTTCCTCACCTGGCAGCCGAATATCCATTCCTCGCTGTTCATCAATATCCACAAGTTCCTCGTCGACCACGCCGGTGCGACCGGCATCGAGGCGGTGATGAAGGCGTACAAGTTGTACCTGGAGCAGATGCCGCCGGAGGCGGGCGAAGAGCCGCTGCTGTCGCTGACCCGCGCCTGGACGCTGGTGCGTTTCTTCAGCAGCAAGATGCTGGACATGGCGCCCTGCGGCAAATGCGGCGGCAAGTTTGTCGTCAACTGCCTCGACCTGAACGCCGATTATGTCTGCGGCCTGTGCCACATGCCTTCGCGTGCCGGCAAGACCAAGAAGGCGCGCGATGTGGCGGCGGCAATGCCTTCCGGCCTGGCCGTCTGACGCATCCGTCCCTATCATCTTCATAGTGAAAGCCGGAGCCGGTCGCCAGACCGGTCTCCGGTTTTTTCATGGTGCTTTCGCTTACACTGGCGTTTTTCTTCCCCTGCCTGCCCATGCTGCGACAAATCCTGCGCGCGCCCGCGCTCAAGGCCCTGCTGATCCAGGTGCTGGCCGTACCCCTGATGCTGCTGCTCGTCTATGGCCTGGCGCGCGCCGGCGTGCGCATGTCGCTGCCGGTGGTGGCGTTGCTGCAAGGCGTGCTGGCGGCGCTCATCACGTGGCGCGCGGGGCTGGCGCGCTGGTGGTGCGCGATCGGCTTGCTGTTCGCGCCGGCCCTGCTGGGCGCCAGCTTGCTGGCCTTGCCGCCGGTCTTTTTTCTGCTGGTGTTTGTCTTCTTGCTGAGCCTGTACTGGTCCACGTTTCGCACGCAAGTGCCGTTTTATCCATCGGGACCGGCCGTGTGGCAGGCCGTGGCGCAGCTGATTGCCGATAGGCCCGGCGTGCGCTTCGTCGACATCGGCAGCGGCCTGGGCGGCCTGGTGCTGGACCTGGCGCGGCGCCGCCCCGATGGGCAATGCTGCGGTATCGAGCTGGCGCCCCTGCCTTGGTTGCTGAGCCGGCTGCGCGCACTGGCGAGCGGCAGCCGCGCGCGCTTTCTGCGCGGCGACTACGAGACGCTCGATTTCGGCCACTACGATGTGGTGTTTGCCTACCTGTCGCCAGCCGCGATGCAAGCCCTGTGGATCAAGGCTGAAAGGGAAATGTTGCCCGGTGGCATGCTTCTTAGTTACGAATTCAAGATTGCGGCGCGCGAGCCCGATAAGACCATTGCCGCCACAGAGGGTGGCCCCTTGCTCTACTTATGGTGCTTTTAAGCAATTGTCTGCGTTATTTGCTTGCCCGGAGGACAATCTCACGTTATTGTAGTTCCACACGGCATTTTGTTGAAATTGTGTTGAAATGCAGGCCATTTCAATTAACTTTTGGTTACTTTCTTGTCGCTGTTCCCCGCCGGTGGCACAGCCGCCGGCTGCCGGGAACTGGTTTGAGCATGCCGGGCGCGCGAGCCCGGCCCTAATTGGGAGTCAGGGCACTTGTTAGTCATAATCGGATACATCATCGTCTGCGCCTCGGTCTTTGGCGGCTTTGCGCTGGCGGGCGGCCATCTGGCGGCGCTGTTTCAGCCGCTGGAACTGCTGATGATCGGCGGCGCGGCCCTGGGCGCCTTCCTTGTTGGTAACAATAACAAGGCGATCAAGGCGACGATCGCAGCCTTGCCCAGCCTGTTCAAGGGCTCGCGCTACACCAAGGAACTGTACATGGAGCTGATGTCGCTGTTGTTCGAAGTGCTCAGCAAGGTGCGCAAGGAAGGCTTGATGTCGATCGAAGGCGATATCGACAAGCCGGAGGAGAGCCCGCTGTTTTCCAAGTATCCGGCCGTGCTGGCCGATCACCATATCGTCGAATTCATGACTGACTACCTGCGCCTGATGGTATCGGGCAATATGGATGCGTTCCAGATCGAAAACCTGATGGATAACGAGATCGAGACGCACCATCACGAAGGCGCCGTGCCGGCCCACGTGATCGCCAAGGTGGGCGACGGCTTGCCCGCTTTCGGTATCGTCGCCGCCGTCATGGGGGTGGTGCACACGATGGAATCGGTGGGCATACCGCCGGCCGAGCTGGGCATGCTGATCGCGCACGCGCTGGTTGGCACCTTTCTCGGCATTCTGCTGGCTTATGGTTTCGTGGGGCCGCTGGCCAGCCTGCTGGAGCAGAAGCTGGAAGAGTCGAGCAAGATGTTCCAGTGCGTGAAAGTGACCCTGCTGGCCAGCCTGAATGGTTATGCGCCGGCGCTGGCCGTGGAGTTCGGCCGCAAGGTGCTGTTCTCGACCGAGCGCCCGACGTTCAACGAGCTGGAAGAGCACATCAAGAAATCGAAAACGAAGTAAGCAGTGAAGGCACGCCTGGATATCATGAGTCAATTGCAGCACAGGGAAGGGGAACGCCATGGCCGATGAAGGAATGCGCCCGATTATCGTCAAGCGCATCAAGAAGACGGCTGGCGGGCACCATGGCGGGGCGTGGAAAATCGCCTATGCCGACTTTGTCACGGCCATGATGGCCTTCTTCCTTCTGATGTGGCTGCTGGGCTCGACCTCGAAGGGCGACTTGAACGGCATCTCCGAATTCTTCAAGACGCCGCTGAAGGTGGCGATGGCCGGCGGCTCCGGCAGCGGCGAGAGCAATTCCGTGATCCAGGGCGGCGGCCAGGATCTGTCGCGCCAGGACGGCCAGGTGCGCAAGGCGCAGGAAGAGCAGCAGCGCAAATCCTTCGACCTCAATTCGGCCAAGGCCGCGCTCGAGCGCGAGGAAGGCCGGCGCCTGCAGGCGCTGAAAGCGCGCATCGAGGCGACCATTGACGCCAATCCGCTGCTGAAAAAATACAAGAACCAGCTGCTGCTCGATATCACCAGCGAAGGCTTGCGCATCCAGATTGTCGACGAGCAGAACCGCCCCATGTTCGCGCTGGCCAACGCCAATCTGCAACCGTACACCAAGGAAATCCTGCACGCCATCGGCTTTGTGCTCAACGAGGTGCCAAACCGCATCGGCCTGTCAGGCCATACGGATTCGACGCCTTACATGAGCGATGCCGGCTACAGCAACTGGGAGCTGTCGGCCGACCGCGCGAATGCGTCGCGGCGCGAACTGGTTATCGGCGGCATGAATGAAGACAAGGTATTGCGCGTCGTGGGACTCGGCTCGGCCGCCCACCTGGACAAGCTGGACCCGTTCAACCCGATCAACCGGCGCATCAGCATCATCGTCATGAACAAGCGCACGGAGGAAAACGTCCTGCGCGATGGTTCGGCGATCGAGTTGCCGGTGACCGATGCGGCCAGTGCCGCAGTCGCCTCCGGGCTGGCGGCCGGCGCGCCGCCCCCCGCGGCGGCCGTTCACGGCCCGGCTGCGGCAAAAAAATAGCGCGCATGGCTGGTCAGCGCGTGGTGTATTGAAACAATGAGACCTTTATGACAAGAAAGAAAATACTTGGCTCGCATGTAAAGCGCCTGCTGTCTGGCGTGTCGGACCATGGCCGCAAGCACTTGACGGAGGTAGAAACCGACCTGGTGCAGACTGGCATCTTGCTGGAAGAGGCGATTGAGAAGCTGTCCTTCAATTTCATGGCCATCCATGCGGCCGTCGCGGCGCAGCAAGACACCATCGCCCTGCTGCTGGAAGGCGGCGTGCCGGCGGAAGAGCAGCGGGAAAAATTGCTGGCGCTGCAGGACGAGGTGGGCGGCTACGTGAACGCGGCCATCACCAGCATGCAGTTTCAGGACATGACGAGCCAGCTGATCGAGCGCACCCTGAAACGGGTGACGGGCTTGCGCGAGTTTCTCGGTACCCTGGGGTCGCACGGCGCTGAGATGCTGCCGGAAAGCGACAACGAAGAAATTGTCGCCTTGCTGGGGCGGGTCAGCATGGCGCTGGCGATTCAAAGCCTGGAGTTGCGCAGCGTGCTGCGCAAGGCTGTCAGTCAACAGCATTTGGAAAGCGGCGACATCGAGCTGTTCTAGCATGAGGATGCGGAACGCTTGCGGTTACATGGATTGATTAATCAAATACTCGGGCAGGATGCCCGGAATAAGTGGGAGCAAAGATGGCCAAAACGATACTTGCAGTGGACGATTCCAGCTCATTGCGCCAGATGGTGGCGTTCAGTCTGAAAGCCGCCGGTTACCAGGTAGTGGAGGCCGTTGACGGCCAGGACGGACTGGAAAAAGCCAAGCTGCAAACCGTGGACCTGGTGCTGACCGACCAGAACATGCCGCGCATGGACGGCCTGGAGTTGATCAAGCTGCTGCGCGAGCTGCCGACCTACCAGAAGGTGCCTATCCTGATGCTGACGACCGAGTCGTCGGACGAAATGAAGTCGAAGGGACGTGCCGCCGGTGCCAATGGCTGGCTGGTCAAACCGTTCGATCCGCAACGCCTGATCGAGGTGGTCAAGAAGGTGATCGGCTGATGCCAGCCGCGGAGCGTAACGATGCAATTGACGGAGTCACCCTATGACCATCGATATTAGCCAGTTTTTCCAGGTCTTTTTCGATGAGGCCGAGGAACTGCTGGCTGAAAAGGAACGGCTGCTGCTGGCCGTCGATATTGCGGCGCCGGACGCCGAAGACCTGAATGCGATTTTCCGCACCGCCCATTCGATCAAGGGCGGCGCGTCGACGTTCGGCCTCTCCGACATGAGCGAGGTGACGCACATCCTCGAGTCGCTGCTCGACCGCATCCGCCAGGGCCAGATGGCCCTGACGGCCGAACACGTCGACGCCTTTTTGGCCGCCAAGGACATTCTCAAGATGCAGCTCGACGGCCATCGCCTGGGCAGCGCCGTCGACCAGGACGCCGTGGCCAACGTGCGCATGATGCTGCAGTCGTTCTCGCAGGACGTGCCCGTGGCGGCGCTCACGCCCGTCGCGCCGGCATTCCATACTGCCGACAAGGAAACCGTCAGCCATGCCGGCGGCCAGCGCTTCCGCCTGGAGCTGCCGGCCATGGAGCAGCGCGAAGTCGATGCGCTGGCGGCTGAACTGGGCCTGCTGGGCGACGTGGCGGTGTCGACGCTGCCTGACGCGCGCAAGGTGCTGGAAGTGACGACGCATGAAAGCCTGGACGATATCCTGGCCATCTGCTCGTTCGTACTCAATCCCGACGACATGGTCATCACGCAGGCGCCACCACTGGCGCCAGGCGAGGCCGAGGCGGCTCGCGCGGCGCAGGAAAAGGCGCAGGGCTACGGCTTCTTCGACCCCTTGCCTGGTTCGCCCGCGGCGGCGAAAGCCGAAGCGGACCCCGGCTATGGCTTCTTCCAGCCGATCGAGGAAATCCGCGCCGCGGCGCAGGGCGAGCAAAGCGATGCCCAGCGCGGCTACGGCTTCTTCCAGCCGCTCGAACAGATTCGCGCCGACGCCGCCAAGGCTGGCGCCTCCACCGGCGCGGCCGCCGTGCAAGCCGTGGTGCACGCCGTGGCAGAAGTGGAGCAGGACAAGAAACCGTCGAAGAAAGAGGGCGACAAGGCCGGCGCCGAATCGTCGTCGATCCGCGTATCGATCGAAAAGGTCGACCAGTTGATCAATCTGGTGGGCGAACTGGTGATCACGCAGGCGATGATCGAGCAGCGCGCCAGCGCGCTTGATCCGATGCTGCATGAAAAACTGCTCGACAGCGTCAGTCACCTGACGCGCAACACGCGCGACCTGCAGGAAGCGGTGATGTCGATCCGCATGATGCCGATGGATTTCGTCTTCTCGCGCTTCCCGCGCATGGTGCGCGACCTGGCCACCAAACTGGGCAAGAAGGTCGATTTCATCACGAATGGCGCGGCCACGGAGCTGGACAAGGGCCTCATCGAGCGCATCGTCGATCCGCTGACGCACCTGGTGCGCAACAGCATCGACCATGGCGTGGAAATGCCGGCCGCCCGCGTCGCCGCCGGCAAGACGGAAGCGGGCCGGCTGTTCCTGTCGGCCAGCCACCAGGGCGGCAATATCATCATTGAAGTGTCCGATGACGGCGCTGGCCTGAACCGCGAGCGCATCCTGGCCAAGGCCATGCAGCAGGGGCTGGACGTAGCGGAAACGATGAGCGACGCCGAGGTGTGGCAGCTGATCTTCGCGCCCGGCTTTTCCACCGCTGAGGCGGTCACCGACGTGTCGGGCCGTGGCGTGGGCATGGATGTCGTCAAGCGCAATATCAGCGCCATGGGCGGCGTCGTCGACATCCGCTCGGCGAAAGGCTTCGGCACGACGATTTCCATCTCGTTGCCCCTGACCCTGGCCATCCTGGACGGCATGTCGATCCGCGTCGGCGATGAGGTGTATATTTTACCGCTGGGCTTTGTCATCGAATCGCTGCAGCCAGCCGTTGAGGATGTCAAGGACATCAGTGGCAAAGGCCAGGTGGTGAAGGTGCGCGGCGAATACCTGCCTTTGATCCCGCTGTACCAGATGTTCGACATCGCGCCGCGCTTTACCAGCCCGTCCGAAGGCATCTGCGTGATCCTCGAGACGGAAGGGCGCAAGGCGGCCCTGTTTGTCGACGATCTGGTGGGGCAGCAGCAGGTCGTGGTGAAAAACCTCGAATCGAATTACCGCAAGGTGGTGGGTATTTCCGGCGCCACCATCCTGGGCGATGGCGGCGTGTCGCTGATTCTTGACGTCGCAGCCCTGATCCGTTCTTCTCGTCAGTTGGCTGACGAGTCCCTTTTCGCAACACAGATAGATAAATAACAGATAGGAAATTCATCATGTCAGATACTCAACAAACATCCGGCAGCAAACCTGGCGACGGCAAGGATATCGCCGGCCGTGAATTCCTGGCCTTTACCCTGGGCTCCGAAGAGTACGGCATCGATATCCTGAAAGTGCAGGAAATCCGCGGCTATGAAGCGGTGACCCGCATCGCCAACGCGCCTGAGTTCATCAAGGGCGTGATCAACCTGCGCGGCATCATCATTCCCGTGGTCGACATGCGCATCAAGTTCAACCTGGGCACGCCCGTGTACGACCAGTTCACGGTGGTGATCATCCTGAATATCGGCGGACGCATCGTCGGCATGGTGGTCGACAGCGTGTCGGACGTGACCACCTTGACGCCGGAGCAGGTGAAGCCGGCGCCGGAAATGGGCACCGCGTTCTCGACCGACTACATGATCGGCCTGGGGACCATCGATGAGCGTATGCTGATCCTGGTCGACATCGACAAGCTGATGTCGAGCAGCGAGATGGGCCTGATCGACAAGCTGGCGGCGTAAGGCCGGCAGGCGGCGCCAGGGGCGCCGCAGTTTTACCGCAAGTATCACTACAGATATGCATGTACCGGCGTGACCAGAGGCGCGCCGGCAGGCTGCAAGGTCCGACAGAGGCCTGGCCACAATACGGCGCCGTTTGGTTGAGCGCGCGCCGTTCACACATCTATATTGGAGACTGTAATGAGTTTGCGCGATTTTAAGATAGGCACGCGGCTGGGATATGCTTTTGGCAGCATTTTGCTCATTCTGGTGGTGGTCGTCGTGGCGGCCAACGCCCTGAATTACCGTAACAAGGCGGAGCTGCTGGATGGCCTGGCGCTGGCAGGCGAGAAAAACACGCAGGCATCGCTGATGAAGAGCGCGATGCTGGAAACCGGCATCGCCATGCGCAATATCGGCTTGCAGGGCGACGTGGCCCTGATGCAGACAGAGGAGGGCAAGGTGCGCCAGCACCGCAAATTGTATGACGGCGCGCGCGACAAGCTGGCCACCCTGGGCTTGTCCGGCAGCGAGAAAGCGCTGCTGGCCGATATTGCCAAGGTCGACGGCGAAGTCGATGCGGCCTTCAAGGAGGCGATGGGGCAGGTGCTGGCGTTTAACAGCGAGGGTGCGGCCAAGGTGATTGCCACGCGCATCGATCCGCTGAACCGCAAGACCCTGGCCGACATCAACAAGCTGCTGGAATTGCAGCATGTGGCGCAGCAAAGCTTCATGGATGGCTCGCTGGCGGCCGATGCGCGCCTGATGACGGTATTGCTGGTCCTGGGCGGTGTGGCGTTGGCGCTTGGCGCCTGGTGCGCCGTCTTCATCACGCGCTCGATCACGGTGCCGCTGTCGGGGGCCCTGGCCGTGGCACAGAAGGTGGCGGCGGGCGAGCTGACGTCGCACGTGGTGGTCGAAGGCAAGGATGAAACGAGCGCGCTGCAGCGGGCACTGAAGGATATGAACGACAGCCTGGTGAAGACTGTCAGCGACGTGCGCAGCGGCACGGAAACCATCACCATCGCTTCGCGCGAGATCGCCAGCGGCAATGCCGACCTGTCGGCGCGCACGGAAACGCAGGCCAGTTCGCTCGAAGAGACGGCGTCGTCGATGGAGGAGCTGACCTCGACCGTGAAGCAGAACGCGGACAATGCGCGCCAGGCCAATCAATTGGCCGTGTCGGCATCGTCGGTGGCCGAGCAGGGCGGCAGCGTGGTGGCGCAGGTGGTCAATACCATGGGTTCGATCAAGGACAGTTCGCGCAAGATCGTCGATATCATCGGGGTCATTGACGGCATTGCGTTCCAGACGAATATCCTGGCCTTGAATGCGGCCGTCGAGGCGGCGCGGGCGGGCGAGCAGGGGCGCGGTTTTGCGGTGGTGGCGTCGGAAGTGCGTAATCTTGCCCAAAGGTCCGCTGGCGCAGCCAAAGAGATCAAGGGCCTGATCGGCGACTCGGTCGACAAGGTCGACGCGGGCAGTCGCCTGGTGGACGAGGCGGGCCAGACCATGGGGCTGATCGTCACGTCGATCCGCCAGGTGGCCGATATCATGGGCGAGATCACGGCGGCGACGCAGGAGCAGAGCCATGGGATCGAGGAAGTAAACCAGGCCATCGCGCAGATGGACCAGATGACGCAGCAGAATGCGGCGCTGGTGGAAGAAGCGGCAGCGGCCGCCGAAAGCATGCAGGACCAGGCGCAAAAGCTGGCCGATGCGGTCAGCATCTTCAAGCTGGGCGGCGAACAGATGGCGCCTGCCGTCCGTGCGCCGGTCATGCCGGTGCGGGCCGCTGTTCCTGCGGCGAAGGCGCCAGTGGCGCGCGTGGCTGTGGCGAAGTCGGAATACAAGACGGCGCCACCGCCCGCCAAAAAGCTGGCGGCAGCCAGCGGCGACGATTGGGAAGAGTTCTGACGCCAACCCGGTCCCGCTAGTTATACTTGCAAAGGCATTGGTCAGAGTAGTCATAGAGAGGTAAAAACAAAATGCCGCAAACTAAAACGGATTCGGTCAAGGAGTTTGACTTCACGGGCAAGGACTTCGAACGGGTCCGTGCCATGATTTACAAGCGGGCCGGCATTGCGCTGGCCGACAGCAAGCAGGAAATGGTGTACAGCCGCCTGGCGCGGCGCCTGCGCGCGACCGGCATTTCCTCGTTCGTCCGTTATCTGGACGACCTGGAAGCGGGCCGCATGGGCGACGAGTGGGAAGCCTTCACGAATGCGCTGACGACGAACCTGACGTCGTTCTTCCGTGAGGCGCATCACTTCCCGCTGCTCGCCGAGCACGTGAAAAAACTGAGCGGGCCGATCACCATCTGGTGTTCGGCCAGTTCCACCGGCGAGGAGCCGTATTCGATCGCCATGACGGTGTGCGAGGCGTTCAATACGCTCACGCCGCCGGTGACCATCGTCGCTACCGATATCGACACCAACGTGCTGGCCACGGCCGCCAATGGCGTCTATAACTTGGACCGGCTCGACAAGATGCCGGCCGACCGTGCGCGGCGCTTTTTCTTGCGCGGCAAGGGCGATCGCGAGGGACAGGTGCGGGTACGCCCGGAACTGCGCCAGATGATCACCTTCAAGCCGCTCAACCTGCTGGCCGACAGCTGGCCCGTGACGGGTCAGTTCGACGTCATCTTCTGCCGTAACGTGATGATTTATTTTGACAAGGCGACGCAGCGCAAGATTCTGTCCCGCTTTGTGCCGTTGATGAAGCCGGATGCCCTGCTGTTTGCGGGCCATTCGGAGAATTTTCTGTACGTGTCGGATTCATTGAAGCTGCGCGGTAAAACAGTCTATGAGCTCGATCAGCCTCGGGGCAGCGCACCCAAGGCATCGTCGCATCGTACATGAGAGTGAAATATGAGCCTGGAATCCAAAGAGCAATTCGCCACTAACGTCTATTACGACCGGACGTTCAATTGTGATGCAGCCAAGATCCTGCCTGGGGAGTATTATTTCACCAACAAGGACATGCTGATCGTCACCGTGCTGGGCTCCTGCGTATCGGCCTGCATCCGCGACCGTGTCACGGGCCTGGGCGGCATGAATCACTTCATGCTGCCCGACGGCGGCAGCGACACCAACAGCCCGATCTCTGCATCGATGCGCTATGGCACTTACGCCATGGAGATATTGATCAATGATCTGCTGAAGGCGGGAGCGCGGCGCGAGAACATGGAAGCGAAGGTGTTCGGCGGCGGCGCCGTGCTGCGCGGCTTCACGGCGATCAACGTCGGCGAGCGCAATGCGGCTTTCGTCATCAACTACCTGAAGGCGGAAAAGATGCGCGTGGTGGCTGAAGACCTCAACGACATCCACCCGCGCAAGGTGTACTTCTTCCCGCGCAGCGGCAAGGTGCTGGTGAAAAAGCTGATGCAGACGCATAACGACACGCTGGTACGCCGCGAACTCGATTACGCAAGCCGTCTCAAGGTCGCCCCGGTCGGCGGAGAGATTGAGCTGTTTTAATAAACACCGGACCAAACCTGCTGCGCGTCGCGCATTGCGCGCCTGCGGCGGTTTTTCAGGTGTACTGGTTTAATAAAGAATAAGGGCCGCAAGGCCTGGAAGGATAGATATGAAGATCAAAGTATTGATCGTGGATGATTCGGCCTTGATTCGTAGCGTGATGACGGAAATTGTGAACAGCCAGCCCGACATGGAAGTGGTGGGCGCGGCGCCCGATCCGCTGGTGGCGCGCGAGATGATCAAGCAGACCAATCCCGATGTGCTGACCCTGGACGTCGAGATGCCGAAGATGGATGGCCTGGACTTTCTGGAAAAGCTGATGCGTTTGCGCCCCATGCCGGTGCTGATGGTGTCGTCGCTGACCGAGCGCGGTTCGGAAATCACCATGCGCGCGCTGGAACTGGGCGCCGTCGATTTCGTCACCAAGCCGAAGATTTCGATCCAGAGCGGCATGCGCGAGTACACGGACATGATCGCCGACAAGATCCGCGCGGCCTCCAAGGCGCGCATCCGTGCGCGCACCCTGCCGTCGGCAGGCGACAAGACGACAGCACCGCTGCCGGCGCTGCGCAGTCCATTGACGTCGAGCGAAAAGCTGATCATCGTTGGCGCCTCCACGGGCGGCACGGAAGCGATCCGCGAATTCCTCATGCAGATGCCGTCCGATTGCCCCGGCATCCTGATTACGCAGCACATGCCCGAAGGGTTTACGCGCTCGTTTGCGCGGCGCCTCGATTCCTTGTGCAAGATTTCGGTGCAGGAAGCGGCCGGCGGCGAACGCGTGCTGCCAGGCCACGCCTACATCGCGCCCGGTCATTCGCACCTGACCTTGACGCGCAGCGGCGCCAACTACATGACCAAGATCGACCAGGGCGAGCCCGTCAACCGCCACCGTCCGTCCGTGGACGTGCTGTTCCGTTCGGCTGCGCAATCGGCAGGTAAAAATGCCGTCGGCGTGATCCTGACCGGCATGGGCAAGGATGGCGCACAAGGCATGCTGGAGATGAAGGCCGCAGGAGCGTATAATTTTGCTCAGGACGAAGCCAGTTGCGTCGTGTTCGGCATGCCGCGCGAGGCGATCGCCATCGGTGCCACGCATGAGGTTGGCGCTCTGACGGCCTTGCCTGGCATGGTGCTGGGCCACCTGGCTGCGCATGGCATGCGCGCTTTGCGCGTGTAAGCCACGTTTTATATGATCTGAGGCAAGTTTGTTCGCCTAAAAGCAACGAAAATGCTATCCTACGACTTGCTGCCGTAGTGTCGACCATAATGTCGGCATTCATGTCGATATTATTAACAAACCGCTACAGAAACAACGGAGTTATTCATGGCTGATCCAAAGATGAAATTTTTAGTCGTTGACGATTTTTCGACGATGCGCCGCATTGTCCGGAATCTGTTGAAGGAACTGGGTTATGCCAACGTCGATGAGGCGGAAGACGGCGTGATGGGCCTGGCCAAGCTGCGCGCGGAATCGTTCGATTTCGTCGTGTCGGACTGGAACATGCCGAATATGGATGGCCTGACGATGCTGCAGCATATCCGCGCCGATCCCGCGCTGGCCAAGCTGCCCGTGCTGATGGTTACGGCTGAAGCGAAGAAGGAAAACATCATTGCCGCCGCGCAAGCGGGCGCCAGCGGTTATGTTGTCAAGCCGTTCACGGCCGCGACCCTCGATGAAAAGCTGAACAAGATTTTCGAGAAGCTGGAAAAAGCCGGCGCCTGATCACGGCTTGATACCGATCAAGAAAAACGCTGCCCGTGCAAACCGGCAGCGTTTTTTTCGTTGGCCTGCAACTGGCTTACACCAGGCCGCCATTCGCGCGCAGGGTCTGGCCATTGATCCAGCGGCCATCGGGGCCGGCCAGGAAGGCCACGGCGGCGGCGATGTCGTCGGGCGTGCCCAGGCGTTCCAGTGGCGCCATCTTGCTCATGCGCTCTATCGTTTCGCCTGATTTTCCGTTCAAAAACAGGGCCGTGGCCGTGGGGCCGGGGGCGACGGCGTTGACGGTGATGTTTTTGCCGCGTAGTTCCCTGGCGAAGATATTCGTCATCGTCTCGATGGCCGCCTTGCTGGCGCCGTAGACGGAGTAACCTGGCAGGGCCAGGCCTATCACACTCGTCGAGAAATTGACCACGCTGCCGCCGTGGCGCAGGCGCCTCGCCGCCTGGCGCATGGTATTGAAGCTGCCCTTCACATTGATGGCGAACAGCCTGTCGAAGGCGGCGTCGTCCGTGTCGGCCAGGCTGGGCAGCTCGGGCGGCAGGACGCCGGCGTTATTGACGAGCACGTCGACGCCGCCAAAGGCCGCTTCGGCCGCGTCGAACAGGGCTTGCACGTCTGCCGCATCGGCCACGTCGGCCCTCACCGCAATGGCAGCGCCGCCATCGCCGACGATGGCCGCCGCCAGCTGCTCCGCTGCCGCCTTGCCGCTGGCATAGTTGACGACGACCTGCATGCCGTCGCGCGCCAGACGGCGGGCAACGGCGGCGCCGATGCCGCGCGAGGCGCCCGTGACGATGGCGACGCGCGATGGGGGGACTGCTGTATTCATGGCGTTTCTCCTGTAGTGACCGGAAGCCCGCGGTGTTGCCGACGAGCCAGTACAGGCATTCTGGTCTTTATCTTTGACTGGATAAAGATGGCGCTATTGCTTTGATTGTGCAAGTTAAATCAATAATGATGTCGGCGCGCGTTCGCGTCGCACGACGCCGCTGCCATGCCGGCGGCCGAGGATGTATTTCGCACGGCTATTGCGCGATTGCAAGCCATGGAAACGAATTGCGCAAAGGAATGAAATATTTCCTAAAGTTAACTTTACACGTCAACTGATTTGGCCCATGATCGCTGCACCATTCGACCTTTGTCCCCGACCCCGACAAGAAGGAGCGCAGCATGCGCCGAACATCCGTTTTAGTGTTAGCCCTGAGCACGGCCTTGCTGGCGGCCTGCGGCGCCAGTATCGAGCAGGCCATCGCACCGGCAGCCGTTTCGACCGCGTTCGTGGAGGCACAGCCGCCTGAGACGCCGCCGGCGCCAGTACACCTGGCCGTCGAGGGCGATGGCCGGCATGCGTATCTGCACCGCGTCGGCGGCAGTGATTATGTTTCCCTGAGCCAGGAAAATGCGCCAGGTGATGTGGCGCCCCTGAAGGCAGCGCAGCGCGATGGGCACGCCATCCGCCTGCTGGCGGCGGACCCGGCCCAGGCGCGCGCGATGCTGCGCAGCCTGAAGCTGCCGGCCAGCCAGCGCAAATTGTGGGCAGGCGAGGAAATCGTGCTCGATGCGGCCAGTTATGACATGCTGCAGGCTGCGCGCAGCAAGGGCAAGCCGCTGTTTGCAGAGCTCAGGCTGGTACGCCTGGAGAAGTAGGGGCGGCGGAGCCGGCCGGCCCCGCCGGCGTGCGGCGCTGTCAGATTTCCAGGTTGTCGATCAAGCGCGTCTGGCCCAGCCTGGCGGCGGCCAGCACCACCAGCGGTTCGCCAGCGGCCAGTTCGGCAGCGCTTGGCGCTTGCAGGTTGGCGCGCTTGCGCACGGCGATGTAATCGGACTTCCAGCCGCGTCCGTCCAGCAGCCGCATGGCGGCCTGTTCCAGCTCGCCCACGGCCAGGTTGCCCTTGCGCACTTCCTCGGCCACGAATGTGAGTCCCTTGAACAGTTCCGGCGCTTCCGCCCGTTCGCTTTCCGACAAGTACATATTGCGCGAGGACAAGGCCAGGCCATCGTCGGCCCGGTAGGTTTCTGCGGCGATGATTTCCGTCGGCAGCGCAAACTGGCGCGCCATGTTACGGATGATCATCAGCTGCTGGTAATCCTTCTTGCCGAACACGGCCACTCGCGGGCCCACGCACGAGAACAGCTTGGTGACGACCGTGCACACGCCTTCGAAGAAGCCGGGGCGGAATTCCCCTTCCAGGGTATTGCCCAGGTCATCGGGCGGACGCACGCGGTATTCCTGCGGTTCCGGATACAGTTCCTTTTCCGTCGGCGCGAACAGCACATACACGCCTTCCTTCTCCAGCTTGGCAATATCGGCGGCCATGGTGCGTGGATATTTTTCAAAGTCTTCGTTCGGGCCGAATTGCAGGCGGTTGACGAAGATCGAGGCGACGACGGGGTCGCCGTGCTTGCGCGCCAGGCGCATCAGCGACAGATGGCCTTCATGCAGGTTGCCCATGGTGGGGACGAACGCCGTGCGCAGCTGTCCGCTGAGCTGGTCGCGCAATTCTTCGATGTCGGAAATAATTTTCATGGATTGCTTTCGCTAAAACCCCGTTGTACGGTGGTCAGTGACAAAGGGAAGGGGTCAGGCGGGCGAATACGCCAGCCGGACGTAGATGGGGGCAAACGGTTCTGCCTGCGTGATTTCGATCAGGGTTTCCTTGGCCAGTTCCAGCAGGGCCACGAAGTTAACCACCACCACGGGCACGCCGCCGGCAATGTCGAACAGCTCGCTGAATTCGACGAAGCGCGACGATTGCAGATGGCGCAGGATGCTCGACATGTGCTCGCGCACGGACAGTTCCTGGCGGCTGATGCGGTGATGCTGGGTCAGCTTGGCGCGCTTCAGCACGTCGAGCCATGCCTGCTGCAAGTCCACCGGCTCCACGTCGGGCCAGGTGGGCGTCAGGCTTTGCTCGATGAAGATCTGCGTGCGCACGAAATCGCGCTCGAATTGCGGGATGGCGTTCAGGTCGTAGGCGGCCAGCTTGATCTGCTCGTACTCGAGCAGGCGGCGCACCAGTTCGGCACGGGGGTCGCCGCCGTCTTCCTCGACGTCGCTCTTGCGCGATGGCAAGAGCATGCGTGACTTGATCTCGATCAACATGGCGGCCATCAACAGGTACTCGGCGGCCAGTTCCAGGTTGCGCACGCGGATCTGGTCCACGTATTTCAGATATTGCAGGGTGACCTGCGCCATCGGGATATCGAGAATGTTGAAGTTTTGCTTGCGGATCAGGTAGAGCAGCAAGTCGAGCGGGCCTTCGAAGGCTTCGAGGAAGATTTCCAGCGCGTCCGGCGGAATGTACAAATCGGTCGGCATGCGCATCATCGGCTCGCCGTACAGGCGGGCGATGCCCAGCGGGTCGGCGGCGGGCGCCGCGTCCGTGACCGCTGTTGCAGATGCTGCAGGGTCGCCGCCGCCGTCGCCGCCAGCGACGGGTTCGGGCAACTCGATGACCGCGTTCACGTCCTGGGCGTCTTGCCCCGGCGTGCCCGCCGACTCTTCAGGCAACATCGTGCCGGTTCCAGGTCTTAGTTCTTGTTCTGGTAAACGTAGGCCTGCTGCTTGACGGCCGACGCCATCTGGCGTTCCTGCTCATCGATGCTGACGGGTGGCTTGTCCCACAGCAGGGCGCGGCCCGCTTGCTGGCCCGCTTCCATGCCAGGATTCTTGGCCTTCAGTTCGGCGATGAACAAGGTGTGGTCGGATACGTAGTTGTTGTGTTTTGCAGGCAGTTTCATATTCTCTTCTGAGTGTCTTATAAGTAAGGTCAGCCGGCCGTATTTTACCGCGCCGGGCGAGCCGGCGGGTTGTTGTATGGACAAGCCAGGGGCAAAAATGCTAAAAATCAATACCTTAGCAGGCGGCGCATCACCATAGGCGCCGGTTCGGCGGGGTTGGCGTGCGAATATTCCAGTTCCTCGGCCAGGTCGAATTCGAAGGCCGCGTAAAAATCGATCAGCTTGCGCTGGTCGCGCCGCACGGCCAGGCGCAATTCCTCGGCCTGGCACGACAGGCCGTGATGAATGATGGCTTCGAGCAAGTGCTGCGAGATGTGGCTGCCCCGGTAGGCGGGCAGCACGCCCATGCGCGAAATCTTCCAGATGGCGGGATCGCTGTCGAGCGGCATCCAGCGCAGCGAGCCGGCCGGCACGTCGTCGACCAGCAGCACGAAGCCGCCGCCGTGGCGCAGTTGCTCCGCCACTTGCTCGGCCGTCTCGTGGTGTCCGCTGGAGGAAGGAGCCACCTTGCCGGCCCACGCGGCGCGGGTCAGCTCGGCAATCAGTTGTGCATCGGCATTCGTTGCTTCGCGCACCACGATATTCATCATCGGTCCTTGTCGTCCTTAGCGGATGCGCATGCCAGGTTCGGCGCCCGGCCACGGGTTCAGGATGTAGATGCCCGGATTGGCCTTCTCGTCGGCGGCGGAGGCGGCCATGACCATGCCTTCCGAAATGCCGAACTTCATCTTGCGCGGCGCCAAATTGGCCACCAGCACCGTCAGCTTGCCGATCAGCTCTTCCGGCTGGTAAGCCGAACGGATGCCCGAGAACACGTTGCGCAAACGGCCTTCGCCCGCGTCCAGCGTCAGGCGCAGCAGCTTGTCGGAGCCGTCGACCAGCTCGCAGTTGACGATTTTCGCGATGCGCAAGTCGACCTTGAGGAAATCGTCGATCTTGATTTCCGGCGCCAGTTCCTCGATGGCGGAGGCTGGGGCGGCCACGGCGGCGTCGCTTGCGGCGTCGATGGCGGGCGCGGCAGCTGCCGCTTGCGGCGCGTCAAACAACGCTTCGATCATCTTTGCATCCATGCGCGTCATCAAATGGTTGTAGGTGCCGATGGTGCGGCCCAGCATGCTGGCCGAGACGGCGTCCACTTGCGTATCGGCCCAGGTAAATTGTTCGTCGTTGAGGAAGCTGGCCACGTTCTTCGCCACGCCCGGCAATACCGGCGACAGCAAGATGGTCAGCTGGCGGAACAGGATCAGGGCCGTGGTGCACACGTCGTGCAGCTCGGCCGTTTTGTCCGCATCCTTGGCCAGGATCCACGGCTTGTTTTCATCGACATACTGGTTGGTGATGTCGGCAATTTCCATGATCTCGCGCAAGGCCTTGCCGAATTCGCGATTTTCGTAGTGGGCCGCGATGCTGGCCTGGCGTTCCTTGCTCAGGACCTCGTCGCCGGACGGCACCTTGTACGTGAGCGCGCGCCAGATATAGCCCTGCGCCGTCGACGACAGGGTAGTGGCCAGCTTGCCGTCGAACTTCTTGGCGATGAAACCGGCGCAGCGGCTGGCGATGTTCACGTACTTGCCGATCAGGTCGCTGTTCACGCGGGCGACAAAATCTTCGCCGTTGAAGTCCAGGTCTTCCACTTTCGAGTTCAGCTTGAAGGCGATGTAGTAGCGCAGCCATTCCGGGTTCATGCCCAGGTCCAGGTAGCGCAGCGGCGAGATGCCGGTGCCGCGCGACTTCGACATCTTTTCGTTATTAACCGTCAGGAAGCCGTGGACATTGACTTTCAGTTTGTCGATCACCGGGTGATTGGCAAATTTCAGCATGGCAGGCCAGAACAGCAGGTGGAAGGAAACGATGTCCTTGCCGATGAAATGGATCTGTTCCGTCGTCGGGTCGTTCAGGAAGGCGTCGAAATCGATGCCTTTCTTGTCGCAATAGTTTTTCAGGCTGGCCAGGTAGCCGACGGGCGCGTCCATCCACACATAGAAGAACTTGCCCGGCGCATCGGGAATCGGGATGCCGAAGTAGGGCGCGTCGCGCGAGATATCCCAGTCGGCCAGCTTTTCGCCCGCCTCGCCCAGCCATTCGCTGACCTTGTTGACCATTTCCGGCTGCAAGCGGCCTGGCGTGTTCAGCCAGCTTTTCAGGAATTCGAAGCAGCGCGGGTCGGACAGCTTGAAGAAATACTGCTCCGACGGCTTCATCACGGGCGTCGCGTTGGTGAAGACCGAGAACGGGTTGACCAGGTCGGTCGGCTGGTAGGCGGCGCCGCATACTTCGCAATTGTCGCCGTACTGGTTCTTGGCGCCGCATTTCGGGCATTCGCCCTTGATGTTGCGGTCGGCCAGGAACATGCCTTTGACCGGGTCGAAGAAGCGGTCGACGGTTTTCGTGACGATCAGGCCCGTATCGCGCAGCTTGCGGTAGATCGATTGCGACAGATCAACGTTCTCCGGCGAATCGGTCGAATACCAGTTGTCGAAGGCGATGTGGAAGCCATCGAGGTACTGGGCGCGGCCGGCGGCGATGTTGGCGACGAATTGCTGCGGCGTAATGCCTTCCTTTTCGGCGGCGATCATGATGGGCGTGCCATGCGTGTCGTCGGCGCCCACAAAGTGCACTTCACGGCCGGCCGCGCCATCGCGTTGCATTCGCTGGAACCGGACCCAGATATCAGCCTGGATGTATTCCATGATGTGGCCAATGTGAAAAGCGGCGTTTGCGTAAGGCAGGGCAGTGGTGACGAACAGCTTGCGAGTCATGATTGATGCACTTTTGGGATGGATAATAGGACATTTTAACAGCGGAAAGGCAATATGAGCAGATGCAGCGCCGGCAAGTGATGCTTTTGCCGCCATCGCACCATGCAAATTTGCGCTAGACTGCGCGTATTGCACATATGTAGTACACACGGAGATTTACATGAGCATCACAGTAGAAGACGTCAAGGCCGCGCTGGCCCAGGTTATTGATCCAAATACACATAAAGATTTCGTTTCCAGCAAAACCGTCAAGAATCTGAAGGTCGATGGCGCCGATATTTCGCTCGACATCGAGCTGGGCTACCCCGCCAAGAGCCAGATCGACCTGATCCGCAAGTCCGTGCTGGCCGCGCTGCGCGTGCTGCCGGGCGTGGGCAACGTCAGCGTGGGCGTGTCGTCGAAAATCATTTCGCACACGGTGCAGCGCGGCTTGAAGCCGATGAGCAACGTGAAAAACATCATTGCCGTCGCTTCCGGCAAGGGCGGTGTTGGCAAATCGACCACGGCCGTCAACCTGGCCCTGGCCCTGGCGGCCGAAGGCGCCACCGTCGGCATGCTCGACGCCGACATCTATGGCCCGTCGCAACCGATGATGCTGGGCATCAGCGGCCAGCCGAAGACCCTGGACGGCAAGAGCATGGAGCCGATGGAAAACCACGGCCTGCAAGTGTCGTCGATCGGCTTCATGATCGATCCGGACGAGCCGATGGTGTGGCGCGGCCCCATGGTCACGCAAGCCTTGCAGCAGCTGCTGGACCAGACCAACTGGCGCGACCTCGATTATCTGATCGTCGACATGCCGCCAGGCACGGGCGACATCCAGCTGACCCTGTCGCAGAAAGTGCCCGTCACGGGCGCCGTCATCGTCACGACGCCGCAGGACATCGCGCTGCTCGACGCGCGCAAGGGCTTGAAAATGTTCGAGAAAGTCGGCATCCCGATCCTCGGCGTGGTGGAAAACATGAGCACGCACATCTGCTCGAACTGCGGTCATGCGGAAGAAATCTTCGGCGCCGGCGGCGGCGCGAAGATGTGCGCGGACTTCGGCGTGGAATTCCTCGGCGCCTTGCCGCTGACCATGGCGATTCGCCAGCAGACGGATTCCGGCACGCCGACCGTCGTGGCCGAGCCGGAAGGCCCCGTCGCCGTGATCTACAAGCAGATCGCCCGCACCATCGCCATCAAGGTGGCGGAAAAGGCGAAGGATATGACAAGTAAATTCCCGTCGATCGTCATCAAGAACGACTAGTGGCTGGGCGGCCTTGCAAACCTGGTTTTCAAGGCCGCCGTGGTGTTGTTGGATTTATATAATCTTCCCCGTCGCCACGACCGCCAGGAATATGGTTTCATGCAGTCCGTGTTGTTATTAAACAAGAGGAGACATCATGCAATTGACTACCGTATTCCTGCGCCAGGCCGCAATCCTGGTTGCCGGCAGCCTGCTGGCCGCCAGCGCCTTTGCCCAATCCGTGTCATTCGTCGAGCCTGTTGACGGCGCGACAGTGACCAGCCCGTTCAAAGTGAAATTTGCCGTCAGCGGCATGGACGTCAAGCCGGCCGGCGACATGACGGCCAAGACGGGCCACCATCATCTGCTCATCGATACGGGGCCGATGAAGGCGGGCGAGATGATCCCCATGGATGACAAGCATTTGCATTTCGGTAAAGGACAGACGGAAACGGACGTCACCTTGCCGCCGGGCCAGTACACCCTCACCATGCAGTTCGCCAATGGCGCGCACCAGTCGTATGGGCCGGAGTTGAGCAAAAGCATCAAAGTGACGGTCAAGTAAGCGCCAGTCCGTTTCAGCGCACCTCGCAAGAGCCGGCTTCCTGCAGGAGTCCGGCTTTTTTCATAACATTGCCTATTGTCATCAATGCGTCATATAGTCTGTGTATGCTGCCGGGCGGCCAGTCTTATGGCCTCCCGATGGCATTCCTATAATGTGTACTGATAAACGAGCGGATATGACGAAACATTTCTCCCTTTCCCGGCAACTGGCGCAGGCGCTGCTGCTGGCCGCTGGCGTGGCGGCGTGCCAGGCGCATGCGGCCAAGGCGCTTCCCGCGACTGCGGCGCAGCCGAAGCTGGTCGTGGTGCTGGTGGTCGACGGCTTGCCGCAAGAGCAGGTAACGCGCTACCGCGACCAGTTCGGCCAGGGCGGCTTGCGCCGCCTGCTGGAGCAGGGCGCGTGGTTCAGCGATGCGCACCAGGCGCATGGCATCACGGTCACCGCCATCGGCCACTCGGCCGTGCTGTCGGGCGCCTACCCGTACCAGCATGGCGTGATCGGCAATAACTGGATCGATCCCGTCACGAAGAAATCCGTGTACTGCACCGAGGATGGCAATTTCCACTACATCGGCGAAGAGACGCAACCGGACGACGGCACGGCGCCGACGAAACTGCGCGTGAGCACCCTGGGCGACGAACTGCGTTACGCCACGGGCGACAAGGCCAAGGTCGTCACCGTGTCGGGCAAGGACCGCGGCGCCATCCTGCTGGCCGGGAAAACGGGCACGGCCTATATGTACATGGAAAAGACGGGCAATTTCGCCAGCAGCACATACTATATGCAGCAGCACCCGCAATGGGTGCAGCGCTACCAGGCGGCCAAACCGCAGGACCGCTATTACGGCAAGAGCTGGACGCCGCTGCTTGCCGATGCTGCCTATGCGCGCGACGCCCGTGATGATCTGGTGGCGGCCAAGCCAGGCACGCGCAACACCTTCCCCTTCGCCTATTACAGCGACAGCGGCAAGCTTGATGGCGAGTATTACAGCCGCTTGAAGTCCGGTCCCTTCCTCGATGAACTGACCCTGGAATTTGCCCGTGCCGCCGTCGATGGCGAAAACCTGGGCCGCAATCCGGCCGGCGTGCCCGATATCCTCGGCGTGAGCCTGTCTGCGCACGACTACGTGAACCATGCCTACGGCCCGGAAAGCAGGATGTCGCACGACCATCTGCAGCGCCTGGACCGCATGCTGGCCGGCTTCTTTCTTGATCTCGATAAAAAAGTCGGCATGGACAATGTGCTGGTGGTGCTGACGGCCGACCATGGCTTTGCCAACGTGCCGGAATTTGCCGAAACGCGCGGCTTTTCCGCCAAACGCATCGACGGCGCCAAGCTGGTCGATGCCTTGAACCAGCACCTGGCAACCAGCCTGGGCATCGATAAACTGGTGACGGCGTCGTCGCTGCCGAATATCTATCTCGACTACGCGCTGGCGGAAAAGAGCGGCATCCATCGCGCCGCCCTGGAAGAGGCGGCGGCCCGCTTCCTGCTGCAGCAGGACGGCCTGGCGCAGGTCTACACGCGCACGCAGATGGAAACCGGCGCCGTGGCCACGCGCATGGACACCCTGATGCGCCGCGCCTGGAACCGCCAGCTGTCGGGCGACCTGATGCTGGTCACGAAGCCGGCCTGGTATTTCGGCAAGGGCAGCGGCGGCACCTCGCACGGCACGCCGTACACGTATGACACGAACGTGCCGCTGATGGTCTTCGGCCCCCGCTGGATCAAGCCGGGCGCGTATGGCGAATACGCGGAAGTGGTCGACATCGCGCCTACGCTCGCCCACCTGCTGCGTATCCGCCAGCCGTCGGCGTCGGAAGGGCGGATTTTGACGGAAGCGCTGCGCTAAGACGCGTTGGCGCCTGCTTGGGGTCAGACCCGGCGGGTCTGACCCCGGTAAATGTTACAGCAGCCAGTCGATCGGCAGCACCGACAAAATCGCCACGCCCATGCGCTTCCACATGCTGGCGCCCGGTTCCGTGTCGTAGCGTGTGGTCGTGCCGCTGGCATCGCGGGCCAGCCAGTACAGCGAACCGTCGGGGTTCAGCAGCACCTGGTAGGCGCGCTGCGGGATCGTCGTGCGCATGGCTTGCCCCAGCTGGCTTGCCAGCGCGGGGCTGTCGATGACAAGGCCCATTTCCGTGTTCAATTCGATGGAACGGGGGTCGAAATTGAACGAACCGACGAAGACGCGCCGGTCATCGACGGCAAAGGTTTTCGCATGCAGGCTCGATGCGGAGCTGCCGAAGCGGCCCGTTTGTTCGCGCGCGTCGCCGGCTTCCCACGAGCGGCGCGATTCATACAGCAGCACGCCCGCTTCCAGCAGCGGTTTGCGCCACTTCGCATAGCCCGCATGCACGGCCGCCACGTCGGTCGCTTCCAGCGCATTCGTCAGGATGCGCACGCCCACGCCTTTTTGTGCCAGGTCGGCAAAGGCTTGCGTGCCGGCCTTGCCGGGCACAAAATACGGCGACACCAGGTCTACTTCCTTTTGCGGCGCGCCCAGCAGGTCTTGCAGCTTGTCCGCCACGCCCGTGCCTGGCCGGGCCTTGTCCAGCACCTTGGCCGGGTCGTCGCTGACCATGCGCGTCCTGGCCCATTCGAAGGGCAGGGTGCGTTCCATCATCTGCTTGACGAAGGGCGAGGTGCGCAGCGCCTGCACGTATTCCTCTGCTGCCCTGGTGTCGTCGATGCGGTCCGCCTCGGCGGCGATGGTGGCCGCGTCGCCATCGACAGGGCTGGTCAGCAGCAGTGCGGCCGGGTAGGCCGAGGCGCTGTTCCAGTAGCGGTCGAATTCCTGCGACACCTCGCCGACGACAGGGCCGACGGCCAGCACGTCAAGGTCGGCGAACAGCACGTCGCCGGCCGCGCCAAAATATTCATCGCCCACGTTGCGCCCGCCAACGATGGTGGCCTGGTTATCGGCCGTGAACGATTTATTGTGCATGCGCCGGTTCAGGCGCGAAAAATCCGTGGCAAAGGCCAGCGCGCGCGGCGCGCGGGGCACGAAGGGATTGAACAGGCGGATTTCCAGATTCCGCTGCTTGCCCAGCATGGACAGGGTCTGGTCCAGGCCCGCCGTGTTGTTATCGTCAAGCAGCAGGCGCACGCGCACGCCCCGTTCGGCCGCCTGGCGCAGGGCGTCGAACAGCAGGGTGCCGGTGATGTCCTTGTGCCAGATGTAGTACTGCACGTCCAGGCTGCGCTGGGCGGCGGCGGCCAGCAGCGCCCGCGCGGCAAACGCGTCGCGCCCGTCGGCCAGCGGATAGATGCCGGATACGCCCGGGTGCTGCGCCGCCAGCGGCGCGATGGCCGCGCCCAGCCGCGTGTCGGCCGTATCGGTGATGACGCTGGAGGCGCTGCGGCCCTCCAGCGAAGGCAGTGTAGCGCAGCCGGCAAGGATGGCGCAGAGCAGCAGGGGCAGCAGCCGGCTGGCGCTGCGGAAGGGGGGTACTTGGGCGGGCATGGCAAGCTTTCATCGAGTTGCCCCGATGTTAGCAGATGCGCATGCCCGCACAGGGCGCGGTGTTACAGTTGTTCCAGCGCGATCAACTCGGCAACCGTCTGGCGGCGGCGGATCAGTCGCGACGGGTGTTGCTCATCCGCGCCATCGACCAGGTATTCGGCCGCATGCGGGCGGCTGTTGTAGTTCGACGACATCGACGCGCCATACGCGCCCGCGCCTTCGAAGACCACATAGTCGCCCACCTGCGCTTCGGCTAGCTGCCGCGTTTCCACCACGCCGCCATCGCGCTGGGTAAACACATCGCCCGATTCGCACAGGGGGCCGCCGACCACGGTGGCGCGCTGGGCGTCCAGGGTGCGGCCGTCATGCGCGATCACGGACATTTCATGGTAGCTGCCGTACATGGCCGGGCGCATCAGTTCATTGAAGCCCGTATCGAGCAAGGTGAAGTGATTGCCGCCCATTTGCTTGGTGGCGCGCACTTCGGCCACCAGCAGGCCGGCGTCGGCCACGAGAAAGCGGCCCGGTTCGATTTCCAGGTGCACGCGATGGCCCAGGTGCGCCTCGATCTGCTTGCGCGCCGCATCCCACAGCTGGAAGTAGTGGTCCGTGTCGACCGGCTGCTCGCCTGCGCGGTAGGGCACGGACAGGCCGCCGCCCGTGGAAATGGCTTCCAGGTCGTGGCCCATGTTCTTGACCAGGTCGACCATGGTGCCGCAGACGGTTTCCAGGTGGCTGTAGTCGACGCCCGAGCCGATATGCATGTGCAGGCCCACCAGGTGCAGTCCATGCGCGCGGATGACGGCCAGCGCCTCCGGCAACTCCTCATGCCAGATGCCGTGCTTGCTGTTTTCGCCGCCCGTGTTGGTCTTGTTGCTGTGGCCATGGCCATAGCCGGGATTGATGCGCAGCCAGACGCGGTGGCCGGGCGATACGGGGCCCAGCTGGCGCAGCATGTCGACGGAGCCGCAATTGACCTCGATCTTCGCTTCCACCACGCGCGCCAGCGTGGCGCGGTCGAACAGGTCGCAGGTGAAGACCAGGCCGGCGGCGGCGTTCGTTTGCGCCGGCGCAAAGCCCGCCTGCAGCGCGCGCTCGATTTCGCCCAGCGAGACGGCGTCCACGTGCACGCCCGCTTCGCGCATCACGGCGAGCAGATGGATGTTCGAATTGGCCTTTTGTGCAAAGCGCACGGTGTCGAACTGCGCCAGCTGGGCTACGCGCGCGCGGATGGTGGCCGCGTCGTAGACCCACAGGGGCGTGCCGTGTTCCTGGGCGAGTTGGGCGAGGGTGGCGTCTGGCACTGGTTTCATGGTGGTTGTCTTTGTCATGTAATGAGGGGGCGGATAGCGCGGGCTAGGCCTGATAATCCGATTTACGTGCCGATCATGATGCGGGTTTTCTGTGTAAACATAAAATATCCAATTAAGCTGACCTTATTCATTTATGATATACCCATGACCATCTCCTTGCGCCATATCGAGGTTTTCCGCGCCATCATGACGACGGGCAGCGTGACGGGCGCCGCCGCCATGCTGCATACGTCGCAGCCCACCGTCAGCCGCGAGCTGGCGCGCCTCGAGCACTTGACGGGCTTGATCCTGTTCGAGCGCGAGCGGGGGCGGCTGCGCCCCACGGCCCAGGCGCTGCAGCTGTTCGAGGAAGTGCAGCGCGCGTATTTCGGCCTGGAGCGCATCGTCAGCACGGCGGCGGCCCTGCGCCAGTTCGACCAGGGGCAGCTGTCGATCGCCTGCCTGCCCGTGTTTTCCCAGTCGCTGCTGCCGCAGGCGTGCAAGCGCTTCGTCGCCGACTTTCCCAAGGTGAGCATCAGCATCACGCCGCAGGAGTCGCCGCTGCTGGAAGAGTGGCTGTCGGCGCAGCGCCACGATATCGGGCTGACGGAGGTGGGCAATGCGCCGCCCGGCACGGCGCTCGATCCCCTGATGTCCGTCGATGAAGTATGCGTGCTGCCGGACGGCCACCCGCTGTCCGGCAAGGCCGTGCTGGCGCCGACGGACTTCGCCGGCCAGTCTTTCATCAGCCTGGCCGCCGTCGACCCCTACCGCCAGCAGATCGACGCCATCTTCGCGCAGGCCGGCGTGGAGCGGCGCATGGCGCTCGACACGCACAGCGCCGCCTCCGTGTGCGCCATGGTGCGCGAAGGCGTTGGGCTGGCCATTGTCAATCCGCTCACGGCGCTCGATTTTGCGGGGCAGGGCTTGCAGATCCGCCGCTTTGCCGTGTCCCTGCCGTTCACCGTGAACGTCGTCAAGCCGCTGCACCGGCCCCTGTCTCAATTGGTCGCCCTGTTCGAGCAGGCGCTGCAGGCCCAGGCGGACGAGGTGAAAAGGCGCTTGCTGGCCCTATAAGGCAAACCCCAGCGCTCGTGGCGGGGTTTGCCTTTGGGGTTTGCTTAGGTAGTAAAATGGCGTTTTACTTATTCAGGCCTGATTACTTCGATGACCACAACCGCTACTCCCGTCCGCACCCGTTTCGCTCCCAGCCCGACCGGCTATCTGCACCTGGGCGGCGCCCGCACCGCTTTATACAGCTGGGCGTACGCCCGCCACTTCGGCGGCACCTTCGTGTTGCGCATCGAAGACACGGACGTGGAGCGTTCCACGCCGGAAGCCGTGCAAGCGATTATCGAAGGCATGCAGTGGCTGGGCCTGGACCACGACGAAGGCCCGTTCTATCAGATGGCCCGCATGGACCGCTACCGCGAAGTGGTGGCGCAGATGCTGGCAGAAGGCACGGCCTACCATTGCTACTCGTCGCCGGAAGAAGTTGAAGCGATGCGCGAGCGCATGCGCGCCGCCGGCGAAAAGCCCCGCTACGACGGCACCTGGCGTCCGGAACCGGGCAAGACCCTGCCTGCCGTGCCGGCGGACCGCAAGCCCGTCGTGCGCTTCAAGAATCCGCTTGATGGCGACGTGACGTGGGACGATGTGGTCAAGGGCACGATCACGATCTCGAACCGCGAACTGGACGACCTGGTGATCGCCCGCCCGGACGGCACGCCAACCTATAACTTCTGCGTCGCCGTCGATGACTGGGACATGGGCATCACCCATGTGCTGCGCGGCGATGACCACGTCAACAATACGCCGCGCCAGATCAACATCCTGCGCGCCATCGGCGCGCCGCTGCCGCTGTATGGTCACCTGCCGATGATTTTGGGTTCGGACGGCCAGAAGATGTCCAAGCGCCGCGACGCCGTCAGCGTGATGGATTATCCGGCACAGGGCTTCCTGCCTGAATCGATGCTGAACTACCTGGCGCGCCTGGGCTGGAGCCACGGCGACGATGAAGTGTTCTCGGTGGAACAGTTCTGCGAATGGTTCAACCTCGACCACCTGACCAAGTCGGCCGCGCAGTTCGACCTGGAAAAGCTCAAATGGCTCAATAACCAGTACATCAAGCAGGCCGACAACACCCGCCTGGCCGGCCTGGCCCGCCCGCAAATGATCGCCGCCGGCGCCGTCTTCGAAGGCGCGCCGGATCTGGCGCTGGTGCTGGGCATGATGAAAGAGCGCGCCAACACGGTCAATGAACTGGCTGACGCTTCGATGCTGTTCTTCCGCGAGCCGCGGCCGGAAGCGGAACTGGCAGCGCAGCACATCACGGATGCCATCAGGCCCGTGCTGGCGCAGTTTGCCGAGCGCATCGCCACGGTGGAGTGGAGTAAGGAAGCCGTGGCCGCCATGATCAAGGAAGTGCTGGCGGCCCACGCCATCAAGATGCCGCTGCTGGCCATGCCTTTGCGCCTGATTCTGACGGGCCAGCTGCAGACGCCGGCCATCGACCAGGTGGTGGTGATGTTCGGCCGCGACACCGTGCTGGCGCGCCTGGCAAAGTGGCTGTAATTGCCGCGCTGAATTGAGCGTGTAAATGCGGTGCAGAAACCGCCCCTATGAAAAGTTGCTCATAGACGAAAAAGGGTATTTGCAGAGTGAAACTTCTTTGCTATACTCTTGTTTCTGCACCAACGGGGGTATAGCTCAGCTGGGAGAGCGCTTGCATGGCATGCAAGAGGTCAGCGGTTCGATCCCGCTTACCTCCACCAGCAGCAAAATCGCAGTCAGGTTTTGTTAGTCGTTGAAGTGGTGCAGTAGTTGTTGGAAGTTCCGCGGTCCCCATCGTCTAGAGGCCTAGGACATCACCCTTTCACGGTGAGTACAGGGGTTCGAATCCCCTTGGGGACGCCAG
>NZ_JBWKUZ010000025.1:0-74495 GCF_059421435.1 Janthinobacterium sp. GW821-FHT03A03 | reverse complement strand
AGTACAAAACGCCCGATGCGGTGCATCGGGCGTTTGTGCAGCAATAAATACTGTCAACCTATTTTAGGACTGGACACTGGACCGAACGGCGGGATTCGAAGACGGAGCGCCCTGAAGGGCGCGCAGGCTCTCCGAATCGCCATTCTGCCGCGCTGCGCGCGGCCCCGTTGGCCGCGCAGCGGCCAACGCCGTCCCCTCATCTCAGGCAGTAGCGGCCAGAGCATGCGCCGGCTTATGCGAGCCCATGCATCGGCCGCCGCTCAGCAAGAAATTCTTTTTTACGCTCATTCCTCCCAACTCCCTTAAAAAGTTGCATAATCTGCAAATGCTGCGCAGAACCTTCATCCTGGCCAGTGCAGCCTATGCCAGCGGCATGGACGGCATGGTCCGGATTACCGAGGGGATACGCAAATGCAGTTACTTCGCCAAGTAAAACTGTCGCGCCGGCTGGCCTTGTTGGTCGCCATCTTTTCGCTGGGTCTGATCGTGTATGGCGGCTGGTCGCTGCGCGTGCTGCACGAACTGAAGGTCAACGGGCCCGTGTACCAGCGCATCGTGCAGGGCAAGGACCTGGTGGCCGACGTGCTGCCGCCGCCGGAATACATCCTCGAATCCTATCTGGTTGCCTTCCAGTTGATGGCGTCCGAAGACAGGGGCGCGCAGGACAGATTGGTCGAACGCCTGAAGGCCTTGAAGGCCGAGTACGACACGCGCCATCAGTTCTGGCGTACCCAGGGTCTCGATCCCGATATCGCCGAAGCCTTGCTGACGCAGGCGCATGCGCCTGCCGTGGCATTCTATGAGACGGCATTCGCGCGCTTCATTCCCGCGCTACAAGGGCAGGACAAGGCGGCCGTGGCCACGGCCATGGCCGCCATGGCAGCCAGCTACGACAGCCATCTGGCGGCCATCAACCGCGTCGTCGACATGACCAGCAAGCGTTCCGGCGCATTCGAGAGCCAGTCGGCCGACAGCGCCCGTTCGGCGACCATACTGCTGGCAGGCTTGCTGCTGGCGTCGCTGGGCGTGAGCATCGCCGGCGCCGTGTTGATCAGCCGCAGCATTACCGGCCCCTTGCAGGAGGCGCTGCGGGCCGCGCAAATGGTGGCGGCCGGCGACTTGAGCAACCGCGTCGACAACCGCTTTTCCGATGAGCCCGGTCAATTGCTGCAGGCGCTCGAAGCGATGAATGGCAGCCTGTCGCGCACCGTGGGCCAGGTGCGCAGCAGCACGGAGAGCATCACCGTGGCTTCGCGTGAAATCGCGGCCGGCAATTTCGACCTGTCGTCGCGCACGGAGGCGCAAGCCAGTTCGCTGGAAGAAACGGCTTCCGCGATGAAGGAGCTGACCAGCACGGTAAAGCAGAATGCCGACAATGCCAGGCAGGCCAATCAGCTCGTGGTATCGGCGTCGGAATTTGCCGTCCAGGGCGGACAGGTGGTCGAACGCGTGGTCGATACGATGGGCGCCATCAACGCCAGCTCGCGCAAGATCGTCGATATCGTCGATGTGATCGACAGCATCGCTTTCCAGACGAATATCCTGGCCCTGAATGCGGCCGTGGAGGCGGCCAGGGCGGGCGAGCAGGGACGCGGTTTCGCCGTCGTCGCCAGTGAAGTGCGCAGCCTGGCGCAGCGCTCGGCCAGCGCCGCCCGCGAAATCAAGGCCATGATAGGCGACTCGGTCGACCGCGTCGATGCGGGCAGCAAGCTGGTGGACGAGGCGGGCGCGACGATGGACAAGATCGTGACATCCGTCAAGCAGGTGGTCGACCTGATGAGCGAGATCGCCGCCGCCAGCCAGGAGCAGAGCCTGGGCATCGAACAGGTCAACCAGGCCATCACGCAAATGGACGAGGTCACGCAGCAGAATGCCGCCCTGGTCGAGGAGGCGGCCGCTGCTGCCGGCAGCCTGGAAGAGCAGGCGGCCAGCCTGGTGCGGGAGGTGGGGGTGTTCAAGCTCGATGCGGGCCGCTGACAGGCTGGCTGGCGGCCAGGGCACTGTTCGGCATGGCGGTTCCTGGACGTTGCTGCGCTATGGCGCGCGGGCCGCTGCCGTGGCTTGCTTATTGCACGTTGCCAGGCTGCCTGTGCATGCGGAAAACGCTTCCAGATAGGTGATGGTTTTCTCGTATTCGTCGATCAGGTAGCGCAGTTGATATGCCACCTCGACAGATTCGCCCGTGCCTTTGTCCCGCAGCCTGTACATATCTTTCAAGAAGCGTTTTCTTCGCGCCAGTTCCGCAGCCAGGCGCGCCTTGCGCTCGGCGGCCGGTGGCAGGGGATACGGCTTGCCATTGATGGACAGGACACCCTCGGGCGTCAGATCCAGGTCCTTGCCGGGAGCGCGAAATTCCACGCTCATGCTGCCATCCGGCTGCACCAGTATCAACAGTTCGTCGGCCTTGCTGTTGGCTGGCAAGGTCAGGGCCAGCACTTCAGGCTTGCCCTTGGGCAGCCAGCGATACTCGAGCTTGACCGGCAACGGCGCCGCGGCCTGTACCGGCAGGTAGAAGCAGCAGCTGGAGGCGCTGCTCATGTAGGGATTCAGGGGATCGGTATCGACAGCGTTGTCGGGATTGCTGGCGGAACTGATGCCCACCTGTATCATGCGCGGGCTGTAGTTCAAGGTACTGACCGATACCTTGCGCTCGCCGGCGCCGGGCGTGTACGCGTGCAGGTTCCGCTCTCCGCGCTCGCTGCCGTCCGTAAGCAGGGGGCGGTGGAACAGGGGGGTAATGCCGAAGGTCGCGATACTGCTGATATAGCCGGTATCGGACGGGCCGGCGCGCGAGTCGCTGTTGCCCGGCGTGTGGTAGAGGTAGCCGATCTCGTCCAGCGATAGCGCGCTGACCATGTGGTCTTGCTGAAACAGTGGCGGTGACGCGTAGCTGTCGCCGTCGCCCATGACTTTGGCGTAGATGGGCCCCGTCCATGGGCCATGGCCGCCAAAGCGCGCGAGTACCACGTACTCGCCCAGCAGCGATTTTACTTTCAGGACATCCTTGGTCTCGCCAGTGACGGGGTCGATGATGGAATAAATGCCCGGAAAGGGATTGGTGGCGACAGGCGACTGCCTGAGCAGGGCAAAGCAGAGTCCGGCAACCACGGCGATGCCGGTGGCGATGACGGTGCTGGTTTTCATGCTTCGTCCAGTCGTTGTTGATGCGTGTTCTGCGTTGCCACAGTGGCGCCGGGGGCGACCCCGTTCATCCGGCAGAACGCCACCAGGTCGGCCGGATAGAAGGGCGCGCCGCGTAGCTGCTGTCGTCGATATCGAGCACGCAGGTGATGGCGGCTGCTTCCCAGGACCAGTAGCCCCAGAACGAGGTGTCGCGCCGGTGGCTGTCGTAATAGGACTCGCGGCGGCTGGCCTCATACCATTGCTGCAGATAAGCGTGCATCAGCGCAGGACGGGCATCTTTTTCTGCCGCGAATATCTTGAGTGTATTGACGTAGGGCAGATGGCGCGTGCACTTTGGCCAGGCGGCATCCCTGCCGGCGGCAAAGCATGCCAGCAGCCGCTCCAGCAAGCCATCCTTTTCATGGTTATTGAAATCGATGACGGGCGCCAGCCGGGGCAGCAGGCTGCCCCGGCCCAGCAAAATGCCGAGGCAGACCATGCGGTTGACCTGCTCGTAGCCGTCGCCGGGCAGGGCGAAGTGGGGAAATCCCTGTTCGGCCTCGCCGGCCTGAGCGTCAAATGCCATGTCATAGCGGGCAAACGCCAGCCAGTAAGCGAGTATCGTGGGATACGCGGCGCGCAACTCGTCGAGCGGGTGGCCGGCGCTGTAGGCGAGGGCGAGCTGGTCGATGCCATCCCAGGCCCGCTGGCGCGTGGCCGTCATGAAATTTTCTGGTGGAATGTGTTGCAGCACGTGCGCCGGCTGTTGCAAGCCGGCTGCCACCATGTCGTAGCACTCGTCCTGGCTTTCCTTGCTTTCAAGGTAGATGGCGTAGGACAGCCGCGCTTCCCTGCGCCGGGCCAAAAAATCCTGTTCGATCAGCGTCTGCATCCTTGTCCCTTGCTGATTATGGTTGCGGCCATGCAACTTCGCTGGTGTAGCGCGCTTCTTTCCGTAGCCGTCGCGCATGGTCGACCAGATCCCCGGGGTACACCAGGGATCTGCTCTGGCTATCGTCCAGGTCGAGCAGGAAAACCGTCGCCCCTGCTTCGAATGCCCAGTAGCCGTAGTAGCCGGCATAGCCTTCCTCGCTGATATTGAGATGCTCGTTGTACCAGCGCGGATGATGTTTCATGGCCGGATACCATTGTTTCAGGTATTTCTGGAGCAGGGCCAAGGTAGCTTCCTCATCCTCCTCATAGAACACTTGCAGCAGGGTGTCATAGGGCCTGGCGATGATGCAGGCGTCGAGTGCTTGTCCATCCTCCACATATCCGTCGATCAATTGCTCGAACAGGCCATCGCGGCCACGATGGCTGCGCAGCACGTGGATGATGCGCAGCACCGAGCGCTGATCGCGCAGCAGGATGGCAATGCTCAGCAGTTGCAAGGTGTCCTGATAGTCGGACAGGACGTAAAACTCTGGTGCTCCCTGATATTCGTAGGGCCCAAACTCTGGAAACTCAAGCGCCGCATCCTGCTGATAGAGTTGATCGACCGCATTCCATTCTTCAAACTTATCCACGATGCCCGCGATGCGCGGCGCCAAGGCCTCGATGGACTCGCCCGCCGTATAGTCGAGCATCCAGATCCAGAGTTCTTCTAAATACAAAAAATGATGGACGGAAGCATTTTCCTGCGCTGAGTCGGCGACCTTTTTGTTTTCCAGTCCTCCTGCAATCAGCGCAAATTGATTGCTGCGCGTTTTGACATACAGTTCTTCATCCAGAAATTGCTGGCGGCGCCGCTCGGTGAAGGGGCGATTGTTCATCTTGTCTGGCTGCCGTCGTGATCGACGCGTAAGGAAGATGCGCTTGCATGGAAAAATGCGGACATTGTTTGGAACTCCGTGTGCTGAGGTAAACGTATCGGTCGTTGATGTCATAACTTGTTTGCAAGATTACACACTAGAAATAGTGATCGAACAAGCGCGATTCAATTGAATCGTGTGCCAGAAAGAAATATACAAAATAGCTACCATGAGCGACGCGATGGCGTGCCGCAGGTGTTTTTGGCCGTCACCGACTTTTTACGTGAACAGGAGTAAGCATGAGCAAGATCAAATACGCAGCCGCTGCGGCCTTATGTGCCAGCCTGTCGCCCGCCATGGCGGCGTCCGCCCCGGCTGCGCCGCCGTTCCTCGATGTGCTCGTCTATCAGTACGCCAATTGCGTCAAACCTGCCTACCATCAGGCCGACCTGCTGGTACAGGACGGGACGGGGCGCTACCAGATCGACGTCAAGGGCGAGGCCTACACGGTCGAACTGCAGGAACGCATGGGCTTTTCGCTGCAGGCGGGCATAGGCGGACCCGTGGCGGCCGTCGTCAAGCTCGACCGGCCACCCAAGGGACAGTTCGAGGAGCAGGCGCGCTGGCGCGAGCGCTGGCTGCGCGACGTGGCCGAGCGCAGCGGCGTGGCGCTGGACGAGCGTGCGCTTGCGGGCGGCGCGCGCCTGCTGGCCGTCAACAAGGGCGAGATCAAGGGGAACTATGTGGGGCAGTCCCTGCTGGTCGATCCGGCACGGCAGTTGTTCATCGACATGGCATGGCCGAACACGCTGGACATCTATCGCGGTGCCGATGGCGTGCGGCAGGTGCGGCAGGTGCAGGACGACGTCTGGCAACGCATGCTGTCCTGCCCGCCCGCCGCGTGATGCCGGCGGCCAGCGCGCATACCCCTGCTGCATGCATGTGCATACACAAACAGTAATGATTCTCATTTATAATTCATGGCTATGGGGTTGCGATGGGCTGGCGCGGTGGCGCCACGGGTGGTAAAGGAGGGCATGATGGGCAGTGTGTATGGCAACGAGGACATGATCGCGCGTGAGCATCGCGTGCTGATGGGCGAATATGGCCGCGCGCAGGCGCGTTGCAGTGCGCAGCTGGCCGCGCAGGCGGCCCGCATCGCGCAGCTGGAATCGGAACTGATGCGCGCGCGGGCGCAGGTCGTGATCCGCGATACGCGGCTGGCGCTGGCGCGCGACGAGCTGGCCGAACTGGCAGCCAGCGTGCCGGGCTTGCCGACGCGTGCCCGGCTGGCGCGCCGGGTCGAGTGGCTCAGCGAGCGCGTGCAGGACTTGATGCGCGAATTGCTGCGCCTGCAGTGGCTGCCGGCGCCTTCCGTCGTGCCCGCGCCCGCCCCGCAGGGCGGGTTGCTGGCCGGCGTGCGTGAAAAATTGGTGCTGTATGTGGGCAACTATCTGGAGCAGGCGGCGGGACCAGGTACGGGCCGCCATGCCGGCGGCGCCAACGTGGCGCAGTTGGCCATCGAGCAGGCCGGCGGACGCTTCCTCCACCATGCGGGCGGCGGCGACGGGGCCGACGATGTGGCGGCGCTGGAAGCGGGCCTGGTGGCGGCCGACCTGGTGATTTGCCAGACGGGCTGCGTCAGCCACGATGCCTATTGGCGCGTGCATGACCACTGCAAGCGCACGGGCAAGCAGTGCGTGCTGGTGGATCAGCCGCAAGCCATGCATTTCGTGCGCAAGGAAGCGCTGGCCGCTTCTTAACGCCGGTTTAATCCGCCTGGGGCACAATGGCCGTCCATTCGACGTCATAGAAAGCGCCCATGCTGTCCTTGCAAATCGGCCCCCTGGCTTTGCCCACTGGCCTCGTCCTGCTGTTCCTTGCCCTGTGCGCCGCCTACGGCGTGGCGTGGTGGCTGCAGCGCTACCGCCAGTTGCCGGACGCCGGCCCCCTCGTTTCCGACATGCTGATCGCCGGGCTGCTGATGGCGCGGCTGGCGTTCGTGCTGCGCTGGCATGAACAGTATTGGACTGCACCCTGGTCCATCCTGAATATCCGCGATGGCGGCTTCCTGGCGCCGGCCGGCGTCGCCGCCGCGCTGGCCATCGCCGCGTGGCGCTGCCGGCGCCCCGCGATGGCGGCCATGCGCCGGCCCCTGGCCATCAGCGCGGCGTCCGGCGCGCTGGCCTGGGGCGTCATGAGCGCGGGCCTCGGCCTGGCGTATGACAAACCGACGGCTCTGCCGGCCGTGACGCTGCGGACGCTGGACGGCACGCCCGCCAGCCTGGCGGCGCTGGCAGGCGGCAAGCCCATGGTGGTCAACCTGTGGGCCAGCTGGTGCCCGCCATGCCGGCGCGAAATGCCCGTGCTGGCCGCCGCGCAGCAGGCGCGCGCCGATATCGTCTTCGTCTACGCCAATCAGCGCGAGGATGCCGCTGCGGCCAGCGTTTTCCTGGACAGGAGCGGCGTGACCCTGCGCAATGTGGTGCTCGACAGCGAAGCGGCGCTGGGCAAGGCGGCCGAGTCCTCGGCCCTGCCCACTACCCTGTTCTACGACGCGCAGGGTCGCCTGGCCGACACCCACCTGGGCGAACTGTCCGACGCTTCGCTGGCCAGCCAGCTGCAGAAGATCGCACCGTTGCCCTGACGCGCATACCCTGATGACGAGCCGCCATCGCCAGCGATGTGCGGCTTTTTTTGCGCCTTGTCGCAGCCGGGGCGGTTTCTGATAGTATACCCCCCTATAGTATTTATCGGAGTGCATCATGGGCCACACGGCGCACAACAAGACCAAGCTGCTGAACAGGGTCAAACGCATCAAGGGCCAGGTGGAAGGCCTGGAACGGAGCCTGGAAGAGGGCCGCGACTGCGGCGAAGTGCTGCAGCTGATCGCCGCCGTGCGCGGCGCCGTCAATGGCCTGATGTCCGAGGTGATCGAAGAGCACTTGCGCGAGCACGTGGCCAGTCCCGATATCTCCGGCGAAGAGCGGGCCAGGGGCGCCGACGAGATCGCCGGCATCCTGCGCACCTACCTCAAATAATCGTTCAGAGAGACCAGCATGAAACTGCAACATATCGAGGAAGACCTGTCCGCCTGGCAGCACGAACACGTGTTTGGCGGCGCCAGCGACAAGGCGGAGCGCCGCGCGCGCATCGTCATGTGGATCACCCTGGCCACCATGGTGCTGGAAATCGTCGCCGGCTGGTGGTACAACTCCATGGCCTTGCTGGCCGACGGCTGGCATATGAGTTCGCACGCGCTGGCCATCGGCCTGGCCGCGTTTGCGTATGCGGCCGCGCGCCGCTATGCGCGCGACCCCCGCTTCGCCTTCGGCACCTGGAAGATCGAGGTGCTGGCCGGCTACACCAGCGCCATCCTGCTGCTGGGCGTGGCCGTGCTGATGGTGGCGGCCTCTGTCGAGCGCCTGTTTTCGCCGCAGCCCATCCACTATCCGCAGGCGATGGCGGTGGCCGCCTTCGGCCTGGCGGTCAACCTCGTGTGCGCGCTGATCCTCGGGGGCCACCACGATCATGGCCATGACCACCACGGCGGCCACGATCATCACGACCACCACGGTCACCACGACCATCACGACCACCACGGTCACCACGACCATCACGACCATCACGGCCATGGCGAAGACCTGAACATGAAGGCCGCCTATATCCACGTGCTGGCCGACGCCGCCACCTCCGTGCTGGCCATCGTGGCGCTGGCCGGCGCGTGGGCCTACGGCTGGCGCTGGCTCGACCCCGTGATGGGCATCGCAGGCGCCGTGCTCGTGGCGCTGTGGGCGAAAAAGCTCATGCTGGACACGGGCAAGGTCTTGCTGGACCGCGAGATGGATCATCCGGTGGTGGATGAAATCCGCGAGGCCGTGGAAGTGGCAAGCGCGGGCGACACGCCGCGCATCGTCGACCTGCACGTCTGGCGGGTCGGCAAGCAGCTGTACTCGTGCGCCTTGTCCGTCGTCAGCCGAGATCCTTCGCTGACAGCGGCCGAACTGCGCGCGCGCATCGGCATTCACGAGGAAATCGTCCACAGCACCATCGAGATTATTCGCCGGCCTTGATAATGATGGGGAAAAAAGCCCGCTGATGCGGGGCGTAGGCCGTATAATGTCGGCTTTTACAGCACGCGCTGTTCACCAGACAGAGAAGAAAATGAGCACATTACCACCATGCCCGCAATGCAAATCCGAATTCACGTACGAAGATGGCAGCCAGTTGATTTGCCCTGAATGCGCGCATGAATGGTCGGCCTCGGCTGCAGAAGCGGTGGAAGAGGGCGCCAAGGTGTACCGTGATGCGGCCGGCAATATCCTGCAGGATGGCGACACGGTCAGCGTCATCAAGGACTTGAAATTGAAGGGCGGCGGCGGTGTCGTCAAGATGGGCACCAAGGTCAAGAACATCCGCCTGGTCGATGCCGACCATGATATCGACTGCAAGATCGACGGCTTCGGTTCCATGAGCCTGAAAACCGAGTTCGTGAAAAAAGTCTAAGCTTTTTATTGCCATCCGCGGCGCGCCTCGCATTCCTGCCGGCGCGCCGTTTTTTTGTTCAGAATCCATGCAAATCGATCATCTCCGCCAGCGCCTGCGCGCCCTGGGCGCCAAGCCTCTGCACGAACAGCGCGTGCTGCGCGACTGGATACAGGGCCAGCCGCACGACCAGGGCCGGCGCCGCGCCGAAGATTTTTTGCCGCTGCCCGTGCGCGAGGCCTTGCCCGCGCTCGACCTGGAATTGCAGGGTATGCTGAAATTGCTCAGCACCCATCCGGGCGCCGACGGTTCCGCGCGCCTGCTGGTGGGGCTGCACGACGGCCAGACGGTGGAAAGCGTGCTGCTGCCGCGCGACGGCCTGTGCGTGTCGAGCCAGGTCGGTTGCGCCGTCGGTTGCCAGTTCTGCATGACGGGCCGCGACGGTTTGATCCGGCAAGTGAGCAGCGGAGAAATTGTCGCCCAAGTGGTGCTGGCGCGCACCCTGCGTCCCGTGAAAAAAGTCGTCTTCATGGGCATGGGCGAACCGGCGCATAACCTGAACAATGTGATGGAAGCGATCGAGCTGCTGGGCACCGAGGGCAATATCGGCCACAAGAACCTCGTGTTTTCCACCGTGGGCGACCCGCGCGCCTTCGAGCGCCTGCCGCAGGGAAGGGTCAAGCCGGCGCTGGCCCTGTCGCTGCACACGACGAAGCCGGAGTTGCGCGAACAGCTGCTGCCGCGCGCACCCAAATTATCCCCGCGCGAACTGGTGGACTTCGGCGAAGCGTACGCGCGCCTGACCGGCTACCCGGTGCAGTACCAGTGGACGCTGATGGAAGGCGTCAACGACGGCGAGGACGAGATGGATGGCATCGTGGCGCTCTTGCAGGGCAAGTACGCAGTGCTCAACATGATCCCGTACAACACCATCGATGACTTGCCGTTCAGGCGCCCCAGCTGGGACAAGGCGCGGGCGATTGCCGCCGCCCTGCACGCGCGCGGCGTGCTGACCAAATTGCGCGATTCGGCGGGGCAGGACGTGGAGGGGGGATGCGGGCAGTTAAGGGCGCGCGAGGCCAAGGGCAAGGTCATTCCCATCCGCGCTAGCGCTGTCTAAACTCCACCGAGCAAATCGTTTTCATTCAATATCGCAAACGCGATGTCGGGATGCGCGGCCAGGCAGCGGCGCACGGCGGCCGGGATGGCGGCGCGCGTCTTGCGGCACAGGCCGGGCCGCTCCAGCAGGCGGATCTGAAAGCCGCGCACGGTGCGCACCTCGCCGCTGCCGGGGGCGATCTGCAATTCCACCCCCAGGTTGTTCTTCAACAGCAGTTGCAGCTTGCGCAGCTGCGCATAGGTGGCGATGCCCTCGATGTGCGCCAGCAGGCGCTTTTCTTCCGTCAGGTTCAGGCGCAGGATGGAAATGTCCGCCTGCGGATCGGCGAGCAGCCGCTCGCGCTCGCAGTCGCATAGCTGCGGCGGACACTCCTTGCGGACTTCAAAATCGACGAGGCGCATGCGGGCATTCCAGTGGCGGTCCAGGATGAATCCAGTATCGGCCGGCGCCTGGCGACTGTCAATCTGCGCCGCAGCATCAGCGCGGACTGACGATCAGGCGCCAGAGGATGGGGCCCTGTCCGCTGCTGTGCTGGTGGTGGTTTTGCGGCGGCATGACGTGGCCTTCCGTCGACACGATCTCGTGCGCGCAGCCGTCGCAGCGGTAGATGCCCGAATACGGCACGGCTTCGCCGGGCGAGGTCAGCTCATCGAAGCGCGGGTGCATGGAGCGGGCCACGTAGCTGGGGTTTTTATAGTCGGCCATGGCTTCCTCGGAAAGTGGGCAGGTCCCCATTCTGGCACACAATCGTGCGCGGCCTTGACCGCGTGTCTTGGCGCGCGCGCCGCCCTGTGTTGTAATGTTGATCATTTTGACTGAGCACGCAAGGCCATGAGAACCCGCATCAAGATCTGCTGCATCGCTTCCATCGACGAAGCGCAACTGGCCATTGCCGCCGGCGCCGACGCGCTGGGCCTGGTGGCGGCCATGCCGTCCGGCCCCGGCCCCATCCCCGACGCGCGCATCGCGCAGATCGCCGCCTGGACGCCGCCGCCCGTGGCCACGTTCCTGCTGACGTCCGAGACGACGGCGCAAGCCATCGCCGAACACGTGCGCGCCACGCAGCCGTCCACCGTGCAGATCGTGGGCCATGTCGATCCCGGCGAAGTGGCGCAGCTGGCGCGCCTGCTGCCGCACGTGCGGCGCGTGCAGGTGATCCACGTGGAAGGGCCGCAGGCGCTGGAGCTGATCCCCGCCTACGCGCCCCACGTACATGCCTTTTTGCTCGATTCTGGCCGCCCTGGCGCCTTGGTTCCGGAACTGGGCGGCACGGGCCGCACGCACGACTGGTCCGTCAGCGCGCGCTTCGTACGCGCCAGCCCCCGTCCCGTATTCCTGGCCGGCGGGCTGGACGATACCAACGTGGCCGACGCACTGCGCCAGGTGCGCCCCTACGGCATCGACCTGTGCTCGCGCGTGCGCACGGACGGCCAGCTCGATGTCATGAAGCTGGCCTTGCTGATGGCGGCCGTGCGCGACGTGGATGCGGCGCTGTATGCGGAAGGTTAAGCCGCCGTTGCCGACACATTCATCTCGCGCACGAACGCTTCCGTAAACGCGGCCACCATGCCGCTGGCCGCACGCGGCGAGATCAGGCCGACAACAGAATGCGATTCCTCGTCCGGCAGGGCGATAAAACGCACGCCGGGCGGCGCCACCAGGCGCATGCTGTCGGGGACGATGGCGATGCCCATGTTGGCCTCGATCAGGTTCAGCTGCGAGGTCTTGCGCGACAGGGCGCGCGCCGCCTTCGGAAAAAATCCCTGCGCCAGGCACAGGCCCGCCACCAGGTAGCTCAGGCCTCCCCGGTCCTTGTGCGGGATCGAGACGAACGCTTCGTCGCGCAGGGCTGCAATCGTCGTGCGCTCCAGCGCGGCCAGCGGCGAGTCTGCCGACACGGCCACCACCAGCTTTTCCGCAAACAGTTCGCGTACGACGATGTTGGCGTGCTTGCGCAGGGTCGGCAGGCG
This sequence comes from Janthinobacterium sp. GW821-FHT03A03, assembly GCF_059421435.1. Classification (NCBI taxonomy): domain Bacteria; kingdom Pseudomonadati; phylum Pseudomonadota; class Betaproteobacteria; order Burkholderiales; family Oxalobacteraceae; genus Janthinobacterium; species Janthinobacterium sp. GW821-FHT03A03. Next base: position 62,046 of record NZ_JBWKUZ010000025.1, on the reverse strand, counting down.
CACCAGGCCCAGGTCGGCGCGGCCTTCCTCGATATCAGCTGCCTGGTTTTCCGACGAACCTTTCGACACATCGAGCGAAACGCCGGGGAACTGCGCCAGCAGCCGGTTCAGCACGGCGCCGATGGCGGGCGTGAGGGTGACGGAACTCGAATGCAGCAGGCGGATGATGCCTTGCGCCCCTTGCCCAACGTGGCGCGTCTGGCGCACGGTTTCCTCAATGTCATCGAGGATGCGTTTGGCCCGTTCATAAAAGACCTGTCCGGCCGGTGTCAGTTCGATATGGCGCGCGTCGCGCGTGAGCAGCAGGGCCTGCACCTCGCCCTCGAGTTCCTTGATTTGCCGGCTCAGGGCCGACTGCGCGATATATAATTTTTCCGCCGCGCGCGAGTAGCTGCCCGCATCGACGACTTCGACAAAGTAGCGGAACTGTTTGATGGAAATCAATCGTATGCCTTTTCGAGATCGGTGACTGCCTGATTTGATATTAGCCTTGCCCCGGGGTTCACGATACAGTGGATTGGTCTGTTGTCACTGCAAAGGAAAGGCCATGCTGGAATTGCTCGGGGTGCTGGGGCTGCTCGTCAGTATTATCGTAAAACTGATTTTCGTCCAGGTCGGAGGCGCGGCCGAGGACAAGGAGGACTAATATGCGAGCGTCGCCACATACGGTGCCGGCAACGCCAGCGTTTTCAGGCGGCAGGCCGGTGCGGCCCCATTCCACTCGGCCAGCGCCAGTCCCGCGCACTTGAGCGCCGCTTCGCGCGCCGTCCACGCCTGCGCCAGGCGCCGCGGGCGCTGGTCGGCAGGGCAGTCGGCCAGCTCAGCTGCCACCCGCGGCCCCAGGTAATCGCGCGCCAGATTGAACCAGTCGGCAATGTCCTGCACCCGCATCACGTCGATGCCGACGGCGCCATGCAGGCCGATGGCGGCCAGCGACAGTCCCTCGTCATGGCTGAACGACAGGCCCGCAACGCCGGCTGGCAGCAGCATGCGGGGAGGGGCGCCCGGCGTCGATTCGACTGAAACAGCCTCGATGTCCAGGTTTTGCCACTGCGCCGCCGCTTCGCGCACGGCCTGGCGCAGGTGCGCGCGCGCTTCCGTGCGTGACGGCGGCGGCACGATGCCGATCACCAGCACGCTGTCTCTTGACAAGAGCACCGTAAAGTCCATCAGCTGCAATCAGCTACGCAAAGGCGCGGCCGGGCAGCCTGCCCAGTTGCTGCCGGCGGGGATGTGCTCGCCCTTCATCACCAGGGTCAATGGCCCCAGGCGCGCATTGTCGCCCACCCTGGCGCTGTACAGCACGGAGCTGCGCGGGCCCATGTAGACGCGCTGGCCGATCTCCACGTGGTCGATCTTCATCACGCGGTCCTCGAACAGATGCGTTTGCGGGCAGGTCAGGGCGTTCAATTCGCTGTAGTCGCCGATGTGCACGCAGTCGAATTCCGTGATGTCCGTCGTGTCCATGTAGACGCCGCGGCCGATCTTGCAGCCCATCAGGCGGAAGGCCAGCGGCAGCCATGGCGTGCCGCGCAGGTAGCGCATGAAGTTGGGCACGGCGATGCCCTCGTACAGGTTGGTGACGCCTTCCGAAATCCACACGAACGGCGTCCACATGGGCGCCGCGTGCTTGCGGTAGCGTCCCAGCAGCAGCCACTTGAACAGTACCACCACTAAAAAATTGCCGATACCGTAGGCCAGGCCGGCAATGGCCAGGTCGCCCACCACTTCGCCCCAGCGCCCGGCGCCCGCGATCGGCATCACGTCCAGCACCAGCGTGTAGCCGACGGCGATCACCACGGCGTGCGGCGCGACGATGCGGAACGCTTCGATCAGGCTGCGGCCCAGGCGGCGCAGCAGCGACGGCTTGAACGTCAGGTGCTCGGCAAAGCCGCTGACCTGTTCGCGCGCGGGCAGGTGCATGGGCGGAGAGCCCAGCCAGGTGTCGCCGCTGTGCATCTGCTCATTGCGCGGCGCGTGCGTGTGCACGCCGATCAGCACGTGTTCGGGCAGCACGGTGCCGTCCGGGATGTAGCTGCCGTTGCCGACGAAGCTGCGGTGCGAGACGACGGTGGGGCGCATGGTCATCCAGCCGCCGTCGATCTGCTCGTCGCCCAGCATGACGGCGTCGGCGATGAAGGTGTCGTCGCCCAGGGTCAGCATGTCGGGCACGACGCCCAGTGCCGTGGAAATCTCGGCGCCCTTGCCCACCTTGGCGCCCAGCAGGCGGTACCAGTACGGCGCGTACACGGTGGCGTAGATGCCGTGCAGGACGTTCAGGCTCGATTCCTGGATATGGCTGACCAGCCACTTGGCGCAATAGATATTGCTGTGCACGGGTGAGCTGCCCGGCTTCAGGCGGGGCAGCGCGCCCCAGCGGATGGCGGCCGACAGCAGGGCCGTGAGCACGATCAACACGGCGCTGGCGGGGAAGGCCAGCAGGAAGTAGCGGGCCAGCTGGGTCGTCACGTCGCGCCCCTGCAGCCACGGCATCATTTCGCGCTCGTCGAACCAGTCGATCAGCACGAAGCTGGGGAAGACGGGCATGAAGAACAGCACGGCGATGAGGACCATGCCGAAGCAGAAGAACAGGGTTTCGCCCGTCAGGCGCAGGCGCGAGACGGCGGGACGCGGCGGCTGGCTGGCCGCGTCAAACGCGCCGATGTCGCGCGCGGGCGAACCCGTGTAGACGCGTCCGGCCGGCACCGAAGCGCCGTCGGCCAGCGCCGATTGTCCCTCCAGGTGGCCAAACGCGCCCACCTCGGTATTGCCTTCCAAAATCGCGTAAGAGCTGATGCAGGCATCGTCGCCGATGCTGATCTGCCCCAGCAGCAAACGGCCCCGCTCCACGCGGGCGTTTTCAAAGTTGACGGCGTTGCCCACGCTGACGTTGTCGCCGATGGACAGCAAGTCGGGCGCGCGCAGGGTCATCGAGCCGATGACGACTTCCTTGCCCACTTTCGCGCCCAGCGCGCGCAGCCACCAGCTGTTCAGGGACGAGCCGCTGAGCAGATAGGCGGGCGCCGATTCAACCAGGCGGTCGGCCAGCCACCAGCGGTAATAGGTGGCGCCCCAGAGCGGATAGCTGCCCGGTTTCAGACGCCCGGCGATCAGCCACTTGCCGGCAATTGCAATGGCAAATTCGGCCAGGGTCGCGAGCAAGAACACGCCGATCGAGGCGGCGATGGCGCGCGGCACGGTATCTCCCGCATCGCCCGTGAAGAAGTGGTAGGTGAAGAACGGTGCCATCCACTGCGCCATGCGCAGGGTGACGAGACCCGGCACGGCCGCCGCCTGGGCCGCGCCGCAGATCCAGCGTTTCAGGGTGGACGGCGGCGTCCATTCCGCTTCCGGCGTGGCCAGCGCGGGCGCTTCGTTCAGCACGGCGGCGATCTTGCCGATCTGCCGGTTCTGGTAAATGTCGCGCACCGTCATGTGGGCGTAGGCCGGGTCGGCGCGCAGGCTTGATGCCAGGCGCGCGGCCAGGAAGGAGTGGCCACCGAGGTCGCTGAAGAAGTCCAGCCGGCGCAAAATGGCCTGGCCGGGGAACAGCTTGGCCAGGGCCGCGAACAGTGCCGCTTCGGCCGGCGTTTCCGGCACGTCCGATACACCCGCCTCGCCGGCAGGCGGCGCGGACAGGGGCATGGCTTTCAAGGCTTTCCTGTCGATTTTCCCCGAGGTCAGGCGCGGCATCAGCGGCAGCAATTCAAAGCGGCCCGGCACCATGTAGGGCGGCAGGTGCAGGTTCAGCGCCGCGCGCAGGTTTTTTGCCGCCAGGGCGTCATCGGGCGCCTCGTCGCTGCCGACGATGTAGGCCACCAATTGGTCGAAGCCGTCATCCTTGCGCAGCAGCACGGCCACCGTGCCCACGCCCGCCTGCTGCGCCAGCACGGCTTCGATCTCGCCCAGCTCCACGCGGAAGCCGCGTATCTTGACCTGGTCGTCGGCGCGGCCCAGGCACTGCACCTGGCCGTCGGCATCGATGCGGGCCAGGTCGCCCGTACGGTACAGGCGCGCATCGTCCTCGCTGCTCGCCCAGGGATTGGGCAGGAATTTTTCCTGCGTCAGGTCGGGCCGGCCCAGGTAGCCTTCGGCCAGGCCGGGGCCGATGATGCACAATTCCCCCGTTTCGCCGCGCGGCAGCAAGGTCAGTGGACGGTTTTCGCCCGGTTCGGCCACCTGCAGCACCAGCAAGCCATAGTTGGGCAGCGGCGTGCCGATGGTGACGGGCACGCCGGGCCGCAGGCGCGCCAGGCTGCACGAGACGGTCGCCTCCGTGGGGCCGTAGGTATTGAACATGGCGCGGCCCGGGCGCGACCAGCGCTCGACGAGGGACTCGGGACACATCTCGCCGCCAAGGTTGATCAAGCGCAAGCTCGGTACTTCCTCGGCGAACAGGGCCAGCAGGGTCGGCACGGCATGCAGCACGGTGACGTGGTTGGCGCCCAAGGCGCGCGGCAAGGCTTCCGGGTCGCCCGAAATCTCCTTGGGCCCCAGCCACAGGGTGGCGCCCACCAGATAGGCGATCCAGATTTCCTCGAACGACATGTCGAAGGCGACGGAAAAGCCCTGGTAGACGGTGTCGCTTTGCGTCACTTCCAGCACGGCGTTTTCGCTGCGCAGGAAGTGGCAGATGCTGCGCTGATTGATCAATATGCCTTTCGGCTTGCCCGTGGAGCCGGAGGTGTAGATCACGTATGCCGGGTGTTCGGGCAAGACGGCGCCGCGCGCCGGCAGGTGTTCGCCCGGCGCGGCGGGCGCCAGCAGGCTTTCCGCCGTCCACACGGGACGCTGGACGCCAGCCTGCTCCAGGCGCGGCGCGAATTGCGCGCAGCTGACGACGCCAGCGCCATTGGCGTCGTCGAGGCACACCTGCAGGCGCTCGACGGGCGTGTCTTCATCGACGGGCAGCCAGGCGGCGCCCGCCTTGGCGATGGCCGCCTGCATCAGCAGCAGATGTGCGCCGCGCGGCAGCCACAGGCCCACGATGTCGCCGGGCTTGACGCCGGCCGCCACCAGGCGCGACGCCGCCAGGCCCGCCTGCGCATCGAGTTCGGCATAGGTGATGCGGCGTTCGCCGTCGATCAGGGCGATTTGCTGCGGGCAGCGGCGCGCCGTCGCTTCCAGCAGGTCGGCCAGCACTTCCTCGCGCAGCAGATCCGGTCGCGGCGGGCCGTACAGGATGTCGGCGTGGGTGGAAGGGGTGTCTGGGCTGACTGCGGTGAAATCGTTCATGGATGACGCTTATCTGTAATGCTGTAGGAGGATTCTAAGGGGCTGCGCATGGTGCGCGGCACAGTTGATACATTACAGCACGCAAGACATTTCAGCGTTGCAGAACGGGGAATTTTGTGGGACTTTCAATAATTATGTGGCTGCAGGATCAACTGCCGTGATTACGGAATGTAAAACGGGGAAACATGGCGCCGATTTGCGCCAAAGTTGCCGCCGCCGGATAGCCGTGCAGGGGCCGGCTTGTCAGCGCCGCATCCGCGCAGCCGTCGGCGCGAAACTGCTGCAGCACGTAGTTGTCGACGCCTTTGGCGGCCAGGGCGGCGGCCAGGGCCAGCAGCTGTTCATCCGGCAGCAGATCCGGATGGGTGGTGGTGCGGCACTCGTAGGCGACGCCGCTGGCGAGGATGGCGTCCAGGCAGGCGCGCGCCGGGTCGCCGCTGCCGGCCACCCGGGTCACATGACGATAGTCGGCAAACGGCGCCTTGATGTCGAAACCCACCCAGTCGACGAGGGACAGCACTTCCTGCAGGCGCTGCGGATAGATGCAGGCCGTGTGCAGGCCGATGCCGAAACCCAGCGCCCTGACGTCCTGCATGGCGCGCGCCAGCGCCGGGTCCATGCACGCCTCGCCGCCGCTGAAGACGACGGCGTCGACCAGGCCCACGCGGCGGCGCAGCCAGGTCAGGACGTCCTGCCATGGCATGGCGCCTTCCGGCGTGCGCGCCTGCAAGTGCGGATTGTGGCAATAGCCGCAACGCCAGGGGCAGCCCTGCACGAACACCACGGCCGCCAGCTTGCCCGGGTAGTCGGTGGCGGAAAAGGGCGTCAGGCCGCCCACTTTCAACTCAGCCATGACAGGCGGGCTGGCCTACCCGGGCGCTCGCTTCCGTAAAATACTGGCGCTCGTGGAATTCGCCCTGCTTGCCGATGTTGAACGAGGCGACGGGGCGGTGGTAGCCCATCACGCGCGTCCATATTTCGCAGCGCTGGCGTTCGGTATCGAGCAGGGTGATGGCGGGAGTGAAGTCGGGACGTGCGTTCATGGCGTTTCCTCAAGTGATGGAGCAATGTGGGCCTGCTTGCGGGCGATCAGCTCCGCGTCGCAGGTGGGGCAGAATTCGTGCTTGCCGGCCAGGTAGCCATGGCGCGGGCAGATGGAAAACGTGGGCGTGACGGTGATATAGGGCAGCGAGAAGCGGCTCAGGGCGCGTTTCACCAGCTCGCGGCAGGCGTTCGCGTCCGACAGCGCTTCCGTCATGTACAGGTGCAGCACCGTGCCGCCCGTGTACTTGCGCTGCAGCGCATCCTGTAATTCCAGCGCCTCGAACGGGTCGTCCGTGTGGCCGACGGGCAGTTGCGACGAGTTCGTGTAATACGGATTGTCCGGCGTGCCCGCCTGCAGGATGGCGGGATAGCGCTTGCGGTCTTCGCGGGCGAAGCGGTATGTCGTGCCTTCGGCCGGCGTCGCTTCCAGGTTGTACATATGGCCCGTCTCTTCCTGGAATTGCACCATGCGCTCGCGCACGTGGTCGAGCAGGCGCACGGCCAGCGCATGGCCTTCCGGACTCGTGATGTCATGGGCGTCGCCGCTGAAATTGCGGATCATCTCGTTGATGCCGTTCACGCCCAGGGTGGAAAAGTGGTTGCGCAGGGTGCCCAGGTAGCGTTTCGTGTACGGGAACAGGCCTTGCTGCATCAGTTCCTCGATGGTGCGGCGCTTGATTTCCAGGCTGGTCTTGCCCAGTTCCAGCAGGCGGTCCAGGTCCGCCATCAAGGCTGGCTCGTCGCCGCGCCACAAATGGCCCAGGCGCGCGCAGTTAATCGTCACCACGCCCAGGGAGCCCGTCTGCTCGGCGGAACCGAACAGGCCATTGCCCCTTTTCAGCAGCTCGCGCAAGTCCAGCTGCAAGCGGCAGCACATGGAGCGGATCATGTTCGGCTTGAGTTCCGAATTGATGAAGTTCTGGAAGTAGGGCAGGCCGTAGCGGGCCGTCATCTCGAACAGGCGTTCCGCGTTTTCGCTATGCCAGTCGAAATCCTCGGTGATGTTATAGGTGGGGATGGGGAAGGTGAAGACCCTGCCCTTGGCGTCGCCCGCCATCATGATCTCGATGTAGGCGCGGTTGATCATGTCCATTTCCGCCTGCAGCTCGCCATAGCTGAAGTCCATTTCCCGGCCGGCGATGACGGGAATCTGTTCGCGCAGGTCGTCCGGGCAGACCCAGTCGAAAGTCAGGTTGGTGAACGGCGTCTGCGTGCCCCAGCGCGACGGCACGTTGAGGTTGAAGATCAGCTCCTGCATGTACTGGCGCACGTCTTCGTAGCGCAGGCTGTCCTTGCGGATGTAGGGCGCCATGTAGGTGTCGAAGGAACTGAAGGCCTGCGCGCCGGCCCACTCGTTTTGCAGGGTGCCGAGGAAATTGACGATCTGGCCGATGGCGCTCGACATGTGCTTGGGCGGGCCTGATTCGATCTTGCCCGGCACGCCGTTCAAGCCTTCGTGCAGCAGGGTGCGCAGCGACCAGCCGGCGCAATAGCCGGCCAGCATGTCGAGGTCGTGGATGTGCAGCGCCGCTTCGCGGTGCGCCGCGCCCACTTCCGGCGGATAGACCTGGTCCAGCCAGTAGTTGGCGATGACCTTGCCCGACACGTTGAGTATCAGGCCGCCCAGCGAGTAACCCTGGTTGGCGTTGGCGTTGACGCGCCAGTCGCGCCGCTCCAGGTATTCATTGATGGACGCGGCGACATCGACCTGGCCGCGCGTGGATGGAACTGCATTTGTCGTCATGAAACCTCCAATAAACACAACATGCGGTGTTTTTATGGAGGTTAATCACTAAATATAGTGGCGTCAAAGGGCGCGTGCAGTTGCGTGACGAATCCTTGACGCAGGTGAAAAAACCACCTCAGCCGGTTTTGTTCCAGCGCGTTTCGCGCAGGATCAGCCAGCTCGCGAAAAAGAATGCGGCGCCGCAGGCGGCGACGCTGGCGACGGAGGCGGGCAGCACGTGGGCCCAGATTTCCAGCGGCGAGTAGGTACTCCAGCTGGCCACGCGCGCGTCGAAGGTGACGTAGTTCGCCAGCAGCCAGTAGACGGCCAGCAGGCCCGTGCAGATGGCGGCCTGGCGCAGCAGCGGCAGTTGGCGGCGCGCGAACACGGCCAGCAGGAACAGCAGCAGCACGCCTGGATACGCGCCCAGCACTTCGGGCGACAGCATGGAGACGGTCCCTGCGTCATAGCCATCGGACGGGCCGGCCCACTGCACCTGCAGCGCGGTGAGGAACAGGGTAAGCAGGAAGATCAGCAGCGGTTTGCGGGTCATGGCGGGCAATCGAAGGGGGAAAAGTGGGGCATTTTACAGCCAGGTCAAGCAAGTTGAACGCGCGCCAGCCATGCATGCATTCCTTCACCTGCGTCAAGGACTGGGCGGCATGGGCGGGGCTATAGTCTGCACCCTGAGCCGACACAGGACTGAGAACACCATGATGCTTGAATCAACCACCGCCACCCGCGTGGCCGGACCGCTGGAACTGGTCTGTCCCGCCGGCAGCCTGCCTGCCCTGAAAGCGGCCGTCGACAATGGCGCCGACACCGTTTACCTGGGCTTTCGCGACGCCACCAATGCGCGCAATTTCGCCGGCCTCAATTTCGACGAAAAGGCCATCGCGGAGGGCGTGCGCTACGCCCATCAGTATGGACGCAAGGTGCTGCTGGCGCTGAACACCTATCCGCAGCCGCACAACTGGGCCGTGTGGCGCAGCGCCATCGACCGCGCCGCGCAGGCCGGCATCGACGCCATGATCGTCGCCGACCCGGGCCTGATGGCGTATGCGGCCCAGCACCAGCCGCAACTGCGCCTGCACCTGTCCGTGCAAGGCTCGGCCACCAACTACGAAGCCATCAATTTTTACCATGAACATTTCGGCATCGCCCGCGCCGTGCTGCCGCGCGTGCTGTCCATGGCGCAGGTCGAGCAATTGATCAGCAAGACGGAAGTCGAGATCGAGGTCTTCGGCTTCGGCAGCCTGTGCGTGATGGTCGAGGGACGCTGCGCGCTGTCGTCGTATGCGACTGGCGAGGCGCCGAATACCCATGGCGTATGCTCGCCGGCGAAATCCGTGCGCTGGCTGGAGACGCCGAACGGCCTCGAATCGCGCCTGAACGGCGTGCTGATCGACCGCTACGCGCCTGGCGAGAACGCCAGCTATCCCACCCTGTGCAAGGGGCGCTTCGAAGTCAACGATGAAGAGTATTACGCCATTGAGGAGCCGGCCAGCCTGAATACGCTGGCGCTGCTGCCGCAATTGATCGCCATGGGCGTGCGCGCCGTGAAGATCGAAGGGCGCCAGCGCAGCCCCGCCTACGTGGCCCAGGTGACGCGCGTGTGGCGCGAAGCGATCGACGCCTGCCGCGAAGGCAATACGCGCTACGCCGTCAAGCCGGGATGGATGGCGGCCATGGACAAGCTGGCCGAGGGGCAGCAGCACACACTCGGCGCCTACCATCGCTCCTGGAAATAGCAAAACCTGCTGCGCCTCCCGGCCTCGCCGCGAGCCGCTCGCTACGGTTTTGTAACTTGAAAAATACTGGAAAAGGCATGCTAAAACTATCTTTGGGCCCCTTGCTGTACTACTGGCCGCGCGCCACCGTCTTCGAGTTTTACCAGCAGATCGCGGCCACCGCCGTCGATATCGTGTACCTGGGCGAAACCGTGTGTTCGCGCCGGCATGAACTGCGCCTGGCCGACTGGCTCGATATCGCCGACATGCTGGCCGCCGCCGGCAAGGAAGTGGTGCTGTCGACGCAGGCGCTGATCGAGGCGGGCGCCGAACTGGCCACCTTGCGCCGCATCACGGGCAATGGCCGCTATGTCGTCGAGGCCAATGACATGGGCGCCGTGCACTGCATGGAAAAGGGCGCGCCCTTCGTCGCCGGCCCCCATCTGAACCTGTTCAATGGCCCCAGCCTGCAACTGATGGCGCGCCTGGGCGCCCGGCGCTGGGTGATGCCGCTGGAAATGGGGCAGGAAGCGCTGGCCGAGATGCAGCGCCAGAAGCCGGAAGGGCTGGAGACGGAAGTGTTCGCCTATGGACGCATGCCGCTGGCGTTTTCCGCGCGCTGCTTCACGGCGCGCAACCGCAACCTGCCGAAGGACGATTGCGGCTACAGTTGCCTGGAAGAGCCGGACGGCCTGCTGCTGCGCACGCGCGACGAAGTGCCGTTCCTCGTGCTCAACGGCACGCAGACGCAGTCGGCGCTCGTCTACAACCTGGTGCGCGAACTCGACGCCATGCGCGACATGGGCGTGGCGGTGGCGCGCATCAGCCCGCAGGCCATGCACACGGAACAAGTCATCGCCATCTTCGACCGCGCCCGGCGCGGCCAGGTCAGCGGCGTGGGTGCCCAGGCCCAGCTGGCAGCCTGCCAGCCTGCCGGCGCCTGCGACGGCTACTGGCATGGCCAGCCTGGCATGGAACAGCACGCCGCCCATTGAATGCCTCGAAAGGAAGCACCATGCAAGATCAACTGGAAAGATTGCCCGTCCCGTCCCCGGTTCCGGCCAAACCCGGCATGAGCAAGCCCGCCGTGTCGTACCGGCTGCCCGAACCGCTGGCCGAACTGCTGTCCAAGCTGCCGCCATATCCCGCCTCGTGGCTGTTCGTGCAGGGCTTGAACCGCCTGCTGGCGCCGCAATTGCCCGATGACGTGCGCTGCAGCCTGGAAGGACGCACCTTGCGTTTGCGCCTGCTGGACGCGGGGATCGCCTTCGATTTCGAGTGGCAGGGCACGGTGTTCGTGGCCGAGCGCTATGTCGACGTGCCCGACCTGTGCATCGCCGCCAGCGTGCATGATCTGATGCTGCTGGCGCGGCGCCAGGAAGATCCCGACACCCTGTTTTTCAGCCGCCGTCTGAGCCTGGAAGGCGATACGGAACTGGGTCTGCTGTTCAAGAACACGCTCGACGCCATCGAGCTGCCGCCGTTCGACCTGCAGGCGCTGGGACCGCGCCGGGTGCTGGCGCATCTGCGCGACCGGGGCGCGCGCGGAGGCTGAGCGGGGAGTTGCCGGCAGCGCGCTCAGTGGCGGCAGTGGCCGCAGGCGCCGCTGCACGAGGGCAGTTGTTCCTCGTCGGACGCTTCGCCCATGAAGCCGGCGTCGTTGACGGCTGCCAGCAAACGCGCCTGGCTGGCCAGCCGCTCGTCAAATTGCACCGTGGCGCCGTGGCGGGCCAGCGAGACGCAGACGGTGGCCACGCCGGTGACGGCTTCGAGCGCGCCCGTCAATCTGTCGGCGCAGCCTTCGTGATCCATTCCAATAATATTCAAGCGCGCTGTCTGCATGGGGTCCTCTTGTTTTTCAGATAAAAAAACAGCGTAGGCGAGGGCCGCGCATGTCGTCCAGAGCAGCACGCAAGATTTATTTTTTATTTGCGGTTTTATTGATCTGGATTAATTCCCATCCCATCTGGCCAGCCTGAAACCAGTGTTGTTTTGCATACAGTTTCCACATTCCAGTCGACAAGCGTAGTCTGCTGCGTGATACTGTCATTCTGATAAGAACGCTGATGAACGCGCTGGAAAGGAGGGGCCATGCGGCGCCGTCCCGTGCTCATGCTTGCCTGTCTGTGGCCGTTTGGCGCGGCCGCCGGCGCTTCTTTGCTGCCGCTCGTGTATCCGCGCCACCAGGCGCTCGATGATCCGCAGCAAGCCTATGTGACGGCCTTGCTGCAACAGGCGCTGGCACGGTCGGGCCACTCTTATGCCTTGCGCCGCTCCGCGCTGCGCATGGTGCAGACGCGCGCCATGCAGGAAATCGCCGCGGCGTCGGGCAGCGTCGATGTGGTCTGGGCCATGACGAGCCGCGCGCGCGAAAGGCAATTGTTGCCGGTACGCATACCCATCGACCGTGGCCTGATCGGCTGGCGCGTGGCCCTGATCCAGGCGCGCCAGCCGGACCTGCTGCGCGGCGTGCGCAGCATCGCCGGCCTGGCGCGGCTGTCTGCCGGGCAGATGCGCGACTGGCCCGACTCCGCCATCCTGCAGGCGAACGGTTTGCGCCTCGATACTTCGAGTACCTACGAAGGCCTGTTCCAGCAGCTGGCGGCGGGCCGCATCGATTACTTCCCCCGTTCCGTGATCGAGGCGCAAAGCGAGCTGGCCAGCCATGCGCGGCTGCCGCTGGCGCTCGACGCCCACCTGGTCATCCGCTATCCGGCGGCCCTGTACTTTTTTGTCGGCAAGCACCGGCCGGAACTGGCCCGGCATATCGAGACCGGACTGGAAACCATGCTGGCCGATGGCAGCTTCGCGCAACTGTTCCAGCGCCATTTCGGCCGCCTGGCCGATGGCTTGAGCTTGCCCCATCGGCACGTGCTGGACCTGGCCAATCCCGACTTGCCGGAGGAAACGCCGCTGGCGCGCAAGGCGCTTTGGTATCGTTCAAATCATTACTAATGGTTTTGTTGATCGGTGTCAAAGCATCACTTCCATCTTGCGCAAGATGGTTGATGAAACGCAAGGCGAACTCAACAGAACACCTGGCCGGGGCTTCGGTACCACGCATCCGTCGGGCCGCGTGTCGCTGGCCAGGCTGAACGAATACGATTACGCGAATATCGGCCGCGCCATCCGCAATAGGGCGTCCGAGTTCTTTGCCGTGTTTGAAAAGGAAAAGGAGAAGGGCGGTAAGAAGGCCAAGAAGTAAGTCGCCAGCCGTTTCCCTGAGGAAAACGGGCGCCCCGCAAGCGGCGCCCGTTTTTGCGTGCCGGCCGCAGTAACCAATAGTGCAGGCTGGAATAGACATTCGTAGATATAATTGCTATTGTGAAAGTATAAACATGGCAACCCCGTGCTTTCCCCTCATTCATTGACTGGACGCTACATGGGCAGATTGCAAGGACATTTATTTTTGGCTGGCGCGCTGGCTGTATTACTGCCGGCGCTGCAGGCCCAGGCGCAGTTGCCGGCCGGCGCGCCTTTGAGTTTCAACGAAGCGTTGCAGCAGGCGGCCGCGGCTTCGGGCGCCGTGCAGGGCGCGGCCCTCGACGTGCGCGCCAAAACCCTCAAAGCCGAGGCGCTGTCGAATATCGACGGCCCCTCCGTGGACTTGACGGCGTTTCGCGGCCGCCTGTCGACCGACCTGAACATCGATACGAGCGGCTTGTCCGGCGTGGTGGGCGGCATCGAATCCGTGCTGCCGCCGATTCCCGGCTTGCCCACGCCGCACATTCCCAATTCCCTGAACCGCGAAGTGGTGACGGACCTGACCTCGTTCGGCTTGCTGGGCATGTGGCCCATCTACACGGGCGGGCGCCTGGACGCCGTCAAGGGCCTCGCGTCGAGCCTGACCCTGGCCGCGCAGGCCGAGCGCACGGAAGCGGAAGAGCAGCTGGCCACCCTGGTGGCGCAGCGCTATTTCCAGTTGCTGCTGGCCAAGCGGGTGGTGGCCGTGCGGGCCGACGTGACGGCCGGCGTGACGCAGCACCAGCGCGACGCGGCCAGGCTGGAAAAGGGCGGCCTGATTTCGCGCGCGGAACGCCTGCGCGCCGACGTGGCCCTCGACAGCGCGCGCAGCGACGAGGCGCAGGCGCGCAGCGACGAGGAAATCGCGCAAGTGGCGCTCGACCGCTTGCTCGCCGTCAATACGCAAGTGCGGCCCAGCACGCCCCTGTTCGTCAACAGCTTGCCGGTAGGCACCTTGCAGTCGTTCATCAGCACGGGCATGCGGGAAAATGCGAACTGGAAAAAGATCGACAGCAAGCGCGTGCAGGCCGAGCAAGCCTTGAAGCTGCATGGCAAGGAATACGCGCCCACCGTCTTTGCCATCGGTAACTACAATTTGAATCGCGGCAACGAAAAACTCGTGCGCTCGAACTGGGCCATCGGCCTCGTCGTGGCCGTACCGCTCGTGCACCGCATCAACGCGGGCAAGATGATCGCCGCAGCCAAGCTGGACCAGGAACGCGTGGAAGTGGTGGCGCGCCAGGCCGAGCGCGACATTCCCACCCTGATCGAAAAGAACTGGCGCGCGCTGGAAAACGCCCGCATCCAGTACCTGTCCACGGCCTCGTCGGTGGAACTGGCGCGCGAAAATATCCGTTTGCAAACGGTTGCTTTCCAGCAAGGGCAAGTGACGTCGCTGGACGTGGTCGACGCGCGCCTGAACCTGGCCAAGGTCGAGACCCAGCGCGCGCAGACGGCCTATAACTATGTGATGGGGCTGGCGCAATTGCTGGAAGCGACGGGCGAGACGCAGCGCCTGGGCAGTCTGGCGGCCGCGGCCGACATCCAATTACCTGTGGACAAATAATAATGAGCACCTCCAAAAAACCCTTGGCCATAGTCGCCGCGATCATCGTCCTGGCCTTCGTGGGCTGGGGCTTGTACCAGGCATTCCAGCCGCAGCGCCTGCCTTTGCAGGGGCAGATGGATGCGCAGGAAGTCAATGTCTCGTCGAAAGTGCCGGGCAGGGTGGGCGAGCTGTACATCAGGCTGAGCCAGAACGTGCAAAAGGGGCAAGTGCTGTTCCAGCTGACGAGCCCGGAAGTGGACGCGAAGATCGCCCAAGCGACGGCGGCCACGCAGGCAGCCGACGCCGTGGCGCAAAAGGCGCAAGCGGGCGCGCGTCCGGAAGAAATTGCCGCCGCGAAAGCCAACTGGGAGCGGGCGCAAACGGGCGCGAATATCGCCAAGACTACGTACACCCGCGTCAACAATATGTACGAGCAAGGCGTGATTGCCCAGCAGAAACGCGACGAGGCGCAAGCGCAGTGGCGCGCCGCCGACCAGCTGGCGCAAGCGGCTCGCGCCCAGTTTGATATGGCGCAAAAGGGCGCCCGTCCGGAAGACAAGACGGCCGCCGCCGCCCAGGCGCGCCAGGTGGGCGCCGTGCTGACGGAAGCGCAGATCGCCCTGGCGGAAACGAAGATCGCTGCGCCCGTGACCGGGCAGGTCAGCAAGATCCAGATACAGCCGGGCGAACTGGCGCCGCAAGGCTTTCCCGTAATTACCTTGGTGAACCTCGACGACGCCTGGGCCGTGCTGCAGGTGCGCGAAGATGAAATGGCCGCGTTTGCCATGGGCAGCACGCACACGGCGAATGTGCCGGCTTTGAAACAGCAAGTGAGCTTCAAGGTCAGTTCCGTGGCCGTGCTGCCCGATTTCGCCACGTGGCGCGCGGCGCGCCCGGGCGGCACGGACTTGCGCACGTTTGAAATCCGGCTGCGTCCCGCCATCAAGGTCGAGGGCTTGCGTCCGGGCATGTCGGTCGTGTTTCCACCGCTCTGATACGCGATGAACGAAGCGGATAAAGGGCCGGTGTCGGCGCTGGCGCGCGAGTGGCGGCGGCTGCGCGGCGATGTCTGGGACTTGGGCATGCTCAGCTGGATTCCCGTCGTGCTGTGCGGCATGTTGTGGCTGGTGTTTTCCGCCGGCATCGCGCGCGACTTGCCCATCGTCGTCATCGATAATGATAACTCCACCCTGTCGCGCCAGCTCACGCGCTGGCTCGACGCCTCGCCCGGCATCGAAGTGGCGGCGAAAGTGGCGTCCAGCGACGAAGCGCTGCATCGCTTGCGCGAGCGCACGGCGTTCGGCTATCTGCTGATCCCGAACGATTTCGAACAGAAACTGCTGGGCGGCCGGCAAGCCACCGTGCAATGGCTGTACAACGCGCAGTTTTCCTCGCACGCGGGCGCCCTGCTGCGCGACGTGCGCACGGTGAGCACGACCTTGTCGGCCGGCATCGAGATGACGGCGCGTGCCAAGAAGGGCATGTCGGGCGTGCAGGCGGCGGCCCAGTTCGAACCGATACGCACGACGCTGAACAGTTTATACAATGAAAACACCAGCTATGAAGCATTTCTGACCCTGGCCCTGATGCCGGCCATGCTGCAGATTTTCATCGTCGTCGCCGTCGTCACGAGCATCGGACGCGAGTTGCGCGACGGCACGGTGCCGCAATGGCTGGCCTCGGCCCGTGGCAGCTGGCTGCGCGCCGTGCTTGCCAAGCTGCTGTTTCCCGTGATCGCCTACTGCGCGCTGGCGCTGCTGTATCTGCTGTTCTTCAGCCTGGCGCGTGGCTGGGCCGTGGCGGGCAGCCTGCCGGCCTTGCTGCTGAGCATGCTGCTGCTGGTGCTCGCGTATTGCGGCCTGGCGACCCTGCTCATCGCCGCCACGCTGTCCCTGCGCCTGGCCCTGTCGGGCGCGGCATTTATTACGGCGCCGGCCTTCGCCTTCGCGGGCCAGGCTTTTCCCCTGATGGCCATGCCGGCGCCCGCGCGCGCCTGGGCGGAAGCCTTGCCGCTCACGCACTATCTGCAGCTGCAAACGAAATACTGGCTGGCCGGCGCGCCGTGGCGCTATGGCGTGCAGGAAATGCTGATGTTGGCCGGCTTTGCCATCGGCTGCGGCGCCGTGGGCGTATTCCTGCTGGCGCGCCGCGCGCATGCGCCGGCGGCCTGGGGACGTACATGATCTGGCCGGCTTTTATCGCCACCTGGCGCGCCATGCTGACGGACAAGGGCGCGCTGACCTTGCTGTTTATCGGCGGCATCATTTACTCGTTCTTCTATCCGCTGCCGTACTCGACGGAAATCGTCCAGCGCGTGCCCGTGGCCGTCGTCGACCAGGACCGCAGCGCCATGTCGCGCCAGCTGACGCGCTTTGCCATGGCCCATCCCTCATTGCAAGTGATCGCCGTCACGCCGGACTTGCCCGTCGCACAGGATTTGCTGTGGCGCGACCAGGTCATGGGCGTGCTGATCCTTCCCGACGGCTTGCAGACGGACGTGCTGGCCGGCCGCGCCGCCCATGCGCAGGTGGCGGGCAATGGTTTGTATTTGATGTTGAACAAGGTGGCCTTGAACGGCCTGGCCGAAGTGGTGGGCACGGTGTCGGCCGGCATCGAGTTGAAACGCCTGGGCGCGGGCACGCCATCGACCGTGCAGGCCAGCCAGCAGCGCGCGCCCATTGCCTTTGACGCCGTACCCTTGTTTAACGTCAAGGAAGGCTATGGCGCCTATGTCGTGCCGGGCGTGGCCACCTTGATCGTGCAGCAGACCTTGCTGATCGGCATGACCATGCTGTTCGGCACCTGGTATCAGCGCAAGAGCTTTCCCCTGGCAGGCCGACGCACGGCGGGCGGCTACGCGGGCATGCTGCTGGCATTTGCCTGCGTGGCTTTCCTCAACTGCTGCTATTTCTTTGGTTTCGTCTTCTGGTTCCAGGACTACCCCCGAGGCGGCAACTTTGGCGGCATGCTCTTGCTGCTGGTGCTGTTTTCGCTGGCGGAAGCGGCGTTCGGCATGCTGCTGGGCATGCTGTTCCGCACGCGCGAGCGGGGCACGCAGCTGATGATCGCCACCTCGATGCCCGTGCTGTTCCTGGCGGGCCTGACCTGGCCCGTGTCGTCCATGCCCGTCGTGCTGCAATGGCTGCGCTGGCTGCTGCCGTCCACGGCCGGCATCCAGGGCTTTGTTGCGCTAAATCAAATGGGCGCCTCGCTGTATGAGATCCGCCATGAAGTGGCGGGCCTGCTGGCCTTGCTGCTGGCCTGCGTGGCGCTGGGCTGGCGGCGCTGGCGCAAGCTGGAGGAAACCGTTGTTGATTTGAACAAGGCGTAATGGGAACGATATGCAATAATTTCATTTCCGTAACCCCAGCGAAATGCTGGGGTCGGACCTTGAGGGTCCGACCCCGGTCCTTGGCTTTAGGGGTTGATTCGATGCCTTTTTGATGATTTCTATGTCTGCATTCAATTTGTTCCAGCGCCTGTCCCAAGCCCCCACCAAGCCCAAGGCCGCGCCCGCCGCGCGGCAGTTCGACGTGGCGGACCTGTACCAGGGGCCCATCGCGCTGGGCGCCGAAGGCGAGACGCAAGCGCGGCCCTTCGATGAAAAGCTGCGCCAGGCCTATTTCTGGATCGTCAACCACGCCATCATCAGCCCCCATTACGATATCGAATACAACGACGGCCCGTCGCAGACCTATTCCGTGGGCGACAGCCGCCGTACCCTGAATTTGCCGTCGGCGCAAAGCTATTCGAGTTTTATCTTGCTGCCCCTGCTGACGTTCGCCACGCGCCGCAAATGCCTGTTCGTCGGCGGACCGGGGCGGGGCAAGACGGCCAGCGCCCTGCTGATGGGCGTGCTGGCCGGTTCGACGGTGAAAGAGGTGAAACGCGCCATGCAGCATGGCCACCCGCAGATGACGGTAGCCGACCTGCTGGGAAATCCGCTGCCGGCGGACCTGGTCAACGCGCAAAGCATGGACGATATCCGCATCGCCTGGCGCGCCTGGCTGGGCATGCGCGTGAAGATCGTCGATGAATACAACCGCATCCCCACGCGCACGCAAAGCGCGCTGCTCACCGTCATGGGCGACAATTACGCGGAAGTGCTGAACCATATCTATGAATGCCCGGAAGCGGCCTGGTACCTGACGGCCAACGACGATCAGGGCGGCGGCACGTATCAGGTGATCGAGGCGCTGCGCGACCGGGTCGACGTGACGGTGCAGGCGCTGGCCTTCAATCCCCGCTTCCTGAACGAGCTGCTGCTGCGCGTCGAAGAAAACGTGCGCCCCGAAGAGCTGGTGCCGCCCGATATCATTTTCACGGAAGGGGAGGTGGACCAGATCGGCGTAGCGATCCGCCAGGTGGGCGTGCCCGACGCCGTGCGCCGCCGCCTGGAGTTTTTTGCCAGCCAGTTCGAGCTGTTCGAGACGGCCGGCGGCCAGTTCGAATACATGACCAAGGATACGGCCCGTTTGGCCGGCGCCGACCGGGGCGCCGCGCAGGCGGCCGACAACGGGCGCGACCGCCTGAAGGACCTCGGCTGCCAGACCCTGAACGGCATTTCCGTGCGCACCCTGATGGCGCTCTTGATCTACGCCAAGGCCATGGCTTATTTTCGCGGCAATGGCGAGGTGGAGCTGGAAGACCTGCGCCAGGTGCTGCCGTTTGTGCTGCATAACAAGCTGCAGCCGGACCCGGACGCGCCGTTTTTCGCGCTGCCGGAAAACGCCGCCTACCGCAGCGACAGGCTGGGCTGGCTGCGCCGCCTGTTCGATTTGTGCAACGATGAATTCAACCGCCTGGACCTGGACCGCGACGATCCCGTGGGCGTGCTGTCGGCCGAATTCGACCTGGGCCTCGACGGCGTCAGCGAACGCGAAACCCTAGCGCGCCTGAACCGCATCGAAAAGCTGATCGGCGAACGCACGAAAGGGCGCAAGCTGTACGGCCCCCTGTACGACGACCTGCTGAAATTGAAATACCTGCACCAGCGCTATACCAACTACCGCGGCTGGCTGCGTTCGCAATGAGTATCCATCATTGTCTAGGCTTCCTGGAAGCGCTGGCTCTACTGAATAGTGAAGCCAGTGACCTGTGCGCCAGCTACGAATTGCTGCGCCTGCCCGATGCGCCGGAGATGACCGCGGCGCTGGGCCTGCGCGTGGAAGATCATGCCTTGCACGTCATCGAGCCCGCACGCGACTTGCCGGCCCCCTTGTGGCATATCAAGGCCGCGCCGTGCGCGCGCGCCCATCTGCAACAGGTGTGCCAGCGCTGGTTTTTCTCGTCGCAGCACATGCAGGCGGCGCCACCCGGGCGTTTCCGCGCGCAGCTGGTGGCCGCCTTCCTCGAATCGCTCGACGAGGCGCTGGGCGGTTTTTCCCTGCACGCCGTGACGATGACGCCGCCCGCCGGTTTCTGGTACGCCATCCACTGGGACGAGATCGCGTTCGAGCGCGATGGTGAGCGCTATCTGCTGCATTTTTCGCACAGCGACTGAGGTGCAACGATGATTTCTCCTGCCTTTGCTTCGATCCTTGCCGGCGGCCGCGCCCAGTTCAATGCGCGTGCGGCGGAAGCGCGCCGGCGCTTTCCCTCGCTCGACATGGCTGCCTTCGGCGCCTTTTTGCGCGACGGCGTCGATCCGCTGGTGGTCGCCGTGTCCGCCGCCGCGCCCGAGCGCGCGGGCGGCGCGACCCTGGCCGCCTACGACACGGCTTTGGCGCTGGTGGGCCACGGCCTGGCGGGGCCGGCGGCGAAAAACCCGTTCCTGACCACCGTCTGGCGCGAGCTGGCGCCGCAGTTTGCGCCGCTGCTGGCGACGGCGCCCGTCGACGTGCTGGGCATGCTCAGCAACGCCGCCATCCACATCGCCTTCGTGGCGGGCGCGCGTCCAGCGCAGTGGCAGCGCGAGCTGGCTGCCCTGGCAGCGCAGATCGCCACGGTGGCGCAGCTGCGCGCCGTGGGCCAGGTGCTGGCCTGGCGCGCGGGCGTCGCGCATTTCCGCCAGGGCGCGCTGGCCGCCGCCGACACCTTGCCGCCCGCGCTGGCGCTGGCCGCCTTCGGCGAGCCCGGCGCGCAATGGGCGCAGGTGCGTGCGCAGTTGCTGGACTATCCGTGGCGCGGCAATGCGGATGGCAGGGAATTCGGCAGCTTCAGCGGCCTCGGTGGCGACTTCGCCACGCCGCCGCTGGTGCGCGCCACGGATGACGGTTTCATCGTGCGCAGCGCCGAACGCTATTTCCTGCTGGTGACCGACGCCTATGGCGCCGTGCTGCACAGCGCCACGGCGCAGGAGTTTGATCAGGCGCAAACGGGCGCACCGGCATCCGTGCGCCTCGATGGGGCGACCCTGCATATCGGCGCGCGCCGCATTGCGCTCGATGTACCGGCCGGCGACATCGCCATCGCCGCCAATGCGCATACGCTGGCCGTCACCTCGCCCTGGACGCATGCGATCCGCCTGCTGCCGCTCGCATGAAGACGGACGCCGCCCCCGCCCTGATCGATGCCTGGCGCGCCGCCTGGCCCGAGGCCCTGGCCGTGTGGAGCAAATTTACGCGCCTGCGCGACCCCAGCCTGTGCGCCAGCCATGTCCAGGCCAGCAAGCAGGGCCTGTCCGGCAGCTTCGCCATGATCCGTTTGCTGGACCAGAGCGTGGTGGTGGACTTGCCGCTGGTGACGGAGCTGGGGCTGGACGACTATGCGCTGGAAATCCTCGCCCATGAAATCGGCCACCACATCCTCGCGCCGGGCAGCGCCGGCGACCAGTTTCGCCTGCTGGCGCGCATGCGCCGCGCCTTGCCGACCCTGGAACAGCATGCGCCCATGGTGGCCAACCTGTACACGGACCTGTTCATCAACGACCGCCTGCAGCGCCAGGCGAATCTGCGCATGGCCGACATCTACCGCAAGCTGCAGCAGGGGCGCGAGCCGGCGCCCGATGGCCAGGCTAAGTCCAGCGGCGGCGTATGGACCCTGTACATGCGCATCTATGAAAACCTGTGGCAGCTGAAAAAGGGAGAGCTGGGCGGAGCAGGAGCTGAGAACGAGGCCGACGAGCGCCTGGACACGGATGCCTGGCTGGGCGCGCGCCTGATACGCGTGTATGCGAACGACTGGATGCTGGCGGCTGGCCGCTTCGCCACCTTGCTGCTGCCTTATCTGGTCGACGATACGGACGCCCTGGGCCCCAGCCGCTATCTGCAGGACACGCGCGACGCGGCCCGGGGCTGCCAGACGTATGGCGCGCAGCAGATCGAGGATGACGAGGAGGGCGGCGCCATCCACCCCGTGCACGACAAGCGCATCTCGGGCCTCGATGGCGAGGAACCGCAAGGCGAGGCGCCGGCCAGGCCGGGCGGCGGCCAACTGCGCGAACCGTTCGAGCTGGGCGATATTTTAAAGGCCTCGGGCATCGACCTGAGCGACCATGAAATCGCCATCCGCTATTACCGCGAACGGGCCTTGCCGCACCTGGTGGCGTTTCCCAGCCGCCCCGCGCCCGAGTCGCAGGAGCCGCAGATGGAAGGGCTGGAAGCGTGGGAAGTCGGCGATCCGCTGGAGGAAATCGACTGGCTGCAGTCCGTGATGCAGTCGCCGCGCCCCGTGCCCGGCGTGAGCACCGTGCGCAGGGTCTATGGCCGCGAACCGGCGCGCGCACTCGATGCCGTGCCCGTCGACCTGGACATGTACGTGGACAGTTCCGGCTCCATGCCGAACCCGCAGGCGCACACTTCCTTCCTGACCCTGGCCGGCGCCGTCATCGCCCTGTCCGCCCTGCGCGCCGGCGCGAAAGTGCAGGTGACCCTGTGGAGCGGCAAGAACGAGGTGATGCAGACGCCCGGTTTCGTGCGCGACGAAGACATGATCCTGGGCGTGCTGACGGAATTTTTTGGCGGCGGCACCTGTTTCCCCATCCACTGCCTGCGCCAGACCTATGCGGGCAAGCGCGAACGGCCCGCGCACATCCTGATGATTTCCGACGACGGCATCACCACCATGTTCGACAAGGATGAACTGGGCAACAGCGGCTGGGATATCTCGGCGAAAGCGCTGGCCCGGGGCGGCGCGGGCGGCACCATGGCCCTGAACCTGGAGCACGAATGGGAGGGAGCGGCGAGCCACAAGTGGCTGCAGCAGACCTATGACGACCTGAAACGCGCGCGCCGCGAGCAGGGCTGGGATATCCACGCCGTCGAGCGCTACGAGGACTTGCTGGAATTTGCGCGGGCGTTCAGCCGGCGCCACTATGTTTAAATTACCCCAACGGCTACACCGTGGGTCGGACCCTGAGGGTCCGACCCCGGCAGTTGCATTCTGGGGTTTGCATTCAAAGTAAAATGATGAACACTTCTGGTCCATTGCTCGAAACCTTGACCCACCGCCTGGCCGACACGCCCGTCGAATTCCTCGCCGAACCCCGCATCGCCGGCGTCGCCAATGCGCAGGCCGTGGCGGTTGCCGCGCTGGTCAACGACATTGTGCTGCTGCATGGCGCGCGCGCGCCGGCCGCGTCGCTGCAGGGCTTTCTCGGCGCGCAGGTCAAGGCCGACCGCAACCGGCTGGCGCTGGCCATGATCCTGTGCTGGCTGCTGGCCGACGACTGGTTCATCAGCCAGCAGCTGCCGCAGCAGGACTTGCTGCAAGTGCTGGGCGAGGCGGCGCGCGAACTGGCCGCCAGTACGCCGGCGCACCAGTTCACGCAAGACCCGGAGCGGCGCGAGGAACTGGCGCGCATCGTGCTGGCGCGCCTGGGCTTTCGTCCGCGCGACGAAAGCGTGGCGCAGGCCACGGACAGATTGTCCGCCATCAGCGGCACGGAGCGCCGGCGCCTGCTCGAAGCGAGCCGCCTGGCCGAGCAGCGCGCGCGGGAAATCCGCGAGGCGCTGGCGAAGAAGGCGGCCGAGGAATCGGCCGACAAGTGGTCGCGCGAATGACGCTCGCTGGCAAACCTGACGCCAACCTGCCGGGCGGCGCCTGGGAATCGGACCGCGATTACTGTCCCACCCTGACGCCGGCGGGCGCGCGCATGCTGGAAAAGCTGCGCAGCCATCCCGCAGCCCCCCGTTACCGCAACCGCAGCGGCAACAAGCTGCAGGCCGGGGAAGTGGCGGCCTTGCACGCGTATGAGCGCGAGGTCATGGACGCGGCCATAGGCTGGAGCGCCGCTGCGCCGCCATCCTGGCTGCCGGCTTTTCTCAGGGACGTTTACGCTGGCGTGCCGTATTACCGCGCCTGCGGTTCGCCCCCCGCGCATCTTGCCGATGTGGCGCCCGTCAGCCGCGCCGAGCTGGCGCACGATATCGCCGCCTTCGTGCCCGACGATGCGGACCTGGCGCGCATGATCAATTTCCAGACCACGGGCACCACGGGCCACCCGCTGATGATCGCCTCGCACCCGCTGGTGGCGGGGCGCTACCTGGCCTTCCACAAGCGAGCGCTGCGCCGCTTCGGCGTCACCCTGCGCCATGGCGCGGGACAGGTGGGCGTGATGCTGCTGGGGCACCAGCGCCGCTGCTTCACCTATGTCTCCGTCACGCCGACCATGCACGAATCGGGGCTGGCGAAGATCAACCTGCATACGGACGACTGGCGTGACCCGGACGACCGCGCGCGCTACCTGGACGCGATGGCGCCCGAACTGGTCGCGGGCGACCCGATCTCGTTCGCGGAACTCCTGACCCTGCCCATGGCGCACCGTCCGGCCGCGCTGCTGTCCGTCTCCATGATGCTGTTGCCCGGCATGCGCGCGCGCCTGGAACAGCGTTTCGGCTGCCCCGTGCTCGACATTTATTCGCTCAATGAAGTGGGGCCGGTGGCCGTCTACGACGAGCGGGCGGGCGGCCACGTGCTGCTGCAGCACCGGCTGTACGTGGAAATCCTCGACGCGGACGGCCGGCCCGTGCCAGAGGGCGCGCGCGGCGAAATTACCGTGACGGGCGGTTTTAACTTTTGCCTGCCCCTCGTGCGTTACCGCACGGGCGACTACGCCTCGCTCGCGCATGGCCCCGACGGCCCCGTGCTGGTGGGCCTGGCAGGCCGCAGTCCCCTGCGCTACAGGACGCTCAAGGGCGAGTGGATCAACAATATCGACATCACGCACGCCCTGAAACCGCTGGCCATCGCCCTGTTCGGCGTGCACCAGCATGGCGACGGCGCCGTCGTGCTGCGCCTGGTGCCGAACGCCATGCCGCTGGCCGGCCGGGCGCGGGCCTTGCTGGCGCCCTTTTTCGGCGCCATCTCGGTCGAGACCCTGCTGGCGGAAGACAAGATCATTCAATACACCTCGGATTTACAGGAAGCAGTGGCATGAATCTTTATAAACGCGGCCTCGTGGTGGGCAAATTTTGCCCGCTGCACCTGGGCCATGAACTATTGATACAGCGCGCCACGGACGCCTGCGAAGAACTGCTGCTGGTCAGCTACACCAAGCCCGAATTTCCCGGCCTGGAACCGGCGCGCCGGGAACGGTGGCTGCGCGCGCGCTTCCCGCAGGCGCACATCGTGGCGCTCGACGATGCGCGCCTGGCCGCCCTGTGCGCGGCGCGCGGCGTGCCGGCGCGCGCGCTGCCGCACAACGACGCCGATGGCGACGACCATCGCCACTTCATGGGCTGGCTGTGCTGGACGGTGCTGGACTTGCCCGTCGATGCCGTCTTCACCAGCGAAGACTATGGCCCCGGCTTTGCGCAGGTGCTGGAGCGGCATTACGCAAGCGGGCCGGTGGCGCACGTGAGCGTGGACCAGGCGCGAACCCTGGTGCCCGTGTCCGGCACCCTCGTGCGGCAAGACCCGCAGGCACACGGAGCTTTCCTGTCGCCCGTCGTGCGCGCCGATTTTGTGACGCGCGTGTGCGTGCTGGGCGGCGAATCGAGCGGCAAGAGCACCCTGGCGCAAGCGCTGGCGGCGCATTTCGATACTTGCTGGGTGGCCGAATATGGCCGCGAGCTGTGGGAAAGTCAGGATGGCGTACTGCACTATGACGATCTGCTCAGGATAGGCCGCGAACAGCTCAAACGCGAGGCGCAGGCGGCCATGACAGCGCGGCGCTGGCTGTTTTGCGACACCTCGCCGCTGACCACGTACTTTTACTGCGTCGAGATGTTCGGCAAGGCCGAGCCGGAACTGGCCCGGCTGGCCGAACACCATTACGATCTGGTCGTGCTGTGCGCGCCCGATTTCCCCTTCATCCAGGACGGTACGCGCCGCGACGAGGATTTCCGCGCGCGCCAGCACGCCTGGTACCAGGCGGAGCTGGCGCGGCGGGGGATCGCCTTTGCTATCCTCGGCGGCAGCGTGCGGCAAAGGATCGCGGCGGTGGCCGGGCTGCTGCAGCGGCACTGAGCCGAGCCGCTGCAGCGGGCCGGGATACCGTCTGCTGCTACAGCGGCCGCACGGGGATGCAGATTTCGCAGGAAAATTCGCCGGTGGCCGGGTCCATCGCCGTGGCGGCGGAAAAGCGCTCGAAGCAGGGGCGTTCGTCCCATTGCAGGCCGCTGGACGGCAGCCATTCGCGCGTCATGCGCGTCCACGCGTCGGAGATGGCACTGGCCGGCCCCTTGAATTGCGCCACCGCATAGCGCCCGCCCGGCAGGGTGGTGAGGCTGGCCCGTCCCGCTGACTGGAACGAGTCCGGCACGGCAACGCAGGCGTCGTAGCGGCATTTGTCCGGCGGCGTGATACTGGGATCGTCGTGGCCGATGCCGTAGCAGGTGGCGTCGCCCAGGCCGTGCGACTGCATCCATGGCGCGACGGTGTCGCGCCAGAAGGCGCTGATGGCGGGGCCGTAAGGGCCGATGTGGCGCTGGCAAGCGACGGTGGCGGGCGGCAGGTCGAGGATGGTGACTTGCATGGGACTCTCTCTATCAAGTGGATGGGAGTGCCCATGGTGCGGGAAGTTCGGCCCGTTTTCCTGATCGCCATTGCGCATGGCCTGATCCGGATTGCTATCTTGCCGGCGCAGGCGCATGGCCGTGAGCATGGCGGCGTTCTTTGCGGCGACGCCGGCGCGCCAGGCCGTTGGCGTGCAGCCGAATTTCAGCTTGAAGGCGCGCGCAAACGCTTCGCCGGAACCGAAGCCCGTCGCCAGCGCAATGTCGAGTATCGCTTCGCCGGGGCGGGCGGCCAGCCGCAAGGCGGCCGTTTCCAGGCGCCGGCGGCGCGCATAATCGCCCAAGGTTTCGCCCATCCAGGCGGCGAACACGCGGTGAAAGTGGAAACGTGAAAAATGCGCGACGTCGGCCAGCTGCGCCAGGTCCAACGGCGTGTCGAGGTGGCGGTCGATGTGGTCGAGCACGGCGTTCATGCGGCGCGCATATTCGGCGCGGAACAGGCCGGATGCCGGCTGTTCAGGGGGAATAGGAGGGGAAGACATGGCGCCGATTATGGCATGAAGTCCCCTCCGGGGGGCGTGTGCCTCAGGCCGCGTTCAATGCCTGTTCCAGGTCTTCGCGCAAGTCGTCGATATGCTCGATGCCCACGGACAGGCGCAGCATGTCTTCGGACACGCCCGCCTTGGCCAGTTCTTCTGGGTTGAGCTGGCGGTGCGTGGTGGAGGCCGGATGCGTGGCCAGCGACTTGGCGTCGCCGATGTTGACCAGGCGCGTAAACAGCTGCAGGGCGTCGAGCACGCGGGCGCCGGCCGCGCGCGGGTCTTCGCCTGCCGCCAGCTTCAGGCCGAAGGACAAAATGCCCGAGGCGCGGCCATGCATGTATTTTTTCACCAGCGCGTGGTCCGGGTGGTCTTCCAGGCCCGCGTAATTGACCCACGCGACTTTCGGATGGTTTTTCAGGTGTCTGGCCAGGGCCAGCGTGTTGTCGCAGATGCGGTCCATGCGCAGGGCCAGGGTTTCGATGCCCTGGATCAGCTGGAAGGCGGAGAGCGGCGAAATGGCCGCACCCATGTTGCGCAGCGGGACGACGCGCGCGCGGCCGATGAAGGCGGCGGGACCGAACGCTTCCGTGTAGACCACGCCGTGGTAGGACACGTCCGGCTCGTTCAGGCGCTTGAAGCGCTGCTTGTGCTCGGCCCAGGGGAACTTGCCGCTGTCGACGATGGCGCCGCCCACGGTGGTGCCGTGGCCGCCCAGGTATTTGGTCAGCGAATGGACGACGATGTCGGCGCCATGCTCGATGGGGCGGAACAGATAGGGGCTCGGTACCGTGTTATCGACGATCAGCGGGATGCCGTGCGCGTGCGCGATTTCGGCCAGCTTGGCCACGTCCGTCACATTGCCCAGCGGGTTGCCGATCGATTCGCAGAAGATGGCCTTGGTGCGGGAGTCGATGAGGGCGGCGAAGGTTTCGGGCTGGCGCGCATCGGCGAAGCGCACTTCGATGCCGATCTGCGGCAGGGTGTGGGCAAACAGGTTGTAGGTGCCGCCATACAGCTGGCTGGCGGAGATGAAATTGTCGCCCGCCTCCGCGATGGTCTGGATCGCGTAGGTAATCGCCGCCATGCCCGAGGCCACGGCCAGCGCGGCCACGCCGCCTTCGAGCGCCGCCACGCGCTTTTCCAGCACGTCCTGCGTGGGATTCATGATGCGCGTGTAGATATTGCCGGCCACCTTGAGGTCGAACAGGTCGGCGCCATGCTGGGCATTGTCGAATGCGTAGGCCACCGTCTGGTAGATGGGGACGGCGGCGGCCTTGGTGGTCGGGTCGGGGGTGTAGCCGGCGTGCACGGCCAGGGTTTCGATTCTCATGTGGTCTCCGGTTCGAATGGTCTGCGAGGGTGAAGCGTTTGAAATTCGCAGCCATTGTGCCATGCGCCCGTTAGCTCGATGCTACGCTTGATAGAATATTAAGTCATAAGCTAGTGCTGTCTTGATATAAGTCATGCAGCTCCGCCTGGCCGATGAACCGTTCATGCGTGCCATGCTGGGCGCAGGCAAACGCGCCGCCGATGGCGCCGCGGCGCATGGCGGTGTCCAGGCCTGCGCCACCGAGCCAGGCGTGCAAAAACGCGGCCACGAACGAGTCGCCCGCGCCGTTGCTGTCCACCACGGGCAGGTCGAGTGGCGCGCACGGGAAGTGGCGGACCTGCTCGCTGCCCCGTTCCAGCAGATAGGCGCCGTGCGCGCCGGCCATGGCGATGACAAGCTGCGCGCGGCCTTCCGAAAGAATTGCGCGCATGACGGACTCTCTGCGCTCGCCCAGCGCGGCCGTGCTGAGGAAGACCAGGTCGGCGCGCAGCGCAAACACCTTGTGGTGCGGGTTGACGCCATCCCAGTCATGCAAATCGGTCGACACCGTGGTGCCGCACGCTTGCGCGTCGTCAAACAGCGCGGCCACCCAGCCCATGATGGAAAAGTGCGCGTGGCGCGCCGGCCCCAGGTAGGGAAGATAGAAAGCGGCGGGCATGCGCACGTCTTCCGGATGGCGGCCGTCGTACAGCGACAGCCGGCGCCCTTGCGGGTCGACCAGGTTGACGCTGCGCCGCGTGCCCGACGGTTCGACGAGATGCGAAAAATCGAGCTTGGTCTCTTTATAGCGCTGCAGGATGGCCGCGCCCTGCGCATCGTCGCCGATGAAGTCGATGAACTTGCAGCGCAGGCCCAGCGCGTGGCAGCCGAGCGCCACGCCATTGCCCGTGTGCGCCACGTAGTCGCGGATGGGCGGCACGTGCAGCGAATCGGCCACGGGCAGTTGCAGGCTGGGGACGCGCACGATGGTGTCGATGCCGGCGCCGCCGACCACTAAAATGTCATAGGTACTCATGGTGCCGCCTTTTCCAACAGGACGGTGCCGGCCGCGTTCACGGCGACGGCGCCATCTTTTACCAGGTATGTTTGATGCGTGTAGGCGTCGCGCAGCAGGGCGCCATCGGCAAAGACGCCGTGGACTTTCAGTTCGAGCGCCCCCTGCGCCTCGGGCACGGCGATGACGGCGTCATCCTGCGTCACGCGGGCGAATGCATACGGTTTGTCCTGGATCAAGCCGTGTTCACCGCGCGCCAGGGCGGGGTGGCGCAGGCGGAACTGGCCCAGCTTGCGCGCATGCGCGAGGGTGGCCGCATCGAGCGAGTCCCAGTTCATGTCGGAGCGTGTGGCCTGCTGTTCGTCGCCGACGGGCGCCGCGCCAGGCTGGCGCGCGCTTTCGTCGCCATAGAACAGCTGCACGCCGCCCGGCGCCAGCAGCAGGGCGCTCAAGCCATGTTTTAGCCGCTCGCGCGGGAACAGGCTGGTGTCGTGCGAGGAGATATACGACAGGATGTCGTAGCGGGGCTCATTGCCAATGCGTTTACCGAGCAAGCCCGCGTACTGGCGGTAGACGCCATCGATGCTTTTCCAGTCGCCGCCGGCGCGGCCTTGAAAATCGAAATTGATCATCGAGTCGAAGCCGGCGTCATGCCAGCCGCTGCGCTCGGGGCCATGGCCCCACGCTTCGCCCGTCATCCAGAAGGGTGCGTCATCGATCTTTTGTTCGGGATGGCGCGTTTTCCAGTCTTGTAATGCCTCTGTGGCGGCCGCGCGCAGGGCCAGCCAGCTGCTCGGTTCCACGTGCTTGACGGTGTCGGCCCTGAAACCGTCGACGCCGAATTCGCGCACCCAGTCGGCCAGCCAACTTACCAGGTAGCCGCGCACGGTGGTGCCGGGCAGGGTGACGGCGCGCGTGTCCGCCTTGCGCTGCAAAATCGGCGGCAAACCCACGGCCTTGGCGCTCTCCGTGCGGAAGTCGGGCAGATACGCCAGCTGCATCGTGTAGCCGTCCTTGCCGCCGTCGGGGTAGCCGGGCAAGCCGGCGCGCACCCAGTCCGGGCCCCACCATTGTGCGAAATCAAAGTTGTTGTAGTCGATGAAGCTGTGATAGTCGCGCAGCGTGGCTTTTTCATGGCCGGGCCACAGCACGGGCACCTTGTATTCGGCCAGGGTGCGCAAGTCCGCGTAGCCGGGGTGGTTCAGCACCACGTCGAACAGCACGCGGATGCCTTGCGCGTGGGCGGTGTTGATCATCTCGCGCAGTTCCTCGCGCGTGCCCATGTTGGCGTCCATGGTCGTGTAGTCGAGCGCCCAGTAGCCGTGGTAGGCGTAATGCCGGAATTGCTGCTTGCCGCCCACCACCCAGCCGTGGATCTGCTCGTACGGCGCCGTGATCCACAGGGCGTTGACGCCCAGGTCCTTGAAATAGCCGGCTTTGAGCTGCTGCGTGATGCCGGCGAGGTCGCCGCCGTGAAAGCTGCCGACGTCGCCGCCTTGCGGGTCGGCGGCGCGGCCATAGGAATTGTCGTTGCCGGGATTGCCGTTGGCGAAGCGGTCCGTCACGGCAAAGTAGACGATGGGGTTGTCGGCAAAGCTGAGGCTGCCTGCCTGCGCCGAAGCGCTGAGCAAGAGGGCGGCCAGCGCAGTCAGGGCGCGGCGCATGGTCAGCCCTTCACGCCGCCAGCCGTCAGGCCGGAGATCATCCACTTCTGCGCCAGCAGGAACACGGCCGTGATGGGCAGGCCGGACAAAATGGCCGCCGCGGCGAAGTCGCCCCACAGGTATTTTTGCTCGTACAGGAACAGTTTCGAGCCGACGGCCAGGGTCAGGTTGTTCTGCTCATGCAGCAGCACGGAAGCGATCGGGTATTCGATGATGGCGCCGATGAACGACAGCAGGAACACCACCATCAAAATGGGTACCGTCATCGGCAGCAGCACGTAGACAAACGCCTGCCACTGCGTGGCGCCGTCGACCTTGGCCGCTTCCTCGATCTCGATGGGGATGGTTTGATAGTAGCCCTTGATGGTCCAGATGTGCATGGCGATGCCGCCCGTGTAGGCCAGTACCAGGCTGCCGTGGTGGTCGATGCCCAGCCATGGCACGTAGCTGCCCAGCAGGTCGAAGATGGCGTAGATGGCCACCAGGGCCAGCACGGCGGGGAACATCTGCAGCAGCATCAGGGCGGACAGCGTCTGCGACTTGAAGCGGAACTGCATGCGCGCGAACGCATACGCGCAGGTGGTCGACAGCAGCACGGTGACGGTGGCGCTCATGGTGGCCACCTTGATGGAATTCCACAGCCACAGCAGCACGGGAAAGTCCGGCTCGACGAGGGCGCCGTTGGCGGCCTGGTAGGACATGCCCAGGGCCAGGCGCCAGTGCTCGAAGCTGATCTCGGGCGGTATCAAGCTGCCCGAGGCAAAGTTGCCTGGGCGTAATGAAATCGACAGGATCATCAGGAAGGGAAACATCACCAGCGCGATCAGCGCGATCACGGCGACGTGGGCCGCCAGGATGCGCCAGCGGTTGGAACGGTCGACAACGATAGCCATGGTCTGTCCTTTATGCTTTGTTCATGCGCGTCAGGCGCATGTTGACCAGCGAAATCGCGGCCACGAGGAAGAAGATCAGGGTCGAGATGGCGGCGGCCAGGCCGAAGTTCTGGCCGGAATCCTCGAATGCGATGCGGTAGGTGTAGGACACGAGCAAGTCCGTGGTGCCGGCCGGTAAGGTTGTGTCGAGGAAATCTGGACGCCCGCCCGTCAGCAAGCTGATCAGTACGAAATTATTAAAATTGAAACCCAGGCTGGCCACCATCAGCGGTGTCAGCGGCTTGATGATCAACGGTAACGTTATCTTGAAGAAATTCGTCAGCGGGCCCGCGCCGGCCAGGGCCGACGCTTCGTACAGGTCCGACGGAATCGCCTTGATCAGGCCCATGCACACGACCATCATGTAGGGGTAGCCGAGCCAGGTGTTGACGATCAGGATCATGGCCTTGGCCAGGGTGGTGTCCGAGAACCAGGCGGGCTTGATGCCGAACAGGGCGTCGAGCACGAGGTTGATTTCGCCGAAGTTGTTGTTGAACAGCCCCTTGAAGACCAGGATGGAAATGAAGCCCGGTACGGCATACGGCAGGAACAGCAGGGTGCGGTACAGGCCGCGGAAGCGCAGCGCATCCCAGTTCAGCAGTACGGCCAGCACCATGCCCAGGCCAGTCGTGGTGGCCACGCTGATCAGGGCGAAAACGATGGTCCACACAAAAATACGCAGGAAGGGGCCGCGGAATGCTTCGTCGGAGAAAATCTTGACGAAGTTGGCGAAGCCGACGTTGACCTTGAAGCCCGGTTCCAGTTTCGTGCCATCCGGCATTTCATAAAAGCCCGTCTTGAAGTTCGGTGTCACGAGTTCGCCCGTGGCGACTTTTTTGAGGGTGTGGTCGGGGAGTTGCTTGTAGACATGCGCGACGGGGCCGAATTCGCGCAAGCCCACCATGCGCAGCTCTATCCTGTTCGGCAGGACCAGGGTGAGCAGCTTCAAGTCCTTTTGCAGGGCGATGATGTCCTTGATGGGCAGGGCGGGGGCCAGCACGGGCGCCTGCACGGGGTCCGGCGGCGCCACCTCCACGTTCAGCGGCACGGCGCGCTTCAGGGCCAGCGGTGCCGTCAGCAGGATTTCGCCCGTGTCCGGGCTTTCCAGGCGCAAGCGGTATTCCTTGTTGTCCGGGTGCACGGTCATCGCATAGCCGGCGCTTTCCACGCGCTGCGTCTCGTCGAGCAGGTACTGCGTGGCGCGCTCGTAGGTGAGCAGGTTGCGCGAACTGAAATTGGTAAAACCGATCGACACCGTGTACACGAGCGGCAACAGCACGAAGACGATGACGGCCGTGATGCCGGGAAACAGGTAGCGGTAGGCATAGGCGCGCGGCGACGTGAAGACAAACGTCGTCAGGGTTAGCAAGCCGAGGAAGACGGCGGCCAGCATGGTCTGGCCGGAAATGTACAACATGAAGAGCAGATACAGACCCAGCGCCATGCTGATGGTCAATACCGTAGGGCCGATAAACTTGCGCACGATGGATACCTGTGAAGATGGTGAAAGACCCGGGGGGCATGCGCGCCGGTGGCGCGCATGCCGGCCCCGGAGGGGCTAGCCCCTTGAGTGACTTAGTTTGCCGTCGTGATCCGCTTCGCCGCCGCATCCAGACCTTCCTTGGTGCTCTGGCGGCCTTGCGTGATGTTTTCCAGCGCCGATTGCATCGACGACCAGAAACGGCCCATTTCCGGGTTGTTCGGCATCGGGCGGCCCGCTTGCGCGCTTTCCATCGTCGCCTGGATGTTCGGATTCGATTTCAGCTCGGCAAACAGCACCTTGTTCGCTGGCGTGCCCAGTGGAACGTCGGCATTGATGGTTTTCAAGCCATTGATCTGCAGCATCTGGTTTTCCAGGAATTCCGTTGCCAGGTCCTTGTTCGGGCTGGCTTTTGAAATCATCGCGCCCAGCACGCCGACGAACGGGGTGGCCGTCTTGCCGGCCACGGTAGGGATGGTCGCCACGCCGAAATTGATCTTCGACTTGCGCGCGTTATCCCACGACCAAGGGCCGTTGATCATCATGGCGATCTTGCCCTGGTTGAAGCCGGCTTCCATTTCCGCGTAGCCGGCGCCCTTGGCCATGGCGCCACTGTTGATCAAGGTCATGACGGCGTTCACGCCGGCCACGGCACCGGCATTGTTCACGCCGGTTTTCGTCGCGTCGTAGCGGCCGTCGGACTTGACTTCAAACGGGAAGCCGCCGCCGGCGCCCAGCAGGGGCCACGTGAAATAGGTGTTCGTGTAGTCCCACAGGATGGCTTTCTTGCCTTGCGCCGACAGTTTCTTGTCCAGCGCGGCGATTTCCTCGAAGGTCTTCGGCGGATTCGGCACCAGGTCCTTGTTGTAGACGAGGGCGACGGCTTCGATGGACATCGGGTAGCCCCAGGTCTTGCCGCCCACGGTGAAGGCGTTCCACGCCAGCGGCAGGATGGCGGCGCGCGCTTCCTTGCTTGGCGTCAATGGTTGCAGCAGGCCGGCATCGATCCAGCCGCCGATGCGGTCGTGCGGCCAGATCCAGATGTCCGGGCCCTTGCCGGCGGCGGCGGCCTGCTGGAATTTGTTGGGTGCATCTTCCGGATGCTCGACGACGACCTTGACGCCCGTCTTTTTGGTAAATTCCTCGCCGACCTTGGCCAGGCCCTTGTAGCCTTTGTCGCCATTGATCCAGATCAACAAGGTGCCCGCTTCGGCCGCATTGGCCAGGCTGACGGCGGCCAGGTTGCCGATGCCGGCCAGGGCGGCGGCGATCAAGGTGGTTTTGATGAAGCTGCGTTTCGGGTGCGTGAAGGACATGTCAATCTCCAGTTGTCTTTTTTTATGTTGATTAAGTTTCAAGGCTGAACCGATGCAACCAGGCCAGGCGGCGCCTGTAGCGCCTGGCCCGCAAAAGGGAAGGCTTCAGGTACGGGTCTGGCCATGCTCGTCGAACACGTGGACGCGGGAGGGCGCCACTTGCAGCGCCACGGACTGGCCAATCGCCCAGTCCGTATCGGCATCGGCGCGCACCACCAGCGGCTCCTCGCCGCCGGGCACCTGTACATACAGGTAACTGATGTCGCCCAGTTTTTCCACGGCCTGCACGGTGGCCGTGATGGCGGAGGCGGCGCCGGGCGCGCACGCCTGCACGTGCTCGGGGCGC
Source organism: Janthinobacterium sp. GW821-FHT03A03 (assembly GCF_059421435.1). Classification (NCBI taxonomy): domain Bacteria; kingdom Pseudomonadati; phylum Pseudomonadota; class Betaproteobacteria; order Burkholderiales; family Oxalobacteraceae; genus Janthinobacterium; species Janthinobacterium sp. GW821-FHT03A03. The sequence continues at coordinate 27,078 of NZ_JBWKUZ010000025.1, read as the reverse complement.
GCGCCGATGGTGACGGGGGTGCCGCTGGCCAGCGGCTGCGTCAACGCCGCCTGCAGCATGCCGCCGGCCGTCGTGGCGATCGCGGCCACGCCGTCCGCATAGCTGTGGATCTTGCCCGTGAGGAAATTCATGCGGGGCGAGCCGAGGAAGCCGGCGACGAACAGGTTGGCGGGATGGTGGTACAGCTCCAGTGGCGCGCCCACCTGTTCGATGCGGCCCGCGTTGAGCACGACGATGCGGTCGGCCAGGGTCATCGCCTCGACCTGGTCATGCGTGACGTAGATCATGGTCGAGCGCAACTCGCGGTGCAGATTCGCCAGTTCGATGCGCATCTGCACGCGCAGCGAAGCGTCCAGGTTGGACAGCGGTTCGTCGAACAGGAAAACGTCGGGCTTGCGCACGATGGCGCGGCCGATGGCCACGCGCTGGCGCTGGCCGCCCGACAAGTCTTTCGGTTTGCGTTCGAGCAAAGGTTCGATGCGCAGGATCTGGGCGGCGCGCTGCACGGCGTCGGCAATCTGTACCTTGTTCATGCCGGCCAGTTTCAGGCCGAAGGCCATGTTCTGCGCCACGCTCATGTGCGGGTACAGCGCGTAGCTCTGGAACACCATGGCGATGCCGCGCTTGGCGGGCGGCACGTCGTTCATGCGCGTCTTGCCGATGAACAAGTCGCCGCCGCTGATTTCTTCCAGGCCGCAGATGCTGCGCAGCAAGGTCGATTTGCCGCAGCCGGACGGGCCCACGAAGACCATGAACTCGCCATCGGCGATCTCCAGGTCGATGCCGTGCAGGGTTTGCACGTCGCCATATGCCTTCTTCAGCCCTGCTAATTTCAGTCCTGCCATGTCGTCCTCACTGTGTCTATCCGTCCCCGCTGATGCGCGGGGCTCGTTATTGTAATTGGCGGCATGGCCGCCAAAGGTACTGTTTAAGCGTGGGTGCCGAACCAGGCGCCATGCGGTGGCAGGCTGATCTGCTGGCCATCTTTACTGCCTGGCAAGCCGTGACCGGCCAGGTCGGCCGCTGGTGCCGCGTCAGGCCAGCTGAACGTGACGGCTTGCGTGCCCAGGTTGAAGGCGGCCAGCACGGACGGTTCACCGGCCAGGTCGCGGCGCAGGGCCAGCACGGGTTCCGGCGCATCGAAGAAGACGATATCGCCGCGCAGCAATTGCGGCAGGGTACGGCGCCAGGCGAGGATATTTTGCGCGAACTGCAAGGGTGAAGCAGCATCGTTTTCTTCGACATCCACGGCGCGCGCCAGGTGTTCCGGCGGCACGGGGAGCCAAGGTTTGGCATTACTGAAGCCGCCATGCGGCGCATCGGCCACCCATGGCATCGGCGTGCGGCAGCCGTCGCGGCCCTTGAACTGGGGCCAGAACGGGATGCCGTACGGATCTTGCAGCGCCTCAAAAGCAATGTCCGCCTCCGTCAGCGCCAGTTCGTCGCCCTGGTACAGGCATGGCGTGCCTTTCAGCGCCGCCTGCACGGCCAGCACCACCTTGGCCAGCGAAGGCGACGGGTTCTCGCCGCCCCAGCGCGTCATGACGCGCACGCTGTCGTGGTTGCCCACGGACCAGGAAGCCCAGCCATCGGCCACTTGCGCCTCGAATTCTTCCACCTGGGTGCGGATGTGCGCGGCGGAAAACTCCGCCGTCAGCAAGTTGAAACTGTAAGCCATGTGCAGCTTGTCGGCGCCCGTGTAGGCGGCCATGGTGGCCAGCGCATTGTCGTCGCCCACTTCACCGATGGAAATGGCTTGATATTCGTCAAGGATGGCGCGCACGCGCTGCAAATAAGCGATGTTTTCCGGCTGCGTCTTGTCGTACACGTGCGCCTGCATGCCGTAGGGGTTGATGGCCGACACGCTGCTCGCGTCGCGCTGGGCGGCGGGCGGATTGTCGCGCAGCAACTGGTCGTGATACGGGAAATTGCAGGAATCGAAACGGAAACCGTCGACGCCGCGCTCGAGCCAGAAACGCAGGTTGTCCAGCTGCGCCTGCTGCACGGCCGGATTATGGAAGTTCAGGTCGGGCTGGCTGGCGAGGAAATCATGCAGGTAGTACTGGCCGCGGCGCGGCTCCCATTGCCAGGCGGAACCGCCGAACACGGACAGCCAGTTGTTCGGCGCCGTGCCGTCCGGCTTCTGGTCGGCCCACACATACCAGTCGGCCTTGGGATTGTCGCGGCTGGAGCGGCTTTCCACGAACCAAGGGTGGACGTCGGACGAGTGCGACAGCACCTGGTCGATCATCACTTTCAGGCCCAGTTCATGGGCGCGCGCCACCAGGCGGTCGAAATCGGCCAGGGTGCCGAACATGGGGTCGACGTCGCAGAAATCGGCCACGTCGTAGCCGAAGTCTTTCATTGGCGACGTGAAGAAGGGCGAGATCCACACGATGTCGGCGCCCAGGGCGGCGATGTAATCGAGCTTGGAGGTAATGCCGGGCAAGTCGCCGATGCCGTCGCCATTGCTGTCGAGGAAGCTGCGTGGATAGACCTGGTAGATGACGGCGCTGCGCCACCAGTCGGCGGGCAGGTGGGCGAGATTGTTCTGGATGGTCGGCATGAATGATTTCTTAAAAAAGTCGCCTGTAGCTTCAGCTATCAGGGCGAGCGCTGCTGGTTGGTAGGCAAACGTCTTATTTTAAAATTCAAAGCGCTTTGGGTATGAAATGAGTATAGTTCAAAGCGCTTTGAAAAGTAAAGCGATACGCGCGCCAGACATACGATTTTTTTATGAGGGTGATTCAGGAGGGAAAAACAGAGCGGAAGAGGGCGTTTTACGAAACCCCAAGCGGAGGCTGGGGGCGGACCCTGAGGGGGAATGCGTCGCAATGGGACGCATCCCGATCACACAGTGACTGCCCCCAGCTTTCTGCTGCGGGCCAATGCACTATTGAGCTACATAATGACCGGCCCCGCCGACTCGCCCGGCAGCAGTTCGCACGGCCACAGTTCCTGCAGGTCGGTGGCGGGCGTGCCGTCCATCAGGGCCAGCAGCATCTGGATCATCTTCGCGCCGGCGCCGCGCGGGTCGGGCTGGACGACGGTGGTGACGTTGTGGCCGGCCAGGGAATCTTCCATCACGCCCCAGACGATCAGCGACATCTCGCGCCCGATGGCGATGCCCGCGTCGAGCAGGGCGCGTACGGCGCCCACGCCCGACATGTGGTTGTCGACGATGACGGCCGTGGGGCGGGGCGAGCGGGCCAGCAGGCGCTGCATGGCCTGGTAGCCGGCGCGGCGGTCGTGCGCATTGTCGACCAGGTTGTCGGGATCGACGGCCAGGCCGCCCGCCTGCATGGCATGCTGGAAGCTGTCGACGCGCTGGCGCACGAAGTTCAGGTCCGGCGTGGCGCTGATCAGGCCGATGCGCTGGTGGCCCAGCTGCGCGAGGCGCTCGACGGCCAGGCGCATGCCCGCCTCGTTGTCGTAGTCGAACCACGCGTGCGGCTGGTTCAGCTGCGTGCGGCCGTGCGCGACGAAGGGCATGCCCTGCTGCGCCAGGTAGGCGATGCGTTCGTCGAACGGTTTTGTCCGTCCGACGATCAGGCCGTCGATGCGGCGGCCCTTGACCATGCGTTCATAGGTGGAAAATTCCTTGCTGGCCGAGGCGGGCGCGATGATCATGTCCATCTGCTGCGCTTCCAGCGCTTCGGACATGCCGCCCACGATCTCGATGAACATGGGGTCGGCCAGGTCGTTCGGCATCAGCGGGTAGATGATGCCGACGATGTTCGTGCGCCCCACGGCCAGGCTGCGCGCCATGGGATTGGGCCGGTAGCCGGCCGCCTGCGCGGCGGCCAGCACCCGTTCGCGCGTGCGTTCGCTCACTTCCGGATAGCCATTCAAGGCGCGGCTGACGGTGGTTTCGGATATTCCTAGCGTTTTGGCGAGATTTTTGAGGTTCATGGATGCTGCAGTCGGGGTCTATCCAGGGTGGGTCTTGCCTGCCTGCGTCCTGCCGGTGGGCGGGGCGCTGCAGTGCAATGCGATGGGGGGTAGTTTATCTGATAAATGCCATGGCAATCATGGGTAATGAGCTGCGGCGCCAGCGCCCAAAAAAAATACGCGGGCAAACCAGGGGCGCCCGCGCTAAAAGAGGATACTGCTGAATCACTACATGAAGCTGCCGGCCATCGCGTGCAGCGGCGAGATGGTGGATCCGGATAATGCATGCCCCAGTGAAAGCGGGCGGTGTTGCTGCCAGAGGCTGGCGCCTTGCGGCATCAGCCAGTGTGGGATGCCTCTCTTAATAGAGAGCGTCTGATAAAACGTTCAGGGCCAGGCGCAAGGGCGAAGACAGTACGCTAGTACGGCTAGCCCTTGCAACGCCGTCATGGACGTTTTTCAGATGCTCTTACCACCAGGATTCGACTTGGAAACCCATGGAGCTGCCGTTGGTCTTGCCGCCGAACACGCCCGTCGAGGACAGCGCCGATTCCGCCGCGGCGGCCGACTGGGCCGCCTTGTTCCATTTGGCGTAGGTGTAGAAGGCGCGCAGCACGGGGCGCGACCAGAAACTGTTGCCGGCCGACAATTGCGGCGCAAACGTCAGCTTGGTCAGGTTGCGGCTTTCGCCGCCTTCCGGCTTGACGATGTCGTGGCCCAGTTCCACGGCCAGGCTGTAGTTGTCCGTGAAGTGGTAGACGGGGCGCGCGCCGATCGAGGTCCACTTGCTGCTCACGCCCGCCGTTTGCTTGTCTTCGTAGACGAAGGTGCCCATGCCCGACCAGGCCCCCTTGGGCTGGATCATGATCTGTTCCGTCAGGCGCGTGACCTTGTCGTCCTTGTCGGCGCCCAGGCTGAAGCCGCCCGTGTTGGCGGCGCTGCCCTTGCCGAACTGCAAGGCCACCTTGTTGAAGCCGCCCAGCAGATTGCCTTGCGTATGCATGATGGTCAGCAAGTGGCCGCTGGCGATGGGGGCCGCGCCTTGCGCGTTGCGTTTCTGGTTGAATTGCAGGCCCAGGGTCAGTTCGCCGTCCGGGTTGACCTTGATGCCGGAAAAGCGCAGGTCGTGGGACAGGCCCATGCGCTTGCTGTCCTTGTCGTCAGCCGTGCGCACGATGGCGTAGGCCAGCTTGGCCGCGCCCAGGTCGATGTTTTCCAGGCCGGCGCCGGGGCCGCTGTTATTCCAGAAGTAGTAATCGGTGATGTGCACGTCCTGGCGGTCGTAGTAACGCTTGCCGACCCAGGCGCGCGCTTCGGCGAAGGCGCCCGTGCCGATCTTGTCGGCCACCACGTTCATTTCGCGCCACGACGGGTCCGATTGCTCCCAGTCCTGGTTCTGGTTGACGGAGAACGCCACCAGGGTATTGATGCGGAAAGTGGTGCCGTTGGCTGCCTTGAACGCTTCGCCGCCGAATTTCAGCTCGCCGTAGGTTTCGCACTCATTGCCCAGGCGATACTTGGACGAGGCGCCGGCCAGGCCGAAACAGGCTTCCTTGCCGCCTTCGCTGCTGGTGCCGAAGCCCGAGCGGATGTAGCCGCCGAAATCGATGGGCAGGGCGGCCTGGGCAGCCGACGCGCTCAAGGCCATGACGACTGCCGCTGGCATCGCCTTCAGGAAAAATGTGTTCATTGTGTCTCCAGTGTTTTTATAGGTGTGGGATGGTCGCATATCACTTGCGTAGCCAAAGCGCTTTAATTCTGTTTCAAAGCGCTTTGAGTATAGTTCAAAGCGCTTTGATCAGTAAACTGGTTTTATTCTTGAAAACTTTTGAGGTGTTGCGGAGAAACATCAGGAAGGGGCGGCGCGTGGGCGCCGCCGGATATTGCTGGAGGGGGAATGGCTGCTATTGCTAACTGGGCGGCTTAGTTGTGCGCCTTGCAGGCAGGCAGGGTGGCCGAGTCCGCTGCAGCTGGGGCCGGATGGCGCAAAAATGCCAGGATCAGCAGGGCCGAGGCCGTCGTGATGCTCGCCAGCACATACAGCAAGTGGCGGAATGCGATGCCGTATGCTTGCGCCAGTTCGGCGGCGCCCGCCTGCGGCAGCAGGGTCGCCGCGTGGCGCAGTTCGCCCAGCGCCAGGAAGGGGCCCGCCTGCGCCGCCTGTTGCGCGCCGATGCCGGCAGTGCCGCCCAGCGCTGCGACAGTAAACGTGCCCAGCAACGCGCTGACGATGGCCAGCGCCAGGCCTTCGCCCGCCACCCTCGTCGTGTTGAAGATGCCGGCCGCCATGCCGGCCCGCTCGACGGGCACGACGCTGATGGCCAGGCCGTCCATCAAGCCCCAGGGCAGGCTGATGCCGCAGCCGATCAGCAGCAGCGGTGCCAGCAAACTCAAGGATGGCTGGCCCGGCGCGCACGTCGACAGCCACAGCAGGCCGCCGGCCGCCAGCAGCAAGCCGCAGGCGCAGATATGCGCGGCGGCGATGCGCTGCGCCGCCATGCCGGCCAGGATCGGCAGCACCAGCATGGGCGCCGACAGGGCGATCATCATGCGCCCCGCGTCAAAGGCGCTGTAACCCTCGATGCCGATGAAGCGGGCCGGCAGCAGCACCAGCAGCACGACAAAGGAAAACGCGGGTGCGGCGGCCAGCAATTGCACGCCGGCAAAAGCGGGCAGGCGGAACAGCGATAAATCGAGCATGGGCCGCGCGGCGCGCCGCTCCGCGCCGATGAACGCGGCCAGCAGCAGGGCCGCGCCGCCGAACAGCCCCAGGCTGGCGGCGCTGCCCCAGCCTTTGTGCGGCGCCTGCAGCAAGCCATACGTAAACAGCGACAAGGCGCCCGTAAACGTCAGCGCGCCGGGCCAGTCCACGCCTTGCGCCTGCGGGTCGCGCGTTTCGCGCATGGTGCGCGCAGCGGCCAGCAGGGCGGCCAGTGCGGCAGCGGCCGTGGCAATGAAGATGGCGCGCCAGCCCGTGCGGGCAATGAGCAGGCCTGCGAGGAAGGGGCCGAAGGCCAGGCCTACGCCGAAGGCCGTGCCGATCAGGCTGAAGGCGCGCGCGCGGGCGGGGCCGTCGAATTCCTGCGCCAGCGCCGCCAGTCCGCTCGACAGGGCCATGGCGCAGGCCAGGCCCTGCACGGCGCGCAGCAAGTCCAGCGCAAGCATGCCGGGCGCGGCCGCCAGGGCCAGCGCGGCGAGGAAGAACAAGCTCATGCCCGCCATGAACAGGCGCTTGCGGCCATAGCGGTCGGCCAGCGCGCCGGCCGCCATCAGGCAGCCGCCAAAGCTGAGCATGAAGGCATTCGTGATCCAGGCCAGCGCCAGCGGCGTGCCGCGCAGTTCGGCGGCGATGGCGGGAATGGCGATGGCCGGCCCCGTAAAACTGAGCGGCATGCACAGCGCGGCCAGGCAGACGGCGGCCAGCACCAGCATACGCCGTGCAGTCGCTTGGTCCGGGGCATGCGCGGGAAGATTCGTATCCATGGGAATGATTCCAGAAAAAGGGAATTCGATGATAATATGGACGCAATCCATGAGAAAGTGGCTGAAAAGCCGCTCATAACGGACAAATTTTCCCTAGTGAGAAGATATGGATAATCTGAACGGCATCGTCGCCTTCGTGCGCGCGGCGGAAACTTGCAGCTATGTGGCGGCCGGGCGGCTGCTCGGGGTGTCGGCCTCGGCCGTGGGCAAGAGCGTGGCGCGGCTGGAAGAAAAGCTGGGCGTGCGCCTGCTCAACCGCAGCACGCGGCGCATCAGCCTGAGCAACGAGGGCGCGCTGTTCTACGAGCGCTGCCAGCGCATCCTGGCCGACCTGGACGATGCCGAGGCGGAATTGTCGCACCTGGCCGAGGCGCCGCGCGGCAAGCTGCGCGTCAGCCTGCCCGTGATCGGCTACCGCATCATCCTGCCCCTGCTGGCCGCCTTTACGCGCGAGTATCCCGAGATCGAGCTCGACCTCGATTTCAACGACCGCCTGGTCGACGTGGTGGCCGAAGGCATCGACGTGGCCGTGCGCAGCGGCACGCTCACCGATTCGCGCCTGATGGCGCGCGAGCTGGGGCCGTTTGCGTTTGCCATCGTCGGCTCTCCCGCGTATTTCGCCCGCCACGGCGTGCCGGCCACGCCGCGCGCGCTGGAAGGTCACGCCTGCGTGCGCTATAAATTCCCCACCACGGGCAAGCTGCAGGAATGGGCCCTGCGGCGCGCCGAGGGCGACAGCGGCGGCGAACTGCGCCTGCCGACGGCCTTGACCTGCAACAATATCGAAGCCTTGATCGGTGCCGCCGCGCAGGGCGTGGGCCTGGCCTATTTACCCGACTTTATCGTGCGCGACGCCATCGGACGGGGCGAATTGCAAGCCGTGCTGGACGAGTACCTGGAATACGCGAGCAAGTTCTGGGTGCTGTGGCCATCGAGCCGCCATCTGTCGCCGAAAATCCGCGTCTTTGTTGACCATCTGTGTACCCACCTGCATTTTTCCGCGCCCCCTCCGGCCCCCTGAACGGCCTGGCAGCCGCCATGGCGGCCAGTTGAGGAATATTCCTACCCCAAAGAGATTTTTCCTAACATCGCAGAATATTTATTTGCTGCGATGCACCACGCTACGCCGCGCAGCGTCAGCTTATATCCTTTCTGAATATCCATCATGCGTTAATTAAATTGCCATAAGGAATTTATTTATGTTAATTTCATATCTGTTTCCGCAATATTGCATCAATTTCATGGTTGTGAAGATAAGTGCAAGATGAAGCGCAATAAGCGTGTAGTAACCAACAATTAGGGGTAATCACCCCGTTTCGTTCAGGGAGTGCGCATGAAGACAGTAAGCACGACGCCGCCACATCCGGCGCCAGCCGCGACGCCTGCCCGCAAGACGGGCTTGCTGCTTGGTGGCGGTGCACCCAATTCCACATTGATCGCGGGCGCCCTGGCCGCGTTTCTCGACGAAGGCATCGAATTCGACGTCATTTCGGCCTCGGGCGCCGGTGTGCTGATGGGTTTGCTTTACACCACGCCGCACGAGGCCACGCCGCGCCAGGCGCTGCAAAGCTGGGCCGACACGGGCGTGGCGGACAGCATCTACAAGATGATTCCGATCAACTACAAGGTGTTCCAGAAGCCGGGCATGCAGGCGAGCACTTTCCGCGACGCCTTCCAGCCACCGGCCAACAATCCCTTTTTCCAGGCGTTCAAGCAAACGTTTGCGGGCATGCCCACGGCCTGGTCGGACTGGGGCAAGCTGATGGTGTCGTCGCTGTCGCCATCGGACCTGTCGGCGAAAAGCCTGGGCCTGTGCGCGCATTTGCCCTTCCTGGAAAAAGCCGTGGATTTTTCCGGCGTGGCCCGCATGCGCCCCGATTTCTACATCAATGCCTACAACCTCAGCGAGCACCGCATGCAAATCTGGGGCAAGCATGAAATCGAGCCCATCCACGTGCGGGCGGCCCTGTCGTTTCCCTTCCTGTACGCGCCCACGACCATCGACGGCAACGACTACATCGAAGGCGCGGCCCTCGATACGCTCAATTTCGACCCGTTTATCGAAGGCAAGGGCGAGCACCATGACGCCGATACCCTGGTCATCCTCGACATCCTCGGCGACGAGCGCTTGCTGCGCAAGCCGCGCAACCTGTATGACGCCTGGGTGCGCTCCATCATCACGCCGCTGGTGAAGATTTCCAGGAGCGAGCTGCGCCTGTTCGAACTCGAGCACAACACGGATGCGCGCACGGGCCAGCCCAAGCGGCGTTTGCTCAAGCTCGACCTGATGGACGGCATTCCCGAGCAGCACTGGCCCGATACCCTGGACTGGTCCAGTTCGAACATGCAGCTGCTGTTCGACGTGGGCCACAAGGCGGGCCTGGCGTTCTGCCGCCAGCATGGCGACTTGCTGCGCCGCACGCCAGAAACCTCCCCGCTGGCGGCCTAAGCTCGCGCCGCCCGCAACCGATCCCGGCCACCTGATCGGCAGCTACTCATCCTGCCTGGCCTTGCCAGGCCCCCTTTTTACTGTGAAACACCATGAATATCACCAAGCAACTAATTCTGACCCTCACCATCGCCTTGCTGGCCCTGCTATTGCTGGGCGCCGGCGGCGCCATCCAGCTGCAGCGCGCCCAGGAACGTTTTGATACCGTGCAAAACCGCATCATCCCCAGCATCCAGGGCTTGAATGCGGCCAAGGGTTTCCTGGCGGATTCTCGCCTGGCCGGCTACCGCCTGTCCGTGTTCTCCAACCTGGCCGACAAGACGGCGCTGGACAAGGCCGTGGCCGACGCCAACACGAATTTCGACAAGGTCATCGCCACCTACCGCGCCGAGCGCCTGTACGACGCCACGGACAGCAAGATGCTCGATGCCGACCAGGCCGCCATGGAGGCCTACCGCCGCGCGCTCGTGCCGTTCTTTGCCGCCGCCTACGCGGGCGACATGGATGGCGTGCGCGCCACCTTGCTTGCTGGCACGCCACTGGCCATCACGGCCGCCGCCGCGAAAAAGAGCATGGATGACCATATCGCCTACAACAACAAGCTGGTCGACGACGTGAAGGCCGAGAGCCTGGCCGCCTACGACACGGCGTTTAACACCATGCTGGCCGTGCTGGGCGTGGCCGTGCTGCTGACGGGCGCGCTGGCATGGCATATCTATCGCACCATCAGCGGTGGCCTGGGCGATATCGAGCACACGCTGGAGCGGGTCAGCGCCTCGCTGGACCTGTCCGCGCCCATGCCCGTCGAGCGCATGGATGAGGTGGGCCGCACGGCCACGGCCTTCAACAAGTTTCTCGAACGCATAGTCGGCGTGATCGCCACCGTGCGCACGTCGGCCGATACGGTCAGCGTGGCCGCCGCGCAGATTTCCGCCGGCAATGCGGACCTCTCCGTGCGCACGGAACAGCAGGCGTCTTCCCTGGAGGAAACAGCCTCCAGCCTGGAAGAGCTGACCTCGGCCGTGCGCCAGAATACGGACAATGCGCGCCAGGCGAATGCCCTGGCCGTGTCCGCCTCCGACGTGGCGCGCAAGGGCGGCGCCGTGGTGGCGCAGGTGGTGGGCACGATGGGTTCGATCAATGAATCGGCGAAGAAGATCGCCGACATTATCGGCGTGATCGACGGCATTGCCTTCCAAACCAATATTTTGGCGCTGAATGCCGCCGTGGAAGCGGCCCGTGCCGGCGAGCAGGGCCGTGGCTTTGCCGTGGTGGCCACCGAGGTGCGCAACCTGGCGCAGCGCTCGGCGGCGGCGGCCAGGGAAATCAAGGGCTTGATCGAGGATTCGGTGGATAAAGTCAACACGGGCAGCGTGCTGGTCGACCAGGCGGGCGCGACGATGGAAGAAATCGTCGCCAGCATCCTGCGCGTGACGGACATCATGGGCGAGATCGCCAATGCCAGCCACGAACAGAGCGCCGGCATCGAGCAGGTCAACCAGGCCATTTCCCAGATGGACCAGGTGACTCAGCAAAATGCGGCCCTGGTGGAAGAGGCGGCCGCCGCGGCGTCCTCGCTGCAAGACCGCGCCGTGGAGCTGGTCGACGTGGTGGCCGTGTTCCGCCTGCGTGGCGATGCGAATGGAAAATCGTTGAAAGTGGCGGGCGGCTTGCCGGCCCCGGCAGTTGCCGGCCGGCGCCTGGCGTTGCCAGGACGCAGCGTCCGCGCTTAAGGCTTGAGACTACCCCGGCATGCCGGGGTTTTTCTTTTCAGGGGCGCTGCAACTGGCCGATCACGCTGGCCACCTTGGCGGTGATCATGTCGACCGCGGGACCATTGGCGCCATGCGGCAGGATGACATCGGCATTGCGCTTGGTCGGCTCGATGAATTGCTTGTGCATCGGGCGTACCGTTTCCAGATACTGCTCGATGACGCTGTCCACCGAGCGGCCGCGTTCGGTAATATCGCGCTGCATGCGGCGGATGAAGCGCACGTCCGAGGCGGTGTCGACAAAGATCTTCAGCGACATCATGTCGCGCAGGTCCGCGTCATACAGGGCAAACAGGCCTTCGATCACGATCACGGGGGCAGGCTTGACGGAGATGGTCTTGCTGGAGCGGTTATGCAGCGTGAAGTCGTACACCGGCATCTCGATCGTTTCGCCGTTGCGCAGGGCCTGGACGTGCTGCACCAGCAAGGGCCACTCGAAAGCCTGCGGATGGTCGTAATTCTGCTGGCGGCGCACTTCCGGGGAAAGGTGGGTCTGGTCGCGGTAGTAGTCGTCCTGCATCACGACCGAGACCATGTCGGCGCCAAACGACGCGAGCACTTGCTGGGAGACTGTAGACTTGCCGCTGCCGCTTCCGCCAGCGACACCAATGACAAATGGTTGGAAAGGAATATTATTCATGCCGAATGATACCGGAAACGGGCCCGGACTGACAGGGGGCGGCCGGTCAAGGCCCAGCCTGCGGCAATCCAATCCCGATGGTGTTACATTTAAAGAAACAGCGAACTGTGGCGTGTCCGGCTATCCCTGCAAGTATCTTTTGGCCGGTGCAAGGGAAAATCCGCGGTGCCGGGCGTTCGTGCGCTGGTAAGACTGCACCATGGGTAAATGATATGGAGATTCCAATTGATGCAAATCAAAGAAAGCATTCACATTGCCGTCCCTGCCACTGTCGTCGACCAGATTTGGAGCGAGGTCGACCGATGGCACCTGTGGGATCCTGACACCCGGCAAGCCCGGTTCAATGGGCCATTCGCGGTGGGAAGCAAGGGCAGGATCGTTCCCGGCAAGGGGATGGGCATGCCGATGCTGCTCACGGAGCGCACCGCAGGTCGCTCGTTTACCGTAGAGGCTTATATCCTGCTGTTCCGCATACACTTCGAGCACACGGTTTGCGCCGTGGATGGCGGATCGGAAGTCGCTCACCGCGTGTGGTTTACCGGCGCGCTGGCTTTTCTGTTCGGGCCAGGCGTTGCCAGGCAGGTCCGGGAGGGGTTGCCTGCAACCATGCGCTCACTCAAGGCCTACGCCGAGAAACGCCACGGGACTCTTCCATGACTGCCGGCCAGTCCTCATCGTTCGCCACGCGCGCCGCGAAGCGCGCAGGTGTGCTGCTTGTTGAGGCAGCATTTTATAGTTAGTTTCCCATCGTCAATTCCAGGCAAGGCAGCGCGTCAAATTAACGTGCCGTTCCCGTCATGATGGAATACAATTCCTGCGTGGCAGCCAGCTTGCCTGGCCAGGCCGGGTACGGCGTCACGCTTGACGACCACGGAAAGATGTTTGCCTATGACTCTGCAGTTCCCCCTGCTGGATGTGCCCCTTGCGCCAGGCGCGCCATCCAGGCTGTCCAAGCCGTTCGGCTCCCTGTTTGCCCTGACCCTGTTCTGCCTGATGCCTGCGGCGCCCGCCCTGGCGGCCGCGTCTGCCAGCAGCAGCGTCATGCTCGAAGAGCTGACCAGCACGGAGTTGCGCAGCCGCATAGACCACGGCGCGACTACCGTGCTGGTGCCCATCGGCGGCGTGGAGCAGAGCGGGCCGTATATCGCGCTGGGCAAGCACAATGTGCGCGCCGGGCTGCTGGCGCGCCAGATCGCGCAAAAGCTGGGCAACACCATCGTCGCGCCCGTCGTTTCCTACGTGCCGGAAGGCGCGATTTCCCCGCCGGCCGGCCACATGCGCTTTGCCGGCACGATCTCGATACCGCCGGCCGCCTTCGAGGCGGTGCTGGAAGGGGCGGCGGCCAGTCTGCGCCAGCATGGTTTCCGCGACATCATTTTCCTTGGTGATCACGGCGGTTATCAGAAGAGCGAACAGAATGTGGCCAACAAGCTCAACCAGGCCTGGGGGAAAGCCGCCACGGCGAAAGACGCGCGCGCCCACGCCTTGCTCGACTACTATGACATCACGCAATCGCAATATATTGCCGAGCTGCAAAAGCGCGGCTACAGCAGCGCCGAGATCGGCCTGCACGGGGGCTTGGCGGATGCGGCGCTGATGCTGGCGGCGGACCCGTCGCTCGTGCGCAGCGAAGCCATGGCGCACGGACCGAAACCGGGCGTGGCCGACGGCGTGCGCGGCGACGCCACGCGGGCGACGGCCGAGTTGGGCCAGATCGGCGTCAAGCTGCAGGTGGACGCGTCGGTGGCCGCCATCCGGAAGTTGCTGCAACGTAACAAATAAAATTCTCCGCCGGAAGTGCTGAACTTCCGGTTTTTGCAACGAAAAGACGCGAAATCACATGAAAAAACCTCAACGACGCACCATCGTCACCTTGTCCGCCCTGGCTGCCGCACTGGCCGGCCTGGGCGTGGCCAGCCAGGTCACCGGCGCCAGCACACCGGCTCCCGCCGCCGTAGCGCCGGCTCCCGCCTATTCGCCGCTGCCGGGCATGCCGCCGCTGGTGGACCCGAAAAACGTGTACGGCAGCATCGGCAGCAGCAATATGAGCCCTGTCGTCAAGGATCACTTGCGCCGGGTCTATGTGCCCAATCTGCGCTCGAACGACGTCTACGTGATTGACCAGGACAGCCTGAAAGTGGTCGACAAGTTCAAGGTCGGCAGCGGCCCGCAGCACGTGGTGCCGTCGTGGGACTTGCGCACCCTGTGGGTGGCGAACAATGCCGAGCGCACGGACAAGGGCAGCCTGACGCCGGTCGACCCCTTGACGGGCAAGCCGGGCAAGGAAGTGCCCGTCGATGATCCCTACAATATGTACTTTACGCCGGACGGCAAGTCGGCCATCGTCGTGGCCGAAGCGCGCCACCGCCTCGATTTCCGCGATCCGAAGACCATGGCCGTGCAGTATTCGATCGATACGCCCCAGTGCGGCGGCATCAACCATGCGGATTTCTCGAATGACGGCCGCTACGCCATGTTCACCTGCGAGTTCGACGGCACCATCGCCAAGATCGACCTGGTGGGCCGCAAGGTCGACGGCTATCTGAAACTGCAGATGCCCGCCAAGCGCTTTGCCGAATCCGGCCCCGTGGGCGGCCCGGCAAATGAAATCTGCAGCGTCAAGAAGGGCATGCCGCAAGACATACGCATCTCGCCGGACGGCAAGAAGTTCTATATCGCCGACATGGACGCCGACGGCGTGCACATCGTCGATGGCGCCACCCTGAAGGAAATCGGCTTCATCCAGACGGGCGTGGGCGCGCATGGCCTATACCCGAGCCGCGACGGCAAAAAGCTGTACGTGGCCAACCGCGGCACGCACCGCATCCACGGCAAGCCGAAGGGCAAGGGCAGCGTCAGCGTGATCGATTTCGCCACGGAAAAAGTCGTGTCGCAGTGGCCGATTCCCGGCGGCGGCAGCCCCGACATGGGCAATGTGAGCGCCGACGGCAAGTATCTGTGGCTGTCCGGCCGTTTCGACGACGTGGTCTACCGCATCGACACGAACAGTGGCGACGTGTCGAAGGTGAAAGTCGGGCAGGAGCCGCACGGCCTGACCGTGTGGCCGCAGCCGGGCCGCTATTCGCTGGGCCATACGGGCAACCTGCGCTAGGCAGGGCAGGCGCATGGCCATCATCGCGGAGCAACTGTGCCGGAGCGCTGGTTATGCTTGCCTAAAAGGCAATGTTGGCGCATACTGCGCTTCCTTTCCCACTACCTGCACGGAGCGCCATCATGATTCTTGATCACATCGGTTTGACTGTCAGCGATGCACAGGCCAGCAAGGCTTTCTTTTCCGCCGCCCTGGCGCCCCTGGGCGTGTCGGTGGTGATGGAAGCGCAGGGCTGGATCGGCATGGGCAAGGATGGCAAGCCCGATTTCTGGTTCGGCGCGGGCGCCGCGCCGCATGCGGGCATGCATCTCGCCTTCGCGGCGGACAACCGCGCCCAGGTCGATGCGTTTTACCAGGCCGCGCTGGCGGCGGGCGGCAAGGATAACGGCGCGCCCGGCATCCGCGCCATCTATCACCCGAATTACTACGGCGCCTTCGTGCTGGGGCCGGACGGCCACAATGTCGAAGCCGTCTGCCATGCCGCCGAGGATTGACATCAAGCATTTTCTGAAAAGCAGCGCATGAAGCCTGGCGCCACCCTGTTTGCCGACGCTGCCGGCCGCTACGCCTACGTGAGCGACGGCTTTTCCTGGCCCGCGTTTTTCTTCGGCCCCCTGTGGGCCGTGGCCAAGCGCCGCTGGTGGCTGCTGCTGCCCATGCTGGCCATGGAGCTGTGCCTGTGGTTCGGCAGCCAGTACGCGACGGGCCTGCGCATCGGCCCGCTGATGCTGCTGATGATGAGCGCGGAGCTCAGCTATCTGCTGGCGCGGGGCTGGTATGGCAACCGCTGGCTGGAGGCATCGCTGCGCAGTCATGGCTATGCGCCCGTCATACCGTGCATGGATGCCGCCTGACACAGATTTCCTGTCCTGATACTGACGCTCGGCAAGGCCGCGGCGTCCAGCCAAAACTTTTCGCATTGCCTGCCGCACCTTTGATCCAGATCATCCCTCACCTGCGGTGCTCACGTAGCCTTGGGACTCGCGTTGCAAAGCATCTTCCCACCGATCGGATATGTTTTTTCGCGTTTCGTGGCGTAGCCCGGACGTCTGCCTGACGGTTCGACTGCCGGTGGCGCCGCCATCTGTCCACCCAACCGCTATTTAATGAGGAAACTCCATGTATCCATATTCCCGTAGTGTTACCCCAGCCGCTAAAAACCACCTGGAAGCGCAACTGGCGTTCTTCAATGGTCTGTCGAAGTCGCTGTTCCATTCGGCACAGCAATTTAACGATCTGAACATGCAATTGGCACAAGGCTTGCTGGAGGAAAGCACGATTACCAGCCAGAACCTGCTGACGGTCGAACGCGTGGAAGACGTGTTCCAGGTCGCCGCCGCCTCGGGCCAGCCGGCAGCCGAGCAACTGCGCAAGTATCAGCAACAGGTGTCGCGCCTGGCCGCCGATACCCAGGTGGAGCTGGCCAACGTCGCCGAGCAGCATGTGAATGAAACGAGCCGTACGGCCAAGGCCCTGGCCGAGGAAGTGGCCCGCACGGCATCGGAAGAAACGGAGAAGAACGTGCGCAAGCAGCAAGAAGCCATGCAGCGCATCGCCGAACCGTTCCAGGCCTATCACCAGAACGGCGCCAACCGCGAGCAGCAGCGCAGCGCGCAAAGCCGTGACGGCCAAAGCCTGCAAAGCGCCAGCCATCAGGGCAGCCAGCAATCGGCCGGCAGCGAAAGCTCGGCCAGCGGCAGCGCCTCGCAAGCGGGCGCTGCACAAAGCAAAAGCAGCAGCGCCAGCCGTAAAGAGTAAGCACGAGGCTGCTTGCGGCTGAGCCGTCAACCGGAGGCCGAGCTCCGGGCGGCGGTCAGGCGCCGTCAGGCAGCGTCATGCCTGCATACTGCTGCTCCGTTTACACAGAGCGCCCGCCCTTCACGGGGCGGGCGTTTTGTCGTAGGCGCGCTGCTCAGGGGCCGGCGTGGCCGCGCCAGGCGCGCGCGACGGCAAGGGGGCCTTATCTTTTTGAACTGTTTTCGCGGGCAGGGCCGCGTCCTCGCTGCCGTTGTTGGCATCGATGAAGGCGCCCACGGCGTCCAGTGTGGGCGCCAGCCCGCGCAAGGGCGCGGCCAGCGTGGCGACCAGGGTGGCATGGCCCACGTGGTCGAAATACGTTTCCGTCACGGGCCGGTGCAGCGCGCGCAGGGCGGCGGCCAGGCCGCCCGTGTTGCGCGCTGGATTGACCAGCTTGTCCTTGCCGGGCTTTGGGGCGATCAGCAGGGCGGGCGGGGCCGCAGCCGTCACGTGGCGTATCGGCTGCGAAGAGACGGGCGTGTCCGGGTAAAAGAACACGGGCCGGGCCGTGGGATTTTCGACCGGCAGGAAATCATAGGGACCTGCCAGGCCTATCCATCCGCGCAAATCCTGCGGGCGCATGCCGTGGCGGGCCAGCAGGCTGGCGTCGAGCGCCAGCATGGCCGCGTTGTAGGCGCCCGCGCTATGGCCCATGACGAACAAACGCGTGGGGTCGCCGCCATGGCGGCTCGCTTCCATCGCGGCCCAGGCCACGGCGCGGGCCGCATCCTGCAAAATCTCGGGATAGTGCACGTCCGGAAACAGCCGGTAATCGGCGATCACGGCCAGGTAGCCGCGCGCGGCCAGCGCGTGGCCGACGAAGGCATAGTCGGCCCGTTCGCCGGAAGTCCAGTTGCCGCCATAAAAGAACACCACGACGGGCACGGGTCCCGTGCGGGTTTTGGGGGCGTACACATCGAGTTTTTGCCGGGGCAGGGGGCCGTAGGCCAGGCCCCGCGTCACGTGCGAGGCGCTGCCGGACGAGAGGGCATTGATGGCGGTCAATGGCGAGCAGGCGATCAGGCCGGCGGCCAGGGGCAGCGCCGCCAGCAAGCCCAGCAAAGTGGTGCGCACGATCGTCATGCCGGCTCCTTGTCGTTGTGCAGTATGGTTGCAGTGTAGGCCAAGCGGGGCGCGGCGGGCAGCAGTTGTTGCAGTGGCATAGAAATTATTCAGAAACAATGTTGTCTTGCAGCAGCCATTTGCGGGCCGTGGCGATGACGGCGTCCGACAAGGTGCGCGTGAGGGGCGTCTGGATGTCCCAGGCATGCCAGGTCAGGGGCACGTCGAGCGCTTGCCCCGCCGCCACGTCGACCAGCCGGCCGGCGGCCAGCGCCGTTTCCGCCTGCAGCAGGGGCACCATGCCATAGGCATAGCCCGCTTCGATGAAGCGCACGAAGTCGCGCGCCGAACCGAGCACATGGTGCGGATAGCGGCCCGCGTAGCCGAGGCGGTGCTGCAGATAGCGCTCGTGCAGCGCATCCTTGCTGCCAAAGGTGATGGCGGGCGCCTGGCTGACGGCGTCCACCGTAAAACCATGGGGAAACCATTGCCGCGCGAATGCGGGCGAGGCCACGCACAGGTAGCGCATGCCGCCCAGCGGCGTGGCCGTCGTGCCCGCCACCAGGTCGTTGGCGCTGGTGACGCAGGCAAACACGCGCCCTTCGCGCAACTGGCTCAGGGTGTGGTCCTGGTCGTCGAGGCGGATGTCGAGCAGGCAGGACGGCGGCGACAGCAGCGGTCCCAGCGCTTCCGGTATCCACGTGGCGGCGCTGTCGGCGTTGACGGCGATGGCCAGTTCCGGCAACTGCGTGGTGGGACCGGGCTGGGCGTCGAGCGCCGCTTCGAGCAGCTTGACTTGCCGGTAGTGGGCGATCAGGCGCTGGCCCGCTTCCGTGGGCAGGGGCGGGTGGCTGCGGATGATCAATAAAGTGCCTTCCAGGTTTTCCAGGGTGCGGATGCGCTGCGACACGGCCGGCTGGCTGATGGCCAGCGCCTGCGCGGCCTTTTCAAAGCTGCCCAGGCCGATCACGGCGTCGAGTGCGGCCAATCCACGGTAATCGACGACGCGCATAAGTTTCTCTTATATATGGTTAGAATCATTCATTATACTTATATTTACTTTTTCTTTACACTGTTGAAATAGGGTAACAACTCCACTCTCCCGCGCGGTCCCCCAGGTTCCGCACCACCCTCCACCTACCTCTGATGACTTTGCCATTGCCGGCAGAGCGTGGGCGGCCGTGCGCGTGATGGAAAGCAATGGAAAGGAATCGATATGGACAGCGCAATTTTCTTGAAAGGCATGGGGCTCGGGGCGAGCCTGATCGTGGCCATCGGCACGCAAAACGCCTTCCTGCTCAAACAGGGCCTGAAGCGCCATTACGTGCTCACCTGCATCCTCGTCTGCCTGCTGTGCGATGCGATTTTGATCACGGCCGGCGTGGCAGGCATGGGCACCTTCATTGCCGACAACCCCAATTTCCTGCTGTGGGCCAAGGCCGGCGGCGCCACCTTCCTGATCGCCTACGGCTTGCGCGCCGCCAAGTCGGCCTGGCGCCCGACGGCCCTGACGGTGTCGGCCGCCAAGGCGCCGGAAGGCTATTGGGCCGTGATCGGCGCGGCGCTGGCGTTCAGCCTGCTGAACCCGCACGCCTTCCTCGACACGGTGATCCTGCTCGGCTCGATCGGCGGCCAGCATGAAGGCGTGGGACGCTTTTACTTCGCCGGCGGCGCCATCATGGCCTCGGCCCTGTGGTTCTTCCTGCTGGGCTTTGGCGCCCGCTACCTGGCGCCCGTGTTTGCCAAGCCCATGGCCTGGCGCGTGCTCGACGGCATTATCGCCCTCGTCATGTGGGCCATCGCCGCCTCGCTGTTCCTGTAATCAGCGGGTCAGGAAGTTCAATACGCGGCTGGCCAGCCTGCCGTACGGCGGCCGCAGCAGTGCCAAGGGGCTGTAGCGCGCCTGGTAGAACACGGGGCGCAGCTTGCTGAAAGTGTGAAAGCCTTCGACGCCGTGGTAGTGGCCCATGCCGGACTCGCCCACGCCGCCGAAGGGTAAATCGTGCTGGCCCACGTGGAACAGGGCGTCGTTGACGGATACGCCGCCCGACATCACCCGGTCAATGAGCGTTTGCACCGTGCGTGCGTCGTTGCTGAAGGGATAGATGGCCAGCGGACGCGGCCCCCCGTTGATGCTGGCGATCACCGTTTCCAGGTCGGCATAGCCGCGCAGGGGCAGGACGGGGCCGAAGATTTCCCGCGTCAGCAGCAGGCTGTCTTCGGGCGCGTCGAGCACGATATGCGGCGCGATCTTGCGCGTGGCGCGGTCGTATGCAGGCCCCGGCAGCAGCGAAATCACTTGCGCGCCCCGTTCCCGCGCCTCGTCGAGCGCCTGCAGCAGGCGCTCAAAGGCGGCCTCGTCGATGATGGACGTGTAGTCGGGCGTGTCGAGCCGCGGGTAGCGCGCGGGCATGATACGGCGCGCATGCTCGACGAAGGCGGCAATGCCGGCCTCGGGCAGCCAGGCGTGGTCGACGCTGGTGCAGATCTGTCCCGCGTTCAGGTATTTGACGAACAGGATGCGCTCGGCTGCCGTGCGCATGTCGAAATCGGCGCAGACGATGGCGGGCGCCTTGCCGCCCAGCTCCAGGGTGACGGGGCACAGGTTGCGCGCGGCGGCCGCCATGACGGCGCGGCCCGTCTGGCCGGACCCTGTAAACAGCAGATGGTCGAACGGCAGTTGTGAAAACGCCATGCCCACGCCGCCCGTCTCGTCAACAAACTGCAGCTTTTCCGGCGGGAAATAGGCGGGCATGGTTGCGATCAGCAGCCGGGCCAGGTGGCGCGAGTTTTCGCTCATCTTGACCATGGCGCGGTTGCCGGCGGCAAAGATGTAGGTCAAGGGCACGAGGCTCAGGTTGACGGGGAAATTCCACGGCACGATGACGCCCACCACGCCCAGCGGCTGGGGCAGCACGCGGTTGCGGGCGCCCGGAAAATTGCGCCAGTCCACACTGCGCCGCTGCGGCTGCATCCACTTTTTCAACTGGCCCAGCACGTGATCGATGCCGTCGATGGCGGGAAATATTTCTGCCAGCAAAGTTTCGTGGTGGGAACGGTTGCCATAGTCGGCGCTGATCGCCTCGCACAAGGCCAGCTTGTGGTCGCGGATGTAGCGCTGCAAGGCTTGCAGGTCGCGCTTGCGTTCGGCAAACGTGGGCACGGGCTGGGCCAGGCAGGCGGCGCGCTGGCGCGCCAGCGTGGCGTCGAGCGCGGCGTGCGCCGGGGGAGCGGTCATGTGCATGGGGTTCCTCGCGTGGGTGACGGTGCCGTTCCGGGCAGGGTACAGTAATCGGGCAATGATGCCTATTCTGCAGTATTTGTGGTCAAGCAACAATTGTCTGCCGTGCGCGCCGCCATGACCGGCGCGAATCGCCGTAGAATGCCTCATTTAGCGATACAACCAGCTTGCAGCCAGGAATTCCATGACCCCGACCACGCCAGACTCCCTGCACATCGTGTGCCCCCATTGCGACGCCGTCAACCGCCTGCCGGCCGCCCGGCTCACGGAGCAGCCCACCTGCGGCAAGTGCCAGAAGGAGCTGTTCACGGGCCAGCCCGTGGACCTGGCCAGCGCCCGCTTCCTCAAGCATATCGAGCGCAGCGACATTCCCGTGCTGGTGGATTTTTGGGCGCCCTGGTGCGGCCCGTGCCGCAGCATGGCGCCATTCTATGTGCAGGCCGCCAGGACCCTGGAGCCGGCGTTTCGCGTCGTCAAGGTCAATACGGAAGCATCGCCTGACCTGGGCAGCCGTTTTAACATCCGCAGCATTCCCACGCTGGCCCTGTTTTTGCGCGGCGTCGAAGTGGCGCGCCAGCCGGGCGCCGTCGATGCCAATGCCATCATCGCGTGGGCGCGGGACAAGGCGCGCTTCTGATCCGATAGGAAAACCTTCAAGGTTTTCCATTTGACATTTAATATGGTGCCATATTATATTGCGCCATATGATAAAACTCGAACAGAAATACACGGCCTTGCTCGGTGACGTGCAGCGCCGCGCGCCCGGCGCGGACGCGCCGGCATTCATCGGCCAGCTGCGCCTGTGCTTTGAAGTGCTGGGCCTGGCGTCCGCCATCGATGGCGATTGCGCCACGCGCCTGGGCCGGCATGGCTTATCGGAAGGCAAGTTTGTGCTGCTGGCCCTGCTGCGCGACGTGCCTGATGGACTCTCGCCGCACGAGCTGGCCGAGCGGGCGGGCGTCACGCGCGGCACCATCACGGGCTTGCTCGACGGCCTGGAGCGCGACGGTTTCCTGGCGCGCCACGCGGACCGGCTCGACCGGCGCAAGCTGCTGGTGCGCCTGAGCGCCAAGGGAGAGGCCGCCGCCGCCACCCTCGTCGACGAGCACGCGCAATGGATCGCCAGCCTGTTTGCCGATTTCACGCCGGAAGAAAAGCAGTTATTCAGTGCACTGCTGGAGAAAGCCTGGCGCAAGACGGACCGGGGTGCGCCATGAGCCGCGGCGTCGCCGATATCGCGCCCGCCCGCCTGGCCCTGCTGAACCAGGGGATGGTGGCCAGCGCCACTCTGACGGAAGGCCTGGCCATCGATTTCGCCCAACTGCTGGCCGCGGCCGTGCCCGCTATCGGCGGGGCCAGGCTGGCGCGGATGCAAGCGCAGGCCGCTACCGGCATCACCGGGCGCATGGTCTTGGCGGCGCAGTTGCTGCTGGAGGCCAACGTTGATCTGGCGCAATTGCAAGGCCATGTTTCCGACACGGTGCGGGGCTGGGTCTGCTTTGCCATCGCCGCCCAGCCTGGCTTGAGCCTGCCGCAGCAGCTGGCCGCCATGCGGCCGCTGGCCGACGACGGCCACTTCGGCGTGCGCGAATGGGCCTGGCTGGCGCTGCGTCCCCATCTGGCGGCGCGTCTGGACGAAGCGATTGCCTTGCTGGCGCCATGGACGGCGGACCCGTCGGAGCGCCTGCGCCGCTTTGCCTGCGAAGCGCTGCGCCCGCGCGGCGTGTGGTGCGCGCACATTGCCGAGTTGAAGGAAGAGCCGCAGCTGGCCTTGCCCCTGCTGCAGCCCTTGCGCGCCGATCCGGCCGTCTACGTGCAGGATGCCGTGGCCAACTGGCTCAACGATGCGGCCAAGAGCCAGCCGGACTGGGTGCGCAGCCTGTGCGCGCAATGGCTGCTGGAAAGCCCCGTTGCCGCGACCCAGCGCATCTGCAAGCGCGCCCAGCGTTCGCTTTCTTAATTGTCTGGAGGAAAACATGCATTACCTGTTAGAACTGTACAGCCCGAAACCGGCCTGGCTGGCCCTCGACGGCGCCGCGCGCCAGGCGTATTTCGCCACCGTGGGCGCCGGCATGGCGGCCTTGTCGGGCAGCGGCGCCGAAGCGCTGGCCATGGGCGCCGTCGACGGCGGCAAGCTGCATGCGGCTGCCCGGCAATTCTATGCCGTCTGGCGCTTCCCGGACGAGGCGGCGCTCGATGCCTTGCTGGCCGGCATCGCCGCCACGGGTTGGCATGATTATTTCGACACCGTCAATGCGGCCGGCCCGGCGGTGGATTTGCCTGCCCACCTGGCGCAGCTGGCGGGCGCCTAGCGTACGGCGTTTTCCCTGCCGCTGCGGTACAGTTGGCATTTTCATCCGACTATCGACGTTGATGCCAATCAAACCGCTCTCCATCCTCGTGCTTGCGCTGGCGCCCATGCTGGCGTCGGCTGTCCCTGCCACTCCGCAAGCCCTCGTCGCCGCCGCCCGCAAGCAGGTGGGCGTGACGGTGCAGTACGATCCGCGCTATGAACGGCTCGCCTATCCGGGCGGCGACGTGCCGCTCGAGCGTGGCGTGTGCACGGACGTGGTCGTGCGCGCCTACCGCCAGCTGGGGCAGGACTTGCAGGTGCTCGTGCACGAGGACATGCGCAAGGCGTGGCAGGTGTACCAGCAGCAGGGGCGCTGGCAGATGAAGGGGCCGGACCGCAATATCGACCACCGCCGCGTGCCGAACCTGGGCACCTACTTTGCCCGCCACGGCACCAGCTTGTCGCCAAGCAAGGAGGCGAAGGCCTACCGCGCGGGCGATATCGTCACCTGGCGCCTGCCGCGCAACCTGACCCACATCGGCGTCGTCAGCGACAGGCAGTCGTGGAGCGGCGTGCCGCTGATCATCCACAATATCGGCGAGGGCGCGCGCGAGGAAAACATTTTATTCAGCTATCCGATCACGGGGCACTATCGCTGGCAACCCCGCTGAGGGGCAGGGGCGCCATCTCTTGCAGGATCGCCAGCACCCTGGCCAGGGCCGTGTCGATATCGAGCTTGTCGATGGCGCCGTAGCCGAGGAACAGGCCTTCGTGGCGGGCGGGGCCATGGTAAAAGCCGGACAGGGCATACAGGCTGACGTCGGCCTGGCGCGCGCGGCGCAGCAATTCGGCGATATCGAGCGGCGCCTGCGCCAGCGCCGCCACGTGGAAGCCGGCGCTGGCCGGCACCAGGCGGAACCACGGCGCCAGCGGACCGTTGAACCAGTGCTGCAGCCGCTCGCGCCGCCCCGCATAGATGTCGTGGCAGCGGCGTATGTGGCGCAGCAAGTGGCCGTCGCCGATGAACTTGGCCAGCGCATGCTGGCCCAGGCTGGCCGTGTGGCAATCGCTCAGGTATTTCACCGTCTGCATGGCGGCCACGAGGGCTTGCGGCAGTACCACATAGCCCAGGCGCAGTTCCGGCAGCATGATCTTGGAAAAGCTGCCCACGTGGGCGACGACGCCGTAGCGGTCCATGCTTTGCAGGGAATCCTCGGGCCGGCCTTCGTAGCGGAAGGCGCTGTCGTAATCGTCCTCGATGATGATGGCGCCCAGCTGGTGGGCCCGTTCCAGCAAGGCATGGCGGCGCGCCATGCTCATCGGCATGCCGAGCGGAAATTGATGGGCGGGCGTGACATAGATCAAGCGCGTGCCGTCGGGAATTTGCGCGACGACCAGGCCATCCTCGTCCACGTCGACGCCCACCACGCGCGCGCCCTGGCTGGCGAACACGGCGCGCGCCACCGGATAGCCGGGTTCCTCCACGGCAACCGTGTCGCCCGGCTCCAGCAGGGCAAGCGCCAGCAGGTGCAGCGCCTGCTGCGCGCCGCTGGTGACGAGCACCTGTTCCTCGGAGCAATGGATGCCGCGGCTGAAGGCGGCATGGCCGGCGATCGCCGCGCGCAAGGCCGGCAAGCCCTCCACGGGGCCATAGCGGCCGCGCGCCTGCTCGCCCTGGCGCAGCGCGTGCAGCATGCAGGCGCGCCATTCATCCTGCGGGAAGTGCGCGGGCGTGGCGCGGCCCCCGATGAAGGCGTAGCGCGCCGGCGTTTCCTGGCTGGCGCGGCGCAAGGGCGTGGGCGTCGCTTCCCAGCGGGCGATGCGCTGCGCGCTGGCCAGCGGCGCGCTCGCATGGCGGCGCTGCGGCGAGGCGTGCGGCGTCTGCACGAAGCTGCCCACGCCAACTTTCCCTACCAGCAACTTTTCATAGCCGAGCTTGTCATACACGTCGGATACCGTCTTGCGCGACAGGCCCAGCTGGCTGGCCAGCAGGCGCGAAGGGGGCAATTGCTGGCCGTCCGTCAGGCGGCCCGAGCGGATCGCTGCGCTGAGCTGGCGGTACAGCTGGCCGCCCAGGTCGCGCGTGCCGTCGATCAGGATATGTAATTCCATGGAGTATCTGCTGGTGGTCTGCCGTTTTTCGGCGGGATTGGCC
This sequence comes from Janthinobacterium sp. GW821-FHT03A03, assembly GCF_059421435.1. Taxonomy (NCBI): domain Bacteria; kingdom Pseudomonadati; phylum Pseudomonadota; class Betaproteobacteria; order Burkholderiales; family Oxalobacteraceae; genus Janthinobacterium; species Janthinobacterium sp. GW821-FHT03A03. The sequence continues at coordinate 1,183 of NZ_JBWKUZ010000025.1, read as the reverse complement.
TGCCGCGCGCGTTATTCGCGCTTCTACAATGGCGCATCTCTACTTTATCAAGGAATGCATCATGACACAGCAACGACTCGATTTTACCCAGGCCTCGCCGGACGCCGTCAAGGCCATGTATGCGCTGGAAGCGGCGATCGCCAAACTGGGCGTGGAACACTCGCTGCTCGAGCTGATCCGCCTGCGCGCCTCGCAAATCAATGGCTGCGCTTTTTGCGTGGACATGCACACGAGCGACGCGCGCAAGGCAGGTGAAACGGAGCGCCGCCTGTACGCCGTCTCCGTCTGGCGCGAAACGCCGTTCTTCACGGCGCGCGAGCGGGCCGTGCTGGCCTGGACGGAAGCGCTGACCCTGCTGCCGCAAAGCCAGGCGCCCGACGATGTGTATGCGGCGCTGGCGCAGCAGTTGACGCCGGCCGAGATGGTCAACGTGACCCTGGCCATCGGCGCCATCAATACCTGGAACCGCCTGGCCGTGGGCTTTCGCAAGATGCCCGAGTAACTGTGTGTTCGTTCGCGAACAGACGCCTGGCGGCTGCCGGCGTAGTCTGGCAAGACACTGTCAGCGAGGGAACACGGCCATGGAAGTCCATATCAGCGAAACCATTGAAAAGACGCCGGAGCAGCAGGAAGACGCGCGCCGCGAATTCGTCGCCGAACTGTGGCGGCGCTTCGAAGCCTTGCAGGAATGGGCCATCACGCACTGGCCCGACCAGCAACATCCGCTCAGTTCGGCCGACTTCGTCGAGGCGCGCAAGGAGATATTGAGTTTGCGTGCGCCGGCCGGTTCCCTGAACCAGCCATCGCAGAACAATGCAGCGGAACCGGAGCAGGGCGGCGCGCAGTATGTCGATGTGACTCCCGCGCCATGGCCGTAGGTCGGATTCGCCGGCTGCCGGGGTCAGACCCGCCGGGTCTGCCACCGGTTTTTGCTGGCTTGGTATGCGTGACTTTATTTCGCTGCGGTTTCTGCGGAATTGCCTTGCGCAAACACCCAGCAAATCAAACTCACCAGCAATCCCGCCATCACGCCATACGCCAGGTTCAGGGCGCTGTCGAACAGCAGCGGCGCCACCAGGCCCGACAACAGCGCGAACAGCAGCATTTGGATGAAGGACTGCATCGACGAAGCCAGGCCGCTGTTGTTGGGGAAGTGGTTCAGGGCCATCAGGGTCATCGGCGG